>JBFWSG010000026.1:0-73577 GCA_050248495.1 Pirellulales bacterium | reverse complement strand
GATGCCGGCTGGACAATGGTGCTCGCCGGCGAACCGACTCAGGCCGGCCGCTGGAACGAATCGCTCCGCGACCAGGTCGACCTGCGAATCGACCTGGAGCCCTGGAGCGAAGCGGACACCCTCGGTTTCATCCAAACCGCGCTGGTCGACGCCGGCCGCTTCGACCCCGTCTTCGATCACGACGGCTTGCTGGCAATCTACGAACGAACCGGCGGCAATCCCCGCCACGTCGCCCGCCTCGCCGACCTCGCGCTCATCGCCGGCGCCGCATCGAGCGTCGAACGAATCGACGCCAAAACCGTCCACGCCGCCCACCACGAAATGGCCTGGCCGGAACTCGAAGTGGCAGAGCGTTGATAAGGTTTTCTCGCATTTTTGTACGCGGCACCGTACAATAGCAGTTGGATTCGGTCCTTGCCAGAAATTCAAGGCCTGCCCTTATTCGACGGTGTCGATGATGCAAGAGTTAACCGTGAGCGCAGAACAAGCCCAATTCATCGTGCGGGCCGGTGCGCCACTGGTTGTCGTCGACGAGCAAGGCAAGATGCTGGGTCATCTGACGCCCGCGGCCGGCTATGACAGTCGACTGAAACTCTCGGAGTCGGACCTCGCCGAAATCAAACGCCGCATGCAATCCCCGGCGCCCGGCCTCACCACTGCACAGGTTCTCAGCTATCTTCGCTCGCTTGAGAATTCATGATGCGTTACACCGTGTCATGGCGACCGGAGGTCTTGGCAGAGTTGGCCGACCTATGGTCAGCGTCGAACAATCGACCTGCAATTACCGACGCGGCCAACCAGATTGATGATCTCCTGGCCAGCAATCCGGAGAGTCAAGGCATAGAAATCCACGAGGGCTTACGTGCATTGATCGTCGAGCCACTCGTGGCATATTTTTCCGTTTCGGAATCAGATCGATTGGTAACGGTCGTGGCAATACGATCTGCAACAGCGTGACTACTTCCCCGCACTCATCGCATCCCGCAGCTCGCCGACCTTTTCCCGCAGTTGCGTCACCTGCTTTTCGAGCGCTTCGCGGTCGATCCGTACGCGTTCGAGGATCTTCTCGCTCGCCGATTTGATCGTGCCGGCCGATTTGCCGACCTCGTCCAGATTGCCGGCCCGCTTCTCGATCTCCAGCACCGCCCGCTCGATGGCGTCGAAATCGGCGACCGCCGCGGCCGTGTTGCGTTGGGCCCGGAAACAGAGGGCCCGGGCCGCGATCAGGCCGGCCTTGAGAAACACGTCGCTCGCCGCATCTTCGGCGTCCCAAATGACGACAAAATCGTTGCCGTACCGCTGAAACGGCTCGAGCCCCGCGGGCGCCGTCTTCTTCGAATACACGAACAGCCCCCAGTCGGCGCCGCGATTCTTGCGCGCCTGCTCGATTTCCTGCCGCGCGGCGGCGAGCGTGATGCCGTTCTCTTCTTTCGCCTCGATGACGATCTTCGAGCCGGGGGCCGCGCTGTCGGGTCCGAGCTCCACGACGCAGTCGCCCACCTTGCAGTTCTTGATCAGCCCCGTGGTGCTCCCGGTCGGCGCCGCAACGTCGCCCGCGTGCTGCGCTTCGCGGGCCACGAACTCGCACATCGCATCTTCAAAGACCTTGCCGTGCCGCGTCGATTGCTCGATCTCCTGCCGCGTGGTGACGATTCGCGCGAGCGACACCTTGACTTCTTCCTGAAACGCCTGGTTTTTCTTCTCGGTCGTTGCCAAGAGCTCGAGCAGCTCGCGCTTGAGCCGCGAGAGGGCCGACGTTTCGTTGTCGAGCGAGAACTCGCTGGTGATCGTCCGCTGCGCCCGATCGACATTCTTCACCAGCCGGCTCAGCGCGGAGTCTTCTTCGTTGAGCGAAAACTCCTTCACGACAACATCAATGCGCGTCTGCAGGTCCTTGGTCAAATCGCCATGCTTCGTTGAAAGCTCGCCGACCAGCCGCGCCAGCGCCCCGTTCTTGTTGTCGAGCGAGAATTCCTTGAGCACCTGGTCGCGCTGCTGCCCGAGCTGCGTGTCGACCGTTTGCTTGAGCACCGCGAGCAGCCCCTGCGATTGCTGCGGGTCGAGCTGCTTCATGAGCGGGCTCTCGCGGCCGACGTGGGCCAACATCGTGCGCGCAAAGAGCGAATTCTCGCCGTCGATCAGGCCGCAAATCATTTTCGACAGTTCGCCATCGTTCGCCACGAGCCGCTCGACGCGTTCGCTGAAACGCCCGTCCTGAGGATCGAAGTATTCCTTGAGCGTGCTTCCCAGCTGCGTGGCGACGAGCTGCTTGTGTTGCTCCAGCGTCCGATTCATGTCTTCGACCAGCCGCTTGCTCTCGCGCTGGATCGCGTCCGCCGTCGCCTGCCCGCCCACGTGGCGCAAAGCCAAGACGCCAATCTTCAGGGCTTCGAGCGCGTAGTCATTCCGCTCCTGGCCGTCGGCATATTCCGCGAGCGCCGCGATCACTTCGCGGTCGCGGACCACGAGCTCCAGCTCCAGCGAATAGGGCAGCTCGGTTTCCCGCGCGAGTGTCGAAATTTCGTCGGCTGCAAACAATTCGGGCATCGTGGGTCTCCTTTCCAGTCGTTGCGACACGGCCGCTCCACTCGCTGTGTGAACAAATGTCACTATCCAGGATGGCGTCCAATCGGGCAAGCGGCGGCCGGCGCGACAGAATTGCCCTGGCTCGTCTCGGGTGCGGCGCCGCGACTGCTCAACTGTGTGTCCCCCGGTTGAGCAGTCGCAAAAACCCGCTGAATTCGCACGAAACGGCGATACCCGCGACGGCCGGCTGCGCAACCCAATTCCGCTATCGCAATCGGCACAAATCGCCTATTCCCCGTCGTTTGCAAGCTGCCGCTGCAGCTCCTCCCAGCTCAGCCGCGCCTGCGGCAGCTGCCGGGGAGCATCGTCGCTCGCTTCGTGGTGACGCTTGGCGCAGCGGACCATCGAAACCTCATCTTCGAGCGCGGAAAGCCAATCGGGCACATCCAGCCCTGCGCCCGCCGGCTCGCGGGAAAGGCTCTCGATTTCCTGCTCCAGCGCAGCAAACGCGGCGGGATCGCCGCTGCCCGCCGCATCCATCGCCGGCTTGATCAACGCCCGCACCCGATCGATCGCCAGCGGCCGCGTGAAGCGTTCGTTGAGTCGCTCGGCGATGCTCGCCAGACGGATGCCGTATTCGTCGCAGAGCTTTTCGAAGCGGGCGAGATTGACGTCGGCCGCCTCGGCGGTCCGCTCGGACAGCGCCTGCTGCCACATTTCGGCCGCGGCCGGCCGGTTCTGCCGCACCAGAATTTCGTGAGCCATCACCACCGGCTTGAGATTCCAGGCCACGCGATCGTACTCGGCCCGCAGCCGCAGGAAGTCAACCAGTGAGTAGAGCATCTCGCCGTGGTCGGAGTGGGTCGTGGTCGTGTTGTAATCGCGGTACTCGCGGTAGTTTTCGACGACCGCCTCGATGGCGATCGACAGCCAGCGGGCGGCATCTTCGCGCGAGATTTGCTGGCCCAGCTCGCGCACGAGCCGCAAATCCTGCGCGTCTTCGTTCTCTTCCAGACTGGAGAGCCATACCGATGTCCGCTGGTGGAGAATGGCCCGCAGGTTGCTAATGTTGAGGAACATCTGCGTGAACAAATCCGCGCCGTAGCGCTCGACGAAGGCCACGAATTTCTTCCAATCGGCCGGATCGGTGAGCCGCTCCGCAACGCTCAGCCGCAACGTGCGGCTGTGTGTGAGCCAGCGGCGGAGCTGGGCTTCGGTGAGGTCCTGCAGCGCGTCGACGAGCATGTTATCCGACGCGCGGACTTCCCCCACGTCGCTGGAGATAAATTCCCGGTCGTCATCCCAATCATCGGCCGAAGAAACCAGGCAGCGGACGATCGCCTGGTAGCCGACCGTGAAGAGCCGATCGTATTCGGTGACGGCCCCGGGACCGACGGGATGGTCGGCTTCCATCGTCTGCGCGACGTCGAGCAATTGGCATGTTTCGCGGACGAGGCCGAGCCGCGGCAACCATTCGAGCAGGTCCTGAATCAGCTGCCCGAGTGCGCGGGCCCGCACGATCCGCCGCGGCTTGCCTCCCTTGGCGAGCGGCACGTAGAGCAATTCCTGCTGCTTGAGCCAGTCGATGAAATTGGGCCAATGCTTGCGGACCGCCCCACCGTCGCCGGCCAGCACCGAGCGGAGCACGTTGATCGACGTGTGATCGTCGGCTTCGTCTTCGCCGTGCGGGCGGCCGATGTTGCGTCCCGCAGCGGCAGCCAGCAGACGTCCGGCGTCGGCCATTTCGACCGCCGTCGACATGATTTGTTCCACGAGCGTGTCCTTGACCATCCGTCGACGATCGTATTCGACGTTCGACTCGTGCGTGCCGCTGGGGGTGCGGATCGCAAAGCCATGCACCGCCTCAATCAAGCTGAGCAGCTTGGCATACGAATCGCTCGCGTGCTGCTGCCAGAGGTCGAACACTTCGCGGCGATCGTGCTCGACGCGAATGGCGTCCCACGCGATGGCCGCCTCTTTCCACAGCTTGGCGAGAGTCGTCAGGAACGCCAACCGTCGGCCGAGCCGCTGAGCCTCTTCTTCCAGCTCAAAGTCGCTGCTGCCGCTGGTGCGGTCCTCGAAGATGCTCCCCTCGACGCCGTCGTCCGTGCTGTCGCGATAGATCATGTCTTCATACGCGGCACTGAACAGCTCGTCGGGATCGTCCCCTCGATCCGAGTCCTCTTCGTCACCGGCGCGGCGAAATTCGACGTCGCCCGCATTGCCGGCCCCGTTTCCGTTCGTCGCGCCGTTGGCATTCGAGCGGAGCTCAAACTCGGGCACGTTCCAATACGACTCGGCATTCGCCTCGAGAAACGAAAACATCCGCGCTACGAGCGGCCATTGATCGCTGCCGGTGGTGACTTCGGTCCTTTCCACGGTCCGCAACCAGCGCTGCGCGAGCGGATGGAACGACGCGTCGCCGTCTTCGAGCGGCGTCCGCTCGACCTGGCTGAGCCACTGCATCATCAGCGCCATCGAAGCCACCTGGTCACCGTGGTCCAACAAGGCCTCGACCACCAGCTGAAACGCCTTGGGCGAGTCGAACTGATCCACAAACATGCGCCAGAACTTGACGTCACCGGCCGCGGCCCCCGCCTTGTGCCAGGCACTGAGGGCCCCGGCCACCAGGTTGCTCGAGACTTCGATCTCCTTGGCCACGAGCCGTTTGACGCCGCTGACGCTGGCCGTGGCGTAGCGATCCCACCACCGCGCGATGCGTTCCAAGGCGGCCGAGAAAATCTGCTCGTGCCTGGCGTCGTCGATGGCCGCGGCGCCGGTCCAGGCCCGCGCGCAGAGGTCGAGAATCTGATCGACCAATTCGATCAGATCGTCGACGCGGAAATCATGCACCGAATTCTCCACCGCCGGGAACAAGCTGAAGTTGCCGCCGAAACCGAGGATGTTCCAGGGATCGACCAGCGCTCCGCACTCGATGCCGCGATGCAAGAGGTCTTCGATCTCGGGCAGGTAGCGGGCGACCGGTTCGAGTTCCTCCGCATCGATCGCCTGGTGCCCGGCGGTGAGGCGGCAGTAAATCTGGCAGAGCATACGCGCCGAGGCGATTCGCACGGTGTGGGCCTGAGCGAGAGCCGCTTCGGCGTAACCCATCCGCGCGTAGAGCTGCGAGAGGTGCACGTGCTGCATCTGGGTGGCCCGCCGCCGCGCAAGCTCGTGATTCAGATGCTGGCGGGCGCCGCCGAGCGGCTGCCGTGTCCGCTGCGCTTCGGCCCGCAGTCGATCGCCATGCGCGCCCGCGGCCTTTGCCAACAGTTCTTTATAGAACTCGTCGCGGTAGCTGGCGATGTGGGGCAGCAGCGTGGCCAGCGAGACCTCGGAGCCGTGTGTGCCGGGCCCGCTGCCGGTCGTGCCCGAGGCCATCAGGATCGTTCCGGCGAGCACGGCGGCAGCTTCGTACATCAGCTCCTCTCGCGTGCCCGCCTTTCCGGCGAGTGCCGTCACACGCGAGACGAGTGCGTCGAGCGTGATCTGCTGCAGCACGAACCGGCGATAGTTGCCGCGGTTGTCGACCAGCTCCAGATCCCATTGGCCGAAGTGATAGTTGGGCCGTTTGCCGGCCGGGTGATCGAACTCGTACGCCCGAGGATCGAGCGCCAGCTCGTC
Organism: Pirellulales bacterium; assembly: GCA_050248495.1. Classification (GTDB taxonomy): domain Bacteria; phylum Planctomycetota; class Planctomycetia; order Pirellulales; family Lacipirellulaceae; genus DASYDU01. The sequence goes on along the minus strand of JBFWSG010000026.1, from coordinate 67,427 downwards.
CATCTGCTCCGGATCGAACCAGGCCTGGCGGCGAATCTCCGAATCCGTGTTGTTCAGAATCGCCAGCGCCTGGGCAATCAATTCTTTGTACGGACCGCCTGCCACGCCCACGCCGCGGACGTACAGCGGGATCGGCCGCACGCGTTCGTGGGCGTACGGTTCAATGTGCTGCGACTCGAGCGCCGCGACCGGGCGGTAGCCGATGTAGTCGTTAAGAGTGTCCAGCGCGCCGGCCACGATCCGCTCGGATTCATCCCAGGGCCCGCCCTGCGACAAAATGGCTTCGAAGGCCCGGCCCAAGAAGAGCGGCCGCCAGAGGTCGCGGTCCGACTGGTGCCAGAGCAAGTCGCGGTGGAACTGCCGGTAGGCCGGCAGCAGGTTCTTTTGCAGCAGCGTCACGACGGCCCGAGCCTGGCTCACGTCGGCGAATGTGCCCCCCGCGCCGGAGAGCTCGTTCATCCGCGCGAGCAGCCAGTCGCACAACACCGCCACCAGCTCGGCATCGCCGCGCCGTTCGATGCCCTCCGAGAGCGCGTCGAGATTCTTCAGAAAGGACGCGTCACTCGCGCCGCTCGAAAAATTGAGATACCCGATCATCTCCTGCAAGAGATGTTTCTGGCGCGTATCGGGCTCGAGGGCGACGTTGCTCATCCCAAGACTGCCACTGTTCCACGTGGGTGCATCTCATGTAGGAAGGGATCCGACCCCGATTGCATCGCTATCTCTTGGAAAAGATACCGAGCGCGCGCCATGCTCCATGTATCGGCGTCCGAATCGCCCCCTACAACGCGCGTTTCGCCCTCCGCGGCCGGACAAGCGGGGATTTGCCGGCTCGCGGCGACGGTTCAATGTTAAGGGATGCCCCGGCAGACGGTCCAGCGGGGGTCGATTCACCGGAGGATGCACGCGGTTTTTCCCGTGGGTACAATAGACGCGCCACAGGATGCTGGGTCGGGATGCAAGGATGCGAGTTCGATGCAGATTGCTCTAGCGCAGCCTTGACAACCGCACGATGAAGATGCACTTGATTTACGCTATACGTTTCCGACGGCCGGCACTCGTGGTTTGGATGTTGATTGCCGGCGGCCTGGCCGCGTCGGCTGACGCGCAGCTCACCAGCGGGCTGATCTCGCAGGGCGACGCCGCCAGCGCCGGGCTCAAGCGGGCCTGGTTTGCCCGAGCGGAGGTGAACCCGGCGCGGTCGCACGTCGTCGATTGGGTCCTGGCCGACGACGAGCTGCTGATTCTCACGGACCTCGGCGTATTGCAGGCGCTCGACGCCAACACGGGACAGACGCTCTGGACCACGCAGTTCGGCAATCCGAACTACCCGAGCCTCGGGCCGGGGTCCAACGGCGAGTACGTCGCGGTGATCAACGGCTCGACGCTGTATTTGCTGGATCGCAAGTCGGGCAAGATTCAAAGCCAGCGGAAGATCGGCGGCGCACCGGGCGCGGCCCCGGCACTCGGCAAAGATCATGTGTTCGTGCCGACGCTCACCGGGTTGATCGAAGGCTATCCGCTTGAACCCAATGCGGCGGAATATGAGCGCTGGTTCTATCAGTCCTACGGCAACACGATGGTCGCGCCCCTGGTGACGCCTCACAGCGTCGTCTGGTCGACCGACCGGGGTTATCTGTACGTCAGCGGCTCGACTACGCCCGGCGTGCGCTATCGACTCGAGGCTGGCGACGAATTCGATGCCCGCGCCGCCTTTCAGGAACCGCTGATCTATGCCGTCACGCGCAGCGGCGAGTTGTTCGCCCTCGATGAAGAAAGTGGTGCGCTGCGCTGGCGGTACATGACTGGCTTTCCCACCGACCGTGCTCCGGCGGCCGTGGGCACGCGACTGTTCCTCACCTCCGACGAGCCGATGCTCCATTGCCTCGACGCCAAGACGGGTCTTCCGCAGTGGCAAGTGCCCGGCATCGACCAGTTCGCCGCGGCGACCAAAAATCACGTGTATGGCGTCGACCGCTTCGGCACGATTCACATCCTGAACATTGCCGACGGCTCGCCGGTCGGCCGCATCGCCAACGACGGCTCGCTCAAGGCGCTGGTCAACGATCAAACGGACCGCTTGTTCCTGATTTCCGAGGCGGGGCTCGTGCAATGCCTGCACGAAATCGGCGCGGACAAGCCGACGCACTACGGCGCCGCGCCAAAGACGGAAGCGCCGTCCGGCGCAGGACAAGAGCCCGCGGCTGAGCAGACGGGCGAAAGTCAGCCCGCAACGGCCCCCGCGGTGAACGCGCCCGCCGAGGAACCAGCTGCGACAACCGAAAATCCCTTCAGCGCCGGCGCCCAAGAAGCCGCCCCGCCCGCCAAAGAAGAATCCTCGTTCGGCACGGGCGACGAGAACCCGTTCGAGCAGTAATCGGCCGAACACTCTTTTGCGCGGAAAGACGCACAGGGGCAAAGAGCGCCAAGGAAGGCATGCTGATATGTCGATGAGGCTATCGTCAGTGCGGAATCTCCTCCGCAAATCATGATGGCGGCGCAAGACGAACCGTGGATGCCAAAGTGGGCCTTTCGGGACGGCAATTAGCTCTTGGCTTTCTTGGCGTCCTTTTCCCCTTTGCGTCTTGGCGCGCAGCTTCTGCGTGCAGCCAATTTTGCGAGAGCGCAAAAAGAAAGGCCGACGAGGTGCGGGAAACCTCGTCGGCCTTCTCAGGCGGGAGACCTTAGAACCAATTCCCCGGCTTGTGCGACGTACGGTTAACGGGTGACGTCACTTGCAAGCGGCGGAATCGGCTCCAGTTCGATTTTGGGCGGGACTCATCTGCCGGGCGATCACCCTCAAGCCGCCGTGGAAGTTACGCACCCGCGTACGGTCGGCTCGGGCGAGTCGCCCACTCTTCTACCGTCGCGTGTCTATTGCAGAGGGCGTGCCAATCGCGCCGCGGCAGAACTTTTTTCTGCGCCGCTCGCGGAATTGTGCGATTGAAGCCGCGTAAATTTCGCTACTCCGCGGACGTGCGGCTGCGGGCACCGCACCAGCCGGCACGATCCGCGTTGTAAGTCCTTCCCTGCTAGCGTGTACATTCGGCAGCGACGAACCGGCGGGGATGCCGAACAGCGCGAGCAACGCTTGCGTAAGCCAAGGGGGGTGGTCGGGTGTCGCTTTGCGCCTTGCCTTCGCGGCGTAAGGCATTACACTGGAACGCTTTACGCGAACGCGCCGGGCAAGCCCGGCCGCTAATTTGGGTGTCGCCGCTATGCTGCTCGTCGAACACGTGAAGAAGTCGTACCGCGAGCCGGACGGCAGCACGCTGGCGATCCTGGACATCCCACACCTGGAAGTGGCCCGGGGCGAGCAGGTCGTCATCCGGGGCCGCAGCGGCGGCGGCAAGACCACGCTCCTTAATGCCATCGCCGGCCTGTCGACGGTCGATTCCGGGAAGATCAACATCAACGGCACGGACGTGACCCGCATCCCCGAGGTAGGCCGCGACCGCTTTCGGGCCCGTCACATCGGCTTCGTGTTTCAAACATTCAATTTGCTCTCCGGTTTCTCCGCCCTGGAGAACGTGCTCCTGGGCATGACCTTCACCGGCCAGCGGCGCGACCCGCAGCGGGCCAAGGACCTTTTGGTTCGCGTCGGCCTGTCGCATCGTCTCGCACACAAGCCGGCCGCCCTTTCGGTCGGCGAGCAGCAGCGGGTCGCCGTGGCTCGGGCGCTGGTGAACCGGCCGGTGCTGCTGTTGGCCGATGAGCCCACCGCCAACATCGACCCCGCCCATCAGCAGCACGTTGTCGACTTGCTGCGCGAAGTTTGCGCCGCTGAAAACGTGGCGATGCTGCTGGTGACGCACGCCGACGAGGTCTCGAACCAATTCGAGCGCGTCGAACACCTGGAACACATCAACCGCGTCGCCGCTTAGTCCGGCCCCTGACACCCGAAAACTCGCACCTAACTCCCCATGCCCTTCTGGAAAATAGCCTGGCGCAACATGGAGCAGCGGGCGCTCGCCTCGTCGCTCACCGTGTTGTCGATGGCGCTGGGCGTGGCGGTGATGATCTGCGTGCTGGTGATCCACAGCGTTGCGGTCCGCCAGTTTTCGCAGGATGCGCAGGGCTATCACTTGATCGTCGGCGGAAAAGGGGGCGAGCTGCAACTGGTGCTCAGCACGGTTTATTACCTGGGCCAGCCCCTCTACCCGATTCCGTATTCCTACTACGAGAAGTTCACCAAGGGTGAATTCGCCAGCGTCACGGCGGTGGCGATCCCCGAGTGCCTGGGCGACAGCTACCAGGCGCCGAACGGCCGGATGTTTCGCGTCGTCGGCACCACGCCCGACTTGTTCGACAAGATCGAATACGGCATGAACGCCGACAACACGCCGAAGCGGTACGAATTCCAACCGGGCGGCCGCAATCTGAAAGACGCTCTCAAAGTGCCGCCCGACGAATTTGGCGAGGCGGCATTCGAGGCTGTCGTGGGTTCGGTGGTGGCTGCCCAGTCGGGACTCAAAGTGGGCGACGTCATCAACCCGACGCATGGCATCGGCGCCGAAGGACACAAGCACGAAGGCTTCAAGGTGGTAGGGATTCTCAAGCCCACGGGTACCGCCAACGACCGCGCGGTGTTCATCAACATCGAAGGCTTCTACCTGCTCGAAGGGCATGCCCTTTCGCCGCACGAGAAAGAGGGCGAAGCGGCTCACGACGAACACGATCACGCGCACGACCATGCCCACGAACACCGTGAGCCGCTGCCGCTGGATCAACGCGAGGTGACCTCGATCCTGGTGCTCTGCAACAGCGAACTGGGCCCGATGGTCCTCGACACGGCGGTCAACAAGGGCGAGGATCACATCGCCCAGGCGGTGGCCCCATCGCGCGAAGTGACGCGGCTCCTGGAGAACATCGTGGGGCCGATTCAGCTGGTGCTCTTGGTGCTGACGATCCTGATCGTAATTGTCGCCGCGATCAGCATCCTGGTGAGCATTTACAACTCGATGAACGAACGCAGCCACGACATCGCGGTGATGCGGGCCCTGGGCGCGAATCGTCAATCCGTGATGACCATCGTGCTGTTGGAATCGATCCTGCTGTCGCTCCTGGGCGGGGCGCTTGGCATGCTGCTGGGACATGCGCTGATCGGCCTGGCGAGCCCGTATGTCGAAGCCCGCACAGGGGTCACGCTGGGCCTGTTCGAATTCGATTCTCAGGAGTTGATCTTGATTCCGGCCCTGGTGGTGCTGGCGTCGATTGTGGGCTTCCTGCCGGCGGTTTCCGCGTATCGCACGGACGTGGCGAAGGCCTTGGCAGGCAGCCGGTAGCCGCTGACGCCGGCCCCGGCCAGGGGATAAAATAGAACTGTCACGGCCCGCCGGCCGCATCCGGAGTGTGAGTTTCGTTATGTTCCCGTTGCACCAGAAATTCCGTCGTCTTGCATGCAGCCCGGTGGTTGCAGTGCTGCTCTTGCTGGCCGCGTCCACGGCGTCCGCCTGCCCGTTTTGCACGGTCGAGTCGCGGACGCTGACCGAAGAAATCGACAGCGCCGCAGCGGCGGTGCTGGCCAAGCTGGTGGCCGAAGCGGCGCCGGTCCCGGCCGACACCGACAACGAGGCAGCCGCGTCCGATCCGGCTGCGTCCAATCCAGACAGTGGCAAGGCCACGTTCAAGGTCGTCGAAGTGCTGCGCGGCGATGACCGCGTCAAAGCCGGCGACGAAATCAAAGTCGTCTATTTCGGCGAAGATGAGAAAGATCGCACGTTCTTTGTCTCCGGCGTGGCCGTTGAGAACAACGCGCTCGAATGGCTCACGCCGCTGCCGCTGGGCGAGACGGCGATCAAGTACATTCGCCAGCTGCCGACCGTGCCGAAAGTGGGCGGCGAGCGGCTCCGCTTCTTCCAGGAGTATCTGGAGAACGCCGATCCGCTGTTGGCCCAGGACGCTTACGACGAGTTTGCCCGCGCGCCCTACGCGCAGGTCCACGAGCTCAAGGGCCACATGTTCCACGACAAAATTGTCGAGTGGATCCAAAGCCCGGACGTGAACCCCAGCCGGCGGCGGCTCTACCTGACGATGCTTGGCGTTTGCGGCAGCGAGGCCGATTTGCCGATGCTCGAGCAGATGATCGTCTCGGACTACTCGGCCAAGAAGCCGATCCTCGACGCGCTGGTGACCAGCGGCAAAACGCTCGGCGGCCCGCTGGGGCTCGACATGTGGACCGAGATGGTCGACATGGAAGAGAGGCAGAAGAAGCTCGGCCTCGATGCGACCGTGGCCTGCTATCTCACGCTCCGCGGCCCGGATGGCCTCGACTTGATCGATGAGCGGTTCCTCAAAAACCCCAAGGTCGAGTACACGCACGCCTACATGACGATCATGGCGCTCCGTTTCCACGGCGAAGAGGGGAATGTGATTCCGAAGGAGCGGCTGCTCGCTTCGATTCGGCTGCTGCTCGACAATCCGGATTTTGCCGACCAGGTAGTTCCCGATTTGTCGCGCTGGGAAGATTGGTCGGTCCTGGATCGGCTTACCGAGATGTACAAAGAGGGGGATGCTAAGAGCTACATTCGCCAACCGGTGGTGACGTATCTGACGGTCGCCAGCGAGCAAGAAGGCGAAGTGGGCCAGCGGGCGAAGGCCGCCCTGGCCGAGTTGGAACAGCTCGATCCGGAAGGCGTGAAGAAGGCTCGCAGTTTGATGGCGTTCGGCTTCCTGGCCCGCGCCCGCGGCGCCGATCCGGCCACCGGCGCCCAGCGCCCGCAGGCCACTCCTGCCGCGGCTGCGTCCGACGGCAAGTCGTCGGGCAATGTGGCCACGACCGGCTTCGAAGCCAGTGCCGCCGACCAAACCGACGACAGCGCCGCGTCCAGCGACATTCCCGCTCCCGATGGCTTTTCCGACGCCGCGGAATTGGTCGAATCGGAAGAGGAGGGAGCCGCCGACGAAGACCAATCAGTTGCGGCCGCCGAAGAGGATCAAGTAGCCGCTGCCGGGGAAGACCAGGCAGCCGTCGCCGCGGAACCCGACCATCCGGCGGTCGCCGCCGCCGTGCAGCCCGCTGCTGCTCCTGTGATCTACAACCGCGCCCTGGTGATCGGCGTCCCCTTGGCGGCGTCGGTGCTCTTGATGGCCATCTATTGGCTGATCCTCCGCTGGGGCGCCGTATAATATTTATTAATAGTTATTTGTCTCGATCCGCTTAATAACCCATGACTACCTCGACCCTCGAACCTCCTGCCGATACGGACGTCGACGAATCGATCCACTATCGGGCTTTGCACACCGGCGCGATCATCGGCCTGGTGCTGGGCGTGGTCTCGTCGTTGATCCTGATTTCCGCGACGACGACCCTCGAAAACTGCTTGATGGTGACGCCGATCCCGATCCTCGGCATGTTCATATCGCTCCGCTCGCTGGCCAAGATTCGCCGCGAAAGCGATCAATACACGGGCAAACCGCTCGCCATTGCGGGCCTCGTGCTCTCGGCCTTCTTTCTGGTCAGTGGAGTCGCCTACGGCTACTACGTCTATTCGACCGAAGTTCCCGACGGCTACGAACGGATCGCCTTCGAAACGCTGCGGCCGACCGATCAGCAGGAACGCGCGGGCGTCGCGGTGCCACCGGAAGTTCGCGAATTGGCCGGCAAGCGCATTTTCATCAAAGGTTTTATCCGCCCCGGATCGGCGCCCGTGCGAACTGGGATCGATCGATTCCTCCTGGTTCGCGACAATAACCAGTGCTGCTTCGGTGACCTGTCGAAGGTGAACTACTTCGATCAGATGGCCGTGCAGATCACCAGCAACCACCGGGTCGAGGATACGCTGAGCATTCTCCGCATGGGCGGCATCCTCGAGATCAACGAAGAGAACCTGGGGCTTGGGCCGGGGTACCCCGTCTTCTCCTTGAAGGCGGACTATGCCGTGCAATAAGCGTCTTGAAGCCGATGCCGAAGCCGACCCACCTCGCCGAGTGTTTCGTTGCATCCCTGCTGGCGGCCGCGAGCGTCGGTTGTAGCTCCGAGTCCCCGGCCGAGCCGCTACCTGCGACCAGAACGGCGTCGACAAAAGGTGCGGCAACTGGGACACCGACGACCAGCACCGCGACGGCCAGCACCGCAGCGGCCAGGCCCGCGCTGCCGAAGCCCAAGCTGCTCCCCGGCGCGCGGACCAGGGTGCTCGAAGCCGCCGGCGACCGCGATTACGACAAGACCTTCGACGATTTGCGGTTCGAAATTGCGGTCGGGGATCCGTTTCACCGCGACATGCTGCCCGATTCGATCGAAGACATGGCGGGAAAACAGATCCGCATTCGCGGGTTCATCCTGCCGACGCCGCAGAAGCGCGGCATCAAGCAATTCGTGCTGGTCCGCGACAACCAGGAATGCTGCTTCGGCCCGGGGGCGGCGCTGTTCGACTGCATCCTGGTCGACATGAACGAAGGCCAGGCCGCGGAGTACACCATTCGCCCCGTGGCCGTGACGGGAGTCTTCGACATCCAGGAAGTCGTCGTCGACGGCCGCCACTGGGCGATCTACCACATCGCCAGCGACACGGTGAAATAGCTTTCTGTGAGGCGAATTAGCGTTCGGCCTGCTAGCCCTCTTCTTCCCCGCTCAGCCCCAGCTTCGAAAGCCAGCGCCGCTTCGGATGCTGGGCGCCGACCGCGCCGGCGGGCATCGTGCTGTCCACCTGGTGGTTCGCCCGCTGCGACTCCAGCTCGGCTTTGAGGTCGGCCAGCTGGGCGGTTTCGCGGGCGATTTTGGCCCGCTCGACGGATAGCTCCAGCTCCGCCGCACGCAGCTTGCCTTGCATTTCGACTTCGAGCTTGGCGATGCGATCGCGATGTTCGGCGATCACCTGGTCGGCGTCGACCAGCTCGCGGAGCGATTCCTCGGCGTCGGCCATGACGGACGAGCCTTCGGCGAGCTGCGCCTGGAGCTCGGCGATCTCGCGGTCTTTGCGCGCGAGCGCGTCGTCCGTGATGCGGATCGTGTTTTGAATGGTCTCGCGTTCGTCCGCGCGGGCGTCGTTGACGTCGTCGCCTTCGCCTTCGAGGTTGGCGAGCATCTTGCGCTTCATCGCTTCCCAGCTGCTGCCGCCGACTGACGGATTGGCCGGGCCGCCTGCGGCCTTGGCCGCCGCCAGCTGCGACTCCAGCTCGGCGTTGCGTTTCTTCAAGTCGCGGACGTCTTCCACGGCCAGCTCGAACCGCCGCTGCAGTTCCGACTGCTCTTGCGACGACGAACCGCTGCCGGCGGCCGACTTCTCCAGCTCGCTGACCCGCTCCGCCAACTCGTCGCGCTCGGCGCGCAGATGGACCATCTCCAGCGAATCGCCTTCGCTGGCGGCGGGCCGGCTGCTCAGGTCCTGTTCCAGCTCGGCAATTCTCGTCCGTAGCCGCTGGGCGTCTTCCAGCGCGAGATCGAACTTTTGCTGCAGCTCTTCGCGCTCGCCGGCGGCTTCGGCGGATTCGCGCGCGGCCGTCAATTCCTTGCGGGCCGCATCCAACGCCACGGTCAGGTTGTCGCGCTCCTTGGCCAGCAGCTTGCGCTGCTCGTCGACGTTCGCGCGTTCCCGTTCCCAGGTGGTGCGCTCCAGCTCGAACTGCTTTTCGAGCGCTTCGTAGGCTGCCGTGGCCTCGTTGGCTTCGAGATGGGTCGAGGAATGAGCCTTCACTTGTTCGTTGAAGGCTTCCCGCTCCGCCTCGAACGTCACGCGCTCCAATTGGAACGCTGCCCGTTCTTCCGTGAGGCCGGTCCGCTCCGCGGAGAGCGCTTCGCGATCGGCCACGAAGGAGCTCTGTTCCGATTTCCAATGGTCTTGCTCCGTCTGGAGGGCGAGCCGCTCGGCGGCAATTGCCTCGCGCTCCGCAGCGAATGCCTGCTGCTGTTCTTGATAAGTGGCGTCCGACGCGGAGTGTGCGTCGCGGGCCTGGTCCAGCTCGGCTTTGGCACGCTCCAATTCCGACCGGGTTTGTTCCAGCTCGGTTTCGCGGGTGGCGAGATCGGACCGCTGTTTTTCGAGCGCGCTTTCGGTGGCGGTGAATTGCGACCGCTGTTCGTCACACTCGCGCTCCAGCGACTCGACCACTTCCTGGCGTTGCCGCAGCTCGCGGTCCTGATGATTGAGTTCCGCCGCCCGCTCGTCGAGCGTTACCTGGCGCGACTCGAGTTCGCGCTGCCGCTGCTCCATCGTCTGCAGCCGGTCGTTGTCGGCCGCCAGCAGCTGCGTCCGCTCGTTCTGCCAGGTCTCGCGCTCGGTGTTCCATTCGACGCGGGTTTGCTCCAACTCGGTCCGCAACCGTTCCACTTCCGCCATGGACTGCTCGGAATTGGCGGTAGCGGTGCCGTGCGCGGCGATCTGGCCGGAGAGCGTATCGGCGATCGTGTCGAGCTGGTGAGTGAGCTGGGCCTCGAGCTGGCCCATCCGCTCGCGCTGGGCCGCAAGCGCACCGCGAGCGCGGTCGTGCAGCTCGCGCAAAGCTTGCGCAGTCCGCGCGGCAGGCGGCGTATTGGTCGAGGGTGTTTGCGGATTGTCTTCCATGCCCAACTCAGTTCAACTCTACTGCCGAAAATGCTTCAACAGCGCGAGCGCAGGGCCGGGCTTGGTGCGCAACGTGCCGCACCGTCCGACCGAGCCGTACTCGCGTACTTTTCGACACAGGTATATAGGCCGAACGAGGGTGGCGGTCAAAAGAACGGCGGCCAGATGCGCCGGTTGTGCGGGTCGCGCCGAATGTAAAATAATCGGCCGCGCTGCCGCAGGTCTTACCGCCCCAAGACGCCCGGATTGACCACGTTTTCGGGCACGCCGCCGGCGAGCCGGATGCCGACCTGGTGGGCCGCCCGCCGCCGCAGCTCGGCCACCGCCTCCTCCGAATAGAACGCGGCGTGGGGCGTCACGATGACGCGGGCGTCGGTGTAGGGCGGTTTGGTGAGGTCGGGAGGCTCCGGATCGTGGACGTCGAGCGCGGCCCCCGCCAGGCGATTGTCGGCCAGGGCGGCCGCGAGCGCTGCGGGGTCGACCACGCCACCGCGCGACGTATTGATGAGAAACGCCGTCGGCTTCATCTTTGCGAGCGCCTGGGCGTCGATCAACCGCCGCGTGCTGTCGCTCAGCGGCACGTGGAGCGAAACGAAGTCGCTCGACCGCAAAAGCTCATCCAAGTCGACCTGCGTCACGCCGGCGACGGGCTCGTGATTCGAGCGGCTGGCCGCCACGACATGGAGCCCCAACGCCGCGGCCTTGGCTGCCACGCGCCGGCCGATGTGCCCCAGACCGATGATCCCCAAGGTGCGGCCTTCGATCCGCCGCAGCGGGAATCCAGCCGCCAGGTCATAACCGCCGGCCCGCGCATCGGCCTGAAAAATGTGAATCTTCCGCGCCAGCGCCATGAGCAGCGCCAGCGAGTGTTCGGCGACTTCGATCAGGCAGTAGTCGGGCACGTTCGTTACCGGAATGCGCAACTCCGTGGCCCGCGCGACGTCGATGCAGTCGAGCCCGATCCCCAGCCGCGAGATGATTTGGCACTTCTTTGCGGCGTCGATGACCGGCGCGCGCACGTCGACCCAGTTGGTCATGATCGCGTCCATCGACGGCGCGAGCGATGCGAGCGTCGCCTCATCGGTGGCCGGCGCGACGACGATCTCCGCGTCGTAAAGTGCGAGCAGCGCCTGCTCGATCTCGAGATCGGGCCAGGCGTAATCGGTCAGTAGCACCTTGAATTTGGCCATACCGTATTTAGTTCACCACAGAGGACACGGAGAGGACAGAGAATCCAAAAGCAATTGAACATGAGGAAACGGAGGAAACAGAGTTATCAAATCGTGCTTAACTTCGTTCCCTCTGTTTCCTTCTGTTCAAATCAGATGTCTTGCCTTCTCTGTGCTCTCTTTGTCCTCCCTGGTTAAATCTGCCTTAGTTGGTCCGCGTAATTGCGGGCGATCGCTTCGCGGCACAGGCTCATCTTCGGCGTCAGCTCCCCCCGTTCGATCGAGAACGGCCGTTCGAGCACGACGAAATTGCGGACTTGTTCTTCCTGCGCCGCCACGGCCAGCTGCGCTGATATTTCCGCCGCCAACTCGTCGCGGGTCGCTTCCTGCCCCTCGCGCTTTGCTGGCACCACCAGCGCCACCAAATTCGCTCTCCCTTCGCCGAACACCGCCACCTGCTCCAGAAGCGGCGAGGCCGTGAGCAGGCTTTCCACGCGCGTCGGCGACACTTTCTTACCCGTCGAGAGGACGATCAATTCCTTCTTGCGGCCGCGGATCGAGAGGTAGCCGTCCGCATCCAGCTTGCCGAGATCGCCGGTGTGGAGCCAGCCGGCGCGAATCGCCTCGCTCGTCGCCGTCGGATCCTGCCAGTATCCCAGCATCACGTTCGGCCCGCGGACGAGCAGCTCGCCGTCGTCCGCGAATCGCACCTCCAGCTCCGCCAGCGGCCGCCCCACGGTGCCGATCTTCCGCGCCTCCGGCGTCGAAAGCGAAATCACCGGCGACGCCTCGGTGAGTCCGTAGCCGGGGAGCAGCGGCATTCCCCGGGATTCGTACCAGGCCTCGACCTCCGGCGCGATCGGCGCCCCGCCGCAGGTGAGCTGCTTCATGCGTTCGCCGAACACCGACCGCAACGACACCCCCGCCGTCCGTACCCGTTCGGCAATCCGCTCGAACAAATACGGCACGCCGTTGAGCACGGTCGGTTGCACCAGTTGGCAATCGCGCATTAACGTCTCACGGCTTTCGGCGAGCACGAGCCGCGACCGGCGATAGAGCCACGTGTAGAGGTCGCACGTGCGGGCGTAGATGTGGCTAAAGGGGAGGATGTTGATCCGGGTCCCCAGGTCGCTCGTGCCGTGAGCGTCGGCGGCGGCCGCGGCGTTCCAGGCCAGATTTCGCTGCGAGAGCATCACGCCCCGCGGCCGGCCTGTGGTGCCGGAGGTGAATAGGATCGTGGCGAGGTGGTCGGTAGAGTGACTGGTGGCTGGTGACTGGTGGCTGGCGTCAGAACCGAGCGGTGGTTTTTCCTGGCCATAGTCGTATTCGTCGTGCACGAACAGGGTTTCGCCGTGCTTGAGCGAGGGGGCGAATTTGGAAAGTAGTTCGGTCCGCGAGAAGAACACGATCCGTGCGCCGCTCGCCGCGATCTGCTCGGCGATCTGTTCGCCCGAGAGCGTGACGTGAATCGGCACGTGGACCGCGCCGAGCGAATGGAGCGCCAGATCGACGACGATCCATTCGTAGCGGTTTTCGGAAACTTGGGCGATGCGGTCACCCGGTGCAACCCCGGCGAGGCGTAGCTCGCCGGCTAGTGCGTCGACGTCGCGTGAGATTTCGCGCCACGTGCGCCATCGCAGCTGGCCGCTGCGAATTTCGCCGAATGCGGGTTCCTCGGCGCACAGTGCGAGTGCCTTTGTCAGAAAGCCCGGAATTGTGAGCGACTGGTCCGCCATGCATGGATCATGCCGGATGCCAGTGGCTGCCGCAATCACCCGGCCGAAACGGCCGAACTATATAGCCGAGCCATCCTGGCTCGCAAAGAAAAAATTCAGCAAACGCGCTGGAGCGTCAGCTCGGCCATGGCAACTGGATACGACAGCCCGAAATTTTCGTAGAACACTTCGGGATGCACTTCGCCCAGGATGCCGACCACCTGGCCGGCGACGAGAATTTCGGCCGCTCGGCCGGGGACGAACGTCGGGTGCTCGCTCGCGCGATATTCGGCTTGCCAGCCCAGCTCGCGGAGCAGCACGTCGGTCACGCTGCGGGCCGTGGCGAAACCGCTCTCGCGGCCGATCTCGGCGAACGCCACCTTGCGATATTCGGCCGCGCCCGTCTCGGCCGAATCATCGAGTTCCACTACGTTGTCGATCTCGAACAGCCGCTGCGGCATCGGCCGGCGGCGGTTCTCGCGGAGGGCTTCGAACAACCCGCCGAGCAAATGCCCGCGGACAACGTTGTACGCCTTCAATTTCGGGTTCGTGACCTCGGCATACTTCGCCGGCGCGGCGATCCGCAGCCGCTCGAACTGATGCTCCTCGGTGGTGAGCGGCAGGCTCATGATCTCGCTGTAGCCGAGGCCGATGAGCACTTGCCGCACGCGGTCGCTCAAAATTTCCTCCGGCCGCGGCGTGCCGACCGTCATCGACCGCACCAGCCGCGGCTCGATGTTGCCGTAGCCATAGCCGATCGCCACGTCCTCGAACAAATCGACCATTTGGCGAATATCGGTGCGATACGCGGGATATGACACCGTGAACCGCCCGCCGCCGGTCTTCGCCGGTGCGATATCGAATCGCATTTTCTGGAGCGACTCGGCCAGCGACTTCTCATCCAGCGGAAGCCCCAGCCAGCGCTTTGCCTCGGCGAGGCCGACTTCGGTGGTCCGCGGCTTCAAATCGGGCGTCACCCGTTTCTTGCCGTCCGCGTCGACGATCGTCACCGTCTCGATCGCGCCGCCAATCTCGGCGAGCGACGAGACCAAGGTGTCGAGCGATTTCACGACCGCCGCCTGGCTGATGCCGGTCACGTCGATGAAGACGCGCGTCGTGCCCTTTTTGACCTTCGTTTCGTCGCTGTTGATGATCGGCGGCATCGAGAGCACCTGGCCCTTCGAGTCGACGAGCACCGGGTAACGCTTGAGCGGCTGGAGCAGCTCGGCGTACGCCATCCCTTTCGGATGCGACTCCAAAATCTGCCGGCCCGACATTTTTTTGCCCGGCATGCCCAGCGGCACGAATGGCTCCTTGTCGGGGTCGATCGTGCGATACGCGATCGGGCCCGTGATCGTCGCCAGATCGTACACGCCGATCGACGAGAGCTTGCGGTCGCGGCCCACGCCCCAGTGAAGGTTCTCCTGCAGCTTCATGATGGCAATCAGACTCGTCTCGTCGACCGCGGGCAGCGTCATCACCGCGCACGCGATGAACGGCCGGTAGCTCGACTTCTCGCCGAGCGACTTGTCGACCGTCACCGTGAGCCCCGAGTCCTTCACCGCATACTTCGGCAACCCGCTCTCAATGCCCAGCGTACCGCGGAGCGCTCGCGCGAGTCCGCCGACGTCGAACAAATCCGGCCGGTCGGCCAAGAGGTCGAGCCGCATCGCCTGCTGCTTCCCTGCCGGCTTGAACGCAACGTCCGATTCGAACCCGCAGAAACCGCAGGCCTTCACTTCTTCCTGCCCCTGCGGGTTTTCGACGAGCGACCCGCACTGCGGGCACCGCGACAACAGCACCTCGACGACGTCTTCCACGTCGCAGCCGATTTGCTCCAGCGATTCGCGCAGCGTCTCGGTCGGATACGGCTTGCCGAGCAGCCGGTTGAGCCACGCCAAATCAATACTGACTATCGGCATCGCATGAACTCATTTGTTGTAGCGTGGTCTTTCGAGCAGCTCTAGCGAATACGGATCAAATGCAACTGCCGTCGCATCGGGCGAATACCGCACAACGAAGGGATACTTGGTGTGCCAGACGTCGTCCCAAATGGAGCGGATACTCGGATCGCTCCAGTCGTCGTACCGCAACAACAGCGCTTCACAGTCGTTTCCACCGCAGGCTTCAACAAACTTACTTGCATCTAAGTTGCGAAATGAGATTTCGCTCTCCACGGCACACACCGCGTAAACAAAAACGACGACCTTCTTGCCCTTCGCGAGCAACGAATCGCGTTTGTCACTCGAATACTCATCCCACGCGACCGGCTCAGATCGGTTGGGCCAATTGATCCGGTACAGGCTGAAACCCGAAAACAAAAGCAGTGCTGCCGTGCAAATGCCGTAGACGATTCGCTGGCGCTTCAGGTGCGTATCCACTATCGGCATAGCGGCACCCCTTCCAGCGCGTCGAGGCTCGGCCGGTACAACTCCCGAATGTCTGACAGCCCGAATCGCAGCATGGCGAGCCGCTCGATGCCGAGGCCCCAGGCGAGCACCGGGTGTTTGCAGCCCAGCGGCAGCGTCACTTCCGGCCGGAAGATGCCCGCCCCGCCCATCTCGAGCCATTTGCCGCGCGACTCCATGTACACGACCACGTCCACGCTCGGCTCGGTGTACGGGTAAAACGCCGGCTTGAACTTCACGCGGCCAAAACCCATCTTCGAGTAGAACTCTTGCAGGGTGCCCATCAGCGAGGCGAGGTTTGCCTCCTCGTCGATGATGATGCCGTCCACCTGGTGGAACACCGGCAGGTGCTTGAAGCTGATCGTCTCGTTGCGATACGTCCAGCCGACGCAGAAGAACTTGCCCGGCGGATTCGGATTCTTGGCCAGGGCGCGGATCGTCGCCGCGGTGGTGTGGGTCCGCAGCACGACCTGCCGAGACCGCTCCGGGCTCCACTTGTAACCCCAGCCTTCGCTCCCCGTCTCCCAGCCATCCTCGTGCGTCTGCCGCACCTGCTCGACCACCCCCGACATAGCCGAGCCATCCTGGCTCGATTTCTCCCCCGGCAGCGCCACTTCGGCCGGATGCCGCATGTAGAATGTGTCCTGCATTTCGCGCGCGGGATGATCCTGCGGCTGAAACAACGCATCAAAATTCCAAAACGCCGACTCCACCATCGGCGACACCACCTCGGCGAAGCCCATTTCAAGGAAGGCGCGGCGAGTCTGCTCGATGATCTTGCGAAGCGGATGAATCTTGGCGGGATAAACGTCGCGGGCGGCGAGCGTTACGTCGTACGGCCGCAATTTGATTTCGCGCCACGTACCCGATTCGAGGTCTTCGGGCGTAAGCGAATTGCGCTCCAGCACTTGTTTGACACGCGACTTGAATGCCTCGTTGCCCTCGCTGGTGAGCGAGAGGGTTCGAGATGATTGAACTTTGAATTTCGCAATCTCGGGGCGCTTGGCCAGAAACGGCGATTCATGAAGCGACTTGTATTTCGCATCCTTCAACGAGATAGAGTAATCGCCGCCTTGATCAGCGACATGCTCGAAAAGTTCTTCATCAAGAGTCTTCTTGCCGATCCATTTCCTTCCTTCATCAGTTAGTCGAATCAGTACCCCCTTATCGCCTTTCAATCGTTCCAGCCACTTGCGCTCAACGCCCCATTTGAAAACTTCATTCGGAGCGATATTTGCTGGCTTGGCCCATTCTAGAAAGTCATTGATAGGCACTTCGCCGCCGACTTCCTTTAGGTAGGTAACGGCCAAGTGTTCGGGCAGGCCGCGCTTAAGGATTTCATTGGCACCTTCCACCAGCGTGATGCGGTAACCTGCTGTGCCATCTTCAATTGCGAAGAATCCTTTGCCAGCCGCCTCCGTTGCTGCCGCCGAAACTTGCGCCTGATCGATCCCCGTCAGCTTCACGACCTCGCCCAGCTCGATCGGCCCGCGCTCCTTCACCGTCTGCCAGACGGCGTACGCGGCTTCGTTGAGCAGAATTTCGTCGGCCATGATCGCAAGTAGCGCCAGAAAACGGATCGCAATTCAAACGCAATAGCCGGGCCGCTACGCGGGCCGGTGACAGGCCGGCAGCCGGAGTTAGCGCCGCGAAGTGAAACGATCGCAAACCGGGACCGGCGAGGCGTAGCTCGCCGGCTATTCGAGCCCTAGCTTGCGGGCTATTGTAGACCACCTTGGCTTGGCGATGCAGCGCGGCCTTATGCCAGCGCGGCCTTCGCCTTGGCCACGATTGCGTCAAATGCGGCCGAATCGGCGATGGCGATCTCCGAGAGGCTCTTGCGGTCGAGCTCGATGCCGGCCTTCAACAGGCCGTTAATGAACTCGCTGTAGCGCATGCCCCGTTCGCGGACCGCGGCGTTGATGCGGATGATCCACAGCTTGCGGAACTCGCGCTTGCGTGCGCGGCGATCGCGGAAGGCAAAAGCCTCGGCCCGGATGACCGTTTCCTTGACGCTGCGGTAAAGACGGCCGCGGCCGCCGGTGTAGCCCTTCGCCTTTTGAAACAGGCGATTCTTTTTGCGGCGCCGTGCGGCGCCGATCGTCGTACGCATCGGAGGAATTCCTCGGATGTTATGCCAGCCCAGGCCGCCGCGTGCGAACCGATTCGCGTGCAGCAGTTACGTCATGCCCGGCAGGCTTGCCAAATTGTATTTAGCCCCGCCGTCTCGGCGGGACAAAGTCTGTTCACCATGTCGGTGGGAACCAACATGGCTGCCGTTCTCGGCGGACCCAAACAACCCCGCCGAGACGGCGGGGCTATGTGCCTAGTAGCTATTCCCGTTGAGCGCCTTCTTGATGGCCTTCGACGCCGCGGGGGCGAGCACCGTCGTGCCGCGCAGTTGCCGCGTCCGCTTCGACGTCATCCGCGAAGCCAGGTGGCTGGTGCCGGCCGAGCGATGCTTCACCTTGCCGGTAGCGGTCAAGCGAAACCGCTTCTTCGTACCTTTGTGTGTCTTTTGCTTAGGCATGAGGGGATTCCAAAATTGCGAGAATCCCACATCCTACCGCGACACGCGACGGCCGGGAAGGGTAAAAAGGCGGTGAAATTGCCCACGCGGGCTAGCCGAAGGGCTACTTCGGCGCGAAGATGCACACGATCCGCCGGCCCTGCATCGAGGGGTTCTGTTCCAGCTTCGCCACGTCGGAGAGTTCCTTGGTGATCCGGTCGACCACCTTGTAGCCTTCGTCGACGTGGGCGTTTTCGCGCCCGCGGAAGATCACGGAAAAGACGACCTTGTCCTTGTCTTCCAGAAACTCCTTGGCGCGGTTGATCTTGGTCATCAGATCGTGGTCGCCGATCTTGGGCCGCAGGCGGAGCTCTTTGTTCTTGCTGTGGTGGGTGTGACCCTTGTGCTGCCGCTTCTTTTGTTGGTACTTGAACTTGCCAAAGTCCATGATGCGGCAAACGGGAGGCTTTTCGGTCGGCGCGACCTCGACTAAGTCGAGCCCTGCTGCGCGAGCCTGTTGAAGTGCCTCCTCGGTACTGATAACTCCCAGCTGGGAGCCGTCGTGGCCGATCACGCGGATCGGCGAGATGCGGATCTGTTCGTTGATCCTTTGATTCTTGCGGTCTATCGCTTGGGTCTCCTATCGGGTTCGTGGAATTGCCCGGCCTGTCACGCGGGGCGGTTCACAACACAACTCTAGCTCGCCGCTGCGCCGACGCGGGCGCAGAATAGGACAAGTATCGGCTCGGGAGAGGGGCTTCGTCAACTAGTAGCGGACTAGTACTCGTTCACCGTTTCCCCGCCCGCCGCGGCGGGCGGCTCGGCCTCGGCGACCTGACGAACTGTCTTGGCGGCGATTTCGGCCTCGAGCTTGGCGATCGCCCCCGCGAGCGGGATCGAGCCCAGGTCCCCTTCGAGCCGGTCGCGGACCGCCACGCTGCCTGCATCACGGTCCTTTTCACCCACGACGAACATGTACGGGACCAACTCCAATTGGGCCTCGCGGACCTTGGCATTGAGCTTGATGCCGCGGAAATCGCCCCCCACCCGCAGGCCGGCGTCCTTAAGCTTTTGTTCGACCTCGCGGCCGTACTCTTCCGACTTTTCGCTCACCGTGAGCACCCTCACCTGCTCCGGCGCGAGCCAGAGCGGGAACGCCCCGGCGAAGTGCTCGATCAAGACGCCGATGAACCGCTCCATCGAGCCGAGCGGGGCCCGATGGATCATCACCGGCCGGTGCGGCTGATTGTCGGCCCCGATGTATTCCAGGCCGAACCGTTCCGGCAGCACGTAGTCGAGTTGCACGGTGCCCAGTTGCCATTCGCGTCCGATGCAGTCGGTGACCATGAAGTCGGCCTTCGGTCCGTAGAACGCCGCGTCTCCCCGTTCGATCGACATGTCGGGCAAATTGGTCGCCTCGCAGACCGCTTGCAGCGCCGCCTCGGCCCGCTGCCAGGTTTCCGCCGAGCCGACGAATTTATCGCTCGAGGGGTCGTGGAAACTCAAGCGGACGCGATAGCGATCCATGCCCAACGAAGCGAGCACGCTTTGTGTCATCTCCAGGCAGCCGCGGAATTCCTCGGCGACCTGTTCCTCGGTGCAAAAGAGGTGCGCATCATCCTGGCAGAAGCCGCGGACGCGGGTCATCCCCGAGAGCTCGCCCGACTGCTCGAAGCGATACACGGTGCCGAATTCCGCCAGCCGCACCGGCAGGTCGCGATAGCTCCGCGGCTTCGACTTGTAGATCATGATGTGATGCGGGCAGTTCATCGGCTTGAGCAAGTACCGCTCGCCCTCGCCCGGCTTCTGCCCTTCGCGCTCGCTCAGATCGATCGGCGGGAACTGGCTGTCGCTGTAATAAGGGAAGTGGCCCGAGATCTGGTAGAGCTCGATCTTGCCGATGTTCGGGGTGTAGACGGCCGAATAGCCGCGGCGGCGGAGCTCGCCCTTGATGTAATCTTCGAGGGTTTGGCGGATGATGGCGCCCTTGGGCAGCCAGAGGATGAGCCCCGAGCCAACGGTCTGGCTGATCGTGAACAGTTCCAGCTGCTTGCCCAAGACGCGATGGTCGCGGCGCTTGGCCTCTTCGAGCTGGGTCAGGTGGGCGTCGAGTTCCTTCTTGTCGAAGAAGGCGGTCGCGTAGAGCCGCTGCAGCTGCTGCCGCGAGGCATCGCCTTTCCAATAGGCTCCAGCCACGGAGAGCAGCTTGAACGCCTTGCCGATGTGGCCGGTGCTGGGGATGTGCCGCCCGCGGCAGAGATCGACGAACTCGCCCTGCCGATAGAACGACAGCCCCGCTTCATTCGCGAGGCCGGTCTCAATGTGCTCGACTTTGAATTCCTGGCCCAGTTCCTTGCAGAGCTGCAGCGCCTCGGCTCGCGGCACTTCGATCCGCTCAAACTTCTCGTCCGCGGCGACGATCTTCTGCATCTCCGCCTCGATCTTCGGGAAGTCTTCATCGGAGATCGGCTGCGGCAGCGCAAAGTCGTAGTAGAAGCCGTTGGCGGTGGTTGGGCCGAACGCCAGCTGCACGCCCTGGTGGAGCCGCATCACGGCCTGGGCCATGACGTGCGCCGCACTGTGCCGCATCACGGCGAGCGCTTCGGGGTCCTTTTTGGTCAAGAGCCGCAGCTTCACTTCGCCGGAGGCCGGCAGCGGAGTCCGCAAGTCGACTTGTTTGCCGTCGACTTCCGCGAGGATCGCCGCCTTGGCGAGGCCGGGACCGATGTCGGCCGCGACGTCGTACGCCGAGACGGGCTTATCAAACTGTTTCCGACTGCCGTCGGGGAGGATCACGGTGAGCATGGAAGAACTGCGCTGCGTTGCGACGGACATATCACAGACTACGCCCTGGGAAACAGGTTCGCGGTGAAAGCCGCTAAGTATAGACGCCGGGCCGGTTTCGGGCCAACGGCGGACTGGCGGCCGCGGAATGCCGGCGCTGCGTGGCCGCGATTTTGCCAAGCTGCCGGCTAGATGGTCCAGCTCCGCTGGCCGTCGATCGTGGTGACGCCGATCGTCGGGCGCGGCTGGCCGGATGTGAGCCGAAACTCGATCGGCAGCACCTGGCTCTGGATCGACGCGGAGTCATCGGGTGCGACGTCGGCCACGCGAATTAGCTTTGAACCTTGCAGCCGGTAGAGTTCCAATTGCCAAGGGTCGCGGTCAACGACGAGCAGCTCGCGCGTGCCGATCTTTTCGTAGAAGTCGAGCTTCTCGCGCGTCTTGTCCCACGGGCTGACAATCTCGACGACGAAATCTGGCGGGCCGTGCCAGAAAGTTTCCTCGCAAACTGCTGGCGTCCCATTTAGAAACACGGTGACATCAGGCACTCGGTAGTCGTGCTGCCAGTCGTGCGGATGACGGGCGAGGTTGATACCGGGACGAGTCTTTCCCAGCCTGGCGCGGTCCACGACTGTTCGCAACACTTCCGTGAATCCACCCGCCAAGTCCTGATGCTCATCGCTCGGTGCCGGCGCCATTACGTAGACCCCCTCCCAAACTTCATCGAAACGATCTGCGCCGCGAGCGCGTCGTTCAGCGATCAGCCGCTCCGATAGCCGCGGATCGACGATGAGAGGTTCCATGGAAAGCCCCGTGTGGTGCCCCGAAGTACCGACCCCTTCATTATAGCCGATGCCGAATTCCGATGCGCAGGAACCTCGAATCTGCCCTCAATCTGTCTCTGGTCAGGCGCGCTTGCGTGGTATAATTGACCATCATGGCTACTGCGACCGACCTACTCTCGACCTACTTGCAGCCGATTGGCGAAGAGATGACTCCTCAGCTCGCCCGGCGGATTCTGTCGGCGACACCTTCCGACGAGTTGGTGGCCCGCGTACAGGAACTCGGCGATAAGGCGAATGAGGGTACGCTCACCGTGCTGGAACGCGCGGAGTATGAGCAATATGTCGATGTGGGGGACGCCATCGGGATTCTAAAGGCCAAGGCGCGCCGCCTGCTCTCCGAAACGCCGGAATGAACCGCGCATGGACCCAGCGACGCGCGATTTCGTTCGGCGGCGGGCCAACGCACGAAGTGAATACTGCCGACTTCCGGATAGCGTGTCGGACTTGCCATTTCACGTCGAGCACGTGGTGGCTACAGTGCACCACGCCGACCATCGCGTGACGAACCTGGCCTGGGCGTGCCCGCGCTGCAATCTCCGCAAGGGTCCCAATTTGGCGACGATCGACCCGCAGACAGGCGAGCGCGCCGACGTTTTCAATCCACGATTACTGACGTGGAGCGAACACATGTCACTCGTCGATGGCGAGATTATCGGGCGGACGCCGATCGGGCGGGGAACGGTGCGACTGCTCGACATGAACAACGAGTACCGGCTGCAGCACCGCCGCGAGTTGATCGCTAATGGCGAATTCGCATGCGATCGAACCGCCCATTGCCCGGTTTACCAATTAAGCCCGAACTTTTCGCCGCCGCTGGGGCGGCCGGTGCCGCCTTTGAGCGGTTGGTTGGTCTTTCGCGGTGCTTTGGGGGCGTCGGCCGGGAGGGGGATGTCTTCGTCTTCTTTCTTTTCTTCGCCTGGCTTCAGTGGCTTCGCCTGCAGCGCTTTGAGCGAGAGGCTGATCCGCTGCTTCTCGGCGTCGACCGAGAGGACCTTCACTTCGACTTCCTGGCCCTCGCTCACGACGTCACTCGGCCGCCAGGTGCGTCCATGCGCCAGCTCCGACACATGGATCAGTCCTTCGACGCCCGGCTCGAGCTTCACGAACGCGCCGAAATCCATCAGCCGCGAGACCGTCCCCTGGACTCGTGCGCCGACGTAATACTTCGACGCGGCTTTCTCCCACGGGTTCTCGCCGACCTCGCGATACGAGAGGCTGATCTTGCCGGTGTCCTTGTCGAACTTCTCGACGCGAACTTTTACCTTCTGGCCGACTTCGAGAACTTCGCTCGGATGATTGACGCGGTCCCAGCTGAGCTGGCTCACATGAATCAAACCGTCGGCGCCGCCCAGATCGACGAACGCCCCAAAGTCCTTCATGCTGCGGACGATGCCTTCGCGGAGCTGGCCGACGGCCAGCTCGGAGAGCAGCGCATCGCGCTTCTCGGCCCGTTCACGCTCCATGACGGCCCGATGGGACAAGACCAGGTTCCGCCGATCTCGGTTCGCCTCGGTGACGACGCATGCCAGCCGCTGGCCGACGTAATCCTCAGGGTGCTCGACGCGGTACATCGAGAGCTGGCCGAGCGGAATGAAGCCGCGGAGGCCCGCGATCTGGCACTCCAGGCCGCCCTTGTTGCTGCCGGTCACCGTGACTTCGACGATCTGCCCTTCCTGCACGTCTTCCCAATTTCCGACTTCAATCGCGGCGGTCGGCAGCGAGAGCTCGTACAAGCCTTCGTCGGCGTTGAACCGCGCGACGACCAGCTCCAGCGATGTCCCTTCGGCCGGCGGCGTCTCGAATTGCCGCAGCGGCACGATGCCCTGCGTCCGATTCGGCAGGTCGATGAACACGTCCTCGTTGTAGACCTTGGCCACGCGGCCGGTGATCCGCGTGTCGGGCGCCAGCTCCGTCGGCGGCAGCCCCGTGCTCTCCGATTCCATCAAATCGTTGAACGACATGTCGCCGACCGCGGCCAGATACTCGGCCTCGAGCTCCGGCGTGAGCTGGTCGCGAATGTTCGGCGGTGGGTAGTGCTTCTGCTCTTTCTTCGGCGGCGCGGTTTTCACCGGCAACACCGGCTTGGGCTGCGGAGCTTCCTCCTCGGCAGCACTCTCACGCTGCGAGCCAATCTTGATCCGCTGGCTGGGGCGATCGCTCCCCGCATTCGGATCGTCGACCGGCGCGGCCTCGATGGAAGGAGAAGAATTCTCGACGGACGATTCGGCGCTCATAGCGATGCAACCTGGGAACTGGCAAAGATACTGCCGTGACCAACCGATCGCGGCAAGCCCAGTAGTCTAGCAGGGTGTTGCCGGGGCGGACAACGTAGTCGGCACACTCCGTGTGCCGTAACTTGCCGCTGAAAAAGCACTGTTTTGGCAGGTCCGCTGCGGCACGCGGAGGGTGAGAGCTACTTTAGTTCGAGCACTTCCCGCAGACCGATCCGATGCTTCCCCAGTTTCCCACCAAAACTCCGGGCCCCGATTGCCAGCACCCCCTCCCCTGCCGCCGCCTCGATTGCCGCTCGCATGGCTCCTCGAACTGTTTCCAGGTCGATGCCATTGATGATGATCTCGTAGGCACTCTCGGCGCCAGCGACCAACTGCGTGGTCACTCGATCACTGAGCGTCGGGCAATACGCTTCATCGATCGTGGCGACGATATCCTGCCTCGTCGTCCCGCCAACTTTGCTGCCGGCACGGCACACGCCGCCAGGAAACGGCGTGATGACGCCGGCTAAAGGAGCGACAGCCTCCACCGCCCGAACCGCGCTGCCCAATGCCGTCGCCTGTGAATCGGCATGAATCACCAGATTCCCCCCGGCAACTCCCAGCCCAACTCCAGCGACAGCGTCAACCAGAAATTCACCATCCCAAACGGGAAGCTTCCAAAGCGGCAATTTCGGATTTCGGATTGCGGATTTCGGATTGGAAGATGATTCGCAATCCGCAATCGTGCCTTGCTCCTCAAACCCATCGGCGAATTCGCGCGTGTCGCCACCGAGCGGAATCACTTCTTCGGCATCGCTCAGGCCATTGAAACAGGCCGTTGTGGGGCAGGTCAGCACGCACTCGCCCACGCGCCAGGCAATCGCCTTGGCGAGCTGTTCAGTCCGGAAATTGAAGAACAAGAGCGCCGCGCCCGGCCGTCCATCGGGGGTTTCGCTCGCCTTCAAGTAGCGTTCGACGCCCGCTTCGCAGTCGCAACCCACGACGCTGGCTGCGTAGCCGGTCGCTGCGCTGGCGGCCGCGTCGACCCAGTGTCGATCGATTGCCGTCACGATCAGACGCGCGTAGCGGGCCGAAAAGGCTTCGGCATGTTCATCGAGAATTTCGGTCGGACCGAGGCGCATAGCGCCATCATCGTCCGCTGCCAAAGTGACCGCAAGGCAAACCGAGATTCGAACTCAATCGAACGGCGTATCTCCGGCAGACGCTGGTTCGGGCTCGCGCTCCATTTCCATTTCGCCGCCATATCCGCCGCCCCCCGCGCCGCCGCGTCCCCCTTCACCGCCACGACCTCCCGCTCCACCCCTTCCGCCAGCACCGCCGACGCCGGGCTCGCCATCCATTCCCCTGCCACCGCCCCGTCCGCCCTCGCCGCCGCGGCCCATTTCACCGGCCATGCCAAAGCCTCCTTCTCCGCGTCCGAATCCCGCGCGTCCGCCCAACATCCCCATTCCTTCACTCAAGGCGCCTTGATTCGGCTGACGGATTGTCTCACGGATCAATGCCAGCAATTTGCCAATTTCGTCGTGGACCGCTTGAGTCTGCGAGATGACCAACAGGCCCTGCTGCAGCGGTTTGATCTCAGCGCTGCCGCCACCATTGACCGCCCAAGTCTCGCGGGCGACGCAGCTAGTGACAGTTTCCGCTAGGGCCGTCAGGTTTTTGTTGTCGGGATTCCGACCGATTAGATCGCGCACATCATAAACGCACGCGCTCAGTTGCGATGCGGCCTCTTCGGGGGTCGTAATGATCATCACTTCATCCCGAATCACATACGTCAATTGCTTCGTCTTCAACATCAGTCGCAATGCCGACTGCAGCGAGATGTTGCGCAACTGGACTGTTAACGGTTCGTCGCGTGTCAGGCCTGCATCTTCCAATGCAGGTTCGTCAATCTGGATCGGAATACCATATTCTTCCTGCAGAAAGTTAAAGACGTTCTCCAAGGGCTCCCCTGTGAAATCGAGGCCGCTCGCCTTCAGCGGCTCGGAAAGCACCTGCTCAATGCGCTGGAAGTTCGGTCCCCGATCGCCCTGGCAGCGACACATCGCGGCCGGAGCTTTTGCCGCCTCTGGTGCCGGCGCTTCCTCGGCGTGAACCGCCGCAGCTGAGAGTCCGCCCCAAAAGGCCGCACACACCGTCCACCCCCGCAGATTCCACGACTTCATGGCCCGGCCTCCTGAAATGACCCGCGATTGGCAAAACGAGCAATATAGAACGTCGCCACCGCGGCCGCAGGTCTCTTGGCGGTTCTGGCATACCGCCGCGGCCGTTCTGGTGGCGACAAACAGGCCATTCGCCTGGGAAGGAGTCGGTTATTCCCGTTCGAGATCGGGTGGCTGGTGATCGAGCGTCGGCGAGCCCCCAGAAGATTACGGACAGTTCTCGACGGTGCTGGGGGCTCGGCTCAACCTCGACCGCCAGCCACCCTTGGCTGGCGACGTCGGCGCGCGCCCCACAGATGTCGGGAGGGCGAGGCTCTTGCCGTGCCGAAGATGGGTCTTGCGCTACCCAGCAATCGGCGACGGAAAACCTGGCCTCGCCCTCCCAATGATGATGCGTGTAGCCGAGGTCTGCGACCTCGGATCGCGACTCCGGCCTCGCAGAGGCCGGCTACAGTTCGCGTTAAAACGGCCGGCTCTCGGCCGGCGCGATGCTGCGGATCAGCCGGCCGCCGCTCACGTACCAGCCCGCTCCCGTGAACTGGCACCAGCCGAGGTCGATCTCCATCGAGAATGTGCCCACGTCCTGATGTTCAAAGGCGACGACCGCCCGGCGATGCGGCAGCGCGTGTTCGTGGAAAAAGCTGATGCCGTGAGGCGAGATGTCTTTGCCCACGACCACCGTCGCCAGGTCGTCCATGCGCTGGCCGGTCTGATCGAGCGGCGTCAATCGCAACAGCAGCGGCAGCGGGATGCGGCCATAGCCGCGCCGTTCAAACTTCACCGGCCGCTGGAGCGCCTGCCGCAACTTGCGAAACTCCTCGACGAGCTCGGCCGTCCGCAGCGCTGTCTCCGGCGAATAAGGCGGCAGGCCTAGCGCTTGGGCGTCTTGGTCGGTGAGAAAGTCGGTGGCAGAGGCGGTCATCTCGGTGGGTTCTCGAAAAAGGTGGGAACAAAACAAGCGCAGCACCAGCTGCGAAAGATTGCCAGCTAAGAATCGAGGCCGGAGGGAAGAGGCGGCGAGGGAAAAGGGCCGGAGGTCCGTTGGCGAGCGCGCGGCTGCGGCCAATCCGGTACACAACCCTAGGTTACAAGCCAGACCGCGGCAAATTTTTTTGCGATCCCTCGGAGCGACGGGCGCTCGAACCGCCTGACGAGAGCCGCACAGGCCGCACGACCGGACTGCAGCCGATTCGGCCTTACCAAATCATGTAGAGCAGTCCGCCGCCAATCACCGTGGCGGTGAGCGTCGAGGCGAGCACCATGGCTCGCAGCACTTCGGGCGAGACGCGCGTGGCGAGCAAATTCTCGCGTTGTGCGACGAAGGCCTGGGTGGCCCGGCGGACTTCCGCCGTGGTTGCCAGCCGCGTCGTCGAGCGGGCGAGCTCCGAAACCAGGGAGGCTCCAGGACGCGCGTCGCCCCAGTAGCCCGGCAAATCGCGGCTCTCCGCGGGGGGCACCGCTTCCTGAAACACCTCCAGCGCCGGCCGCAGCGCTTCGGCCAGCCGCCAGCAGTCGCCGCAAGTTTCCAGGTGCGACTCGACGTCTTCGTCCCAGACTTCGCCGGTGGGAAACGGGCCGCGCGTGAGAATCATGAATACTTGATCGCAATCCATCGACATCCCTCCGACGAATTGACAGCGGCTCCGTCGCGCGCGCCAGCAAAGAAGAGTGACGAGAAATTAGTCCCGCCTGTACCGCAGCCAGAGTGCCGACGCGCGACGCCGCTCTCTCGGGTGAAAGCTTTAAATCGGTTATACACGCGCGCGAGTTGAGAAGGCCAGAGGAAAGGAGCCAGTAGTTGGGACGCAGCCGGTTTTGCTTCCTGACTCCCGGCTCCTGACTCCTCGTTCCTACTTGCCTTGCTTCAACTCCTTGATCGCGGCGATGACTTGCTCATCATGTCCATCCACTTTGACTGCCTTCCACACCTTGGCCACTTTGCCGTCGGCGTCGATCAGGAACGTGCTCCGCTGGATGCCCATCGACTTTTTGCCGTACATGTTCTTTTCGCGCCAGGCCCCGTATTTTTCGGCGACCGTGTGGTCCGGGTCCGCCAGCAGCGGGAAGTTCAGCTGGTACTTGTCGCGGAACTTGCCGTGGCTCTCGATGCTATCAGTGCTGATCCCCAGGATCTTGACGCCGAGCTTCTTGAGCGCGGCGTGCTGGTCGCGAAATGCACAAGCTTCGCGCGTGCAGCCCGGGGTGTCGTCGCGGGGGTAGAAATAGACGACTACTCTCTGGCCTTTGAGGTCGGAAAGGCGAACCTTGGTCCCATCATCTGCCGTCAGAGTAAACGCGGGAGCCTTTTGCCCCGCTTCGATCCAGTCGGCCATCAATACACCTCCTTCAGTTTTCCAATCACTTTCGAGCAAATAGCCGGCGAGCTACGTCTCGCCGGTGCCTCGAAAACGTCCCTAGCCAGGTCCGGCGAGGCGTAGCTCGCCGGCTATTGGGGAAGCATTATACCGGCCTGCGAATTGCCCCGCTCGCCACTCGTCGGACGTGCAAAGGCTGGGTAAAATCAAACACAGATCATAGAAAAACCGTCGGAAGTGTCGTTTACCAAGGTCGCACCCATCGCCGAAGCCCTGCCGAATCTCGAGACCCGCCGCCAGCGGAGCCTGCAACTCGCCCTGGCCGCTGCGCGGACTGCCGTGGACAACCGTGGGCAGGATGTGGTCGTGCTCGACATGCAGCCGCTCACGCCCGAGTTCGATTATTTCGTTCTGGTGACGGGCAACAGCCGCCGCCAGCTCCACGCCATCGCCGACGAAATCGACCACACGCTCGAAGACGAGCTCGGCGACGAGCGGCTGGGAATCGAAGGCTACAGCGAGAGCCGTTGGGTGCTGCTCGACTACGGCTCGGTGGTGCTGCATCTATTCGACGAGGAAACCCGCCGCTTCTACGCACTCGAAGACCTGTGGGGCACCGCCCAAAGAGTAGCCCTCCCCTGGGAAGCTTAAGCAATTGGCGCGATGTGGGGTGGGTCGAGTATCACGAACCCCACCATCTTCGCTAATCTATTGGGCATGAATGTCTTAGCACTGCTCCGCGATCGATTTTCCCCGGCCCTCTCATCGCTCGGCGTCGACAGCGCGGAGCTCCCCAACCTGCTCGGCATGCTGCTCCCCTCGCAGGACGCCAAGTTCGGCGACTACCAGGCCAACTTCGCCATGCCGCTGGGCAAGAAGTTTGGGCGTCCGCCGCGCGAAATCGCTCAGCAACTCGTGGCGGCCGTCGATTTGAACGACGTCTGCGAGCCGCCGGAAGTGGCCGGCCCCGGCTTCATCAACCTCCGCCTCAAGAACGATTGGATCGTCGAGCAGCTTGCCGCCGCCTCGAGTGATGCCGACCGCATCGGCGTCTCGCCGGCACGGCATCCGCGAACGATCGTCCTCGACTATTCATCCCCCAACGTCGCCAAGCCGATGCACGTCGGCCACATCCGCACCACGGTGATCGGCGACTCGCTGTATCGCATCCTCAAGTTTCTCGGCCACAACACGATCAGCGACAATCATCTCGGCGACTGGGGGACGCAATTCGGGATGATCATCTACGGCTACAAGCACTTTCTGGACAAGGCGGCCTTCGCGGCCAAGCCGATCGACGAGTTGAGCCGTCTCTATCGCCTCGTGCACGCGCTGGTCGACTACCGCGAGACCCGGGAAGGTGCGATTCCCGCGCTCGGCCTCAAGATCGAAGAAGCCGAGAAGCGCGTTGCCAAGCTCGATGCCCAGGCCGCGCCGACGGACCCCAAGGAACTCAAAAAGGCCGCCAAGCAGCTCGAGGGCGCGAAACAACAATTCGCCGAGCTGGAGACCGAGCTCGCCGCGCTCGAATCCAAACTGGCCTCGGTCGAATCGGATCCGCAGCTCGGGCCCCTGCTCGAACCCCACCGGCACATCGCCCGCGACGTCCTGCTTGAGACTGCCGCCTTACACAGCGGCGACGCCACCAATCTCGAGCTGTGGCGCAAGATTCTCCCGTTCGGCATGGCCGAGATGGAGATAATCTTCGAGCGACTCGGCGTCAGTTTCGATCACACGCTCGGCGAGAGCTTTTATCAGGACCGGCTCCGCGGCGTCGTGAAAGACTTGATCGACAAAGGCCTCGCGCGCGAAAGTGAAGGGGCGATCTGTGTGTTCCTGCTGGACCAGCCGGCCCCGATGATCATCCAAAAGAAGGACGGCGCATTCCTCTACGCCACGACCGATCTGGCCACGATCCAATACCGCATGAGCGAGTGGCGGCCGGATGCGATCCTGTACGTTGTCGACCATCGGCAATCGCTCCACTTCGAGCAGCTCTTCGCGGCCGCGCGGCTGTGGGGCTATGGCAACGTCGAGCTGCAGCACATCGCTTTTGGCACGGTGCTGGGCGACGATGGCCGCCCGTTCAAGACCCGCAGCGGAACCAACGTCGGCCTGGCGAGCTTGCTCGACGAAGCGGTCGAACGGGCCTACAAGATCGTGTGCGACAACGACGACTCCCGCCCCGAACCGCTGCTTTCGGAAGAGAATCGCCGCACTGTCGCCGACCGGATCGGCATCGGCGCGATTAAATACGCCGATCTGGCCCACAATCGCACCAGCGACTACGTCTTCAGCTACGACAAGATGCTGGCCATGACGGGCAACACCGCGGCTTACATGCAGTACAGCTATGCGCGAGTGAAAAGCATTTTCGAAAAAGCAGAGGTGTCAGGTATCGGGTTTCAGGTGTCAGGAAAAACTGACACCCGACACCTGACACCCGACACCTTCCTCCTAACAACCCCTCACGAGCGCGCCCTCGCGCTGGCCCTGCTCCAATTCTCCGAAGCCCTCGACCGCGTCGTCGCCGATTACCGGCCGAACCATCTCACGGCCTATCTGTTCGAGCTCGCCAGCCGCTACAGCGAGTTCTTCGAAAACTGTCCGGTGATCAAGGCCGAGACGAACGAACTCCGCATCAGCCGGCTGCGCTTGTGCGATCTCACGGCCCGCACTCTGCAGCGCGGCCTGAATCTGCTCGGCATCGAAACGGTTGAGCGGATGTAGCGCCTGGAGAGTTCGGGTCAGCAGCAAATGCGTCGACGTTGGCAGGCGATCCAGCCCAATGCGATGCCGATCAATCCGAACATTGTCGGCTCGGGCACGAGCACTCCATTCACACGGACTCCGAGACCCAAATCGGGAGCCGTCATCCATCCGCCCGTGGAATCACCGCGAAAGGCGTACTGCATCAGAGGATGTTGCACGACGCCGGGCATGCCGCCATTGTCGCTGCCATTGAGCGGCTCGAAGGAAATCCAATAGGTGCCCGCCGGTTGTCGCCAGTTGAGTGCGGGGCCAAACGACGCCCAAATCGGCACGTCGCTCCGCGCGAATTGCGATAAACTTTGCGATAAGAATGCTCCCGGCGTGCCAGCCGAGTCGGCGTAGAGCCGCACCAACAGTTGGCCGGTGGGTGGATACATCAGGCCTTCGATCGACGTGATCCGGAAATCCTGATTGATTTGGAATCGGCCAGCGAGCGATTGATACAAACTGGAGGCCGGACGAGCGTTGAATAGCGAAACGATATGGTGAAGCTGGGCAATCGGGCCGGTGTCTACCAGGACGTCGGCACGCACAGGTTGCATCAGGGCTGCCGCGAGCAATAGAGCAACCGCAAATTGGGATGACTTCATGAGCGGTCTCCGTGTGTGTCGAGCCCGCGAAGTGCGGGCGATGTAGGGACGCCAGGTGGACGCCGCGACGCGTTTCACATCCGGCATGCAGGCCCGGAGTTCCATGCTAATCCGGCGTCGAAGCACAAACAACAAATTCGACGCCATCTCCTTCGCTGCCCGGAATTGGCTCGCCAAATCGATTCTATGGCCTCAGATATCCCTCACAGACCAGCTTGCAACGGCTGGTGTCCGTCCAACGCATTTGCGCTGCGAATCAACGATTTCTGCATCGGGGCCGCTACTTGGCACTTCGTCAGAAGCCGGCGCGAAATGACTCAATGCAACGACTGAGTCGCTGCTTGAGAGACGCTGCGACAGACCTGCAACGAAAGCTGTCTGGCGGATGCAGCAGGGTAACCAATTCACGTTCGTATTGTTCGTAGACAACCCATTCATCCAGGGCAATTGTTTCGACGCATTCTATGTAGTTTGTCGCGTCGTTTCAAACCATCGCATTCACTGTCATCAACGTAGTTGTTGTGATCTATCAAATGCGATATTGCCAGCTCATCTTCACGCGCGCTGCGCGACCCTAGCGAGTTCAGGTAGTTCAAGATTCTGCGCGCAAAAAGAAAAATGAAAACAGGCGCATGACGTAGATTGCCCATTCGAAATCGTAGTGGTACCGTGTGCCCCCTGGGTATGTTGCGCGACTTAGCGCGAGTGCGTTAGCAACGGCAACTTTGCCGAGCTGGCAGGGAGGCGCCACGATGGCACCAATCGACCCTTCAGTCTTTGAATCGGCGCGACACTCTGGCTGCGCATCCAATCGGTGGAGCACTCGTTGCCGTCCCGCAATCGCCGAGGTTGATCCTCTCAGCGTCGCCGATCGGCGGAATCTCCGACGTTGCAGTTCGTTTCTGGGATGCCTACGTCGCTGGTCGCAATGCGGCCGCAATCGCGCCATCGCAGCGCAATGTTCCCACCGGCCAGGTGGCTGAAACAGTCGCGTCGATCGCGCTGCAACATCAAACCGGGAGAATTCGATGAAAGCTGTTCACCTCGAGGCCCGTCGCGCGCTCCGCGCGCTCGGCCTGATCGCCATCGTCGCCACCGGCGCTCGCGCCGCCTCGCTCAACGGCAACGCCTTTGCGCTGCGCTCGACGGGCCGCTCGTCCGGCACGTCGTGGATCCTGGACCGCAACGGGTACGTGGGGACCTACATCACGCTTTCTGCCCCGGGCACCGTGAAGGTCGACGTTTCGGCCGACGGTACGTCCAGCCCGAATATGAACATCGTCATCGACGACACAAAAGCAGCGTTCACGGTCTCGCAGACGAAAAAGACCTACAGTTACAGCTATTCGCTCCCGGCCGGCACCCACTTCGTCCGCACCGAGCTCAGCAACGACCGCAGCGTCAGCAACCGGCAGCTCAAGATCAACAGCTTCAACGTCACCGGCGCCAATATCTCGAACACCAACACCAACGCCAACGCGCTGGCTGCGTCTGACACCTACATCGCCAATTACCGCAAAGGCAATGCCCGGGTGACTATTCCCGGCGTCGCTCCCGGTCGCCAGGTCAACGTCTCGCTCAAGAAGCTCAATTTCACGCTCGGCGCCTCGGTCGACTGGAACATGGATCCGCTGCTTACGGAAAACAGCACCGCGGCGGCGAATTTTCGCTCGATCCTCAACAAGAACTTCAACACCGTGGCCACGGACAACGAAATGTGGAAAGCCACCGAGTCGGAACGGGGCGAAGTTACCATGGACCAGGCGAACCGGCTGTTCGCCTATGCGCAGCAAAATGGCCTGGCAACCCGGATGCACAACATGATCTGGGAGCAGGTCCAGCCCGATTGGGTTGAGTCGCTCAAGTCCCGCGCCGGCCGCGGCAGCGCCTCCGCCAAGAGCGAGCTGCGCCAGGCGATCAGTGATCGGATCGACTATTACGTCGGCGACGGCACGGCCCCCGACCTGGCCACGCAGTATGCCGAGCTGGACGTCTACAACGAGAGCTACCACGCCGGGCAGCTCGGCGGCCGCAACACGTATTGGAATATCTATGGCGCCAGCGGCATCGCCAGCATCTTCAACGAGACAAAGCAGGCCATCCAGGCGGCCGGCGCCAACACCAAGCTCTTCGTCAACGACTACGACGTGCTCGACGATCCGAACTACATGAATGGCTACACGACCCACATCGACGCGCTGCGGCAAGCCGCCGCGAACGCGGGCTACGGCGAAATCGTCGACGCCATCGGGATGCAGTACTACAAAGACACGCTCTCCGCCCACCAGGCATCGCGCTTTTTCGCCAACCTGCAGAACG
This sequence comes from Pirellulales bacterium, assembly GCA_050248495.1. Taxonomy (GTDB): domain Bacteria; phylum Planctomycetota; class Planctomycetia; order Pirellulales; family Lacipirellulaceae; genus DASYDU01. Next base: position 33,103 of record JBFWSG010000026.1, on the reverse strand, counting down.
CCAATGTCCAGGGTCTGCCTACGCAGCTGAGCGAATTCGGCGCCTTCACGTCGCTCAGCCAGACCAACGCCGCCAAGATTCTGGATGAGTCGCTGCGGCTGATGTTCGGCAACCCGACGTCAGTCGGTTTCTTGAACTGGTACTGGGTCAAAGAAGACAATGGCGCCGACCAATTCGCACCGAACGCGGCACTCTACACCGTGAATACCAGCAATTGGGGCAACATGACGATCACGCCTGCCGGCAAGATCTGGCAGGACCGCCTCGGCATCCAGGATTGGGATGGCAACTCGAATAATGCCTGGACCACGCAGCTGACCGCCACCGTCGGCCCAGACGGCACGATCTCATTCAACGGCTACTACGGCGACTACGTGCTCACCATCAACGGCCAGACATACAATCTTTCGCTGCGCAAGGGGACCACGGACTACGCGCTGGCCTTGATCGGAGGATCGCCCGTTCCCGAGCCCAGTTCGCTGGTGCTGCTTGTGATGTCCCTTGGCTGTTCGCTACGCTGGCGCCGGAGTTCGCCGGCGGCCGCATGAATGTCAAAAAACTCTGTGGGAGCGGTCTCTGACCGCGATTTAGGTCTGCGAACTCATTGACACAGCAGCTGTTACTCGTCAATCGGCGTCGGAGACGCCTCCCACATTTCGAATTCTTGTGCACAGCCCCGTCGAGCGGTTGAAGGTCGCGTCGTCGCGCTGGCAATCTGCTTTCGACTCTTCAAACAAATCTCCAGGCGTTGGCACAGCTTTCGCAATTAATTCATTGCGTGCGAAGGATGGACTCGAGACGAGGAAAATAAAGTGTGTCAGAAAACGTCGAAACTAGCGTGATTGACGACGAATCGGACACATTCTTCCAGGCGAGCGAATCGGGTCGCGCTCCAAAGCACAACAGGTCCGGCACACCTGGCCGCACACATGTGCCAAAATAGCTCGCCGGCTCACCACTTGGAAAACGGGCGGCGTCGTGCCAAAATCGGCTCGTCACGCCCATTTTTCAGCCGCAAATCTCTCAGCGCAAGGAGTTTATCGCCGTGACAGCCACCACGACTCTCGAGTCCCCCGCATCGATCAAGAACAAAGAGCTCACCGATTGGGTCAAGGAAATGGCCGCCCTGCTCAAGCCGGACCAGGTCTACTGGTGCAACGGTTCGCAGGAAGAATACGACCGGCTCTGCAACGAAATGGTCACCAGCGGCACGTTCATCAAGCTCAACGAGGAAAAGCGGCCCGGCTGCTTTCTGGCCCGCAGCCATCCGAGCGACGTCGCCCGCGTCGAGGACCGCACTTATATCTGCAGCAAGTATGAGATCGATGCCGGCCCGACCAACAACTGGATGGAGCCGGAGAAGATGAAGGGCATCCTCACGGCGAAGTTCGACGGCGCCATGCGCGGCCGCACGCTGTATGTGATCCCCTTCAGCATGGGCCCGGTCGGCTCGCCCATCGCCCACATCGGCGTACAGCTCACCGATTCGCCCTATGTGGTCGCGAACATGAAGATCATGACGCGCATGGGCGACGCGGTTTTGAAGGCCCTCGGCGGCGGCAAGTTTGTCAAATGCCTGCACTCGGTCGGCATGCCGCTCAAGCCGGGACAGGATGACGTCGCCTGGCCCTGTAGCCCTGATCCGAAGGACAAGTACATCGTCCACTTTCCGGACGAGCGGTCGATCTGGAGCTACGGCTCGGGTTACGGCGGCAATGCGCTGTTGGGCAAGAAATGCCTGGCGCTGCGGATCGCGTCGGTGATGGCCCGCGACGAAGGCTGGCTGGCGGAGCACATGCTGATCACGGGTGTGAAAGATCCGCAGGGGCATAAGACCTACGTCGTCGCCGCGTTTCCTAGCGCCTGCGGCAAGACCAACTTCGCGATGCTGATTCCGCCCAAGGAATTTGCGAAAGAAGGTTGGGAGGTGACGACGGTCGGCGACGACATCGCCTGGATCAAGCCGGGCCCCGATGGCCGGATCTACGCCATCAATCCCGAGGCCGGCTTCTTCGGCGTCGCGCCCGGCACGAATTACAAAACGAACCCGAACGCGATGGCCACGATCACGAAGAACACGATCTTTACGAACGTGGCGCTCACCGACGACGGCGATGTGTGGTGGGAAGGCATGGACGGCGATCCGCCGAAGCACGCCATCGACTGGCAGGGCAACGATTGGACGCCTGCGAGCGACAAGAAGGCCGCCCACGCCAACAGCCGTTTTACCGCGCCGATGTCGCAGTGCCCGTCGGCCGACCCAGCCTACAACGATCCACAGGGTGTGCCGATTTCGGCGTTCATCTTTGGCGGCCGCCGCAGCACCGCGGTGCCGCTGGTGTCGCAGGCCTTCAACTGGGCGTTCGGCGTCTACTCGGCGGCCACGATGGGCTCCGAGATGACGGCCGCCGCGTTCGGCAACGTCGGCCAGGTCCGCCGCGATCCGTTCGCCATGCTGCCGTTCTGCGGCTACAACATGGGTGACTACTTCAGCCACTGGCTCGCGTTCGGGCTCGCGCTCAAGAACCCGCCGCGGATCTTCAACGTCAACTGGTTCCGCCGCGACAAGGAAGGCAAATTTCTCTGGCCGGGCTTTGGCGACAACTTCCGGGTCCTGAAGTGGATCGTCGACCGGGCGCGCGGTCAGATCACGGCCTCCGAAGGGCCGCTGGGCTGGATGCCGAAGTACGAGGACATGGACTGGCGCGGCTCGAGCTTCACGAAGGAAGAGTTCACGAAGGTCCAGTCTGCCGACAAGTACGAATGGATTCCCGAGCTGGCGTCGCACGATGAGCTGTTCTTCAAGCTCTACAATCGCCTGCCGAAGGAGTTCACCGCAATCCGCGAGTTGTTGCTTGCGGGCTTGTGGCGGCGACCTGCGTAGACGAAACGATCGATTGTCGAAGTCGTTCGTGCTTGCCCAAACTGCTTAGTCGCCACGGCCGGCGATGGAGTCGCAGATTCGCCAGGGGCGCGGACCGCGTCAGGCAGTGTCGATTTCAAGTTGCCGCGCCATGCACTTCTTGCGCGCGGTGAGGAAATTAGCCCGAGTAGATTCTGCGCGCCCCACTTGTGGGGTCGAACGGTCATGGTATATTCCAAGAGCATGCCTGGGGGTGTCGCTATCCCCAGCCTGCTTTTGTCTCGTCAGGCGCTGAGAAGAGTCCAAGTCTGGGGCTTCTTTTGGATTGGATTTCGCGATGAGCGATTCTCCATTGCGCGCAGTTTGTCCCGACGAAGTGTACCGAACGGAGCTTGATCGCATCGTCAATCGCCGCCAGGCCGCGTTTGGCGCCGCAGCTGCCAACGAACCTGGGGACGTGCGGGCGAATCTTGTCGGCCTGGCGAGTTCCGGCGGCGGTTTGCGGTCGGCGACGTTTAACCTAGGGCTGCTCCAGGCGCTTCGCCGCTACGGACTGTTGCCGTTCGTCGACTATCATGCATCGGTCTCCGGCGGCGGTTACACGGCGGCCTACCTGGCCCGGGCGGCGCACGATACGCACAAGTTTCACGCCGAGGCGCAGCGCGACAAGTCGGTGGGAGCTGCCGAGGGCGCGATCGCGCTCACCGATCACCTGCGATTTCGCAACTGCGGAAGTTACTTGCGCCGGCCGGTTGAATTCCTGGCCGAGTACGTCTTCTGCACTTCGATCGTGCTGACCCTGTTTGCCGCGGGGCTCTTTGCCTTGGCGCTGTTGATCGCGATCTTGTGGCGGGTGTTCGATTTTCAAACCGTGGGTGACCGGTTGGGGGTGGTTGGCCTCAACATCGAGTTGTTCACGGCGTTTATTCCCTGCGTGGCCCTCTTGGTGCTGTGGATCGTGCTGGCCTCGGCGAGGCGCGTCGAACGAATCGTGCGGCACGCCACTCGGCAGACGAACAAGACTCGGCAATGTCTTGTGCGGGGAGCGGCTTTGGTCGTGATCACGCTGCTGTTGGCGGCCTGCGGACTCTCGATCACGTCGGATCGGGTGCCGCCAATTCTCGTGCCGCCGCTGGCATTCCTGTGGCTGCTGCTGGCGGCCCTCGTCCCGATTGGTGTGGTCTGGATGATTCCCAATAAGACGCGGCAACAATGCTCGGATTGGCTCTCGCACCGGCGGCATTGGCTGGGCCCCTCGGCGCTGTTGATCGCAGGGCTGCTATGCGCTTGGCCTTTCGTCCAGCGATTTTTGCCCGGGTGGATGCAGCTGCCGTTTTACCCCATCGCTTACGAGCAGGGGCAGTTCGTGCTGCATGAGCGCGCTTTCGTGGGGGCCGTGTTCGGGTTCGTCGGAGTGTTTTTCCTCGTTTGTTGGCTGATTTTTGGGACAAAACTTGTCACGCGCCGCGTGTTTCTCGCGCTGTTGTTCAGCCCGGCGGTGGCGATCATGGTGCTGATCGCCAACGGCTCGATTGCGATCGGCTGGCTCTCGCAGGTGTCGGGAGTCGGCGGCGATCTGACTTCGCAGCGGCTGCTGCGCGAGCCGCTGATGGCTTTCGTGGCGCTGTGCGTGTTGGTGCTCGTCCGTTATCGCCGCTTGCTGCAAAGCGCCCGACCAGATGCCAGCTTCTGGGAACGCGTGGCGTTTGGGATCGTGGTTTCAGGAATCGTGATCGGCGTCCCGATGGTGCTGATCGGCTGGGTCGGGCGCGAAGGCATTTCGGGCTTTGCCAAGTATCGCGATCCGGAGCTTTTGGAAAGTGACATCCTCGACTGGCCGGCGTACCTCGATTTGTGGGCGGACCGGCAGTTGGGCCCCAGTGATATGGATCGCCGGCCCTATTTGCAAGACGTCGATACTTCTGCCGTCCGACAGGATCGGTTGCTGGGCGAATTGAGTTGGGCACGCAACCAGTACACGATCTTCAATCCCGAGCACGGCTTTATCGCCCGCCTGGGCATGTTGATTCGCAGCAGGTTCCAGCCCGGCGATTCCCGTGCTCTCGTTCCCGAGTATCTCAGATCACTGGCCAAGGAACGTGGCGACAGGAAGCGGTTTGTCCAGAATGCCAAAGTGAAAGCCTGGTTGGGATCTGCAGAATTGAATCACCAACTGGCTGAAGAAATACGCCAGCGCTGCCTGTCGTCGGACAAAGACGATGATTTCGAACGGACGACTTGTCTCGAATGGATCGAAGAGGAATCGAAGGGGAACGCCGAGCAGCCCGCCCTCTTATCCTATGCCGATCGTGCCACGGATCATCTGAGCAAAGAGAACGAGATGACGAAGGAATCAGCGTCCGACGACGTCAGCAAGAACAAGGAAAAGAAAGGCACCGAGTTTTCCTTCCAAGTGACAGGACCTTATTGGCAGGGCGCCGATAGCGACCGTTTCAATCTGCGGAGTTTCAACCGCCTGCTGCTGGAAACTCTCTATCCCAAGATCTTCAAATCGCGCGTGATGGTCAGCACGCCGATCGTTGTCGGCCAGGACCAAATCACCCGCGCCGGATACCTCGCCCTTTCGAGCCTAATTTTTATCGGCCTGTTCCTGCTGGTACCGGTCAACCAGCTTTCCCCGTTTCACAATTTTTACCGCCGCATGCTCGATTCGAAGTTCCTGTCTCCGACGCACGTCGAAATGGGGTCGAAGCTGAAACTCTCCGAGCTGCAGTCCGACGTGCATGGCGGGCCCTATCCGCTGTTCATGGGCTCACTGTACTTCGTCGAGGATCAACCGGTGGATGCCTTCGGCGCGCAGGAGCATCTGCTCAGCAGCCGGAGCGTGCCGCTGTTGATGTCGCCCGAATTTTGCGGGACCCGTGAGTTCGGCTTCGAACGCAGCGGCGAAACGCCCTGGTCGAATTTTGGCGTGGCCGACGCGGTGGCGATTTCCGGCGCGGCGCTCAGCCCGCTGGCCTTCAGCACGGGGCCGATCTATTGGATTCTCAGTGCTTTCAATCTTCGCACCGGCCAATGGTTGCGAAATCCAAAGCGCGGCGGCGAGTCGTATTTGAAGCCGGTCGAGATCTTTCGCGAGTTCTTTGGCGTAACGCGGGCCGAATCGCTGATCGTATCCGATCCCGACAGCGGCGAGGTGGCCTCCGAATCGCGCTGTGAGACCTGGCGGGTGGGAGTGGCGGCCGACGGCGGGTATTGCGATTTTCTCGGCATCGAGCCGCTGCTGGAGCGGAAGTGTCGCTTGATTATCGCCGTCGACGCCGGCTGCAATCAGGGAAGCGATGAATTCCGTTCGCTCGGCGATTTGATGCGGAAGGTGCGGTTGGAGCGCGGCATCGAGATTCTAGATTGGGACGACGACCGGCCGCTGGACATCTCCCGCCTCCAGCGCGACGAAGAGACACGCCTATCGCCGCAGCACTTTGTGATGGGGCGCATCGTCTATCCGGCTCCGTCGGGCGACGCCGCCCCGTCGTCCGCCGACGTTCATCACGAGGGAGTGCTGGTTTACATCCAGATGACCATGAATGGCGACGAAGGGGCCGATCTGACGCAATATCACCGCGCCAACAAGACCTTCCCTGATGAACCCACCTCCAACCAGTTCTTCGATTCGACCCAGGTCGAAGTCTACCGCTCGCTGGGATTCCATACTGGAAAGACGATTTGTTTCGAGTTCGGCACAGAATTGGAGCGGGTCGGACGGAATCCGCAGCAAGTCGCCGCGGCCGAGTTCCTGATCCAACGTTTGAGCGATAACTATGCACTGGCAGGCAGCGCCGAGCGGAAGGTCGATGAGCGCGATTTCAGCAGCCGCTTGCCCTTCTTTCCCGAGCTCGATGCCATGCTCGGCGACCGCTTCCGGAATCGGCTCGCGTCGTTGGATTCCGCGAAGACGGCCGCATCGGCGGAAAGAGAAGCAGGCAGTTTGCTGGAGTTCGAGCGCTCGGCCGATTATCGCCGCAAGATCATTGTCGAGATCGAGGCGATCGTCGGCGGGCTCGACGAGGTCAGTCACAATTAGCGATCGGGTTTCACCAGCCATAACAGGGTAACGCCATGTCGACAGCAGTTCTTGCCGCGCCGCCGCCTCCCCCGCCGCCCCCGGTGCGGATGGCCCTGACTCATCTTTCCGACTACGCGGTGGCCTGCAATCGAATCGTTTGCGGCGCGCGGTATCCCCGCGAGCGCGTGTTTCAATTGGGCGGCCGACGTCGCTTGCTGTTCGCAGCGGCGCTGACGCTCGAACGATTCGACGCTCTGGCGAAGCAGGACCTCGATCCGCAGGAGGGTCGCGTCGAGATTTGCGAAATCCTCTCGGATCTGGCGGTGGCTGTGGCGGATGGCGTCTTTCGTGAACGGGGTCCGGAGTCAACGCTGCGGCTATTGGTGTTTCTCATCCATCGAAGCGAATTCGCACCGGGCAGAGCCGACGAACTGTTTGCCGATCAAGGGAAGGACTTGTCGTCGGCACTCGAGAAGCGCGATCGCTCGGAGGTCGAACAGATTCTGCTCGAAGCGCTGGGGCTCCCAGCACGGCCACGCAAACCGCGATAGCAGTTGACGCATTCGCGCCAGTTTGCCTTGAGTTTCCGCCGAGCGGCCGCTACAAATCCGCCGCGATGTGTTGGTCCGCGGCTGCTATTGATGTTCGGCGAGTGCTAGCGTTGGCGCTTGCCCTCTGGGTGCTCGCAATTGACGAGCGGTGCCGCGGGCAGTCGTTGTTTGGTCCGCCGGCGGTCGAGTTGGAAGACGATACGTCGTCCCCCTGGTCCCCGCCAACGGAGCCGCCGCCAACCGAGCAATTGCCGCCGGAAGAGTTGGCCGACGGCGCCGACGACCCCGAAGAATTGCCGATCGAAGTCGAGTCCAAACTCGCGGACGATCTCGACGCCAGCGCTGCTGGCAAGCCGAAGCGAGGGGGCGGCGGGATGGGTGGGCCGTTCGGCCGCGGCGGCGGGCCGCAGATCGGCTATCGCGCGTTTGGCGAGCCGACGGTCGACGTCGACAATCAAACGACGACCTTTGAGCATTGGGGCCAGGAGCTCAGCGCCGCCTTTCCGGCTTGGACGAGTGATCCTCACCTGGTGCTGATCTCCGCCTCGGTCTCGAACGATCTTTACGACACGGCGGCCGTCTTCCCCACCAGCGGTCTCGAGTTCCCCGAATCGCTCTGGAACATTCGGCTCGGCGCGAACTACATCCGCACCTTGGCCAACGATTGGAAACTGATGGGAGGAATCAACGTCGGCTCGGCCTCCGACGTGCCATTCGGGGCGCTGCGGGACGTGAATCCGGCCGTGTTCTCTTTTCTCTCGATCCCCTGGCGCGTCGACGATGCTTGGAAACTGGGCGTGTTCTATTCGCCCCTGGCGGAAATCCCGTATCCGATTCCTGCGGTCGCCTACCATTGGCATGCGTCGGAAGAGCTGGAAATGAACATCGGCCTGCCGGCGCAGATCACCTGGCGGCCAACCGAGCAGTTCACGTTTACCGGCTCCTACATGCTGCTCCACACGATCACGGCCCGCGGCACCTGGCAGATCGACGACAACTGGTCGACCTACGTGGCGTACGAAAACCGCAACCGCGCCTGGTTCATGCACGACCGCGAGCGGGACGACGAACGGCTGTTCTCCTACGACCAGGCGGTGCTGGCGGGCGTCAAACGGATGTTTCTGGAAAAGTTCGCCGCCGAGCTGACCGCCGGCTACATGTTCGAGCGGTTCTATTTCATCGGCGAAGACTACGACGACCGCAATCAGGACCGGATCGACGTCGATCCCGGCCTCACCGTATCCGCGCAAGTCGGACTGGCGTGGTGATTTGCCGACGCGATGGCAGTGCCATCCGCCGCCAATTTGTCGGGCTATTAAGATAGTTGAGCGATTCGCCGCCGTCGTCTAAAATGCAGGCTCGAGGCGGATCTTTTCTCGGTCGTTGGATCAGGCAGGCGCGGCATGAATCTTCGGCGAATTCTTGTCTTGGCGTTTCTATGCGCCGCGGCCGGCCCCTCACACGTCCAGGCGATCACACCCGACAATCCCGGCTCCGCGGCCGTCCAGTTCTCGCTCAACTCGGGCGAGAGCGTGAAGGCGATCTCGCCCTGGATCTACGGGTCGAACACGTCGAACATCACCAACCGCACGTTCGATCGCAGCGGCGGTAACCGGATGACCGGCTACAACTGGGAGAACAACGCCTCGAACGCGGGCTCCGACTGGTATCACCACAGCGACTATGGCCTCGCGAACAATCAGTCCAACGCCCCGCCGGGCTCGGCCGTCCGCGGCATGATCACCAGCGCCGCATCCAACGGCCGGGCGGCGCTCGTCACGGTGCCGATGGCCGGCTACGTGGCGGCCGACGGCAACGGCACGGTCGACGAAACGGAAGTCGCCCCGTCGTCGCGCTGGAAACAGGTCGAAGCGAAGAAGTCGACGATCTATCCCGGCGCGTCGCTCTCGACGACTCCCGACAAGACGGATGGCTACGTCTTCACCGACGAGTTCGTCAACTGGGCGGAGAATTTCAAGAATCCAAGTCAACCGCTCTGGTACAGCCTCGACAACGAGCCCGGCCTGTGGGGCGAAGCGCTGCCGGCCGGCTGGCAGTCGGGTGTCGAGCCCAATCCCTGCTGCAATCCGGCCAACGGCGTGAACCCCAGCTCGGGCGGCCGCACCCACCCGCTGATTCATCCCTACGCGCCCACCTTCACCGAAATGCGCGACAAATCGATCGCCCACGCCTCCGCGATCAAGGACGTGAACCCGAACACGCTGGTGTTCGGCGGCGTCGGCTACGGTTGGAACGAGTTCACCACGATGCAGAACGCGCCGGATGCCAATCAACATCAACTGCCGTCGCACCCAGGCGGAGATCAGTCGGGCGAAATGCACTACAACGAGTATCTGCTCGATGAAGTCCGCAAGGCCGACATGCAGCGGTTTACGCCGGAGGAAATCGCGGCGGGGAAAACGCTGATGGACGTCCTCGACCTGCACTGGTACCCCGAGGCCCAAGGGGGCGGCATTCGCATCACCGAGAACAACAATTCGGCCGCGGTGGTGGCGGCCCGCGTCCAGGCGCCGCGCTCGCTGTGGGATCCAACCTACACAGAAACGAGCTGGATCAGCCAATGGGGCACGTGGACTGGCAGCCCCGGGAATCCAGGGCCGGTGCGCTTGTTGCCGCGGGTCCAGCGCGACATCAACGACTTCAAGCCCAACACGAAAATCTCCATCACCGAATACAACTATGGCGGCGGCAGCCACATCTCCGGCGCCATCGCCCAGGCGGACGTGCTCGGCATCTTCGGCCGCGAGGGCGTGTTCGCCGCCAGCCTTTGGGAGCTCGACGGCGGCACGAGTTTCCTCAACGCAGCCTTCAACATGTATCGCAACTACGACGGTGCGGGGGGCACTTTCGGCGACACCTCGGTCGACGCCGACACGTCGAGCATCGCCAACTCGGCCGTCTATGCCAGCGTCGACTCGAGCGATCCGAATCGGATGATCGTCGTCGCCATCAACCGCACCGCGAACGCGCTCACCACCGGCATCGCGGTGACTCACGACCGGGTGTTCGACCACGCCGAGGTCTATCGCCTCACCAGCAGTTCGACGAACATCTCTCACCAGGCCGACATCCAGCTCGACCTCTTGAACGCCTTCCAGTACACGATGCCGGCCTACAGCGTGACGACGCTGGTGCTCGTCTCCGACGGCCTGCCGGGCGACTTCAATCGCGACGGCACGGTCGACGCCGCCGACTTCACGGTCTGGCAGGATTCACTCGGCACGACCGGCAACACGGCCGCCGACGCCAACGAGGACAACATTGTCGACGTCGAAGACTACGCCTTCTGGCAGGCAAATTTCGGCCGCAGCGAAATTCTCGGCGGCGGCGCACTCGCCGCGGTGCCCGAGCCGGCGTCGGGCGCGCTGTTCCTGCTTTCGATTTGCGGCTTACCGCTGTTTTCGCGCCGCCGCTAGGACGGCGATCGTCGACAGGCACGCCATGACGGCTGTCGTCGGCTCCGGCACGGCTGCATTCTCGAACGAGCCGCTGCCGAGGACATGGCCGAAGTTGGCTTTCCAGAGCTGGTAGTCGAGATCATTCACCGCGCCATCGTGATTGCCGTCGGCGGCGAGATTGATGCCGCCGGCGGTGTCGCGCCACACGGCGTAGTCGGCCGTGTCGACGATGCCGTTGCCGCTGTAGTCGCCGACGGGCAGCGGCGTAATCGAGGTGGCCGCGAGGACAAGCGATCCGGCGACGGGGCTCAGCGACCACTGGACCAGCGAACCGCCGGCGACCGAGCGGAGCGCGGCCGCATTCGTGAAGCCGCCAGTAATTCCGCCATCCGCCTGGAGGAGCGTGAACTGGTCGCCGACGCTCGGCAGTTGAAAGCCGCTGCCGGAATTGATGATCGCCAGGTCGAGCGCGCCGCCGATCGTGGCCGCGCCGGTGACGACCAGCTGGTCGAATTGCGTGGCCGGCGTAAGTCCACCGATTTCGAGCTGCAGCGTGGCTCCCGCATCTTGTTCGTAGTCGCCCTCGATGACGAGCACGCCGGGCGATTGGCCGACGATCAGCGTGCCCTGGTTAATGACCTTTCCGACGATGCGTCCGTGCACCTGATCCGCGGCGCTAGCGGCGTAGAGTCTGCCGCCGGATGCGATAGTGATGGTTGCGGCGCGGATGCCGTTACTTCCGCCGCGAATCCGCATGGTGCCGGAAATCGAGATCGTGTTGGCACGGATGTACGATTGGCTACCCGACAGATCAGCCGTCCCCTGGACGTTGAACCAGCCGCCGACCAATTCAACGGTCGCGCTTTCGCCGAGCGTCAGCTGGCCGGAGGTGCCGACCTGGAACTCTCCAGTGCCGGCATGGAACGTGACCGAGGCGCCTTCGCTCAAATTCATCGCGCCGCGACCGGAAACGCCAAGCTGAAGGGCGCTGAGCTGCGTAATTGCGGTGCCGTTGCCCGAGACGTTCAGAATTGAGCTACTTGACCCGGCCCCCGCGACACGAAGCAGATTGAAACATTCGAGCGTCGAACTTTGATCGATCGTCGCCACGGCGCGATCGAACAGCGCATTGCCGGCCTGCAGCTTAGCGTCCGAAGTGAGATTGAAAATCGCAGGCACGCCGGCCGTACCCTGCAGCCGAAGGTCGGAAACTTCTATTTCGGAATTCGCCACATGTAGTGCGGCGTTCGGGCCGACCAGCACGTTGGCGTTCAAGGTGACGCTGGCTTGCTCCAAAATGCTGACTTGCGAACTGCCCGAGCTACTGCCGCTCATCGACCCGATTTCGAGGTTTTGCGTGATGGTGGCATGCGCGTGATCGGTGATCGTGAGTGAGGCCGTGCCGAGGGGGCCGACTCTCGCGGCGGAAGTGACCGTAAGCTGCGTACCCTCGCCGCTGACCGTCATGTTGGCATTGGAATTCGACTCTTTGGCGAGCACTAGATCGCCGAGCGCCGTCACGTTGGCGCGGTCGCTCACCGTCATGCTGCCAGTGCCGCGTTCCGCGACGATGAGCTGGTTGACGTTCAGCTGCGAGGCGTTGCCGTCGACCCGGACCGTGCCTTGGGAGCTCTGGGCCTGGCCAAGGGTTAATATGCCGTCGAAGCTCAGGAATTGGGTGAGATTCACCACTCCCCCGTCGAGCACGTTGAGGGTGGCCTGGCCCGCCTTGCCGACAATCAGCTGTTTCTCGATCTTGAGACCTCGATCGGGACCGGAGCTTTCCACGGTGACCGTGCCGCTGGAATTGGCCAGTTCGCCGAGGATCATGTCCCCTTTGACGATCGTCTGCCCTTGCCGGATATTCACGGTCGCGTCGCCGGCGCTGCCGACGATCAAATCCTGCTGCAACTCCCAATTGCTCAAGTTGTCTTCTAGGTCGACTTCGGCGTGTGAACTGCTCTGCTTTGCCAGCGTCGCTCGCCCGCGACTTGTGAGGCGCGAACCTTGCCGGATACTCAGCACACCTCGACCCTCGTCGCCGACCACCAACTCGCCGGTCGCTTCAAATGTGGAATGGGGCGATCCGGCGTCGCTTGAACCGGCCAACGTCAACCGGCCTTCGCCGCTGGCAAACGCACCCAGTTTGAGCGCTGCAGTGCTGAGGTGAGCGCCTTCCAACAGCTCGAGCGTTCCCTTGCCCCGCTCGCCGAGGCCGAACGATCCGCCGAATTCCAATTGCGAGTTGTTGCCTTGGAGCCGCAGCGTCCCGTTGGAGTTTGCTTGTGCGCCGAGCAGAATGGATTCGCCTGTCACATGCAGCTTGGTTTCGCTCGCCACTTCGAACAGACCCCTGCCACTCTCGCCGATCGTGAGTTCGTTGAGCGTGACTTCCGAGCCGCTACCGGTGAGCATAACGGTTCCGTTGCCGGTCGTCGCTTCGCCGAGCGTCATTTTCTTGCCGCTCAGATCGAGCTTGAACCCGCTTTCGACGTTCACCGTGCCCTTGCCGGCGGAGCCGATGTGCAAGGGCTGCGCCAGATCGGTCGTGCCCGTGAGCTTGCTTTCGGCGCCCCGCAGCGACAGTGTTCCTTCGCTCTTGTCGAGTCGGCCCACGTAGATCGCCGCCCACTCGTCGACCTTCAGTTCGCCGCCCCCTTCGACCACCACGAGGCCGTTGGCCGTGTGCGTGCCGTCGCCATGCCCCACGCTCAAATCGCCGCCCACTTCCCACTGCGAATTGGCGCCGCTGATCGTCACCTCGCCGCGGCTGTGCTCTTCGACACCGAGTTTGACTTCCGTGGTGGACTCGAACTTGGCCCCTTGCTGTAAATTGAGTCGGCCGACTCCCTTGTTACCGATCACGAGCGTTGCTTCCTCGCCGAGCTCGATTTTCGATTCGGCGCCGAACATGTCGATCGTACCGAAGCCGCCATTCTTGGCGAGCACGCCGCCATGATCCAGCTTCAGCTTGCCGCCGTCACGGAGTGTGACGGTGCCGGCGGTGTTCGACGTTTCGGCGGCGACGAATTCCTGCGCGACGTGGAGCGTGCTGTTGTTCTTGACCTCGACGACCGCCTCGCCCTCCAGGCCGAGCGTCAGGTTGCCGTTGACTTCCCAGGTCGACGTGTGGTCGAGCGTTACCTTGGCCGGCTCGGAGGTGAACGAGCGGCCGACGATCGTATTCTCGCTTTGGATCGAGCTGGTGTTGTCGGCGGTGACCATCGCTTGCCCCTCCAGGCCAATCATCAGCTCTTTGGCGATCCAATGGCCATGGTCGAGCGAAATGTTGGCGTGGCTGGTGGCTTCGACGGCGACGCGTGTGACGGCCGAATTCAGCGTGCCGCCGTTGTCGATCGTGAGATTGACCGTGCCCTCGTCGGCCAGTTTCACGATCGAGCTCGGAGTGAAGTGGGGTGCGTTGGTATGGACCTTGAGATTCACGATCGATTCCGGAGCCGGAGCGATACTGGCGGTTTCCACGCCAAAAAAGCTCGCGCCGTCGCCTTCGAGCGTCAGATCCAATTGACCTTCTTCGGGCCCCATGTACAGGATGTCGGCGAACAGCACGCTGCTGGTGGTCTTGAGCTTCCATGCGCCGCCGCCGGCGCCGAGCTCCATCGTGCCCAACCCGTCTGCCGGCGCGGCATTGACGAACGTGCTGCTGACGTGGATCGTGCCTTCCTGCTCCGAACCGACGGTGCCACCGTTGAAAGAAACCCAATCGCTCTCGATCGTCGCGCCGTTGAACGAAACCGTCTCATTTACCGCCGAAGCTACGATCACATTGGCGTTGAGCGTCGTGCCGTTGAAGCTGACCGGAAAAATGCCGCTGCTATCGGAATTGGTGATGTCGACCCAATCCACCGTCAGCGCACCGCCGTTGAAGGCCGCGTTCAGCGCGAACTCCACGGCGCTATGTGGCAGCGACAGCCCCGCCAGCGCAACGCTGTGCGGGCCCGGCGCTTGCACAAAAGACTCGCGAAAATACAGTGGATCGCCGTCTTCGGGTGGAAGCTGATAATAGGTTGGCGGTTGGCACCCGGACTGGCAGCCTTCATCGCCTTCTGCATACCAGCGGCCGCCGATCCAGGGCCCCTCCCAGGAGAAATCGCCGGCGCTACCGTTTCCGCTGCCATCGTTCCCACGCCAGTAATAGCCACCGAGCGATGGAGGCCAGGGGCCGCTCGTTTGTGCTTCGGCGTATTGACCGCCTGCGAACATCAGCGCGAGACTAAGCGAAAACAAGATCACCCGCGGCCAGTTGCGCAGCGGGAGCGAGGAGAGAGCGGTCGTATCCATGGCGTCGTCCGTCTGGTGAGCTGAGAATCAAATGGCGTAGATTGTGCGAACTACAAATTTTCACTCGCAGCCTCGATCTCGGCCGCGGAAAAATCGCTGCGAATTTCGCAGTCGGGAAGCGCCCGCTGCAGCCGTGCGACGCCCGCGGCGGTGACGCCGGTTCGGTCGACCGCCAGCAGGCGGAGCTGTTTGAGCGGCGCGAGCGCCGCGAGTCCTTTGTCGGTGATCGGGCAATCGACGAGCGAAAGCTCCACCAGTTTTGGATTGCCGGCCGCAATTTGCCGCAGCCCGCGATCGGTGATCTTGGTGTCGTAAGCCTGGAGCAGTGTCAGCTGGGGAAACTCTTTCAGCGCCGCAACCCCTGGGTCCCCCACGAGCGTTTCCACGACAAAGAGATTTTCCAGCGCCGGCAGATGGCCCAGCCGCTTTACGCCTTCGTTGCCGATTTTCGTGTGGCTCAATCCCAGCGAAGTGAGCTGGGGAAGCTGATCGAAGCGAGCGAGGTCCTTGTCTCGTAGCGCCGCGTCGCCGTCCAGGTTGACCGCAACGAGTTGAAACGGCGCGGCGGGCAGCGCGTCGCCCGCCTTCAATTCAATTTGTTCGCCGCGTTGGAGTTTGACGAAAACCCGGGCATTCTTTCGCTCTAGTGTCCAGGCCGCGACTTCGCGCGACTGCTGGATCGGATCGATTGCTGGATTGGGCGCCGCCGCCTGCCCCTGGGCGTCCTGCCCCGGCGGCGTCGCGGGAAACCTCGTCCCGCTGGCGAGCCAGACGAGACCGATGACCGCACCTGCCGCCAGAACCGCGACCCACCAAACGTTCAGTTTCGTTGCCGCGACTTGCGGCGAAGATGGAAGGGCGGACGCCGACGACGGCGTGTAAAGCGAAAGAGACTTCTCGGGTGCATGTTCTGCTGCCCGAGCGCTTGCCAGCAATTTTCCGAGCTGCGCACCGCGTGACCACGGCGCGAGCAATTCGCTCAACTTGCGCGGCGTCGCGCAGCGTTTCGCCGGATCCTTGGCCATCGCGCTTTCGACGATGGCCACCAGCGCCGCCGGCAGATCGCCGCGGAGCGTGGGCAGCCCCTCGGGCAATTCTTGCGCGAGCGCGACGACGAGCGCGGGCGGCGAGTCATATCGCGCGCCGGAAAACGGCGCCTGGCCGCACAGCAACCGGTAGAGCGTCGCCCCCAGCGAATAGACGTCGGCCCGCTCGTCGACATCGCGGCTATTGGTGCATTGCTCCGGCGCCATGTATTTGAGCGTGCCCATGATCTGGCCGCTGCTGGTGAGGTCGTCGTCGGCAAACTCGGCGGCCAGGCGCGCCAAGCCGAAGTCGAGCACTTTCACCGTCGCGCTCTCCCGCTCGCGGTCCTCGACCAGGATCAAATTGGAAGGCTTGATGTCGCGATGCACGATGCCTTGTCGATGGGCCTCGGCCACGCCATCGGACGCCTGGCGGACGATCTCGCACGCGTCCGCTATGGCGAGCGGTCCCACGCGCCGCGCGAGCAGCGACAGGTCGAGGCCGTCGACGTATTCCATCACCAGGTATTGCATGCCGTCTGCCTCGCCCGCGTCGGTCGCCGCCACGATGTTGCGGTGGCTCAGCCCGCCCAAGGCCTGCATCTCACGCTCGAATCGGGCCACCGCGGCCGCGTCGCGCATGCGGAACTTCGGCAGCACCTTGATCGCCACCTGCCGCTGCAGTTTAGTGTGCACGGCCTGATACACGGTCCCCATGCCTCCTTGCCGCAATCGGCTCACCAACCGATAAGGACCGATGCTGCCCAATTCCGCGGCCGTTGGGGACGGTTCGCCCTGCTCCGGAATCTGCTCCACCAGCTCGATCGCCCGCCGACAGCCGCTCTCTTCCGCGAAGTCGTCGACGGGCGGCGGTTGGCGAATCTGGTCGACCAGCGTTTCGAGCTGAGCTTCCAAGTCGCGGATCGTCGTCTCGTCGCGTTCTTCGAGCGGCGCCGCGACGCCCTCTTCGCGTCGGACGAGTTGCGCGAGCACCCATTCCCATTCGCGCAGGTTGCCCTGCGACTCGCCGTCGCTCATGTCGAACCAACTCTCCGATCGCAAATCCGCACTGTCCGCCTATCAATTACAATGCGCGGGCGCAACGCGAAAATAGCCCGCACCGGTGCGTCGTCGTAAGTCGCCATCCGCAAAAGAGATGCGGCGATTCTAGTCCTCTGCGAGCTCCTCCTGCAGCCGGCACAGCACCCGGTACTTTGCCTGCCGCACCGCCGCTGGGGTCATTCCCAGTTCGGCGCCGACGTCCACCGCCGGAACCCCGTCTACAACGACCCTCCAAAAGGCCTGCCAGGTTTGCGGCTGAAAGTCGGACCGCACCAGTTGCACTGCCCGGTGGACGAGGCTCGCCTCGGCATTGAATCCTGTCGGCTCACTGGGGCCGTCGTCAGCCACGTGCTCGGCGAGCTGCAGATTGGCGGTCGAACCGCCCCGCGCCTCAGGCCGTTGCCGGCCCCGGCGATGGTGAAGCCGGATGTGGTTCCGCGTAATCGTCCATAACCAGCCGCGGAACGACGAGTCCGCATGATCGTGTCGGAAACCTTCGATGCTGCGGGCAACGGAAGTGAATACTTCTTGGGCCACGTCGGCCGCGTCGCTCGCTTGCAGATTGCTTTGCCGCGCCCAGCGATACACCAGCGGAGTGTACAGCCGCGCGAGCCGCCGCCAGGCGTCGGCATCGCGGACCCGCACTCGTTCGAGCAGCCCTGAGGAAGTCGATCCTGAAATAGTGGACGGCATCGCTCCAGGATAGAAGACCCTGGAACCGAAATCTATCGTCGCCGACGGTCGAACCTGGTCCGCCCCACGCGCAGACACGCCGCAGCGGCGAGGGCAATCCCCGTCAGCAGGGTGCAGGCGGGTTCTGGCACCGCCGCCAGACTCAGAGAGCCGCTTCCCGGGATGCCGTCGGAGATCGAACCTAGTTGATCGCGCCAGATCGAGTAGTCGGCCGCGTTCGAAATATTGTCGCCCGTGGCGTCTCCCAACTGGTTGAGGTTGTAGGCGTTCCTCCAGATGGCGTAGTCCGTCGGGTCGACGTCGCCATCCTCGTCAAAATCGGCCGCGAAGAATTCCTTGTTCACGACCTCCAGTTGCACCGCATTGGCGAGGTATTTGACATGAAACGCCAGCCCTGCCGGCATTCCCGAGATGTCGTAGTAGTCGAACTGGCCCGTCACCGCCCCTGCAGTGATGATGTTGAACGTCTGGCCCAGCGCGGGCACGAAGGGCACGCCGGGCGACACTTCGTCGATGTCAATGTTCAAATAGCCGTCGACGACCGCGTCGCCGCTGACGACGAGCCGATCGAATTGGTTGAGGCCGGTGCCCCGTATCTCGGTGTAGAGTTCTCCGGTGTCGGCCTGCTGGTAGTCGAGCAGCTCGACCCGGCCGATGCCCTCGAAATTGCCTGGCCGGAAGGCGCCCTGCATGTTCAAGAGCACGACGATGTCGGCGTTGTTGTCGGCCACGAGATGGCTGCCGTCGGGCACGATAATCGCGCCTCCGGTGCTGGAAAACGTCGCGCCGGCTTCGATGTTGATGTTGTTGTTCACGAGCCGCAGGTTGCCGCCTAACGACGTAGCGCTACCCGTCTCAAACGTCAGGAAGAAATTGTTGGTGACTTGGATCGTGGAATCGGCGCCGGCTAGCGTGCTGACGGTGCCGCCGATGTCGGTGGAGCTGGTGGATCGGTACGTGCCGCCTCCATTGAGTTGCAAGGAGGACCCTGGATTGAAGTCCAGGCCGAAGCCGTTGGCGTAGACGGTCGATCCTTGGATCGCGATCACCGTGCCACCAAAGCCAAATGTCGCGTTGTCCCGAATTTCAAGCGTGCCGCCCGTGCTGGCTTCGAGAGTGCCGCTGTTGCCTGCCCCGTCCCAGTCGTTGTCGTTCGCCGCGGTTTGAAAAACCAGGGTGCCATACGTACTTGTCAGCCGCGTGTTGTTCACGATGAGTGAAGTAACGAGCCCTCGGCCGCTGATGCCGTTCGCGTTTGCCACCGTGATCGCGCCACCTTGCAGCGTGCCGCCGTTCAAAACGACGTTGGCCGCGACGTTGCTGTTCCAGGCATTCACGACGTTGAGAGTCCCGTCAGCATCCGCCGTGCCGATCGTGTTGACTTCGTTGATCGTCCCGCCGATGGTCAGTGTGCCGTCGTCGGCCCGCAGCGAAGAGCTGTTTTGAAACGTGATCGGCGCATTGATCGTGCCGAAGCCGCGCAACTGGCGAGTGTTGATCGCAATCAGCGTGCCGGGTCCGTTAATCGTGGCCCCCTCGATCCGATTAAAGACCGATACGTTGTCGCCGCCGTTGAGCCGGATAAATCCGCCAGCGGCGATGTTGGCAGTCGAGCCTGCGCCAAAAGTGACCGGCGCGTTCACGGCCGTTTGCCCATTCGCATTCCAAATGGCCAAAGCGCCGCTCATGATCATCCGCGAGTTGCCATTAATCGAGGTGATACCGGAAGCAGACGTATTCGTGGTCAAAGTCCGGTTCATGGTCCAGCTCGGCACGTTGTTGACAGCGAGCGTGCCGCCGTTGCCGCCGACGTTGATGGGGTCGTCCATGTCGCCCGCATCGTCGGCATCCAATGTCGTGGAATTGATGGTAAAGACGACGCCGTCGTTGATCGTGTGCAGCGTGCCGGAGCCCGCTCCGTCCCAATCAAACGAGCTCGTGTTGATCGTCGTGTTCGCCGTCACGGTCGAAGTGCCCAGCAACCGCAACAGACCGGTTCCCGTGACCGCCGTCGGCCCAGCGAGCGTCGACGCCCCGCCGAGAGTCATCGTCCCATTGACGGTGACGTTGGACGTGGACGCCAGCGTCGTTGTCGGCATCGTCAACTGTCCGGCGCTCACGACAACCGCGCCCGTGACGTTGACCGCGTCGCCTGTGACTGAGGATGTGCCGACGTTGTTCTTGTTCAGCGTGCCGGCTAGCGTCCAGACGTTGGCTGTGTTGTTCACGGAAACGTCACCGTCGTCGTTCAGATTCAACGTTCCGCCGTAAACGTCGTCCGTCGTATCGACCCGGTTCACGTTGAGGGTCAATTGTCCGGTGCCCTGGACGGTCGTGGCGGCCGTTCCCGGACCATCCCAGTTGAAGTCGCCTGCCGCTTCGTTGATGCTGACTTCGCCGCCGATAATCAGCTGATCCGTCGAACTCGTCATGCTCAAAGCCGACGCATCAGGAATCGTCACCGACCCATTGAGCGTCAGCGACGAGTTGGCGTTAACCGTGATCGTATTAGTCGTCCCTATGAAAGTCATGTCGTTGTCAATTCGCGCCGCGCCAGTAATCGTCCAGGTGCTATTTTGGATTGACGTGATGGCGCCCGCGCCGTTTAGCGTTGCCACGGCGTTGCCGCCGGTCATCTGCACCAGCACCGGCGCGGCCGCCAAGCCGGCGATTGAGAAATCGTGCGTGAAGGTGAGCGTGTCTCGCTGGCCGATCTGGATTTGGGACGAAGAAGCGCCGCCGCCAAACGGATCCGCCAACGGGCCGTCGATCACGAGCGTCACGGTGTCCGCGTTGACGTTTACCAGCGCGTTGTTGACGTCGACGATCCCCGTTTCGCTGTCGCCGTCCAGGTCGATCGTGTCCACGCCATTTGCGTGGATCGTCAGCGTCTGCGGCGCGGCCGTGTTGCCCTGTGGCTGCAAGAGCGCGGAATTCTCAAATGCCTGCTCGACCACGGCGTCGGCATCGCCGACGTTCACCGTGCCGTGGCCTCCCAAAACGCTGCCCGCATTGATTTCCAGTTGTGTGCTGACGCTGGCGATGCCGCCCGACATGGTCAGCCCGCCGCCATTGTTCAAATCAAGATTGGCCGTTTCAAAGGCGGCTGTTCCTGGCGTCGCATGGGGATCGATGCGAATCGTGGTTCCAGCACCGTCGATCGTCGTCTGGGTAAGTGCGATGATTTGGTAGCCGTTGGTGACCAGGTCGGCGGAATTGGAAACTGTGAGCGTTGAGACCGTGTCGCTCGTGCCGTCTTCGGGGATGAAAGTCACCTGCGCCCCGTTTGCAATCGGACGGTTGCCAATCAAAACGTCGTAGGTCGTTAGGCCGGAGTTGTCCGGCACACCGTTGGGCGACCAATTGGCCGGTACGTTCCAATTGCCATTGGCAATGTTCCACTCGCTGTTAACCGCACGCGAAGACGACACGAGAGCCGCAGAGACAATGATCAGAGAGCCGAGAGCTCGCAGGCCGAGGACCGAGATGCGTCCGCGGCACGAGCGCCAACTTGCTGTCGAAGAAGACACAAACAGATCCCGGGAATTGACGCGGCCTAGACGCATCGTGGACTCCAATTAGGGGGAACTAGTGGCAATGAGCATCATTGCCCACTCTCAATGCCAGAAAGGCGCGAGACCTGGCGGAATTCACTGCCAGGCAGGCTGTGATTATCTATACAGCCGCTGCGCAATTCAAGAGAAATTCGGCAAAAAGGGGTGTTTAGTGCGCAGAACGCACACCCGAATCATTTGCGCGCGAATGATGCCAACAAACGGCCGGGCGATCAAGACGCCGATTACATGTTGTCAGCCGTTGGCACCGTGGGCTGGCCCTCGGAAGCCGGTTCCGCTAGCGGCTTCTGAGCACCGGGAACAATCTCGCTCTGCGGCGGCATTACGGGCGACGCCTCACCCTCCGCTGGCGGCTTGGCGGCCGGCGCAGCTCCCTGTTCTTTTGCCGCCGGAGTTTCTGCCGCAGCCTTCGCGTCCGGCTCCGCCGCCCCACCATGACCCGTCCCCGTATCGACGAGCAAATACCCCGCCCAGAAAAACGGATGATCAGCGCCGGGTGGTTCGGCGCCTTCCGCCAAGCGCTTGAGCCGCGGCTCCTGCGCCGCATCGAGCGGCGTCTCCCACGCCAACAGCACGCTGCGCTGCCACGCTTCGTCCGCGGGCGCTTGTTCCAGCTCTTGCACAAACTCGCGCACCAGCTGCAAGTTCATCTGCCCGCCGGTCCGCCAGCGCGAGACGAGTACCGTCCGCGCGCCGCTCGCCATCAGCGCACACACCGACTGGAAAAGTTCATTGCCCGGCAGCATCGTCGCGCCCGGGCCGCGCCGCGACACCTTGAGCGAAGTCTCCGCCGCCGTCGGCAGGCCCGTCACCACGACGCGCTCCGGCCCTTCGAGCGGCAAGCCCATCCACGCGCTGAGTGAATCGCCCCCGCGCCCCCGTGGCCGCGGCAACGGCGACCAATCGAGTGGATCGTTGCGATTGAGCGTCACGTCGTCGAGCACCACCAATTGGTCTAACAGCGGCGCGAGCAGGTAGCCCGGCTGCGCGAGCGGCGGCACGAGTCGCACGGGCCCCGGCACGACGTCTTCCAGCGGTGCGAGCGACATCCCGGCGACGTCGCCCCCTTCTTTCTTCTCGGCGGCAACCAGCTCGTTCGCCACGATTCCCGTGTGCCGCAGCGGACGAAACGGCCGCGCGTCTCCCACGGCCAGCGCCGCCGTCGGCCCGTAATGCAGC
This sequence comes from Pirellulales bacterium, assembly GCA_050248495.1. Classification (GTDB taxonomy): domain Bacteria; phylum Planctomycetota; class Planctomycetia; order Pirellulales; family Lacipirellulaceae; genus DASYDU01. Next base: position 10,407 of record JBFWSG010000026.1, on the reverse strand, counting down.
GGGAGCCGCTCGATCAGCATCGACGCATCGCCAGCCGCACCGGCCTTGGCTTTCTTGTTGGGTGGCGGCACCAGCGCTTCGAACGGCAGGTACCACAACCAGCTGTCCGGCACGATCACGAGATCCGCGGTCCGCGCGAGATCCAACCGCGAGTCGGCGAACAGGCCCGTCCACATTTTCTCCGCCAGGGAGCGCCACTCATCGCTCGAAAGCTCCTCGCCACCCATCTCGCGGCTTGCACTGTAGTTGCCGAGCGCCCGCAGCCATTCGGCGAGTCCCTGGCGCAGCGGCTCGAGCCCGCCGACTTGCCACGTGTGCGCAGCCTGCCGACTCACCAGAAAGCCAAACAAATGGCCGCCCGCCGCATGGAACACCACGAGCGCTTGACCCTCGCCGAGCGACTGCTGGAGTTCCTCGGTCGTCCGCAGCGGCGGAAATATTTGCCGTGCAGGTACCGGCGAGAGCGCCATCGCCAAGAGCACGTCTTCCCGCGCCGCCACGTTCTTAGACCACGCGTCGAGCGCCGCGGTGAGTTTCTGCCCTTCGGCGCCCGACTCCTGCTTGAGCGTGGTCGCGCGCATTTCCTGTCCGAGCTTGGCAGCGGCGCTCGCCAGCGGCCCGTAAGCGGGGAAATTCGCCAACAGTTGCTGCCGCTCGATCGTCGCTTCGTTCCCCAATTCCGCCTGCGGCGCTTCGAGCACGCTCCGCAGCGCGAGCAGCCGCCCGCCGAGCGGCAACGTCTCCAGGAACCTCGCCCGTTTTGATCGCTCGGCCACTTCCAGCGCCTGCGGCACGTCTTTGCGTTCCATCGCGGCCATGAACCAGCGGTCGAATGCCGGCCCGTGTGGCGACGACGCCACAGCCAGCGTATCGAACAATCGCTGCGTCCAGTCCGCCGGCCGCGGATCGGAGAGCAGAGGCCGAAACACGTCGGGCGCCACTCGCGCCGTCAGATCGCCCGCCTCGTACAACTCGGTTGCCCGCAGGATTTGAAAATTTTTGATCGACGCCATCCGCTGGCCCGCCAGCGCGCGATTGAGCGACGCGGTCGCCGGCTCCACCTGGTTGCGGCCGATCTGCACGGTCGCCTGCAGGAACATCTGCTGCAGTCCGAGCCGGGCCTCGCGCATGTTGCCCAGCCGCCGGCCCGTGTCTTCCACGATCGTTGCGGCGGCTGCCAGATTTCCCGCGCGGAGCAGATTCTCCGCCTGCGCCAGCCGCAGCGTCACCGCCACGTGCCACAAGCGATTGGCCTGAGCCCAATTGGCCGCCGGTTCCAGCGGTCCATAAAGCCCGGCCGCGCCGCCTCCTCCCGCGCCTCCGCCGGCGAGAAAATTCACCCACCCCAGGCGGAGCGACTCGGTGACGACGTCGAGATCGTCGTAAGCGAAACCGGCGGCGCTGGCGTCAAAGAACAATTGCGCCGCCGCCTTGTGGTCGCCCGCCGCCATCGAGAGCTTGCCCAATTCCAATAGCGCCACGCCGGTAAGCGGATGATCGTATGTCCCGCCCACGATCACCGACCGCTCGAGCCGCGTCTTCGCTTCATCCGCGTCGCCGACGCCCGCCTTGGCGATTCCGGACAACAGCTGAGTCCACGCCTGCGACCAGTGGTTGGAAAGCGACAGATTCGAGCGCGACATCACGGTGGCCAGCTCTTTGGAGATCTTGTCGTGCTTCCCCAAGGGCCCCAACAATTCGTTCCGCCGTCGCATGGCGAGCGCCGCCGTGCGGATCACCTCGGCCACGTTGAGTCGCCAATACTGCGCCTGCAGAAACGTGCCGCCTTGCCGCATGGCGGTCGCGGCCCCGGTCAGGGAGCCGACCGCAATCGACATCGCCCGTGGATAGGTACCCAATCGCACCGGCCGCGACGGCGCGCCCCATGGCGCCACCGACCGCGTCGGATTCGGCTCCGGCCGCGGATCGTCGAATTGCACCGACCGCAAGAAATCGGGATACGCGAGCAACATCAAACAGGCCTGATCGAACGCCGCGAGCGCCTCGGCGTTGCGCCCCTCTTGGTAGAGCACCTCGCCGAGCATCGCCTGATAACAGATCGTATCGATCCACCGCGCCTGGGCCGCCTGCACGCCGCTCCGCGTGAGCCGGCGAAACACCCGCTCGGCGTCGCGGTATTGCCCGGCATAGTACTCGTTGACGGCGATGTAGTAGCCCGGATCGGGCATCGTGTCGACTTGCGCCCGCGCCGCGTGCACATCGAAGAGCAAAACCGCCGCGAGCACAGCCGCGATCAGCACGCACGCACACGCTCGCCCAGCGGCGCCGATCTGTGGGGCCCGGATCATGAGAAGCCTCTCGCGGGAAGTTTGATGCTGTTCCACCCTCTATTCTAGCAACTCTTAGTGATTCGGCCTGCGGGGATCGATTTATCGCCCTTTCCACCCGTTCCGCCACGTCTACCGCTGTGAATCGCGGTCACCTGAGCTAGAATTTCACACTCCCCCTACGACCTAGGAGAATCCCTGTGGCTGCCACATCTGCTGACGTCCTGATCATCGGCGCCGGCCCGGTCGGGCTGACGCTCGCCGCCGCGCTTCACCACCAGGGCCTCTCGGTTCGCATCATCGACAAGGCGCCGGAGCCCAGCGACAAGTCGAAGGCGCTCGTGGTTTGGAGCCGCACGCTGGAGCTGCTCCATCAATTGGGCCTTGCCGATCGGTTTATCGATTCAGGACTAAAGATCCGCGGCGCTACGATCCACCACCAGAACCAGCGGCTGGTCCACATCGAAATCGCGGGTATCGATACCCCCTACCCCTTCCCGCTGATGATTCCGCAGAACGTGACCGAGCAGCTGCTGACGGAGCATCTTGCCGCGAACGGCATCACGGTCGAGCGGCGTGTCGAGCTCGTTTCGTTCACTGCGAACGACGACGCCGTCACCGCGACGCTGCGGCATCCCGAAGTCAGCGAAGAAATCGTCACCACGCCCTGGCTCGTGGGCTGCGATGGCGCCCATAGCACGGTCCGCCATACGCTCGATCTCGAATTCACCGGCGAGGCGGAGCCCAACGACTGGATCCTGGCCGACGTCCACATCGACGGTCCGTTGGCGACGGACGAGATCAGCGTCTACTGGCATTCCGACGGCGTGATCGTATTCTTCCCGATCCAGCCCGGACGGTTCCGGATGGTCGCCGACATCGGCGCGGCCAAGCAAGATGTTCTGCCCCCCACACCCACGCTCGCCGAGGCCCAGGCCAAGGCGGACGAGCGCGGCCCGGCGGGCCTCACGCTCTCCGATCCGATTTGGCTGGCCAACTTCCGTATCAACGAGCGCAAGGTCTCCGACTACCGCGTCGGCCGCGTGATGCTTGCCGGCGACGCTGCCCACATCCACAGCCCCGCCGGCGGACAAGGCATGAACACCGGCATGCAGGATGCCTTCAATCTCGCCTGGAAGCTCGCGCTCGCGCACCGCGGCCAAGGCCAGGTCGAGCCCCTGCTGGCGAGTTATTCCGTCGAACGCAGCGCCATCGGCGACCAGGTTTTGCACGGCGCCGAAACCCTCACGACCGTCGCCACGCTACGCAATCCAGCGGCGCAATTCATCCGCAACCACGTTGCGCCCGTAATCACGTCGTTCGGCTTCGTGCAGGACAAGATCAAGAACACGATGTGCGAGCTCTCGATCAACTATCGCCACAGCCCGCTGTCCAAGGAAGACTGGCCGCGACTTGGCGACGGTCCGGAGGCAGGTGACCGCCTGCCCGATCTGCCCCTTGCCGGTATCGAGGTTGGCCGCGCCACGTCGCTCTTCGCCGAGCTTAGGAGCGGCAAACACCAGCTGCTCCTTGCGCCGGTTGAGAACGACAAACAATCGGAAAACGACCTGCTCGAGATCGCCTCGGTCGCCGAACACGCCTATCCGGGCCTCATCGCGGCTCATCTAGTCACTGACGCCGCCGCCCGCGAAAAGCTTGGTGCAAGCGGCGCCGCGCTCTATCTCGTCCGCCCCGACGGGTACGTCGCCTACCGCACCCAGAGCGCCGATGTCGCCGCCCTGGCGAATTACCTTGGCAGCTATCTGGTTCCCACGAGCTAACCGCGACATTTCTGCGCATCGTAGTAGGCGCACGGAGTGTGCCTACGACTTTGGTCCCAGGCCGGCGTCTCGTTGATTTTTCTTGATTTTTCGATTTTCCCCGCGGTATCATCCCGAGTGACAGGGCGCCACTCCAGGAGGAATCAACATGCAACGTGCGGTGTTGCTCGGTGTCGCTCTGTGCGTTCATCTTGCCGCGGCGCCCGCCGTCCAGGCGGTCGATTATTTCTGGCAGAACGGCGTCGGCGGCGCTTTCACCGAACCCTCGAACTGGACGCCCTTCGTCCCGCCCGGCGTCCAAGGTCCCGGCGGTGCGGCCGACACGGTGAACTTTGATCTGGGCACGGCGGAAGCCGCGCCCTACCTCGTCAGCGATGTCAGCGGCCAGAACAATCGCCTCCTGGTCCGCGACGACTCGCTGCAGCTCTCGATTTTTCCGAGTTATTCACTCGCCAGCACTGGCGGCAACGATCCGAGCCTGGTCGTCGGTCGCGCGAGTGGCGACGTCGCCAATCTGATCCTCAGCGGCGCGTCGAGCTCCACGTTCACCAACGATGTCACGCGGATCGCCAACGTATCCGGAGCCACTGGCGCCGTGTCGATTGTCGAAATGCTTTGGACGAGCGGCAATCTCCGCGTCGGCTATGCCGGCGCAGGCGAGCTCACGATTGACGAAGCCGCCACGGTTGCCAGCACCAACGCCTCGCTGGGCCACCTCGCCAATTCACACGGCACTGCTCTCGTCAATGGCGACGCCACCTGGATGACGACCGGCGAAATGCTGATCGGCCGCGAAGGCGACGGAGTCCTCTCGATTCTTAATTCTGGCATCGTCATCAACACGAATGCCTCGCTCGGCTCGGAGGCCACGGGCGAAGGCACGGTCCACGTCGGCGGGCCCGCCCCCTCCTGGACCGTTCAGAATACGCTCAGCGTCGGCACCGTCGGCGATGGCTCGATCAATTTCACCGGCGGATCGATCATTACCAACAATGTCAACGTTGGCGGATTGCCCGCGTCCGACGGTGCGGTCTCCATGGTTACCGGCGATTGGGTCTCGTCCGGACAGCTGACGGTCGGCGGCCAGAGCGTGGGACCGACGGCGGGCGGCTCCGGGCTCTTTCGTATCACCGGCGGCAACGCGGTTGTCAACCAAATGATCGTCACTCCCAACGGTCGCGTCGAGCTCGACGGCGGCGGGATCGATGCCGATGTGATCACCGCGCAAGCGCCGACCGGTCAGTTCAGCTTCACCGCCGGCCCGCTATCGGTCCGCGAATTCAACGGCAACCTCAACAACCAGGGCGGGACCCTCTCGCCATACGAAGGCTCCGTCATCAACGGCAATTACACGCATACCGCGGCCGCTGATCTGTTTTGCTTCATCACCGGCGAAGCCGCCAATGACGAATACACTTCCGTCGATGTCTCCGGCACGGCTTCGCTCGCGGGCGAATTGTATTTCCAGCTCAACAATCTCTACGAGCCCGATCCCAGCGAGGTGTACACGCTGCTCTCAGCCAGCGGTCTTACCGGCGCTTTCAGCAACGTAGCGAGTGGCCAGCGAGTCGACGACGCCAACGTCAACGGCTCCTTCCTCGTCTACTATGGCCCCGGCAGTCCGTTCAATCCGAACCATGTCGTGCTCACTTCGTTTCTCCCCTCCGGCCCGGCTGGCGACTACAACAACAACGGCATCGTCGACGCGGCGGACTACGCGGTCTGGCGCGATCACCTCGGCGCTCCCAACGGCGCGCTTGTGAACGACGTCAATCACGGCACGATCGACCAGGATCAATACAACACGTGGAAAGCGAATTTTGGCACCAGCGGCGCGGGTTCCACGATCGGTGCTACGGTCCCTGAACCCGCAACAATCGCTCTCTTCGCGGCCGGTTCGCTCTTCTCCGCGCGCACCGTTCGCACTCTCCGCCGCGGATCGGTATGATGGCGGCTTTCGCCTCGATTCTGTGAACGAGCGATGGATGCGGGCGAGCGATGGATACTGATGTTGCCGTACTGGTCGTCGGCGCCGGACCGACGGGGCTGTTGCTCGCCGCCGAGCTCTCGCGCCGCGAGGTGTGTACGCGTATCGTCGATCTCAACCCGGGTCCGCTCCATTGGGACCGCGCCACCGTCGTCCACCCGCGCTCGCTCGAAGTTTTCGAGTCGCTCGGCATCGTCGAGCCCCTGCTCGCCATCGGCGTGAAGCAGCGGTTCGCCCGTATCCATTCCGCCGGTCGCGTGCTCGGCGAGATCGACCTCTCGCTCTGTGGCAGCCGCTACGGCTTCAACCTCGGCGTGTCTGAGGAAGTCACCGAGACGGTCCTGACCGACTATTTGCACCGACTCGGCGGTGAGATCGTCCGTTCCTCGCGGCTCGTCGGCTTGGAACAAGATGCCGATCGAGTCGTTGCCACGATCGATCACGCCGGCAATACCGAGATCGTCTCGGCCCAGTGGCTCGTCGGCTGCGATGGCATTCGCAGCGCCGCCCGTTCGCTCAGCGGCATCGAGCTCACCGGCCACGATCATGTGGAAGCCTGGGCGGTGTTCGATGCGACGCTGCCCCATTGGTCCGATCCGTACGAGGCGATCTACGGCTATCTGGACCAGCCGACCGTGATTCTCACTTCGCTGCCCGAGCGTCGCTGGCGCGTTTACTTGCGTCCCACTTCCGACGAGTCCGACTTGATCGCCGACGCGACCGGAACGCTCGCGCGCTACTTGCCGCAGCTCGAGTTCGAGGGCGTCACGCACCCGACGCGCTTCCACTGCCACTCGAAAGTTGCCAGCCGCTACCGCGCGGGGCGCGTATTCGTCGCCGGCGATGCGGCCCACGTCTGCTCGCCCTCGCAAGGCCACGGCATGAACAGCGGCATCCAGGACGCGTTCAACCTCGCCTGGAAACTGGCGCTCGTTTGCCAGGGCCACGCCAACGCGCGGCTTCTCGACAGCTACGAAGCCGAGCGCCGCCCGATCGCTGAAATGATCACCGCTTCCGGCGAAGCGTTTGGCAAAGCTCAGGAAATCACCGGCACCGCCGAGCGACGTGCCCGGGATGAGGAAATCCGCACGCTCTTCGCCAGTCCCGACGGCCGCCATCACGAATCGATCGCCGAGGCCGAGCTCGACATCGACTACTGCCACTCGCCGATCGTGATGGGCGACACCAATGCAACGCTTGCCCCCGGCCACCGCCTCCCGGACACGATCGAAATCCTGCACCCATCCGGAAGTCGCCAACGACTGCACGAGCTCGCCCACCGCGCCGGTCACACGGCGCTCGTCGTCGGCGGCCCGAACACTGACTCCGCCACGCTCACCGACGTCGCCGCCGCCATCCGCACACAAACCCCCGCACACCTCATCGAGCAGGTCTTCTCGCTGTCGTCCTATTCACCCTCTTCCCTACTCCACTGCCCTTCGGCTACTCATTCCCTCGGCATCACCGATCTCACACTGCTGGTGATCCGCCCCGACGGCCACATCGCCCTCCGCGCCGACCGCAAGCACCTGAAATACCTTGCGGACTTTCAATTGCTCCTGAAGCCCTTGTGAGTTTGGCGACGAATCAGTTTGCTTCAACCCGCCTTGGCCCACTCCACCGCATCCGCCCCGGCCGGCAAACGCATCGGGCATGTCGGGTCGGTCGCCGCCAGCCAGACCGCTTCCGCCACGTCCGCCGACCGCGTGATCGGCCCCGGCGCGCTGAAGCTGGCAAACAGATTCCGCGCGAGATCGGCATACGCTGCATGCTCCAGTCCCTGCAGTCGGGACTGTCCGTTCTCTGCGAACGCCGTTTCCGGTGCGCGGCCTGGCAACACCAGCCGGACCCGCACGCCGAACTGTTTCATCTCCAAGGCCAGGCATTCACTGAACGCGTTCACCGCCGCCTTGCTCGCGGTATACGCGGCCACCAACGGCAGCGTTTTGAGTGTCACGCTCGACGTGACGTTCACCACCACGCCGGCCCGCCGCTCCCGGAACTGCGGCAGCACCGCCTGCGTGATCGCCATCGTGCCAAAGGTGTTGGTCTCGAAGAGCTCGCGGACCGTTGCCATCGAGGCCATTTCAAACGGACACGCCGCGCCGATTCCCGCATTGTTCACGAGCACATCGATTGGCCCCGCCGCTTCCACGGCCCGGCGAATGCTTTCTGGCTGCGTGACGTCTAGCGGAAGCACGGTGAGCCGCTCGCTGCGCGGCAGCACGTCCTCGCGCGGGGTGCGCATCGTGGCAATCACCTTCCAGTTGCCTTCGAGGAAATACTGGGCGATTTCGCGGCCGAAGCCGGACGAGCAACCGGTGATCAGAATGGTTGATTGGCTGGGCATGCTTGTCTCCTTGTTCGGTGGGGAGTCGGTCGCCAGAATGACGCCGGTCGAGTACACTATATAAGTGGAACCATGTTCCGGATTATTCGGAACATCGTTCCGCTTGTCAAGAGGTGGTCCCGGTGCGCAAGCAGCCGAAGCGGAAAACCGAAAACGCGAAGTCACGCGGGCCTGTCGATCCGCCCGTGCGTGCCGACGCCCAGCGCAACATCGCCGCGCTGCTGGAGGCGGCCAAAGCGGTGTTCATCAAATCGGGCGTCGCTGCTCCGGTCCGGGAGATTGCCCAACAGGCCGGCGTCGGCGTCGGCACCGTCTACCGCCATTTTCCACAGCGATCGGACCTGATCGTGGCCGTGATTCGCCATGAGGTCGATCGGTGCGCCGATGCCGCCGCGAGTTTGGCGAAGAAGCATCGACCGTTCGAGGCGCTCACGCGGTGGATGCATCGCTACGTCGAATTGATTGCCGCCAAACGCGGGCTTGCCGCGGCCCTCCACTCGGGCGATCCGGCTTACGACGCCCTGCCCGCCTATTTCCAAGATCGCCTGTGCCCGGCGCTCGAGTCTTTGCTCGAAGCAGCCGCCGCGGCAGGCGAAATCCGCCAGGGCATCGCGCCCTACGATCTCCTGCTGGCAGTCGCCGGCGTTTGCAGCATGTCATCCCACCCGGCAGTCAACGCGGCTCCCGACCATTCCCAGCGGATGGTGGAGCTGCTGCTTGACGGCCTGCGCTACCGGGGACGATAAGGCCGCTGCCGGTTCGAAAAGCTCGACTCGCCGTAAGAAATTTCCGCCTCGGCGTCGCAGCCCGGCAGATGCTCCTGGACTCTCACACCGCAAGCTGGGCAATCCACGGTCAGCCGCACTGAGAGGATCTCCAGCTCCGTCGTGCCATCGTCGGCCTGGTCCCAAGCGTATTCCACTCGGCCAGAACCGCGAACCACCGCCCTTTCCCCGCATTCCTCGCAAACAATCGACCGCGGCAACATGACTCACTTCGGCTTAATCAAGATTCCAACAGATCAGCACAAATCGATAGCTGGCAATTGTGCATGCAGCGTGCCGAAGCAGCTAAACCATTTGAAATCTCTCTACCTCGCCCCATCCACTCGACTCGTTCCGCATTCGGCGATCCGCAATCCGAAATCCGCAAACCGAAATCAGTGCCCCAACTGCTATCGCACCACCGCCTGTACTCCCATCCCTCAACCCTCTGCTCTCAACCCTCAACCTTTTTGTCAACCTTTGCTGCCTGGGAAGTCGATAACGGTTATGCCGCGTAGGCTGTCGCACTTCGACGGCCGGGGCAAAAGCGCTCGGGCGTAGTGAGATTCAAGGATGAAGCGAAACAAAACCAATTCGGTCCGCTGGGCTTGGCTCGGTTCTTGTCTCCTGCTGCCGCTGGCGCTGGCCTCGACCGGTTGCCAAAGCGACTACGCCGGCCAGACTCTGCCGAGCGCCTGGTACCTGACGGACGACGTGCAGTACTACGCACCTGGCCCCGGCTTTAAGCTCGCCCGCGAGGCGGCCGCCATGCAGGAACAGAAGGCGGCCGATATCTCCGAAGCTCAGAAGGGCTTCTAGGCGTCGTCGACGCCCGCAGCGCTTCAACGATTCTCAACGATTGCCAGTCCCCCAAACGTCTCTCGCTTCGAGAGACGCGTTTCCCCCAACCGGAGACACTGCGCGCTCAACTGCCCAATCACGGCCTCCGTGAGCAAATCGCACACTGGGTACATGCCGACCGTTCGCCTTTCAAGCAGATTGCGAACGGCATAATGGGGGGACGGCGCCCTGCGTGGCCGGCGCCTCGAGAACCGCGAACCGCGGCTTTCGGGGCGCCGGGCCCACGAGGGAATATTCGATTGCCATCGCTCCTGTGGGAGCAACAGTGTTGTTTGATTTTTTAGGGAATCGGATTCCAGGTGGAATTTCGGGCCAGCATGGTGTTGAGGATGGTCAGTAGTTTTCGCATGCAGGCGGTGATGGCGACCTTGGCCGG
>JBFWSG010000025.1:0-74018 GCA_050248495.1 Pirellulales bacterium | reverse complement strand
AGCCAACTTCACCGGCGACTTCGTCATCCGACGCAACTGAGTTTGAGCCATCATCAGTCCTCCTGCTCTGGCCCATAACCTGATCCTTTCGATAAATTCAGGCAAGATTGATTTCTACAGAGCAAGTCGTACGCTCATATCTCACCTTTGCTTCAGTGGGGGCAATCGCGAGCATCTAGATTCTGCCACGCCGGCGGACGCAAGGGCAAGCTTTTTGCGCCACGTCTGCGCCAGTGATTGTCGCCGCCCGCCGCGCTAGCGGTGCGCGCCGAATGCAACCCGAGAAGGGAATTCGCCGCAGGGGCACTCTGTTGGAAACTTGGCGTCTTCGAAAGTTTAGGGACTTACGACGACGTCGGTCGCCTTCGAAGAATTCCCCGCGTGTTCGAGCGCTCGTTCCAGCGAGCCCCGGAAAACAAGCCGCTTTCGCCAATGGGCGATCCGCCCATGAACGCCGGCGCAGCAATAATGTTTTTGGCGACCTTGCGTCAATCTTGCCGCTAGAAGGTTACGTCATCGCGGCCGCTGCTTCTTCGAGCTCGACGTCGACCGCGCTGATCGGATCGCGGAATCGATAGCCGACGCCGCGGACGGTTTCGATCAATGGGGCGCGCACTCCCAGCTTTTTCCGCAGCGAGCGGATGTGGACGTCGATCGTCCGCTCCAGCACCAGCGAGTCGCCGCCCAGCGCCGAATCGATCAGCTCCGACCGCGAGAACACCCGGCCCGGCTGGCGGATCAGCGCTTCGAGCAGGCCGAATTCGCTCGGCGTCAGGTCGAGCGGCTCGTCTTCTGCGGTCACGCGGTGCCGTTCGCGGTCGACCATGATTCCCTGGCTCACAAGGATGTTGACGTTGGCGCCGCTGCCGCCGTCGCGCCGCCGTAGCAAGGCCCGCACCCGCTCCAACAGCACCTTCACGCTGAAGGGCTTGGTGACGTAGTCGTCCGTGCCGACGGAGAAGCCGGCCACCTGGTCGGTTTCCTCCCCTTTGGCGGTGAGCATCAGCACCAGCACGTTGCGCGTGACGGGATCAGCCCGCAGGCGCCGGCAGATTTCCATGCCGTCAATGATCGGCAGCATCAGGTCGAGCACCACGAGATCGGGCGGCTTGAGCTTGGCCTGCTGCAGCCCGTCCTGTCCGTCGAGGGCGACCGTCGTCTGGTAACCGTCCTGGCGCAAGTTGTAGTCCAGCACGTCGGCCAAAGACCGATCGTCTTCCACAATCAAAACGCGTGCTTTGGGCATGTGTGTCGGTGAGTAGGTGAGCAGGTGAGTAAGTGAGTAGGTTTCAATCGTCAACCTACTCACCTATTCACTTACACACCGACTCACTCTTTCCTCCCTTAGGTCAAATGCTTCTTCAATTCCACTAAATGGTGCCGGGCGATTTCGCCCTCCACAAGGTAAATCACGTCTTCCGCGATGTTCGTCGCGCAGTCGGCGATCCGCTCGACGTGCCGCGAGATCGAAAACACGTGCATCGCCGGCTCGACCATGTCGGGCCGAGCCTGCATGATTTCGTACAATTCGTCGATCACTTGCCGATTCAGCATGTCGACCTCTTCGTCGCGCCGGCAAACCTCGCGGGCCGCCGCCACGTCGAGCTCGACAAATGCGTCCAGCGCCGCGTGGACCATGTCGGTCGCCAGGTCGGCCATCCGTTCGAGTTTGTCCGGAATCTCGAAGTCGAGATGATCGGCCAGCGAGCTTGTCCGCTCGGCGACATTCACCGCCAGATCGGCGATCCGCTCCAGCTCGGTGTTAATCTTGAGCACCGTCGCCGTGCGCCGCAGATCGACCGCCACGGGTTGGTGCAGCGCCAGAATCTTCAGGCATTCTTCCTCGATCTTGACCTCGCGGACGTCGATCTGCTGTTCGGCCTCGACCACTTCGCTCGACAGATCGGCGCGGCGGTCGACCAGCGCCCGGCAGGCCTTGGCGATCATCTCCTCGACGAGGGATGACTGGGCCAGGATCTCTCGCTCCAGCGATTCCAAATCTCGTTCTAGGTGTTTCGACATATTCGACTCGACTTAGCCGAAGCGGCCCGTGATGTAGTCTTCCGTTTGCCGCTTGGTGGGATTGGTGAAAAGTTCGTTGGTTGACCCGGCTTCGATCAACTCGCCCTGGTAGAAGAACGCCGTCTGGTCCGACACCCGTGCCGCCTGCTGCATGTTATGGGTGACGATCACGATCGTATATCGTTCGCGGAGCTCGAAGATCAAATCCTCGATCCGCGCCGTCGACGCCGGATCGAGTGCCGAGGCGGGCTCGTCCATCAACAAGACATCCGGATCGGTCGCCAGGGCCCGCGCGATGCAGAGCCGCTGCTGCTGCCCGCCGGAAAGCCGCAGCGCAGACTCGTCGAGCCGGTCGCTGACCTCTTCCCAGAGCGCGGCCCGGGTGAGCGATTTTTCCACGATTTCGGCCAGCCGCGCGTGCCCGCGCACTCCGGCGACCCGCGGCCCGTAGGCGACGTTCTCGAAGATCGACTTGGGAAATGGGTTCGATTTCTGAAACACCATGCCGACGCGTTTCCGCAGTTCGACGACGTCGACCCTCGGGCCGCGGATGTCCTGACCCTCGAGCAGGATCTCACCCTCGACGCGCGTGCCGTCGATCATGTCGTTCATCCGGTTCAGGCAGCGGAGAAACGTGCTCTTGCCGCAGCCCGAGGGGCCGATGAACGCCGTCACGCAGTTGGCCGGAATGTCGAGCGAAACGTCGGTCAGCGCCTGCTTCGCACCGTAGTAAAAATTCAGATGCTTGACCGAGATCTTGGGCGTTCCGTCGGCGAGTTCGTCGCTCGTGCGCATCGGACGTTCTCGGATCAAGGACGGCGGGCGGACCGGCTTGGGCGTCGGACGAATCGTCGGCGTGTCTGGCATCGTCATGCTCACTTCGGATTATGCCGGCTCGACCGGCCAGCGGCCACAGCAACTTGCCGCGGCCGTTCGGCGATTAATTCTGCTACCAACGGATCCGCTGTCCATAGCGATACCGCACGTACACCGCTCCCGCATTCAGCACGATCAAGAGCGACAACAATACGATGATCCCCGCGCCGGCGACGTCGCGAAACTCGGCCTGCGGGCGGCTGGCCCAGTCGAAAATCTGCACCGGCAAACTGCTGAACTCGTCCCAGGGCGACTTCGGCACAAACGTAATGAACGTGGCCGCGCCGATCGCCACCAGCGGCGCCGCTTCTCCCAGGGCCCGCGAGATGGCGAGGATCACCCCTGTCATTATACCTGGCAGCGCGGCCGGCAGGACCTGATGCCGCACCGTCTGCCACCGCGTGGCTCCCAGGGCATACGACGCTCGGCGGATCGAATCCGGCACCGCCCGCAGTGCTTCCTGAGCCGCGAGGATAATGATCGGCAGCACCACCAGGCTTAAGGTAAGCGCCCCGGCCAGAATGCTCCGTTCGAGCATCAGCGTCCGCACAAACAGCCCCAGCCCGAGGATGCCGTACACGATCGACGGTACGCCGGCGAGGTTCGAGATATTGAGTTGCACCAGGCTGCGGAAGCGGCTCGCCTTCGAGTATTCCTCCAGGTACACCGCCGCGCCGACGCCGATCGGCACCGAGAATAGCGTCGTGAGCGCGATCAGCCAAATGCTGCTGACCAAGGCGGGCAGGATTCCGGCCCGAGCGGGAAAGCGCGACGGAAAGCTGGTCAAAAACCTCCACGTCAACCAGGGGAAGCCTTGGTAGAAGATGCTGATCAACAGCAGCGCCAACACCAACACGCAAAACACTGTCGTCATCAGGCAGACGACGGCAAACGCCTGCGACATAAACGCCTTGCGGCGGCGATAGGAATCGGATTCGGTGAGACTCATTCGTACTTCTCCCGCATCCGCGACACGAACCATTGCGCCAGGATGTTCAGCGACATAGTGACCACAAACAGCGCGAGGCCCACGGCGAAAATCGTGCGGTACTCGAGCGAGCCGGCCGGCGTATCGCCCTGGCTGACTTGCACGATGTAGGCTGTCATGGTTTGAATGCTTTCAAGCGGGTTGAGCGTCATCCGGGGCGACGCCCCGGCCGCGAGCGCCACCGCCATCGTCTCGCCGATCGCCCGCGAAATGGCGAGCAGGAACGAGGCCACGATCCCCGAGATCGCCGCCGGCAGCACAACTTTTACGGTCACGTCGAGCTTCGTCGCGCCGAGGGCATAGGCCGCTTCACGCAGCGACAGGGGCACGCTTCGCAGCACGTCTTCGCTGAGCGAGACGATCATCGGCAGAATCATGAAACCGACGACAATGCTCGCGCTGGCGGCGTTAAACACGTTGGCCGTGGGGAACACCTCGCGAATCACCGGCGAGATCAGTACGACCGCCAGATAGCCGAACACGACCGAAGGAATGCCGGCGAGAATCTCTAGGATCGGCTTCACCACCTCGCGGACCGGGTTAGTGGCGTATTCGCTCAGATAGATTGCGGTGCCCAATCCAATTGGCAGCGCGACGATAATCGCCCCCACGGAAACCAGCATCGTCCCGCAGAACAGCGGCAGGATGCCAAAGTGCTGCGGGCGAAACAGCGGCGTCCACTTCGTGTCGGTGAGAAAATCGATGATCGAAACTTCGCGGAAAAATTGCGCCGCTTCGATCACCAACACCAGCACAATCCCGATCGTAGTTAGAATCGACACCAAGGCGCAGGCGAACAAGACGACGTGAATCACGCGCTCACCCCACCGTGCCGAAGGATCTTCAGCGCCGACGGCTGCCCAGCGGCGTCCCGTGTCGATGCGAGCTGCGTCCGAACTCATTCCCTGTCCCTAAGTTCCCAATCTGCGTCCCGCGAAATGCCGGCCGCAAAGCGTCATTCGGCCTTGGTGGCCGCGAGCGCGTCTTCCAAAGTCTTATTCGACTTCGCCGCCACTTCGTCGGCGAGCGGAACGTAGCCGACTTGCGTCACCAACTCGCCGACGGTTGTCAGGTAATACTTGACGAATTCCACAATCTCCGGCTTCGCGAGCGACGCCTGGTTGACGTAAATATAGAGCGGCCGCGACAGCGGCTTGTACGTGTTGCTGCGCACCGTCTCCAGCGAGGGTTGGACGCACTGGCCGTCGCCCGCATCGACGCCGAGCAACTTCAGCCGATCCTTGTTCTCAACGTAGTAGGCGTAACCGAAGTAGCCCAATGAATACTTGCTCCCCTCGACGCCGGTCACCAGCATGTTGTCGTCTTCGCTTGGCGTGTAGTCCGCGCGGCTGCTCTTGGCTTCGCCCACGATGGCTTCGGTGAAATAATCAAACGTGCCCGAGTCCGTGCCTGGACCGAACAGCTCGATTTTCTCGTCAGGCCACTCGGGGTTGAGATCGCTCCACTTCGAGATGGCGCTCTCTGGCTGCCAAATCGCCTTGAGCTGGTCGACCGTCAGACAATCACACCAGTCGTTGTCCGGGTTGACCACAACCGACAGGCCGTCAAACGCGATTTCCAGTTCCACGTATTTGACGCCATGCGCCTCGCACGCGGCCTTCTCCTCGTCTTTGATCGTCCGCGAGGCGTCGCAAATGTCGATCTCGCCGGCCGAAAGCTTCTTGAACCCGCCGCCCGTGCCGGAAAAGCCGATCACGGAGCGGACATCCGGCCGCTCGTTGCGAAACTCTTCGGCGATCGCCTCGGTGATGGGATAGACGGTGCTCGAACCGTCCACACGGATCGTGGTCTGCGTCCGCTCGCATCCGGCAACGACCAGCAAACCGAGCGCTACGACCGCGCAAGCAATCCGACAACGCCGCATAAGAATTGGTGCCTGAAGGGAGGATTTTTTGTCCGCGGACCTCGTGTCCGATGACGTCAACCTAAGGGGAGAGTGTGAAGATTAGGTTAAGAAATTGTGAATTGGGCACCCTATCTTGTGGCTTCGGCGGTTTTGAGGCGTCTAGGCAAGGGGCAACTCGACCGTAAAACGGCTCCCGCGGCCGCTCTCGCTGGTGGCCGATACGCCCCCGCAGAACGACTGGGCCAGATGCTTCACGATGGCCAGCCCCAACCCGGTGCCGCCCAACTCGCGGGAGCGCGCCTTGTCGACTCGGTAGAATCGCTCGAACACCCGGGAGAGTTCTTCGGCGGGAATGCCGATGCCCGTGTCCTCGACTTCGATCGAGGCCATTTTGCCGTCGCTGGTGGCGCGCCAGCGAACCGTCACGCGCCCTCCCTCGGGAGTGTACTTGATCGCGTTGTCGACGAGATTGTCGAGGATCTCGCGGAGGCCCTCTTTGTCGGCCCGCACCAGGTAGCCCGAGTGCTGCGGCTCGGCCTTGAGCGCGATCTGCTTCGCCTCGGCGGCCGGACGATGGCTATCGAAACATTCGTCGACGACTTGCTGTACGCTCACGGCCACGATCTCGAACACCTGCTGTGTCGACTCGATGCGGGCCAGCGACAGCATGTCGAGAATCAAATGGTGGAGCCGGTCCGACTGCTCCATGATGCGTTCGACGAAGGTCACGCTGGCCTGGCGATCGTCGAGCGCCCCGTTGCGCAGAGTTTCAGCGTAAGCCTTGATCGAGCTCAGCGGAGTCTTTAGCTCGTGGGAAACGTTCGCCACGAAGTCGCGGCGCAGCGATTCGAGCCTGCGTAGCTCGGTCGTCTCTTGCATCACGATCACGACGCCGGGGCAGGGCACGCCGGGGAGTGGCGTGGCTTGAATCGCCACGCTCATCTTGTCGCCGCCCTCCTGCGTGGTTTCGAGCCGCTGCGGCTGACTGGTGGCGAGCGCGGCGCTCACGGCCGCCTCGAGCGAGTGATTGCGAACAACTTCCAACAGCGGCCGCCCTTCGACGAGCGTGGGATGAAATTCGAAGAGCCGACCGGCGGCCGCGTTGGCGAACACGACGCGTTCCCGCGGATCGACGGCGATGACCCCCTCGACCATGCCGCCCAACACCGTGGCCTGCCGTTGGTGACTCGCCGTGAGCTGGCCGATCCGTGCGCCGATTTCCTGTGACACGCGATTGATCTTGCCGGCCAGCTGCCCCAAGTCATCGCGATTGGGGACGTACAGGCGGTGCCGAAAGTCGCCTTGCGCGATGGCCTCGACGGCGCGATTGATGTCACGGATCGGCTCCACGATCTGGCGGATCAGCCAATACGAAAGCACCAGCGCCGCCAGGAAAATGGTAGCGATCGCACTCCACACCAGGCCGCGTTTGGCCGACGTCAGACGGTTGATCTCGCCGCGGGAGAGCGAGGTTCGCGCGACACCCACGGCCTTCCCCTCCAATTCCGAGCGGACGGCAATGTAACGGTACGTTTCTCGCAGCGAAGCACTGGTATGTTCGGACTTCCCTTCGCCGCGGGAAAGCGCGCGAACCACCTCGGGCCGATCGTCGTGCGACGGCATTTTGACGACACCTGCCAGATCCGCCTGAGCCGAGTCGGCGAGCACTTCGCCCTGGGCATCGAGCAGCGTGTAGCGCAGACCGGTCTTGGCGGCGAGCGCATGGACCTGGCTTTGCAGCGCTTCGCTCCGCCCCGCGGTCATCTGCTTGGCAAAGTTCTCGGCCCCGATATGGGCCGCGACCCGCAGCCGCTCGTCGACCTGATCCATCAGCTCGTTGACTTGCCACCGCGAGATCAAGCCGCCGAGCACCAGCGCCGCCACGAGATACAGCCCGGCCGTGGCGGCCATCAGCTTCCAGAAAACGCGGGAAGAAAGCATCGCGTGGGCGATCGGTCCGGGTGCGGGCGGTCAGATGGAAGGGACCGCGCCAAGATAACACGAACGCACCACACCGGCGAGGCGGAGCCGTCCGTGGTCCAATTTACCGGGAAGAGGACGTCGTAGGCGGGGCCGGCGGAAGCCGCTTGGGTGTGACCGTCGGCATCGGGAACGGCGCCGGTTTGGTCACGGCGGCCGCCGACGAGCGGTCGATGGCCGTTGCGGGCACCAGGCCCGAGGGCGAAATTTTCGTCGTCGGCACCACGGCTGCCGGCGGCGCGGTCCGCTTCGTCGTCGTAATTGGGGCAGGAGTGGGAGCAGGAGCGGTCTTGTTGGTGACCGTCGTTGGGACCAGCGCGGTGGCCGGCTCGTTGTCATATTCCGTCTTGGCGGACGGCTGCAGATCGCCGGGAATGTCGCCGCTGGTTTCGCAAGGAACACCGGCTGGCTCTTGCGGCATTTCGCCCCAGCCCACCACCGGCGCTCGCTGCGACGCGTAGTTGAGCGGTCGCGGCTTGCCGCGCATCGATTCGAGATCGGCGGCGTCGCGATAAGCTTCGCCGGGCCAGGGGCCTTCGGTCAGGTACACGCCGTCGTAATCGAGCAGCGTCCCTTTGACGAAGTGCACGTTCTTCACCGCCAGCGCATACTCCGCCAAGGCGCGGTAGTAACGGACCTCGGATTCCAGCAGCCGCCGCTGCGCGTCGAGCAGCAGGTCGAGCGAGACCTCCTTGTTTTCTTCGAACGGCGCCAGCAGGGCTTCGTGTTGCTGGCGGCTGGCAATCAACCGGTTGTAGGTAGTTTGAGCGACGACGAATGTGCGGTCGGTTTCGGCAACGGCGTCGGAGAGCTCGCGGATGGCGTCGCGCTGCTGATCGCGCAATAGCGCCCGATCGCGGGCCAAGAGCAATTCGGCGTTGCGCACTCCGGCATGAGCCTGGCGGAAGCCGATGGGGAGCGAAAACTCGAGGCCTAATTGCCATTCCTGGAAATTGCCCGTGGCCAGGTTGCCATACGCGCTGTTGAACTGCCCGAGGTCGCCGCTTTCGTTGCCGGTCAGATCGTCGCCGAAGCCGCGCCAGCGGTAACGGCCGATCGCGTCCAAGCGCGGCATGAGGAAATTCTTGCTGGCGATCAGTTCCAGCTCGCGGCGGCGGATGTTCCACTTCTGCCTGCGCAGTTCCGCTCGGCGGACAGCCGTGTCGGCGGCGGATTGTTGCCAGTCGAAATCGACTTTGGCCATCACCGGCTCGTCGGACGGACGAATCAGCTTGCCGTCGGTGGGCGAGAGTCCCATCAGCACGCGGAGCCGCCGCTCGGCCACGAGCACGCCGCCGGTCGGTCGGAAGATGCCGCCGCCGGTGCCGTTGCCTACGCGCGTGCCGTCCAAAAGCTCGCCGCTGAGCGCCGTTTGCACTTCTTCTTGGAAGCGGAAATACTGCTCGCGGGCCTGTGCCTCGTTTGCCGCCTCGCCTCCGGTCCGGCCCGTCTCGAAGCGGGCATAAACGCTCCGCCACGTCTTCAGCGCTTCGTCGCGGGCTTGCACCTTGGCGTTGAGATCGCGATAGCCGTAGTACAAGTCCCAATATGCGTTCTCGACGTTGCTCATCAAATCGCGCACGGCGATTTCGAAGTCCACGAGCGCGACGTCCGTATTGATCCGCGCCACGAGCACGCCGTTGTAAATGCCCGGCGTCGAGAACGGGCCGGCGATGCGGTTGAATTCCAGGCCGGCGCCTTGCAGCAAAGGCTGACGAGCTTCCGCCTCGACGTTAGCGTCCCAGGCGCTGGGGATCAAGTTGCCCGGCGCGTTGTTGCCGTCGTAGTCGACGTTGTGTCGCACCGTGAATTGCGATCCGGTTGCAGCCGTCTTGGTAATAGCGGCTTGGAACACGCTGGCATCCTGGAACAGGATGCGGGTGCCGCCGCCGAAGAACTCGTTGTTCAGTGCGCGGTGGTTCTTCTCCCAGAAGACGCTCGATTGGAATTGGGCGTCGAACGCGCTCAGCGCCGCTTCGACACCGAATCGCGGATCGCTCTCGGCAATCGCTGGGTCGTAGGTGGTGCGCACCGTGTCCGGTGCACGGATCACGGTACCGCCTAACTGGTGCAGCACGGTCGAATTCTGCAGCGCAATCTCGATCACCTCAGGAAGCGAGAGATTCCAGTATTCGGGATTCTCCGCGTCCAGCAAGGTGAGCGGCGGCGGAGACCCCAGCGCCGGATCGTTGCTGTTGAGCGTGCAGGCCGACTCGGCGGGATATTCGATCGTGGTGGCAAGCGTTTCGAAGTACTTGTCCGTCTTGCCCTTGAAATTGTTCTGGCTGCCCCATTGGCAACCACTGGGCGCGGCCGTCAGCGCGGCGAGCAGGATCGTGAGCGCTTTGCGGAAGCGGCTCCCCGCGAGCGCGGACATCGAGCGCGGCGTCTCGTGCGAGACGTTGGACAAGTCCAAGCTGTTAACGCTCAATCGGCGCATTACGCGCTGGCAGACGAGATTTGTTGTTCCACGTCGCGCGCAGTGGAGCGCGTGAACCGCGGAAGTGGCAGATGAGGGCGGGGAAAATAGTGGCTCTCCGGCGATCTGCCTAGAGCAGTCTGTCAGATTTGTCGCTTCGGCGTTGCCAGCAAGCCAGCAGCCGCGAGGTCGGCACAATCGGCACAACCGGCACCCCTTTCTTCCCGTCTTCGAAGGCATGTTGCGGCGGCGAAACACGGCCGCATCCGAAATCGCCGCGACGGATATACTGACTCATATGCCCACGCCGCTCTTCACCCCGGGTGCGGCCAGCGGCTCCGACGCCTGGCAGGAATTGGAAGACGTCCTCGCCGGACTCGGCCAACTGGCCCGCTCGCCCCTCGAACCCGAACAGTTCTACGAGCGTACGCTCGCCGAATGCGTCCGCGCACTCTCGGCCGTGGGGGGCGCGGCCTGGCTGCGGGCGCCGAATGGAGCGCTGCGCCCGGTGGCCCATCTCAATTGGCCTGGCGCGGAAATCGCCGCCAACCCGGACGCCCGCCGCGCGCATGAAGCATTGCTATCAAGCGCTGCCGAGGCTGGGCATGTCGTCACGACCGAGGCGGGCTGCCTGTTGGCGCCCGTCGAGATCGCGGCGGCCGATTCACAAGCCGACGCCGCCGGCACGACCGTGGCGATTATCGAAATCACGCCCCGCAGCGGTGCGAGCCCTGCGACTTATCGCGGGTACGAGCAGTTCCTGACCGCGGTCTCGGATCTGGCCGCCGAATACCACGCCTTCCACGAACTCAGCCGGCTGCGGCGGAACGACAGCTATCGCGAAGAATTGATCCGCCTTGCTTCGCTGGTTCATCGCAGCGTCGAGCTCAAGCCGACGGCCTACGCGGTTGCCAACGAGGGACGGCGCGTGATTGGCTGCGACCGGCTGAGCGTGCTCGCGGCCGTGGGACGAACTTCGCGGCTGCTGGCCACGAGCGGCGCGAGTCACGTCGAACGCCGCGGGGTCGCCGCGCGGCGAATGGAAGAACTGGCCGAGCTGACGCGGCCGACCGCCGAACCCGCCTGGTATGCCGACGGTCAATGCGACGCGCTGCCGCCGATCGCGGACGCTCTCGAAGCCCACGCCGAGGAATCGCACGCCCGCCATGTGGCCGTGATCCCGCTCGTGCGGCCAACTCGTGAGGCGGAAGCGGACGGAGGTGAGTCGCGCGGCGCGCAACAAGAACAGCCCGTCTTCGTGCTGATCGCCGAGCAGTTCGACGCTCGCGCGGAACGCTTTTCGTCCGAACGACTGCTGGAAGTGGCCGAGGTTACCGGCACCGCGCTCTACAACGCGCTCGACGTGGATCAACTCCCGCTGCGGTGGCTGCTGCGACCGCTGGCAGAGGCCAAACGGAAAATTGTCACGCACATGGCGCGGTCGACCGCGATCGCCGTGGCCGCCGCGACGGCGCTGGCGGCCTTGGTGTTGATTCCGGCCGACTTTACCGTCGATGCGAGCGGCACGCTGCAGCCGGCGGTCCGTCGCGAAGTGTTTGCACCGCGGAGCGGACTGGTAGACCAAGTGCTCGTCGCACCGGGCGCCGACGTGGCTGCCGGAGCACCGCTGGTGCGACTCCGCGATCCATCGCTGGAGCTCGATTTGAAACGCGTCCGCGGCGAAATGGAGACCGTCCGACGCCAACTGGAAGCCGCCCGCGCGACCAAGACCAACCGCGAAATGCGCGACGAGAGCCCGGTCGAGCTCTATCGGCTCTCGGCCAGCGAGCGCGAATTCCAGCAGCAATTGGCGAATCTCACGGCGGAGCTCAAGCTGCTCAACGGTCAGCGCGACGAACTGGTGGTCCGCAGCCCGATTGCCGGCCGCGTGTTGACCTGGGACCTGTCGAATCGCCTCGCCGCCCGGCCCGTCGAACGCGGCGAAGTGCTGCTCACGGTGGCCGACCTCTCGGCCGATTGGCAATTGGAGCTGGATGTGGCGGACGACCGGATCGGCCACGTCCTGGCGGCTCAATCGCTTCAAGAAAACGATGCACTCCCGGTCGAGTTTCAGCTCCACTCCGCCGACTCGACCTACTCGGGTCACGTCGAGAAGATCGGCATGACGGCGAGCGTCGATACGCGCGAACCCTCCGCGGCCCGACCGATGGTGGAAGTCACGGTTGCTTTCGACAAACAAGAACTCGGCGACGCCCAACAAGATCTGCGCCCCGGCGTCACAGCCCGCGCCGAAATCGATTGCGGCCGCCGCCCGCTCGGCTACGTCTGGTTCCACGACGTCTGGGACGCCGCGATCAACTGGCTCCGCTTCTAACGCAAAACTATGCAACTCCTCTTTTCTAAAAATCTCACGCCAAGGCGCAAAGGCGCAAAGAAGAATTCTTCTTGGCGTTCTTATGCACCTATGCGTCTTTGCTCGCTGATTGGTGTTGCGCTGTTGCCGCTGCAGGCATTTGCCGCGGAAACCGCACGACCCCTCAAAGTAGAATCGGTCGTGCTGCGCTTGATCGCCGAGGCCGACGTACCGGCGCAGGAGGCGGGCGTGCTGACCGACGTCGCGGTCCGCGAAGGCGATGCCGTCAAAAAAGACGCCATCTTGGCGACGATCGACGACCAGGTCGCGCGGATGGCCGAGCTGGCGGCCAAACTGAAGTACGACGTCGCTCATGAAAAGGCCACGAACGACGTCCAGGTGCGTTACGCACGCA
Source organism: Pirellulales bacterium (assembly GCA_050248495.1). GTDB lineage: Bacteria > Planctomycetota > Planctomycetia > Pirellulales > Lacipirellulaceae > DASYDU01. Next base: position 61,137 of record JBFWSG010000025.1, on the reverse strand, counting down.
AGGCGGCGGAAGTCGCCGAAGCGGAGCTGCATCGTTCCACAGAGTCGGTTGCCCGTTTCGCCAAGAGCGTTTCGCAGTCGCAGATCGACGTCGAACGGCTCAACGTTGAAAAGTCGAAGCTCGAAGCAGAGCAGGCGGACCACAACCAGCAAGTCGCCACGCTGGAAATGAAATCGGCCCAAAACGAGCTCGACGCGGCCAAGGTGCAGCTCGCGCGGCGGCAGATTGTCGCGCCGTTCGATGGCACCGTCGTGCAGGTGTTCGTGCGGCTGGGCGAGTGGGTCGAGCCGGGCCAGAAGGCGCTGCGAATCGTCGACACACGGGTCCTCAAAGCGGAAGGTTTCTTGGATGCGAACGACGCCAATGGTCAGCTGCTCGGCGCGCCGGTGGAACTGACGCTCGAGGGCCAGGCCGGAGAATCGTTCCCCGGCAAGATTTCGTTCGTCAGTCCCGAGGTTGATCCGATCACCGGGCAGGTCCGCGTCTGGGCGGAGATCGACAATCGTGCGGGCGCGCTGCGCCCCGGCCAACCCGTTCACATGAGAATCGCTCGCTGAGCAGCGCCGTGTCAAAGTTCGTCTCCTCTACCGATCGCATTCTGGCTCTCCGCCTGCGGCCCGACCTGGTCGCGGTCCCGGTGGAGATGGCAGGCACCGCGAGTTGGGTCGTGAAGGATCCGCTGACGCTCGAACACTTTCACTTTTCTCCGGAAGAGCACGCGCTGTTGGAAATGTTGCGGCGGCGCGTGAGCCTGGCGGAAATGGCCCGCGAGTTTGCCCAGAACTTTCCGCCGCGGACGATTACCGAAGCTGAGATTTGGAGCTTTCTGAGCCGGCTGCACGAAGCGGGGCTGGTCACGAGCGATGCGCCGGGGCAAGGAGACGAGCTACTACGCCGCGATCGCAAGGTGCGGCTGCGGCGCTGGTCCCTTTCCTGGGCCCAGCTCACGGCGATCCGGTTTCGCGGCGTCAATCCCGATGCGGCGCTCACGGCGATTCATCGACATCTCGGTTGGTTGTTCTCCCGGACTGCGCTGCTGCTGGCGGCGCTCGTCGTATTGTTTGCCGGATCGCTGCTCGTCGGTCATTTCGACGAGTTTCGCGCCCGCTTGCCGGAACTTTCGGTGTTCGCCGACTGGCGGAATCTCATTTGGCTGTTCGCGGCAATTGGCGTCGTGAAGTGTTTGCATGAGCTGGGCCACGCGCTCGCGTGCAAGCATTTCGGCGGCGAGGTGCCCGAGATGGGCGTGATTCTGCTGGTGTTTCTCCCGGCGCTCTACACCGACGTGAGCGATGCCTGGCGGCTGCCGAGCAAGTGGCAGCGGATCGCCGTGTCGGCGGCGGGGATGGGCGTCGAGCTCGTGCTCGCGTCGCTCGCCACGATCGTGTGGTGGTATTCGCAGCCGGGGCTGGTGCAGCTCATCGCGCTCGATGTGATGGTGATTTGCACGGTCCACACGCTGGCCGTAAACGGCAACCCGCTGTTGCGGTACGACGGCTACTATATCCTTGCCGATCTCGTGGAGTCGCCGAATTTGTGGCAGCGGTCGCGGGACGCACTCGTCGGTTATGCCAACCATTGGCTGCTGGGCGACGAGGTCGAGGACGATGCGCTCGTGCCGATGCGGCACCGGAGCTGGCTCGCCGGCTATGCGCTGGCGTCGAAGGTGTACTCGGTCGTCTTGTTCGCGGGCATCGTGTGGGGTTTGGTGCTGGTGCTCTATCCGCATCGGCTCGAAACGTTGGCTTACATGGTCGGGCTGACGCTGCTCGGCGGTACGCTGGTGCAGCCGGCGATGAGCCTTTACCATTTCGCCCGCAATCCGCTCCGCCGCCGCGATCTGCGGAAGGGCCGCGTGGGGACGATCGCTACTGCCGCGCTCGTGGCGGCGATCGTGATTCTCGCCTGGCCGGTCCACTACTACGTGCGGGCGCCGCTGGTGCTGCTGCCGACCGATGCAATGCGCGTCTATGCCACGGTCGACGGCACGCTCACGTCGGCACTTCCCGCAGGCCGCGCGGTAGCGGCCCAGGAGCCAATCGCGCAACTAACCAATGCCGATGTTGCAGTCGATCTGGCGCGATTGACAAGCGAGCACGATCTCGCGCGGACGAAACTCGACAATCTTGAACGATTGCGGGGCCAGGATGAAGAGGCAGGGCCAAAGATCCCGGCCGCCCGTGCGGCGCTCGCCGATCTCGAAGCGCAACTGGCCGATCGGCGGCGCGACGCGGAGAGGCTAACGCTTTCATCGCCCGTCGCCGGCACAATCATCCCGGTGCCGAATACGGTGGAGCGGGAAGGGCAGGACGGACGCCTGCCGACCTGGTCCGGCAACTTGCTCGACGAGGAGAATCGCGGCGCGGCGGTCGAGCCCGGTACGCTCGTTTGTCTGGTCGGCAATCCGCACGATCTCTCGGCCGTGCTGCTGGTCGACGACACGAACGCGCCGCGATTGTCGCCGGGGCAGCATGTGCGGATCAAGCTCGATCAGTCGCCCGGCGCCGTGCTCGCGGGCGAAGTGCTCGACGTCGCGCGGCACGACGCGGAAACGAGCGAGTCGACCGCCACGGCCCGGGCCGATCTCGCACAACTCTTCGCCGGACTCACGCCGGCCGGCCGCGCGGACAAGCACTACCAGGTCCGCGTGAAGCTGGATGCGCCGCCCTCGTGGCTCGCCATCGGCGGCCGCGGCGAAGCCAAGATCAGCGCCGAACGAATCACGTTCGCCCGCTGGCTGCTGCGGTATTTTGCCCAGACGTTCCGGCTGCCGACGTAGTCCGTTTCGCAGACGGCTGACGCAAGGTCGCCGGATATTCTTGATTGGCTGTTCCGGCGGCGGCAAAACGACGCTCGGTCGTTTCCAGCTTGCTTTTCAGGGTCGTTTCGCCGCACGATCGAAAACGCGGCTCGTTTTCCCGAAGATGTCACGTGGATCGAAGTAAGTCCTTAGGTTTTCGAAGATGTCACGCGACAACTGGGGTGGGGCGCCGCAGATTTCGGCCGTGAAGCCGTCGATCGGCGCGCACGGGTAGCAAAGCCGCGCGAGTTTGCAGCGGCGGCGCAGGCCGACCCATCGTCAGGCGCGAAGAGCCGCGACTCTGCAACTGGTGCCAAATTGCCAAAGATCGGTGGTATGCTCGGCATGATAGCGGATAGTATATATATGTTCAATATCCGATATTCGGCCAGGGGTCCACCGGCGAATAGAACTGCGTCCCTTTTCTTCTTACGCCCTTTTTTCAATGGCGTCATGAGTTTCGGCCGGCACGAAGGCGCAGGTTGAGTTTCAAAGCCCGTCTGCCTAAGATGTGTCTGCGCAAAACGATCCAGGGACTTCGATGGCCAGTTCCCAAGGGAGGTTCTCATGCTCGGTGGTCAAGATAAAGGCTTTGCGTTTTCATACTTCAAGCTCTCGTACCGACGAAAACTCATCCGCACGGCCTGGACCTCAATTGTGGCAATAGTTTTTGGAATTGTCGTTTTGCTGACAAAGCCGGAATCCATTGGATTCGCCGTGGGGCTCATCGTGATTGCCGCCGCAAGCGGTCTCATTCAGGGCGCCTACAACTATTACCGTTGGAAGAGCGAGGAACAGGCGACGGTTACGAAGTAACGATCCGCACGAGATCGGGGAAGAAGTGGGACGCAACTGTGTTCTGCTTTCCTTCTATTTGTGGTTGTGCGGTAGTCTGACGTCGGCGTCAGTGTGACTTCAACGAGCGCGACGTCCCGAGCCCCACAAGCGGTGCGCCAGCGACCGATAAATCGCCACAGCGGTGACGAAAAAACAAATTGAGATGCCAGACGCAGGGGAGTACCGTGGCTTCAGCAGTTGGGCACCACCGCGCCTGACTCCAGGGCCGTCACTTCGCGCAATGTGGCGGCCCTCTCTATTGGCTGACGTACAAAAAGCTACGGCGGCTGACAAAAAACTCATTTTGACTTCTTGCGGTCTGAAATAAGATTTCGGAGCAGCTTGTTGTCAACACTTCAGGCTGGCTCGATTTGAAATCAAGTGCCGGTTGGCATTCGATTTAACTTTTCAGGCATCCCTACGATCGATAGCGGCTACGAATTTATAGCGGCTACGAATCCAAAGCGGCTACGAAATCGATAGCGGCTACGAATCCATGCGACTCGCATGTGGTTCGAATTGATTCCCACGACTCATTCTCCCGCGTGGAAAAGTCTGGAGGAGCCCCGACCATGGTTAGCGTTCCAGCACCGTCGCGCGTCGCCCTTTTGTTAGTTGCCCTGCAGCTCGTGCAATTCTTGTCGCTGCCGCGCGAGGCATCCGGCACGGTCTACGACTTCGAGCCGGATGGACAAGAATACGCTGGGGACATCCTCGGCAAGAATCCTTTATTTTTTCCGGGCGGGATCCGCAACATCAAGCAGTTCAATGATCTCTACCGGACGAGCAACGGGTTCATCCACGACGAATTCAAAGTCGGAGCGGGAGATCCGAACGGATTGAACCTGGGCACCGGTTATTGGGTCACCTGGGAAGTAGATAACCCGGTGATTCCCACCTGGGTGAATGCCCGCGACGGCTTCAAGTTCCCGGCCGGCACGGCGCTCGCAGGCGAGTTTGCGACCTCCGGATTGGTAGGCGAAACGATCTTATTCCGCGCCTACCAGTATCCCATTCACAGCGGACTCTACACCGAAATGGAGTCGATGCCATTTGTCGACGAACGATCGATCGTCATCCAAACCAGCGGACAGCCGATGCAATTTCGAATCGACTCGCTCCCTGCAGATGCGCGGTCCTTCGCGGCCTTTCGCCTCACGTCTGAAGGCAAGTACATTCCTTTTCTGAACCCCACCAGCGTGTCGAGTGTCGAGTTGACCACGGTGGCGGACACGTCCCCGCCGCCATTTCGTCACAGTCCGACTTATTTTGACTTCGCCAATGTGGGTGAATCGTATCCGCTCGATGCGTACGTGCTCGGAGATCAAGGCGAGGAAGGGCTCGCCAAGGTGAATGCGGCACATTCCTCGAGTCATGGCCTGCACGATGAGGAGTTTGTACTCGACCATCCCGACGGCACCGTCTTCAGGGTGAGCGGCGGACAGCAGAACGGCTATCCCAAACGATGGATGGTCAATCCGGGGTCGGCCGGCCACGTCAGCTGGTGGGCCAACGCGAAAGAAGGCAACGTGTTTCCGGAAGGCGGGGCGATCGGCGTCGCCAACTTCAACCCGGGCTGGACCGCCTTCGACAACGGCAACGCTCCGGTCGAAGTCATCATTCGCGCTTACGCGGAACCGATTGTGACTGGTTCATTCGAGGAGCTCGCAGGACTCACCCTGGTCGGAGAGGCGAAGAAATTCGGCAGCGGCACTTTCAACACGCCGCCGATGATGGAGCTCTTAGCCAATGCGAAGTCATTCACCGTGCACACCGGCGACGGTCACGGCAATTTCGTCACCTTTCAGCGCGGCGATGGCACGTTCGCCAGCACGATTGTCAACAACATGATGGTCGACACCGTGCCGGAACTGCCGGCTGGTTTGCCCGGCGACTACAACGAAGACGGAAACGTGAATGCCGCGGACTACACCGTGTGGCGCGACAAGATGGGCGCGGCGACATTGCCGAATCGCAGCCCACTTCTAACGGGCCCTGTTGGCCAGTCAGACTATCAATTTTGGAAGGAGCGGTACGGCACTTCGGGTAGCGGCAGCATCGCTTCGACTGTGCCGGAACCGAGCGCCTTGGTGTTGATTTCGCTAGTCATGGTTGGCGTTTCGCAGAGCCGCCGCCGCTAGATAGACCGCACAGAATGCGTCCCCCTTTTCTCTCCTCCGATCAATAGGAATTGACGATGGCAGTGCGCTTGGAGGTCATGTTTCGCGACATCGTGTAGGCGTGGTAGTGCATCGCAATGTGGAACAGATAGAAATGCGCGAGGCCTGGGCGGTGCCTTGATTTCAGGAACCGCCAGAACCGCCGCTTGTATTCGTCGCGCAAATGTTTTTCTGGAATTGCGCTAAAGAGGCGGTAGTAGAGTCCCATCGTCAGAACGGCGTACTTCGCCTCCTGTTTGAGCCAGCGGAAGGGGTGACTGCGCCAGTAGTTTGACCGCACACAGCCGATGTCGAAATTCGTGTCGAGGAACAGGGCCTCGGTGCGTTGGAAGTACATTTCGGGATCGTATTGCGCGGTCACCACCTCGAGGTAGCCATCGCGGAGCTCTTCGCAGCTCATTTGCCGTGGGATAACATTCGTGCCGTGTTCGGGCCTATCGCTCAGATCGAGTCGACCCTCTTCCAGCAGGCGATCGTAGAGCGGAGTCTTCGGAATGGCCGATAGCATGCCACTCATGGAGAAGGAAATGCGGGCCTGTTGAATGAACTCGATTTGACGTTGGAAGATGGTGGTGTCGTCGCTGTCAAATCCCATGATCATGCCGCACCAGACCTCTAGTCCATGATCCTGGATGCGATGGACCTTTTCGAGCAGGCTGCCGCCTTGTCGGACGTTTTGAAATTTCTTGGTCTCCCGGAGCGAGGCTTCGTCCGGGCTTTCGATGCCGACGAACACCGCGATGAAGTTGGCTTCCGTCATCAGCTCCATGAGCTCCGCGTCGTCGGCGAGGTCGATGGACGCTTCGGTAAACAGCGATAGCGGGTATCCGAGTCGCTTCTGCCAGGCAACGACGTCGCGCAACACTTCTTTGATTGCCTTCTTGTTGCCGATGAGGTTGTCGTCGACGATGAAGGCCGTATCCAGCCCCGTCGCGCGGAGCGCTTCGAGCTCCGCGATCACTTGCTGAGAACTCTTGATGCGCGGCTTCCGGCCGAACGTGACAATGATGTCGCAGAATTCGCACTGAAACGGGCAGCCGCGCGAGAATTGAAGACTGCCGAACGCGTAGTGGCGCATTTTCAGCAGGTCGAATCGCGGTGTGGGCACCAGCGCCATGTCGGTCTTTTCCAGCTGCTCGTACCGAAAGCGCTGGAGCCCCTGCGACCATTCGCGCAGGAATTGCGGCCACGTCTCTTCGGCCTCGCCGATAAAGATCGCATCCGCCAGGCCATTAAAATAATCTTCGGCTACAGTGACTAGCGGGCCGCCGACGACCGTGAAGCAACCGCGCTCTTTGAGCTCCGTGAGGATCTCCCGCATGCGAAAGCGCTGGACGCTCATGCCGGTCACACCGACGATGTCCGCGCGAGCGCAGCGTTCCCAATCGATCGCTTCGACGTTTTCGTCGATCAGCGTGACCGTGTGCTCCGACGGAGTGAGCGCCGCGAGCAACGGCAGGCAAGCAACGGGGAGATTGGCGCGTCTGCCGACTAGCGCCAACGCGTGTTCCATGCCCCAAAAGGAAACCTCGAATCGCGGGTTGACGATGACGATGTCGGCCACGGGGAGTTTTCGATTCTACTCAGCAGAACTCGACGCCTGACTTGGGAGAGTCGGCGCACGAGCCGGTTGAGAGCTAGAGAAGGCAAAATATGACGACAAAACGGATTGTCTCGATCAGCCGCGAGTCACAGTGGCTGAACGGCGCTCAGGGAAGAGTGCTTCAACATATCCTCCTCAAGCGCTGTGTCGATAGATGCAATCACTATGCCATTGGCAAGGTGGCGGCTTGCAAAAGCAGGACTGAAAAGGGGTACGGATTGAAAGGGATTGAAACGGGGACGCGGTACTTACTTGCTTGCCTTATATTTGTGGCTCTGAGGTAGTCGGAAGGCGGCGTCAGTCTAAAGTTTCTGTCGCGGAGAGCTGTGTCCCCCTTTCCTCGGTGCTCCCTTTTGCTCCTCAAAGCCGTTAACTCCATCCCCAGCTGCACCCTACGCCCTATGAGCTGGACGCTATCGGGATCGGCTTCATCCCCATCGCTGTTGGAATTCTTACAATGGCTGGAATATGGATTCCAGGTTTGCGGAGCTATCCGAAGAACTCGTAGAAGCGGTCGGGGTGATTGTTTGGTTTGTTCAGCTTGCTAAGCGGCGATAGCCACACAGCAGATCGACCGTCACCGCCGGTCGTGCCGCTTCCGCGCCGACTTCTGCTCCAGCCACGGCGTCTCTATCGGTTCGGGTTCTGCCGTCGGCCCTTCCCGAGTGCGGACCTCCAGGTCGACGAATAACTCGCCTACCGCCAGCTCTGCCGACTTCACCAGTTCGAACAACTCATCTCCCGGGGTGAAGCCGCGGTGAGCCATCCGGGTCCGCAGGCGGTAGAGGTACTGCCGAAACGGCTCGACCTTCGACTTGATGGCTCGGGCCTGGCGGCGCGTGACTTCCTCTGCGTTCATTGTGGCGGCCTCCGTGGTGTGACTACACGTTAGCCGATGAAGGTCGTGCGATCATTGCCGGTTTTCTGTTTGCGGCAATTCCCCATTTATCCCTGGCCAATCTCTGCCAACGCTGGAGTTCTCCATGCGTTGCGCCTGCGAACCACCTCCGCAGGCGAAAGGCGTCCGTCGCGCGTACGGCGGGCGCCTTCTTTTTGCGCTTTCGCCCCCCGCCTGCTACACTACCGGCATGGCCCGCAAGCCGAAGGTAATTTGGACCGTCTTCATCTTGGCGGCCTTGGCAATAGTCGTGGGCTGCTTTGTAGGCGCCTGGATGTTTATCGAATCCACGCGGGACGCCATCGAGCTGCACTACTGGAAGCAGGGCCTCCGTGACGGTCTAAAAACCAGGGAAGAGGCTCGCGAAAAATACGGACCGGAAGTCGACAAATGGCCCGGCCCGACTGTGCCACCTTCCTAACCCTTCCCGTCTGCTAGACTGTCCGGTGGGAGGTGGACATGGATTCCTGTCGCTATTGCAACAATGAGGCCGTTTACCACATTACGAACATTCAAGGCGGGCGGCCGGAAACGTACCACGTCTGCGAGGCCCACGCGCTGGAAAGTGAACCGAAATCCGACGGCGTTGCACTACCCCCAAAGTGCCCCGAATGCGGTTCTAGAATGCGACCCGGCTACCGCACCGGCGACTATCCACCGGAACTGGCAGGTGCTTTCTTTGCTTGTGATTGCGGCTATGAAGTCGAGCAGCCGCGGCCGGGCAAATCTCGGTGAGAATAGTTCCCAGCAACACGCTGTTCCGACTGTACCCACTGTTCGGCAAACTCATGACCCTTAAGCTGCGAATCGCCGTGTCCATGTTCTTCGGTCTGCTGACCGTGGCGCTTTGCGTGCTCTGGGTGCGGAGCTATTCCTGGTACGACTATGACTACTTGCCTTTAACTGCGTCGACCGAGGCGCACCTGTCGTCCTTCGCGGGAGGCGTGGCAGTTGCTTTGTCCCAGCGGGATTCACGACGGGAAGTTTCAATGGCAATTGGCAAGGAGGTAGTGTCAAAATAAAGCTGCTGCCGTGGACAGTTTCATCGGCGAATTCAAGGCGACGAACCACGCCGAGGTGGTTGCCTAGGCCCAAGGTGTCGACCCTCATTCCGTACTGGAGTCTTGTGTCAGCTGGGGCTCTCTGCGCGACAATCCCGTGGTGGCGGATGAATTTCTCCCTTCGCACGCTCCTGGTCGCCACGACGCTGGTTGCCGTGGTGCTGGGGATCGCGGTGTGGGCGGGGCGGTGAGCCCCGTCGTTGCGAATGTTTGACGCACTGGCGCAGGCGGTGGATGGGAGTAGGATTTTGATTGCCCCTTACTCCCGGGGTGTGCTGACCCTAGAAGCAGTTACAGAACCCAGCTCACGCATGCAGCGCAAGCAGAAGTCTCGGCGATTTCGATGCATTCATCTGCGGCAAACAGGTTCTGTAACTGGTTCTAGAGGAACAGAGTCGGTACGGCGCCCACGTTCATTAGCCGTGGGCGCCAAGGACTCATTCGGCGATTTGCGTCTCGTTCATCGTGGCAATCACGCCCGCCGGTTCGCTGAGCCGGCGGGCCACTCGAATTGTCAAAAAATCATCCGCCGCGGTCCGCCGCAGCCGGCCTCGTACGAGCTGCTCACAACGTAGGACGCAAAAAAGAGCTGCGTCCGCATTTTCTATGTCCCCTTTTCGATGCTCTCTATGAGCTAGAATCTCCTAGGGGCCAGGAGATTTTACATGCTCGACGTTTGGGGTTCGATCGCCATGGTCGGCGCCTATTCGCTCGTGTTGTGCGGCGTCTTTGCCCAGCAAAATGGCTGGCAAGTTGGCTTGAAGTTCTACTTTGTCGTCACGACGCTGGTCGCCGCGACCGTCACCGCGTGGGTCAGATATCTGCCTCATTTGTCCTTCTAGCGGCCCGCGCTTCTATCGCCTGCGATCTGATTCGTCCGGGCCGCAACGTGGGATGGCGCCCGATCAATCTGCTGGGCGCTTCGAGGAAGCACGCCAAGTCGAAGCTGCGGCTTGACCGAAGCTCGGGCGGAGGGCAAAGAAGAGCGGCGTCCCCTTCTTGCGTTTGGAACAGTAGTGTTCAGAGACCTTTGCGCAATCAATACTTCCTTGACTTGGCTGAATCTTTTAAGATATATGGTGTGTTGAATCCTGCCGTAACAATCGCCAGGCAGCAGCAGAAGCAACCATGAAATTGCTTTTGCCATTAATTCACGGTGTCGCCGTCGCATTGACGGTGCTTAGCTTTCTTGAGGGAAAAAACCTCCCACTTTTCGTTTACAGTGTGGGCTGCATCGGTGGACTAATTGCGGCGGTATGGTCGCGCGACAGATGCCGACAGATAATGTTCGCCGTGTCTGTCAGTTCAATATTGTTCGTCTTTTTGCCAATAGATTTCAGCGTCAGGCAAAACAAGGCTTTTGCGGCTCGCGTGGTGCCAGCAGTTTACGATTTTGGCTACAGGCAGCATATCCGAGATTTGAACAGTTCAGGATTGCGAGAAAATCGAGACTTTGTCGTCGTTAGTTCTGGAATGCCGATATTTCCGCGAACCAAATATAGTTTGCTTGTTTTGATTCCTGGAGATTAACAGAATTTGAATCCTCGTTAGCAAACAATCGAAGACACAAATGGACGGAATGTGCTTGAATTCCGTGCGGAGAGGCAAGTTGGCTGACGCAGAGAGGCAACGCTTGGGGAGTGAGAGGAGAAAAGGGGACGCAGCTCTTCTTACTCTCCTTAGATTTGTGGCTGTGTGGTCGTCTGTAGGCGGCGTCGTTTTGATTTCCCTGTCGTGGCGAAAATGGCTGCGCCCCCTTTCTTGAAGAGCGTTGCGTAGGCTGCGCCGGTGTTGGGATTGTTGTCGTGGTCGGCGGCCGGGGCGCCGCTGAGGACCGAGTTGCCGGCGAGCGCGACTGCGCGGCCGAAGTCGGAGCGCGGTGCGGCATCGGGCGGCGTGAGCTTTTTGATTTGCGTCGCCCGCATTCCGTCGAACCGAAAAACATACACGGCGCCGGCGCCGTCGTTACAGCCGGGCGCGCCGATGGCGGCGAAATCGCTGTCGAGAGATACCGAGCTGCCGAAGTTGTCCCAGTCGGCGGCGTCGTCCGGAGTCAATTTGGCGACCTGTTTCCACTGGCCGGCGTCGGTCTTGCGAAACAGGTAGGCCGCACCCGAGTTTTGCTTTTTGTCGGCGCCGACAGCACCGACGAGCGCCGTGCGACCCTTGATCGCAACACTGATGCCAAAGGAATCGGCGCCACGGGCATCGTCGGCAACGAGCCGCGCGGTTTGCCTCCATTCGCCGCGCGGACTCTCCTCGAAGATGTATGCTGCGCCAGCGAGGTTCTCCGACGTGACTTGCAGCGGCGCGCCAATGATTGCACACCGGCCGCTGAGCGCGACGGAGCGGCCGAAGTGAGCGAGACCGGCGGCATTTTCATCAGGGAGAGCCGTTGCTTCGGGGAGAGCCTGTTCATCGCGGATCGCCCTTTCATCGGGGATCGCAAGCCGAGCAATTCGCCGCCATTCTCCGGCGTCACTTGCGCGAAACACGTCCGCCATTCCGAACAATCGTTCGGTGCGAAGATCGCGGCCCACGTGGGCAATGATCGCCGTGTCGGCGTCGAGCGCAGCGGCTGAGCTGTAGAGAGACGAAGCCGACTGATGTTCGACCGACAGCGAGGCGGTCCGCTGCCAATTGTGCGGCGCAACTTCCTCATACACGTAAGCGGCCGGCATGTCGGCCGTGTGCACGTCGCGAGCGCAGACGCTAACGACAGCTCGATGCTCGCCGAGCGCCACCGACGCACCGAACTGGGTACCATCGTGGAGATCGGACTCCTCGATGGTGTAGGCTGGGCGCCAGCGGCCCGACGGATCTTGAGTGAACAATTGGGCGCTACCCACGACCTGGTTGTCGATGCGCCGCTGCGGGCAGCCCACCAGGGCGGTCTTGCCGTAGAGTGCCACGCTAGCGCCGAAGCCCTCATTGGGGCGACTGGTTTCCAGCGTCAGTCTTTGTAAATGGTGCGATGCAGCACTCGGCAGCCCAGTGGGGCCGACGGGAGCCGGCCGAATCTGCTGGCAGACCAAGAGGGGCCCACCGAGGCCGCCGAGGCCAAGCAGCAGCCCCAGCAGGGCGAAGGGACTCGTCAACAGCGACTGGGGGGCACTCGGCATGTCGATCCACCTGGTTGATGCCAGCAATTCGATGTCGATCCGCGTGGGCTCTTAAGATATACATGCGCGGGAGGCGGGAATCTTTCTCGCCAGGTCGAAAAAATGTGCCAGAATTGTTCCGGCAATATTCTTCACAGGTCGAGCGAACTACAGTTTCTGGGCATTGCGCCGGCGGCCCCACAGCGCGGATCCGATGAGGCCCAGCCAAACCAGGATGCCTGCGGCTTCCGGTACGGCGGCCGGTGGTTCGAATCCGCGGACGACGAAGACCTCGCTGCCCGCAAAGAATGTGGAGAATAAAAAATCACCTGTGAGCGGGTCGATGAACGCGCCCTCAGCGCCGGTTAGTCCCGTCAAGAATTCGCGGCGGCTACTTGGAATCGGATTCGCCGCGGCGTCGATGTCGTAGGCCGCGATCGCGCCGTTGTTGTACTCCGCGACGAGTAAACTGTTGTTGAGAAATCCCGGGCTGCCGGCCGCGAGGTAAGCGATCCCTTCCGGTCCGCCGCTGAGAATTGTGTCGAGCGTTCCGCTGCCGGGCGCAAAGGTCCCGTTTCCATCCGGCGCGAGCGGAATCGTGCCGAAGTTCCCCTGTTGATAAGTAACGGCTTTGAGCGCGCCGGCATTCGCGCCAAATCCAGCGGGGACGAAGGCGAGCGATCCGACCGAATTTCCCGGCGCACCGAAGCCCAGGATGTTGTCCACGCGGTCGGTGACGTTGCTGCCGGGCTCAATCTGGCCGAGTTGGTGGGTGTTGTAGCGCGTGTAGAACAGTACGCCGCCGGGCCCGTAGGCCAGGCCGCCGTCGATGAACGGCGCGCTGGCGTAATAGGTCGCGGGGCCACCAAAGCCAGTGATGTGGCCGCCAGCATCGCGCGTGAGCGCGACGGAGTAGATGGCGCCGTCGATGGTGTTGGCTTTTCCGCCAATCAGCAGCGTGTTCGGGTCGCCGGCCAAGAGTGTCAAACCTCCGGCCGGGACGGGGAGGCCCGACGGCGATCCCAAGTTGCTGCTGACGTAGCTTCCGGCGAAGTCCGTTCCGAACAAGATCGAGGCGTTTGCCCGCGTCGCAACTAAGGTGACAGCAGCGGCAAAGATGAATAGCGCAAAACTGTGTATGCGGTATCGAACATTGGACATGATCGCGACCTTTCGTGAGAATCCATAGCAGTCGTAGCGCACAATGGAACGCTAGGTGCGATTTACGAATGTGCGTTGGAAACGAACCGAACCAATAGTTGCGATGGCACCCAGGAACAGCAGTTGAATGCTGCCGGGCTCGGGGACGGCTCGAATCGCCAGACCGATTCCGTCCGAGCCGGTGGCGATGGCGACAAAGCCATGTCCCGACGGCGCTTCGAAGGGATTATCTCCCCAACTAATTAGGGAACCGTCGGCACGGAGCGCGACGCTCCAATTGCGTCCGACGTCGATGGCGGTGAAGTCGTTGCCCGCGGGAACGTCCAAAAGTCCGGTGATGATGTTGCTATTCTCGTCGAATCCTTTGAAACCCCAGGACACCAGCGAACCATCGGTCCGCAATGCCAACGCCGTGTTTTCGCCTGCCGAGATGGCGACGAAATCGTTGCCGGCCGGCACGTTGATCTGGCCAAATCCGTTGTATCCCCAGCCGACGATCGAACCGTCGGTCTTCAACGCTAAGTTAAAGAAATAGCCGGCAGCTATGGCGGCGAAGTCATGTCCAGCAGGCACGGTAGCTTGGCCGTGACCATTCTCGCCCCAGGCGGCCAAGGAGCCGTCCGATCGAAGAGCCAAGCCGTGGTAGAATCCCAAATCGACGTCAACAAAATTATTTCCAGAGGGGAGGGTCGCGTTAAAGGAACCGAAGAGACCCCATCCAACAAGCGATCCATCCGACTTGATCGCTACATTGTAAGCTTGCTCGGCGGCAATCGCCTTGAAACCCGTTCCTGTGGGGGCGTTCGTCTGACCCCAAGTGTTGTCGCCCCACGTGACGATCGAGCCGTCTGATCTGAGCGCCAAATTGTGCACGAATCCCGCATCGATGGCCACGAAGTCATCGCCGGCAGGTATCTCCGGCCAGCAGCAAACAGAATCCCCCCAACCTGTAATTCTGCCAGGAGTTGGCGCCGCCGCAGTCGTCGACGCTAGGTCCAAGGGCGAGAGCATGGCCAGTGAAACCAAGGACGCGGCCCACATTTTGTTTGGAATCGGCGGCATGGAAGACCCCTCGATATTGCAAGGTGCTGGGGCCGGAGGCCGGCCTACCAGCACAAGCGCAGGAGGAGGCGGTTCTGTTCCACACAAATCGCTGAATTCGCGGAAAGAGATGGGCCGCATGCAGTTGCAGCTAGGGAAGTTGCGGAGTCATGTCAGTGTCCGCCGGTGTCGCAACGGATTTCGCCGGTTTGGGCTTCGTCAATTTCTCTTGCAACATGTTGGCGGAGCGCGACAACTCCTCGGCTTCCTCGGTCGCGCCCGCCGTCCGCAATAGATTGATGAGTTGCAGCTGCGTCTGGAGCAGTTGACTTAGCGATTCCGGCTCGTCGGGAACATTCCGTTCTGCCCTTGCCAGCCAATCGAACATCTTCGATACAGACTTGCGTGCTTGGTCATTTCGGCCGGCCTTCATGAGTCCGCTCGCAAGTTCTTGATGCGCACTACGTACTCCAATCCAATGCGACGGATTTGCCGGATTCGAGGCACATAGCTGTTCCACATCCATCGAACCCGCCGCGAGGTACGGAATTGCTTCTGCATGTCGGTTCGACTGTGAGTAAAAGCTACCCAATTGTGTTTGCAAGTGAGCTTCCACCTCTCGATAATTCTCCAAACCACCTTCATTATTCACGAGAATTGTCGCCTCACGAATCCCATTCAGCAGGAACTGCTCTGCCTCGATTTCAGATATCCTTTTCTCCTCAAGGTAAAGGACATGACATATCTCAGCGTACGCCCAACATAGCTCCAGCCGGACAAATGCTGGTGGATAGGAAGCATCCTCCGGTGGTTTAGCACGCAAATACTCCTCTCCCCGTTGGATAGCATCGCGCCAGAGACGTTCGGCCTCGCAATCATCCCCCCGTTTTATCGCGAGGTGCGCGAAATAACGGAGGGGTACGAGCATCGGCTGTCGGCGCTCGGGAAAATCGCGCTCGAGCGCCGTAAAAATATCCAGAGATTTGCGCATATGAGCATCGACTGCCTTTTCGTCCGGCTTCGGCGGAGTAATGCTCAAAAGATATGCCAGGTTCTGTTCGGCCATTGCCACTCTTTGTTTGTATTCAAATTTCGTCGGTGCGGTTTTTGACAAATCCTCCCACAATCGAATGGTTCGTTCGTGTGTTTTTCGAGCCTCTTGGAAGCGGCCGAGCTGTCGTTGAATGAGGCAGATTCTTCCCAGCACATCGCTCACTTTTGTGTCCAGCACAACATTGGATTCGGCCTGTGCAAGAAATCCATCGTAAAACTTCAGGGCATCTTCAAGCAGCGCGGTTTGTAATGGCTGAGCCAAAGGGACCCCGCTCAGCCGCACGTCGGCCGTACGAGTCAACATCTGGTCAACGGCTTGATAAGCGGTTGCGAGCGCGGCATCCTTTGCGGCCGACGCCTGGCGAATTCGCAAGTTGCTGATTACGAGGATGGCAATCGCTGCCGTCGTCAATGCCGCGAGACTCCCCGCCACGATCACTCCCACCTTGTTGCGTCGCAAAAACTTACCAAGGCGGTAGCGTCGCGTTGGAGGGCACGCCTCGACCGGATTGCCGTCTAAAAAACGCTGTAAATCTTGCGCTATCGCGCTTGCCGATTCATACCGGCGCGTACGGTCCTTCTCCAGGCATCGCATCACGATCCAGTCGAGGTCGCTGCGGAGGTTGATGGCTAGTTCTGCCGGCTCGCAATGTCGCTGATGCGCCAATGTCGTGAGCCGTTCGGCCGACAGAGTCGAAAGGCGCGCGCTGGGCGAGGGCGGATCGACGTCGCAGATGAGGCGTCGGACTTCGTCGTACGACGACACGCCGATTTGCCTGGCGTCAATCGGTGTCGTGCCTGTCAACAATTCGTAAAGTAGAACGCCAAGACTATAGACGTCGCTGCGGGTGTCGACGTCGAGACCGCTCATCTGCGCTTGCTCGGGACTCATGTAGCTCGGCGTGCCGATCAGCTGCCGAAACTCCGTGAACAGCGTGCGCTCGGTGAGGCGGGCTTGTGTGGCTTTGGCGATGCCGAAATCGATCACCTTGGGCACGGCCTTGTCGTCGTGCATGGTCACCAGCACGTTCGACGGCTTCAGGTCCCGATGGATGATGCCTTTCTGATGGGCGTGCTGGATGGCGGCGCAAACGGTTTGGAACAGCCGCAGCCGCTCGTCGGTGGCGAGCCGTGCCTCATCGCAATACGTCGTGATCGGTTCGCCGCGAACGAGCTCCATCACGAAATAGGGCCGGCCGGTTTCCGTCGTGCCCGCATCAAAGACCTTGGCGATGTTTGGATGGTCCATCATCGCCAGCGCCTGCCGCTCGGCTTCGAAGCGGGCCACTACTTGCTTCGTGTCCATGCCGAGCTTGATGACTTTGAGCGCAACGCGACGGCGGACTGGCCGCTCCTGCTCGGCCATGAAGACGACGCCGAAGCCGCCCTCGCCAATCTGCTCGAGCAGCTTATAACGACCGATGGTCGAGCCGGGGCGCTCGCTCAGTATTTGGACTTCGGTGGGCTGACCGTCGTCTGGGAGCGGAAGAAAATCTTCGGCCGCATCATGCGCGGCAAGCAGCGCTGCCACGCGCTCGCGCAGCGCCGCATTCCCGTGGCAGGCGCGCTCGACGTAGACATCGCGCGCGGCGACGTCGTCCTCGGCAAGTGCGGCGGTAAAGATTTCGTCAAGTTGCGCAGGATCCACCAGCAACGGCCGGGCCCTTTCTATCCTCAATAGCGCGAAACGGCGGCCAAAAGTTCCAGTAGAATCGACGGCCTACGGATTATGCAGTTTTTCGCCCAGCGCGTCGAACAACCAGGCGCGGGCGAATAGCCAGTGTCGATAGGCGGTGGTTCTGGAGATTCCCTGGGCTTGGGCCGCTTCGTCCAGATTGAGCCCGGCGAAGTACAGCAGCTTGACGAGCTCGGCCTTCGACGGATGCTCCGTAGCGAGCTTGTCGAGCGCTTCGTCGAGGGCCAACAAATCGCTGACATGCTGGCAAGGAGCGACGATCGGCAACAAATCCTCATCGAGCGAGATTCGCTGGCCGTTGCCGCCACGTTTCTTGGCGTGCTTCCGTCGGGCGTGATCGACGAGGATCCGCCGCATGGCTTCGGCGGCAGCAGCGAAAAAATGCGAGCGGCCGTTCCAGCCAGGCTCGGCGGCGCCGATCAGTCGCAAATAGGCGTCGTGCACAAGTGCGGTGGCTTGCAGCGTGTGGCCGGCGCGTTCACCGGCCATTTGAGCGCGGGCGACGCGTTTCAATTCGTCGTACACCAGCGGCAGGAGCTCCGACATCGCCGCGCGGTCGCCTTGCCCGATAGCGTCGATAAGTTGCGTCACTTCCGACATAGCTAGAATCTTAGCAGAAAGCCAGATCGGTTAACGGCACTGGCACGTTTTCGATTTGCCTGTCTCCGGACTGTCCAAAACCAACAGACTGTCCGAAATCGATGGCGACGGCAGTGCCAAGGCGGGGTGCCGCAGAGTTTTGGCGTGTGTTAAGATAGGCCTCACTTACAGTTCGCGGGGGTAGTGGGCGTGGAGGCCTCGGTTCGATGGCGGAGAGCGAGCGGCTGACGTTTGTGCAATGGGCGGTCTGCCTGATCGCCGTCATTGGTTTCGCGTTCGACACCTATGAGCTATTGATGTTGCCGCTGGTGCTGCCGCCGGCCTTGGGCGAGCTATTGGGGGCGGCGCCTGGGACGCCGACGTTCGCGCTTTGGCGCGGGTTGATGTTCTTTATTCCCGCACTCGTGGGTGGAGCATTCGGGTTGTGGGGCGGCTATCTCACCGATCGGCTCGGGCGGCGGCGAATTCTCACTTGGAGCATTTTGCTCTACGCGTTCTCGGCCTTCGCGGCCGGCTTTTCGACGAACATCTGGATGCTGCTCTTCTTCCGTTCGACGACGTTTGTTGGCGTGTGCGTGGAGTTCGTGGCGGCGGTCGCCTGGCTCGCGGAATTGTTCCCCGAGCCGCAACTCCGCGAGCGCGTGCTCGGATACACGCAGTTCTTCTCGTCGTTCGGCGGGATCATGGTGGCATTTGTCAACTATTGGATCGTGAGCCATGCCACGAGCTTGCCGGCGATTTCGCTGCCGTCGTGGCTCGGTTTCCTCGGCCAGTTGCAGGGTTCGCACGCGCCGTGGCGTTACACGCTGATGTCGGGCCTGATTCCGGCGATTCCCCTGATCGTGATTCGGCCGTTCCTGCCGGAGTCGCCGGCCTGGGCGGCAAAGAAGGCGGCCGGGATGCTCAAGCGGCCGAGCATCGGACAGTTGTTTGCGCCGGAACTGCGTCAGACGACGTGGGTCACGACGCTGATGTTTGCGTGCAGCTTTGGCGCGGCATTTGGCGCGATTCAGCAAATCCCAAATATCGTACCCGCATTGCCGGAGGTGCAGGCGCGGGCTGGTGCGGCGGCGAAAGATCTGGCGCCCCCGGAAGCGGCCGCGGCGCGGGGCAAGGTCGCGCAGGGGACTGCGGCGCAAGTGACCAAGATTCAAGAGTACGGCGGGCTGGCCGGGCGGCTGCTATTGGCTGTGCTGGCGACCGTGATCTTGAGCCGGCAGAAGCTCTTGCGCGTGTTCCTCGTGCCGGGGCTGGTGATTTTGCCGATCGTCTTCGGCTTCGCGGCCACGCGGAATCTGGCCTGGCTGCAGTGGGGCATTTTCTTCGTGGGGTTGTTCACGGTGGGGCAGTTCAGCTTCTGGGGCAACTATCTGCCGCGCGTGTATCCGATCCATCTGCGCGGTACCGGCGAAAGCTTTGCCGCGAACATCGGCGGGCGGATGGTCGGGACCTCCTTCGCGCTCGTGACCAGCTTGCTCTCGACGGTGATGCCGGGCGCAGCGGGCGCAGCCCCGCCGGTGAATGATGCGGTGAAGATGGCCATGGCGGCGACGGCGGTCGGCACCGCGGTCTATCTTGCGAATCTGATTTTGAGTTTCTATTTGCCGGAACCGCAGGCCGAGAGTTTGCCGGAATGATTTGGGAGCAGCCATGACGAAAGAGAGCACGCATTGGGCGCGGCAACTTACGCCCTATCACTGGTTCGTGTTTTTGATCGCCACGGCGTCCTGGTTCTTCGACTGCCTCGACCAGCGGCTGTTCTCGTTGGCGCGAAATCCCGCTCTCAAAGAGCTCATGCCCACGGGCGACGTGCAAGCGATGGGCAAGGACGTCACGGCCATGTTTCTCGTCGGCTGGGGCGTGGGTGGCCTGATCTTCGGTCCGCTCGGCGATCGATTCGGGCGGGCGAAGATGCTCACGCTGACCGTACTGATTTATTCTCTCTGCACCGGACTCACGTATTTCAGTCGCTTCTATTGGGACTTCGCCTTATTTCGCTTTCTTACGGGGGTCGGGGTGGGCGGTGTGTTCGGTCTGGCGGTCGCACTGATTGCCGAAACTCTTCCTGACGGCGCGCGGGCTGGAGCGCTCGGTTGGCTGCAGATTCTCTCGACCGTCGGCAATCTGTCGGCCGGTGTGGTAAAGATCGTCATTGACCGCCTGGTGGAATCCGGGGCGATCGAGGCGGGAAGCCATTGGCGGTGGATGTTCCTGGTGGGGGCGATTCCGGCGCTGTTGGTCGTATTCATTATGAAATACCTGAAAGAGCCGGAGCCTTGGCTCAAGGCCAAGGCGGAAGGGCGGCTTCCCAAGGGCAGCGTAATTGGTCCTTATCTTGAGCTCCTCTCCGATCGCAGGTGGCGGAGGAATCTCGCTATCGGCGCGCTGATTTCGGCCACGGGAGTGGTCGGACTGTGGGCGATCGGCGAATACATGACCGATCTTCAAGCAAAGGTGTTCCGAATTCACTTCGAGCAGCAAAACGTTCCCGCTGATGAAGTTCAAGGGATGGTGGAGAATGCGCGGTCATACGCCTATCTCCTGCAAATGGTCGGTGCGGCCGTGGGCATGTGGCTGATGACCAAAGCCTGCATTGTGTTGGGGCGCAAGCCGGCATTTGCCATTTGGTTTGCAGCCGCATTTGTCGTCACTTTGTACGTCTATTGGACATTGAGCACGCCGCAACAGGCCTATTGGATGATGCCGTTGATGTGGGCCTTTCAGCTGGGAGTGTTTGCCGGCTTCGCAATTTACCTGCCCGAGATTTTTCCAAGCCGGATGCGCAGCACAGGCACGAGTTTCTGCTACAACCTGGGTCGCTTTGCCGCCGCGGGTGGAAGTTATTTTTCGGCGAAGTTGGCGACGGACGTATTTCAAAGTGATGTGCCGGGACTGCAGGAGCGTTACGCGGCGATGGCGATGTGCGCGATCTTTTTGGTAGGTCTATTCACCTTGCCCTTCGCGCCCGAAACGAAGAATCAGCCTTTGCCGGAGTAACGGGCGATTGCGAGACCGCAGGGGGAGGTTTAGAATCGCGGCGGCGACAGGCGTAAAGCATCAGCGCAAGGGATCAAAAGCGCCATGACGACGCCCGCTGCGAGTGAGAAGCCCCAGCTGCACCATGTCGTGATCGTGGGCGGCGGCTTCGCCGGTTTGAACGCGGCCCGTTTCTTGCGCCGCGCCCCCGTGCTGGTGACGCTCGTCGATCGGCGAAATTTTCATCTCTTCCAGCCGCTGTTGTACCAGGTGGCTTCCGGCGAATTGTCGCCGGCGAACATCGCGGCGCCGCTGCGGAGCATTCTCGAAGGGCAAGAGAACTGCGAAGTGATGATGGGCGAGGTGACCGGCTTCGACGTCGCGGGCCGGCACGTGCTCTTTGATGGCAGCTCGGTTTCCTATGACACGCTGATCGTGGCTGCCGGCGCGCGACACAGTTACTTTGGCCATGCGGAGTGGGAGCCGCTCGCCCCGGGGCTCAAGACGATCGAAGACGCGACCGAGATTCGGCGGCGGCTGTTCTCGGCCTTCGAACTCGCGGAACGGGATGCGGAGATCAAGGCCGAGCCGCGGCCGGAGCTACTCAACTTCGTGATCGTGGGCGGCGGGCCAACGGGCGTGGAACTCGCCGGGGCACTGGCGGACATCGCCCAGTACGCCCTCAAGCACGAATTTCGCCACATCAATCCGGCGGATGCGCACATCGTGCTCGTGGAAGCGGGTGACCGCGTGCTGGGCAGCTTTCCTCCCGAACTTTCGGCCAACGCGCAGCAGGAGCTGGAGAAGCTGGGCGTCAAAGTCCGGCTCAAGACGATGGTCACGTCGATCGCGGCGGACCACGTGCTGCTCGATTGCGGCGGCCAAACCGAGCGGCTGCCGACCCGGACGGTGATTTGGGCTGCGGGGGTGGCGGCGTCGCCGCTTGCCAAGGCGCTCGCCGATGCAACGGGGGCCGCGCTCGACCGCGCGGGGCGGATTGCCGTCGGCCCGGACATGTCGCTTCACGGCCATCCCGAGATTTTTGTACTCGGTGACATGGCGAGTTACACGCACCAGTGTGGCAAGCCGCTGCCCGGCGTTGCGCCCGTGGCGATCCAGCAGGGCCGCTATGTGGCGAAGCTGATTCGCGCGCGACTGGAGAAACGAACGCTGCCGAAATTTCGTTACCGCGAACTGGGGAACCTGGCCACGATCGGCCGCAGCGCTGCGGTCGCAGACTTCGGCCGCGTGCGGTTCAAAGGCTTTGTGGCCTGGGTGCTGTGGCTGTTCATCCATTTGATGAACATCGTGAACTACCGCAACCGCATCCTCGTGTTCCTGCAGTGGGCTTGGAACTACATGACGCACGAACGATCGGCCAGGCTGATTACCGGCGGCGAGGCGAAGCGGGCGCTGGAGGAGTTAGAGTCTTAGTGTTCGCGTTTCAACTGGCGACGGGTGGCATGGCTTCGCCGTGCAAACGGCATAGGCATGATTTCCGTCCGGACATGCTCACGCCGCTTCGCTGCGAGAGCATGCCACCCATCAGGTCCGCAATGACGAGGCGCTAAAACGGAAACACATACGGCGTCAAAAAGACCGTCACGGCCATGAACACCAGGTCGAGCGGGATGCCGACTTTCAGATAGTCGGTGAAGCGATAGCCGCCGGGGCCGTAGACCATCAGGTTGGTCTGGTAGCCGAAGGGCGTGGCGAACCCGGCCGACGCGCCGATGGCGATGGCGATCACGAACGGCATCGTGCTGACGCCGAGCGAGTCGGCCGCCGACAT
Organism: Pirellulales bacterium; assembly: GCA_050248495.1. Taxonomy (GTDB): domain Bacteria; phylum Planctomycetota; class Planctomycetia; order Pirellulales; family Lacipirellulaceae; genus DASYDU01. The sequence continues at coordinate 38,338 of JBFWSG010000025.1, read as the reverse complement.
GGCGATCGGGAAGACGAGCACCGCGGCGGCATTGTTCGTGATCAGCTCGGTGAAGATCATGGCGACGAAATAAACAGCCACGAGCACCAGCCAGGGATGTCCGCCCGCATAGCCGATGATCTGCGAAGCCGTCACGTCGGCCAGGCCGCTCATGTCGATCGCCTTGCCGATGCCCAGCGCCGCGGCGATCACCACCAACAGCGACCAGTCGACGCTCTGCCGCGCCTGACTCACGGAGCAGCAGCCGAGCGCGATCATCCAGCCTGCGGCGATGAACGCGGCCGTCAAGAGATCGAGCCAGCCGAGGGCCGAGACTACGACCATCGCCACCAACAATCCCAGCGCGACCCAGGCTCGATCGCGCCGCACGGGCTGCGAATTCTCGACACCGCTCACCAGAAAGAAGTGGCTGGAATTGCGCTGGCGAAGCAGAAAATCCTCATCCGTTTCCAGCAGCAGCGTGTCGCCGGGCTCCAGCACGATGTCGCCGATCTTGCCTTGCACGCGTTCGCCGCCGCGGGCCACGGCAACGACCGCCGCGTTGTAGTACGAGCGGAACTCGCCTGCGCGGATGCTGCTGCCCACGAGCGGGCAGCGGCTGGAAACGACTGCTTCGATCAATCGTCGCTTGCTGACCGGCGTGTCAATTTCCGGCGAGTGCTCCGGCGCGCGGGCCAGCCCCCGCATCTTGGTCAAATCGACCACCGAGTCGAGCACGCCGGCGAATACCAGCCGATCGCCGCCTAGCAACCTCTCACGCGGTGAGACGGGCGTGATTTCTTCACCGAAACGATCGATGCGGGCTAAGAATAATCCCGGCAAGTGACGCAAGCCGGCTTCTTCGATGCTCTTGCCCACGAGCGGTCCATCGCTCAGCACGACCAGTTCGGCAGTGTATTCGCGCGGGTCGGTGTGTGTCGTGACGGCCGGCCGCCGATCGGGAATGAGCCATTTGCCGAGCGTCAGAAAGAACGCAACTCCCGCCAGGGCGCAGGGAATTCCGACCCAAGTCAGATCGAACATTTTCATTTCCGGGCGGCCACTCTCGTGCAGCAAGCCCTGGACGATGAGGTTCGTGCTTGTGCCGACTAACGTGCAGACGCCGCCGAACGTAGCCGCATAGGCCATCGGCAAGTAGAGCTTCGAGGGACTGATCCGCGAGCGCTTGCAAATGTCTTCGACAACTGGCATGAACATTGCCACCACCGGCGTGTTGTTGAGAAATGCGCTTAAGAAAGTGACTGGCGTGAGTAGTCTCACGAGCGCGGACGTGGCCGACTTAGGCTGGCCAATGATTGGTCCGGCTACGAGCTCCATGGCCCCGGTTTGCACGAGTCCCGTCACGACGACGAATAATACGCCCACCGTGACGAGGCCCGTGTTGCCCATGCCGCTCACCCCCTGAGCAATCGACGGCAAGTGCTCGCTGTGGCGCAACTCGCCGACGGCCACGAGCAGCACAAGCGCGCTAACCATCACGATGTCGGTCGGGAGCGACTCGCGGACGAGCAAAATCAAAATGCCGACGACGACCGCCAGCGTGAAATACGCTTCCCAAATCATGAACTAATCTGCGCCCCGAGATGAGACCGGAAAATTTGACAGTTTTGCAGGCACCAGTATAAGCAGAAATAGGGCCGCCGTCCGATGGGGATTTGCGAATTGACAGCCCTTCCGCGAGGCATGCAAAATGGCGTGCTTCGACCAAGTCTGTTCGCCCGTCAGGATTAAATTACCTCAGCGGGCGGGGAAGCACGCGCTATGGACCGAGAGGCAATGATCGACGCGCTCCGCGACGTGCGGTTCCTTCACGATTTGGACAACGAACACTTGCTGCGGATCGCCGACGTCACGCGGATGCGCGACGTAGGGCCCGGCGAGGTGCTGTTCCGCGAAGGGGATGTGCCGCAGGATGTATTTCTGGTGGTCTCCGGCAGCGTGGCGCTCGACATCCATACCCACAACGGCCCTAGCCGGCGGATCATGGCCGTGGGACCGGGCGAAGTTCTGGGCTGGTCGGCGCTTTTGGAACAGACGCAGATGACCGCCACTGCCACGACGATGTCACACGGCAAGGTGGCGCAAATCAACACGCACCAGCTGCTCGATATCTGCAAGCGCAACCCGCGCTTCGGCTACGAGCTGTTGCGGCGAACATCGCTGGCGCTCGCAGCACGGTTGAGCGCGACCCGGCTGCAGCTATTGGATTCGTTCGGCTCGCAGATGCCGCCGGGAGCGTGAAGCAGAATGAAGAATTCCTAATGACGAATGCCAAATGAAGGCAGCTTCGATCTCGCCCTCATTAGTCATTCGTCATTCGTCATTCGTCATTCGTCATTGACTTCAGCTCGCCGTCGCTTTGGCGAACAGCTCGTTGACTTTGTTCCAGTTGATGATCGAGAAAAAGTTCTCGACGTATTCGGGACGGCGGTTCTGGTATTTGAGATAGTAGGCGTGTTCCCAAACGTCGATGCCGAGGATCGGCGTTTTGCCGACCATCAGCGGCGAGTCCTGGTTGGCGCTGCTTTCGATCACGAGCTTCTTGTTCTCATCGACCAGCAGCCAGGCCCAGCCGCTGCCGAAGCGGGTCACGCCCGCCTTGGAGAGATCGGTCTTGAACTTCTCGAAGCCGCCGAGCTGTGCGTCAATTGCTTTGGCGAGCTCGGGACTCGGCTTGCCGCCATTCTTTTTCAAGAGCTGCCAGAACAAAGTGTGATTGGCGTGGCCGCCGCCGTTGTTCTGCACCGCCGTGCGAATGTTTTCCGGGACCTGGTCGAGATTGGCGATGAGTTGTTCTACGGGTTGATTGCCAAGCTCAGTGCCCGCCACGGCAATATTGAGATTGTTGACGTATGCCTGGTGATGCTTGTCGTGATGGATCTCCATCGTCTTGGCGTCGATCACTGGCTCCAGCGCGTCGAACGCGTAGCCCAGCGGCGGCAGCTTGTAGGGGCCGGTCGGCGGCGGGGGAGCCGTGGCCGCTGGCGCCTGTGCAACCGCCGGCGCCGCGCCGCCTAACAGATTTGCTCCGATCGCACCGGCTGCGGCTGTGACGCCAGCCGCGCGGAGGAAACTGCGCCGATCGAGATCCGAGAACGATTGCGGCGAAGAGGCGAGATGATCGAAGAAACTCTTGCTCATGATGATCTCCAAGGGCAGGGGGGGTTGCAGGAAGGGGCGTCCAGAGGGAAGGTCGGTCGACAGCCTGCCGACGCGACCCTCTTCTACGAAACGCTACCACAGAAGGTTTCGCCAAAATAGCCGCCAAATGCCGGCGTTTTGGCTTGATTTGTCGCGGTTCCGGCGGTAGCTCGCCTGCTGTGCAACGCGACGCATGAGAGATAAAATTTGGCTTCGTCCGATAGATTTGCGGCCTGTGCGCCGCTCGACAAAACGAGCAGACGACGATGGCGACTGAATTGTCTTCCGCACCTTCTTCCGTAGCGGAGCTACCCTCCACCAGGCCGGAGTGGGCCTCCTCGACGATGCCGCGGCTGTGGCCGGCGGTGCTGATGCTGACCCTGTTCTGGGCCGCCTATTTCGTGTGCGAAGGGCTCTCGATGACCGGCGGCATGCGGTTCGTGAGCCGGCTGGCGATGCACGTCCTGCTGCTCTTGGGCTGTTCCATCTGGTGGCTCTCGCGCCGTCAGTTGAGTCGGCGCGAACGGTGGTATGCCGTGGCCGTGTTCGTGATCGGTTCGGTGGCCATGCTCAAATTGGCCGACCAGACGATCGGCGTCATGGCGATTTTGCTGGCCGTGTTGCCGTGGGTATTGACCGTGGGGATGGTGTGGCTGGCGATTTGCAAGTTTGGCGGTCTCACGGCGCGGGTGCGCATGGCTGGGTTGTGGCTAGCGACCCTGTGCGTGTTCGGTTTCTTCACCCTCGTCCGCTTCGATGGCTTGGACGGCTCCCAGCACAGCGAATATGCCTGGCGCTGGAATCCTACATCGGAACAAGTTTTTCTGACCAGTCATCAATCGGAAGCGAACGCGCGAGAGCCGGGTATCACGCTGGCGGCCTGGTCTCTTCAGCCAGGCGACCTGCCGAGCTTTCGCGGGCAAGCGCGGGATGGCGTGGTGGACGGTAACGGACTCGCGCTCGATTGGAGGGCAAAGTCGCCGCAAAAGATCTGGCGGCAGCGGTTGGGCCCCGGTTGGTCGAGCTTGATCGTGGTCAATGGGCACGTCGTGACACAGGAGCAGCGCAACGACGACGAGGTTGTCGCTTGCTACGATGCCGCCACGGGCAAGGAAGTTTGGATCCACACCGACAAGGTCCGTTTCCATGAGAGCCTGTCGGGCGCCGGCCCGCGCGGTACCCCCACGTTCGCCGATGGCAAAATCTATGCGCTGGGCGGCAAGGGAAATTTCAATTGCCTGGATGCGGCCACTGGAAAGCTGCTCTGGTCGCACGACCTGGTTCAAGAGGCGCAGGCCGCCGTGCCGCAGTGGGGCTTCGCCGTGTCGCCGCTGGTGGTCGATGGAGTGGTGATTGTCTTCGCGCCGGGCAAGGACTCCGACGGGCTGCTTGCGTACGACACGGCGTCGGGCGACTTGAAATGGAAGTCGCCGGCGGGCGGAGATACGTACAGCTCGCCACAGCTGGCGGAATTCGACGGCGTGCGACAAATCCTGATGCACGACTCGCAGGCCTTGCGGTCGTTTGCCCTCGACGACGGCAAATTGCTGTGGGAAGTCCCCAACGGCGGCGAAATGGCGATCCCGATGCTGCAACCTCGTGTCCTCTCCGGCAACCAAGTGTTGGTGGCCCTGGAACCGGGGCTGACTTTGCTCGAACTGAAACAGGACGGCGAAAATTGGGCGGCAAATGAGGTCTGGGTCTCCAATCGCATCCGCCCAAATTTCAACGACCTCGTAACGCACAAGGGAAAGATTTACGGTCTGGACGACGGCATCCTCTCGGCGCTCGATCTGGAAACGGGCGAGCGGCTCTGGAAGAAGGGACGCTACGGTCATGGCCAGGTGCTGCTCTTGGCGGATCGCGACGCGCTGGTCGTGCTCGGTGCCCGCGGCGAAGTGTCGCTGGTGGGCATCGGCGGCGAACAGCCGGAAGTGCTCGGCGAATTTGAATCCATCTCGGGCAAGACCTGGAACCACCCGGCGCTGGTAGGGAATCGGCTGTTTGTCCGCAACGGCGAGGAAATCGCCTGCTACGAACTTCCGACCGAAGCGGCCAAAACGTCCACAGCTGCCGGAAACTGATGTCTGCCCGCTCGCGTAGTATTAGCATGAAACTCTCTCAAATTGCGATCGGCGCGGCGGGGGCTTTTGCAGTGTTTGGATGCCTGGCAGCGACCGTCGTCCGCGCAGAGGAAACGAAGATGGCAGAATCGACTGACAGCAAAGACCTCGAGCAGGTGACGCTCGGCTCGGGCTGCTTTTGGTGCACCGAAGCGGTGTTCGATCACTTGAAAGGCGTGAAGTCGGCTGTCTCCGGTTACAGCGGCGGCCGGCTGGTCAATCCGACCTACGAGCAAGTTTGCAGCGGCAAAACGGGCCACGCCGAAGTGATTCAAGTGACCTACGACCCCGCGCAGATTTCATTCACCGACATCCTGCGGGTGTTCTGGGAGACCCATGACCCGACGACGCTCAACCGACAAGGGCACGACGTCGGCACGCAATACCGCTCGGCGATTTTCTATCACACCGAGGCCCAGCGGAAGCTCGCGGAAGAATACAAGAAGCAGCTCGACGCCTCGGGCACGTTCAAAGATCCGATCGTCACCGAGATCACAAAGTTTGAAAAATTCTACCCGGCCGAGCAGTATCACCAGGAGTATTTCGCGCTGAACCCAAACCAGCAATACTGCCAATACGTGATCCGGCCGAAGGTCGAGAAGTTCCGCAAAGAGTTTGCGGACATGGTCAAAGAGGCGAAATAGCGTTCCGCCGATCAGTTGACCGCGCTCGCGTTGTGAGTGGAAATCGGCGGCACGGCGACCGGTGTGTGGGCGTAGCGCAGGACTGCGGCGATGACGCCGCCGTCCGGTACGCGATTCGGCTCCATAGCAACGACCGCACCGCCACTTCGCAGCACAAGCACGGCCGCCTGATTCACCAGTTCTTCGCTGTCGGCTTGCGGCGCGCCGTCATAGCGAACGGTGGCCGACTCCGGCAAGTAACGCCCCATCCGCCGCGCGCCGGCCTCCACGTATAGCGTCTCGATCGCGCCCGCTTGGGCGGCGGCGAGAATCTCGACGATGCGGTTGGCCGTCCGGCCGCTGCCGACCGAGTTCCAATGTTGTTCGGCGCTGGCTTCTTCGCGTTCGCGGAGCTGGCCTTCGACCAATGTCCAAGCTCGCGTGCAGAGGTCGGCCGGCGCGAGTTGATCCGGGTTGCCCTCGACGGAGCGTAGCACCAGGTGTGTGTAATGATTCCCCGACTGATACATCGGGAACAGATAGTCGACGCCGGCGAACACCAGCGGCTCTCTGCGGAGTTGCAAGTAGTCGCTCACGGCTCGATCGATCCGGCGGAAATATTCGGTCAGTTCATCTTTGGAAACATCGACCTCGCCGCCCTGGCCGTGGAAGACAACCCCTTCCTTGCCGCCGATTTGCGGTTGTCCCGAGTGCATTTGCAGCGTTCCCTGCCGCACCTCATAGCGCAGCGCGGTTGCCAGATCGGCCGGCAGCATCGGCACCGCGACTTCGTCGAGCCGGGCTCGCGATCCCTGCAGCAGGCGCACGGCGTTGCGGCTTACCGCCAGCACGAAATACGACGTGTCGTGCGAGTCCCACGCCAACAGGGGCAACAGGTAAGCGCATTTGCCGACCACGCAGATCTCGTCGCAGTGGAACGGCAGGGCGAACGCGTGCAGCGCATCGCGCGAGACAAATACCGCCAGACCGTGCGCCAGTTCCCGCCACAACTCCGGCCGGTCCAACAGGGTGTGCGCGGAGACCGTCATCTTCTGGATTGCCGGTTCGCGGATTCCGCGGGCCTGCATTTGTTGTCCCGCCGCGCGGATGAGGCTCTTGAAATGAATCGGGTTTTGCCGCTGTTCGGCGCCCGTGGTCGCCGGGAAATAGATCGAAGCGACGTACTCGCCGTTCATTCCGGCCAGTTGCCGGAGATTGTCTTTGGTAAACGTGTTCATGGGACTGCCCTCCATCGAAATTACATTCCACTCGGATAAGTTTCCGGCGATTCCCGCTCGAACCGCGCATCGACGTGCAATGGTCGCAGGGCGCGGGTTTCGTCCAGGTACACGAGCGCGTCGTACCGCCGCGGCAAAACGCTGGGGACGTAGTTTCCGAACGCCTCGTGCTGCGGCCGATACACCACGCCGATCGCGCGGTGCCCGCGCGGCTCGAGCATCTCAAACGGGCTGCGACGATCGAACACCAGCAGCGAATCACGCGGTGCGGCGCGATGCAGCACGTCTTCCCAGCTGCCCGGTCGGGCGGCCGGAACGGTCATTACACGCATCGCGTCGCCCCACGCTTCACTGGCGACTACCGTACCGTGATGCGAACTGAAACCCACGAGCACGACGCCATCGGACTCGTGGTCATCTCGCGCCAACTGACCGACGTTGACCATACCGGACGCGGCCATGTCGGTAAAACGGGCGTCGCCAATGTGCGTGTTATGCTCCCAGACGATGGCCTTGGTGTGCGGGCCATGGTGCATGGCCAGCCGGCTCAGCGTCTCCGCCATGTGCTGGTCGCGGATGTTCCACGAGGTCGCGTCGCCGCGGATCATCGTGCGGTAGTATTTCTCCGCATTCCTTGCCACCAGCGCGTTCTGCTCCGCGTTGAAATAGGCCTCGCGCTCGTCTTGCTCGTAGGCGGGCGGTTGCTCGCGAAGCGTGCGGAGCATGTCGACCACGGTGTTTTCGCACGACACGGGCGCCCAGCGCATGGCTTGGGCATACTGATCGACGTCGTAGCCGAACGGACCGAAACACTCAAAAGCGCGGATTGCGGCGGCGTAGGCCCGGCCATCTTCGCGCTCGAGATAGCTCAAAACCGCATGCATGGAGTCCCACATGCTGTACACGTCGAGCCCGTAGAAGCCGACCTTGCGTTCGGGCGCCACCGTGCGGTTCCACCGGTACAACCATTCGGCGAGCTCGACGACCTCCTCGTTGGCCCACATCCACGTCGGCCAGCGGTCAAACGCGTGCAGCACTTCGTAGGCGTTGCGGCCGGATTCGGGATATCCTTTCACGTAGCGATTCACCCGATAACAATCGGGCCAGTCGCCCTCGACGGCGATCAACGTGAAGCCCTTTTCGCGGATCAGCCGCTGACTGACGAGCCGCCGCCAGGTGTAGAACTCGTGTGTGCCGTGTGAGGCCTCTCCCAAGAGCACGAACCGGGCATCGCCGATTCGAGCCATCAGCGGTTCGAGCTCCTGCCAATCGTCGAGCACGTGCGATACGCCGCGGACGGCGTCGACGATCGCGTCGGAGGCGGCCGGTTCGAGTGCCGGATGTCGCTGCGGCCGGGCCATTGGTGCGCCTCCTTTCCTCCGTCGTGTCATCGCTTGCAGATCGTGCGGCGCCTTACCGCGCGGCAGCGTGCGTCGTCGGGCTCAGGTGCCGCACGAACCACTCCGCCGCCATCGCCGCGACTTGCTCCAGTTTGCCGGGCTCGGGGAACAAATGCGTGGCGCCGGGTATGATTCGTAATTCGCGCTCGGCGGCCGCATGCAGTTGGTTGCATGCGGCACGGTTCAGGTCGATCACCTGGCCATCGCGGCCGCCGACCAACAACAGCGTCGCAGCACGCACCAGTTGCAGGCTCGCGCCAGCCAGATCGGGTCGTCCGCCGCGCGATACGATTGCCGCGACGCTCCGCTCGCGCGTCGAGGCGACCAAGGCCGCCGCCGCGCCGGTGCTCGCGCCGAAGTAGCCGTAGCGGAAGTCGTGCCTTGCGGCATTGATTTGCATCCACTCGGTGGCGATGGACAGCCGGCCGGCTAAGAGCGGAATGTCGAAGCGGTGCTGGGCCGTGACGGCGTCGCGCTGCTCCTCTTCTTCCGTGAGCAGATCGACCAGCAGCGTCGCGAGTCCGGCGCGATGCAACACCTCGGCGACGAACTGATTGCGCGGGCTGTGGCGGCTGCTGCCGCTTCCGTGCGCGAAGATCACGGCGCCCACTGCTGCCGTTGGAATGGCCAGAGAACCTTCAAAGAATCCGTTGGCCAACGGAATTCTGATAATCTTTTCGAAGCGCTCCCGTCCCGTGTGATTGGGCGAAGCGCGTGGAGCATGCGAATTCATGGCGGGCACCTCGACTGCTGCTGGCGGCAGGCGACCGTCAGCTTGTTTGTATGGCCTTGGTCCTCGATTCCCGTGCGTGACTGGCGTGTTCAAGCAGCGTCGTCACCGTGACGTCGGGAGTTTGACTGAAGTCTTCGTACCAGCTGCCGACCGACATGAACTGACGCGGACAGAGCGGGCATACCACCTCGTCCGCGACGTGGCGCAACTCCGCGCACGACTGGGCCGCACCGACCGGCACCGCCACGACGATCCGCTGCGGACGACGCTCGCGGAGTGCGTGGACGGCCGCCTGCATAGTGGAACCGGTCGCCAGTCCGTCGTCGACCAGGATCACGATTCGACCCTCGATTTGTGGTTCGACGCGGCCGTGCCGGTAGGCGAGCTGTTGCCGTTCGATCTCGGCCAGTTCGTTCTGGGCGACGTACTCAACGACATGTTTCGGAATCCGCAGCGGCCCCACGACGTTGCGGTTGAGCGTGCGCGCACCGCCCGAAGCCACCGCGCCCATCGCCAACTCTTCGTGCCCCGGCACGCCCAGCTTGCGGACCAGGAAGACATCGAGCGGCGCGTCGAGCGCCTTGGCCACTTCGAAGGCCACCGGCACACCACCCCGCGGCAGCGCGAGCACGAGCACGTCCGGGCGATGGCGATAGGGGGCAAGGTACTCAGCGAGCTTCCGCCCCGCAGAATAACGGTCTGGGAATCTCATGGCGATGCTCCTGGCTCGAAGCACGCGAAAAATCGCCGTGTGTTATCCAAGACCAGTGCGCCAATTCGGCACGGAGAAAACTATTCGCCGCGCGCAATCAGCGCACCTGTTCCCCCGAGCACGTTTGTTGTTCGGGCACGAGCGACGTTTCAAGTGCGCCCGATGATGGGATTCAACCTGCTTTCCTCGGACGTTGTCGTGGCAATCGGCTCACGCGCCGCGAATCACGCCGAGGATTCTTCTTCCTCCGCACGATTAGCGATGCAATTCTCGTGCCGGCGAGGTAGATGCAAGCGGCAGGATGCTGAAACGCGACTACTTGCTATGAAGAGCAGGATGCGAGTCGTCTCGGCCGTGAGCACTTCGCAAATGACCGGCGATTTCACGCAGGATGTCGTCGCCGTATTCGGCGCACTTTTTCGCGCCGATGCCATGCACGGCGAGTAGTTCGTCTCCGCTCGTCGGTTGTCGCCGGGCGAGATCGCGGAGCGTGGCGTCGCTGAAGACGACATAGGGCGGCACGCCGCGCTCGTGCGACTTATCGCGCCGATACGTTCGCAGGCGATCGAACAATTCCCGGTCGACGCCTTCCCATGATTCGACTGCCGCTTTGGCCAAGCGACGTGATTTCTCTTTGGCGGGCTTGAGGAGCTGGGGCGTAACTTCGCCGCGGAGCAGTTGCCAGCCGGCAGGGGTGAGCCGCAGCACGTTGTACTCGCCGTGCTTCTCCAAAAACGATTGGTGCACGAGCTGGTCGATCCAGGCGCGGACCGATTTCTTGTTGTGGTCGGAGAGAATCCCCCAGGTGCTCAGCCGGTTGTGGCCGCGCTGGAGAATCTTCTCTTCGTTCGAGCCGACGAGCACCTGCGCGACGTGATCGCCTCCGTAGCGCTCTTCGACCCGCACCACACAGGACAAGATTTTCTGTGCCAGCACAAGCGGATCGTCGACGAGATCGAGCTCTGCGAGACAGACATCGCATGCACCGCAATTCTCGATGCACAGTACCTCGCCGAAGTACGCGGTGAGCGCCTTGTGCCGGCAAGACACGCCGTTGGCGAAGCCGTCCATGCCGGAGAGCAGCTGCAGGGCGATTTCGAAGGCCTGCGGCGGCAAGTCCTGCTGCAGCCGCCGCCAGGTCTGGAAATCGCCGGCCGAGTGGAACAGCCAGCACTCGGCGTCGAGCCCATCCCGCCCCGCGCGGCCGCTCTCCTGTTGGTAGCTCTCGAGCGACTTGGGCGCAGCGGCGTGGATCACGTACCGCACGTTCGACTTGTCGATGCCCATGCCGAAGGCCACCGTGGCCACGATGATCCGGCAGCGGTCGTTGATGAATGCATCTTGATGACGATGCCGCTCTTCGTCGGAGAGGCCGGCGTGATAGGGCAAGGCCTGGTAGCCGAGCGACGCGAAGTGGGCTGCGATCTCTTCCACATCGGTGCGGCGGATCGCGTAGATGATGCCCGGCTCCTCGCCGTGGCGATCGATCACCTCGCGGAGCTGCTTCAACAGATCGCTCCGCCGCCGCACGCGATAAATCAGGTTCGGCCGATCGAACGAGCCGACGAGCACTTCCGGGTCACGCAGCCCCAGCTCGCGGACGATGTCGTCGCGGACATGCGGCGTCGCGGTGGCGGTGTAGGTGTGGATCGCCACGTTGGGAAAGCGATCTTTCAATACCCGCAGTCCGCGATATTCGGGCCGGAAGTCGTGCCCCCATTCGCTGATGCAATGGGCCTCGTCGATGGCGATGAACGACAACGGCGCCTGCTGCAGAAAATCGAGCGTGCGATCGGTGAGCAGCCGTTCCGGCGACAAGTACAGTAGCTTCAGCTGCTCGCTCCGGATGTCGTCCGCGATCTGGCGCTTCTCGGGCGCTGTGAGCGTGCTGTTGACGCAGGCCGCGCGGACGCCGCAGTCCACGAGCGCGTCGACCTGGTCCTTCATCAGCGAGATCAGCGGCGAGACGACCACCGCGAGGCCCGGCATGGCGAGCGCGGGGGCCTGAAAACAGAGACTCTTGCCGCCGCCGGTCGGCAGCACGACGAGCGAATCGCGCCCCTCGACGACCGACCGCATCGCGGCTTCCTGCAACGGGCGGAAGTCGTCGTAACCCCAGATTTCGCGGAGTATCTTACGCAGCGAGTCCACGCGTCGGCTTGTCGTGCTATCGGGCAGTTGTCATCATCGGCGAACGCAGCCACCAAATATAGTCGATGCGTTCCGAGCTGGACAACGCGCTGCGCTGCGATCAATGCGACGGTGCGATTCCAGATATCGCTACGGATTGGCAAACGCGTACAGGTGCCCCGCCGTGCGAACGTACAGCGTGTTGTCCGCGATCGCCGGCGTGGCAGCCGAGCGCTCGCCCAACGGCGGATTCTCGGCAACGACCTCCGGCTTTTTCGCGCCGGCCTTGAGGACCGTAATCGCGCCGTCGGCCAGCGACGTGAAATAGATGTGGCCGTCGGCCGCGACGGGCGAGGCGTAGTAGCTGCCGTTGGCAACGGTGCGCTTTTGATACACCTCGTCACCCGAGGACGCGTCGTACGCCGTCACGATGCCGCCGTCCTTGACCATCACGTACTGGCCGCCGTAGAGAATCGCCGAGGGGACGTAAGGCAGGCCCTTCGTCTGCTTCCAGATCATGTGCGAATGGGTCACGTCGCCCGTGCCGCCGCTGCGGAGGGCAAACGCGCTGTTCTTCGTCGCTGCCATATAGGCCAGCATCGCATCCCATTCCTCGCGCGAGATGAAGCCATCCTTGTTGGGGTCGTTGTTGTCGAAGAAATCCTTGAACATTGTCCGCTGTGCTTCCTCTTTCGAGAGCCTGCCGTCTTCGTCGGCGTCCGCTTTGTCGTTGGACAGGAGTCCGTCGAACGTCGGCATCTTGAAGCCCGAGTCTTCCGGATCGCCTGGCGACCAGCCCGCGTAATAGAGGATGCTGCCGTCCGTCACGGGCGTGGTGCACGAAGAAGAGGGCATACCCTCGACGGTCCACACCTCGTCGCCCGTGTGAAGATCATAGGCGATCATTTTGCCGTAACCGGGAGCGACAATCTGCGTGCCGGATGGAGTCTTCCATACGGCCGGCGTACCGAAGCCGGACTTGGATTGCCGCACTTTTTCCCATTTCGGTTTTCCAGTCGAAGCGTCGAGCGCAAGAATTTTGGGCGCAACCGTCTCGTCGCGCAAGAGCACTACGACGCCGTCGACCAAGAGCGGCGAAACGCCCGTGCCGAAGTCGGCCAGCGTCTTGGCCGTCGGCATTTCGTGATGCCAGAGTTCTTTGCCGTCGAGGTCGTAGCAGAACAAGCCGCATGAGCCGAAATACGAGACGATCCGCTTACCGTCGCTTGCCGGGGTTGAAGCGGCCGGGCTGCCCTCGGTCTTGTGAAACGGCTCGATTTCTGTCGCCGGTGCGTGAGCTCGCCACAACTCGCGGCCGTCCGCGCGGCTGTAGGCAATCGTGTAGAGCTTGCCGTCTTCGAACGCCGTGAGCACGAGTTTGTCGCCCACCACGATCGGCGACGACAGCCCGCTCGGCGTTGCCACTTTCCAAGCCACATTCTTCTCCGGCCCGACTTCGACCGGCGGGTGTTCCGCGGCGGCAATTCCGGTGCCCGCCGGCCCGCGGAACTGCGTCCAAGCGGACGACTTGGCCAGCACGCCGCTTGACCACGAGATAAATCCAACCACAGCGAGCGAACAAATCAAACGTTTCATCGAATCGTCCCCGGAGAAATTGTGAATCGTATTTCAGTCGAAGCAATCAGATATGGAACGCCGCACGCAACGCCGCCACTCCCTGGGCGATCGCCCCGCGGGCCTGCGGCGTTTCGGCGATGGCGTTGATCATTACGAAGTCGTGAATTGTGGCATTGTAACGCGTCGACGCGACGCTCACACCGGCGTGCATCAGCTTCCGAGCAAAGGCCTCGCCTTCGTCGCGTAGCACGTCGTTTTCACTAACTATTAACAATGTCGGCGGCAGGCCGCGGAGCTGATCGGCTGTCGCGTTGATCGGCGAGACGGCGATCTGGCGGCGGGCGGACTTGTCCGGCAGATAGGCGTCCCAAAACCAATGCATGGCCTCGGTCGTGAGCCAGAAGCCTTCGGCAAAGGTCGCGTACGACTCCTGTGACATGCTCTGGTCGGTGAGCGGATAGTAGAGCAATTGGAACGCGAGCCGCGGGCCGCCGCGCTCTTTGGCCAAGAGCGACACTGCGATCGCCATATTGCCACCCGCGCTGTCTCCGGCAACTGCGATCCGTCGCGGATCGAGCCCCAGTTTGCCGCCATGTTCGGCGACGTATTTGGTGGCCGCGTAGGCCTGTTCATTGGCGATTGGGAATTTTACCTCGGGCGTGCGGTCGTAATCGACGAACACGACGGCGGCCTGTGACCCATGAGCCAAGTCGCGTATCAACCGATCGTGTGTCTCGACGTCGCCCAGCATCCAGCCGCCGCCGTGAAAGAACATCACGACCGGCAGCACACCTGTTGCGCCTTCCGGCCTCACGATGCGGATCCGCACGCTGCCATTCGGGCCGACTGGAAATGTCGTGTCTTCAACGGTTGTGGGCGGCAGGTGCACCGGCACACGTTGGCAAATGGCAAGCGCTTCGCGGGCCGCCGGGGGAGTCAGCGTGTAGATCGGCGGCGCGCCGGTGGCGATGATGTCATCCAGCAGTTTCTTTGCCGCTGGTTCAAGTACATCGTTTGGATTGGCAACATCCATAGATCGGTGCGCAGCTCGCGGCCCAGTGTCGTCGAAGCTTGCTCAAATCTGAGCGGCCCCGCCATCGACGAATAGTTCGGCGCCATTAACATAGCTGCTGTCATCGGAAGCCAGGAAGAGGACCGCGGAGGCGATTTCGTCGGGTGTGCCCGCGCGGCCGAGCGGCGTGGTAGCGATGGCCTGGTCCACCATCTGATCGATCTGTCCTTGATCCAGGCCCAGCGCGTTCTTGTAGGCGGGCGTAACGACGGTGCCGGGACTGACGACGTTTACCCGGATGTGCCGATCCTTCAAGTCGACTGCCCATGACCGCGCGAAAGATCGCAGGGCCGCCTTGGTCGCGGAATAGACGCTGAATGCCGGCAAGCCCTTGATGGAGACCATCGACCCATTGATGACAATCGCCGACCCGGCAGGCATCAACGGCAATGCTTTTTGTACGGTGAACAGTGTTCCCTTGACATTGATGCCGAACCACTTGTCGTAGTGCTCCTCCGTGATTTCGCCCAACGGCAGGAACGAGCCACTCCCGGCATTGGCAAACAGCACATCGAGCCGGCCGGCCTGCTTTTGGATCGTGGCGAACAACCTGTCGAGATCGGCGAGCTTCGCGATGTCGCCCTGTACGGCGACCGTTCCGCCGCCGAGCTGCGCGACGGCCTTGTCAAGCTCTTCCTTGCGCCGGCCCGTGATGAACACCCGCGCCCCTTCCGCGACAAAGAGCTCCGCAGTCGCCAGGCCGAGCCCGCTGCTGCCGCCCGTGATGAGCGCTATCTTGCCGGCAAGTTTCTGACCCATGGACCGTTTTTCCTTTGATGACTTAAACCAGGCCGATGGAAGCCCTACGACTCGATCAGACGGTGACGACAATCTTGCCAATCTGGGCGTTCGACTCGAGATAGCGGTGCGCCTCGACGATCTCGTTGAGCGTGAACGTCTTGGCGACGATCGGCTTGAGTTTGCCGCTCGTGAGGCCGTCGATGATGTACTTCTTGAGCTTTTCGAGCTTTGAGGGATCGGTCGTAAATTCGAGCAGCATGTAGCCGCGGATCGTGATCATCTTGCCCAGCACCTCGAAGAGCGGCAGCGGAGTCGGTTCGCTACTCAGCGCTCCGTATTCGAACAGGATGCCGTACTGAGCCATCGCGGCCACGAGCTTTTCGATCGTTGGACCGCCGACCGGATCGAACACGACTCGGGCACCCTTGCCGTCGGTGAGCTTCATCACTTCGGCGACGAGGTCTTGTTCCTCGGTGGCGATGACATGCTTCGCCCCGAGCTCCAACAGCGCGCCGCGCTTGTTGCTGCGGCGCGTGAGGGCGACCGGAGTCGCGCCGACCAGATTCGCGAGCTGAATCGCCGCAATGCCGACGCTGCTCGACGCGGCAGGGATCAAAATCGTGTCACCGGCCGTCAACTTGGCAATTTCGATGATGGCGCCGTAGGCCGTGGCATACTGCATCCAGATCGCCGCCGCGTCGGTCCACGAGAGCGACGCCGGATGCTTGGCAACGGCCGCCGCCGGCGCCAGGGCCAAGTCGCCATACACGCCGTATTCGTTCATCGAAAACGCCGGCACCGTGCTGACCGCATCACCGACCTTGAAGCCGGTAACGCCCGCACCGACGGACTCGATGGTGCCCGCTGCTTCGTACCCCAACTTTGCCGGGAACTGCGCCGCCTCCAGGTATCGGCCGGAGCGAAACATCGACTCTGCTCGGTTCAATCCGAGCGCCTTCACGGCGATGCGGACCTCCCCCTTGCCCGGCGGCCGCACCTCGACGTTTTCGATCTTCAGAACTTCCGGACCGCCATATTCGTGGAAACGGACGACGCGCGACATGATATTGCTCCTCAAATTCGTTCTCGGTCTAACGAATCAATTCCACCGCCAGGTTCGCCAAGAGCGCCACCAACAGTTGGCGTTCCAATCAGGCCTTGGCGCTCTTGGCGTCCATGGCGGTTGCTATTTTCATTCCAGCGAAGGCGCCGGCAAATCAGCGCAGGCCGCCGGAGATGTAGAATGTTTCTCCCGTGACCCAGGACGAATCGTCCGACACCAGGAACAGCACCGCCGAAGCAATGTCGTCCGGCTGGCCGATCCGTCCCAGCGGTGTCTGCGCCAGAACCTGTGCGGCAAAGTCGCTGTCGTGGATGCCGGCCGCTCGTACGCCTTCCGTCTCGATCATGCCCGGGTTGACCGAGTTGACGCGAATCTTCTTCGCTCCCAGTTCCTGGGACAGCGATCGGGTGATGGAATCAACGGCGCCCTTGGTCGCGCTGTAGACGCTCGTAGTAGGCGGAGCCGAGCGGGCGGCGACCGAGCTGATGTTGACGACGGCTCCGCCGTTGGTGCCCATCAGCTTCACTGCTTCCTTCGTGGCCAGCAGCAAGCCCAGCACGTTCAGGTCGAACTGTTTGTGGAACAGGTCCGGCGTGACCTCTGCGAGCGGGGCAAAGGCATAAATTCCGGCGTTGTTGACCAGGATGTCGACCTTGTCGAATTGCTTCTTTGTTTCAGCGAAGAGCTTGGCCACTTCTTCCGGCTTGGCGAGGTTGGCCTGCACGGCGACGCCTTTACCGCCTTTCTTGGTGATTTCCTCGACCACTTTGTCGGCTTCGGCTTTGCTGGACGAATAATTAACGACGACGGTGGCTCCGGCAGCGGCCAGGCGCTTGGCGATCGCCGCGCCGATGCCTTTCGAGGCTCCGGTGACGACGGCGACTTTATTCTTGAGTTGAGACATGGTGGGGCTCCTTTCAGAAGTACTAAGCGGGAGGGCGTGGCAGGAGGGAAACGGGGCGGGGGACAGCGTGTTTTTGTACCGTCCGGTAAATTTATGCCGGTGGACAAACGCCGTCAAGGGCTGTATTGTATCAATAGGTACAAAATTCGCACTGCACGATTAATTACGCAGCAGGCGGGAGACGGGTTGGATGGCGCGCGGTCGACCACGAACTTTTAATGCCGACGAAGCCCTAGATCGCGCACTCGACGTATTTTGGCGCAAAGGGTACGAGGGCGCCACTTTGCCGGACCTGACCGAGGCCATGGGTATCAATCGGCCCAGCCTCTATGCCGCGTTCGGCAACAAGGAGGAGTTGTTTCGCAAGGCGCTCGACCGCTACATGGAAGGCCCGGCCTCATTCGTGCGGCAAGCGCTCGAGGAGCCAACCGCTCGCGAGGTGGCCGAGGCATTGCTGTTCGGAAATATCGAATTGCTTTGCGACCCGAAGACGCCGCGCGGCTGCTTTGCGGTGCAAGCGGCGCTGGCATGTGGCGACGAAGCGGAATGCTTGCGCGAAGAACTTTGCGCCCGCCGCAAGTCGCTCGAAATGGCAATCCGCCGCCGCTTTCAAAGGGCGCGAAATGAAGGCGATTTGCGGGCAGGCGCCGATCCGGCGGCCCTGGCCGGGTTTCTCTCCGCCGTGACGCATGGCCTCGCCGTGCAAGCCGCCGGCGGCGCGACGCGTAAGGAGCTCAAGCGCATTGCCGAAACGGCATTGGCCGCGTGGCCGACATAATTTCGATCGCTATCGCGCAGATTTTATGGCGAAGTCTTGACCACTTTGGGCGGCGACCAGGTGCCATCCACGATCGAAGGTGGCGATTCCTTGGGCCAGTACATCCGCAACATGAGGATGAAGCTCCCCTTCGGCGCCGGTAGCCAATTAGCTTCTTTCGCGGTGCCGGGCGACTCGTTCTGGAAGTACAGCGTTACCGATCCGTCGTCGTTGGTCTTCAGATTATTGCGCGGGCTGACGGTGAACTTGTTCAGCGCGTTGGGCACAAACCACCAACCCTGATCGATTTCGTACATCGTGATCGACCAGAAGCCGTTCACGGGCGGCGTCTGGCCTTTAGGGAAAGTGAGCGTGTACTTATTCGCACCGGAAAGGGGCTGACCCGTGCTGTCGGTTTCCGTATACGGATAGACGGCGTCCTTTTGCAGATTGGCAGGCCAGCCAAAAGCGGCGACAACAGCCCGCTTCATGTAGTCGGCGCCGTACACGCCGAGGTCCTTGGCGATCACCCAGCCATTGGCGGCTCCGCCCATGTCGTTCTTGTGAGCCTCGATCTGGTCAAGCGCCGCTTGAGGAACGTCCTTGAGTGCGGCTTGGACGTCGGCGGGCAGCTTGTTCATGTCGAATGGCTGGCCCGGCAAGATGCCGATCTTCGCCATCCGCGCCAGGATGGGGGCGTCTTCCGCGGTCGGCGGCGCGGCCCCGCCCATCAATCGAGCCATCAGGTTGAAATAACCCTCGGTGCCCATCGCCAGGATCGCCTCTTGGGGACTCGCCGTCATGCTGAAGCCCGGATCCTTGTTCACTGGCGGAGCCTGGTATTTGAACGACTTACCCCACGCGGAAAGCGGCGTGATCTTGTATTGCGCTTGCAGCGCGTTGACGGCTTCATAGTCCTGCACGGTTCCGTCGGCATAGGTGCGGCCAAGGATCACCATGTAGCGCGTCGCCACGGGGATGTGCTGCATGCCTTCGGGAACCGTTCCCTTCCAGCCCGGGCCTGTCAACAGGATGTTTCGCGCGTCGCCTCCCTCGGTCCGTGCCCCCGGCGACGCGAACACCGTCATCCATAGATCGACCATCTCGAACAAGTAGAATCGCTTCCCCATTTCGGGATAACTGAATACCTGCGGCTCGGCGAGATCCAGCCAGGTCAACGAATACAGAGTGTCGGCGTTCGGCGCCGACACGCCGCGAAAATCGGCGGGCGGATAGCGCTTGACGTTGACAAACTGCCCCATCGGAGCGTGCAGGCCCTCTTCGCGATCGACGTTGCTCATCTGCACGCGCGTGACTTCGGTCGTAATGAGCGAATAACCGTAGACGTATGCGTCGACGGCGATCTGTTTTGCTTCGGTGGGCGAAACCTGACCGTGCGCACGTGGCACACAAATTCCGACGCAGCAGACAACGACAATACGAACCGCCCGACTCAATACTGAATTGCTCACTGAAGTGCCCCTTTGGTAAAAAACCGAGTCTCAACCGAAAGTGTAATTTATCGCTTTCTGCCCGGAATACAAGAAAACTGTCCAGCCCTTTGCCACTAAATCACCATCCAGGTGAGCATCAGCGACGCGATCACGACCGTCGCCAGGCCTGAGAAAAAGGCCATGTCGACCACCAGCACCAGCAGGTGCGCTTTCTTCCCCAGTCGCGTCCGCAGGCACACAAAGCTGAGGCCGGTGACAAACAGGAAGAATAGCGCGCCGAGCGCAAACAAATCGTCCACAATGACTTCAAAATTGCTCATCCGTTTGACGATGCCAATCAGGCCGATAGCGGTGGCGCACACGCCGACCATGCCGCTGGCGACCGACAGCATCGTCAAGAAATGGGTGCGAAGCTGTTCGTTGTTAAGGTGATCCATCGAAGATCGCTGCCGGCTCGCGGGCGCGTCACAAGAGACTCTACTTCACCGACTCGGCGATGATCCCGAGATACAAATCGCCATCGGTCTTCCACGGATCGCCGCCGCCGTTCTTACCGGCAAGCTGCGTATGGAAGCCGGGAAGGTCCTCGAACTTCGCCAGGTCGCCGGTCTTTTCCAGACACTGGAACAGATAGTCGCGCTCCTGGTCGACGTCCGCCGCCGTGACATGCGTGATCTGTCCCGTGGTGCGGCTGAAACCGACGTGCGCATCGTACACCGCCGAACCGATCCAGATCGGCCGGCCATCCTGGCTTGGCTCGTCCAGCTTCCAGAAGCGCACGTGATGTCGATGCCGCGGATTGTCTCCGACCGGCTGCTCGAAAGCCGCGTCCTCTTTGCGGCCGAACAAATACAGGCTGCTCACCGGCGCGTCGACATCCGGCCGCGAGAGGACCGTATCGATGCCGATCTTGAGGTCGCTCTTGAGGCCCAGCGCCGCGGCCGAGTGCCAATCGGCCGCCTGCATGATGGCGTCGAGCTGTTCGCGCGTGCCGATCAAGGCGACATTCAGCGGATCGCCTGGATGATGGTCGCTCGTTTCGGTGATCCGCGGACTCGCATCCAGCGCCGGATGCTCGCGGGCGTAGAGTTTCCAGCCGGTCGGCACCAGCAGGTACGCCATCACCAGCCACAACACCAACACGCAGGCGACAAACTGCACAATCATCCGCCGCCGGCTCCGGTGACCACGCGCCGCGACGAGGGTTTCCTGCGGGCCATTCGTCTCTTGCGGCGGTTCATCCATGCTCTCTATAGCCCCCGCCCGCGGCGTGGCTCCATGCTCGTTAGAACGGCTCGTTCACTGCCGCCGGAGTCGATGTCCCGGCCGGGACCCCAGTACTGTTACTTGTCGCGGCCGCTCCGGTCGAAGTATTCGGCGTAGCATCCGGATTTTTCATCCGTACCAAGAGCCACTGCTCCGTGCGGTCCTGGCCGAAGTGGATCAGCGCCGGCGCTTCGTCCTTGGTGAGATTGTACAGTCCCGTCTCGATGACTGTCGACTTCTTGTCGCCCACGGTGAAAGCCACCCGCTGCGTCTTCAGGTCGGCCGAGCCCTGGACCGCTTCGGTCACGTTGTCGGCCGAGTCCTGGAAGTTGCCGCGGATGATGCCCTGTTTGTTGATCGCCAGCTGGAACACATCGTGCGAGTCCTTCTCGCCCGGCTTGGTGAGCAGGAACACACCCAGCGGCAGCCAGTTCTCGCTGTCCTGGGTCGAGGCATTGGCCTGCGCGCCGTTGTCGGCAAGCGTTTGTGCCTGGCCGTAATACTCTTGCGGTGTGCCCTGATCGACGCCGTCGACGTACACGCCGTCATCCTGATACAAGACGTTGCTGCCGTAGTTGTAGTAAATCGGATAGTCGTTCGGGAACGCGAACCAGCCATAGAGCGCCGGCCACGTGCAGGGCCACCAGTACTGTCCCGCGGCCCACCCCGCGCAGAACCACGCGCCGGGATGATCGCCATACCAGCCGGGACCAAAATAATTCCAATGATTCCAGTTGCCGCGGACCGAGCCGGCCGTGGCATACCGCTGCGAGGGCGAAACCCGCGCGAATCCGGCCGCCCAACCGTTCGGCCCCGCCACGGCGCCGCGCGCCGCGACGCCACCCTGCGGCCCACGCGCGACCGTTCCGCCGGCCACGCGGCCATTCGGACCCACCGCCACGCCTTGCTTCACCGAGCCGCCGCCCGCGCCTTCCACACCGCGCCCGGCCACGACTCCGCCATTCGGCCCGACCGCCGCGCCGCGAGCCGCGACGTTGCCGCGTGGTCCTTCGACGGCGGTTCCGGCTGCCTCGCCGCCACGGGGTCCTTCGACGCTGCCGTGCTGAACGTTGAAGGCGTCGCCGCCGAGATTCGCCGAACCGCCCGCGTGGACGAACGGATTATTGACCATGCCGTGCATGCCTTCGTCCGACGGCAGGCCGAGGAAGCTGTTCAATTGGCCGCGCGATGGAGCGGCGCCATAGCCGCCAAAGCCACCAGCGCCGAATCGACCGTCGCCGCCGAAACCGCCGGCACCCGCGCCATATCCACCACGGCCAAGATCACCATAAGCACCGCCGCCGAACCCAGCGCGTCCGGCGCCGTCGACGCCGCTCAAGCCGCCGAATTGACCGCCGCCCCCGAAGCCGTCGCGGCCCAAATCGCCGCCGCCGAAGCCACCGCCTCCATATCCACCGCCGCCGTAACCGTGGAAACCGCCTCCGCCATAACCACCACCGCCGAAGCCGCCCCCACCAAACCCACCGCCGCCGTGGTAGCCGCCTCCGCCAAAACCACCTCCGCCAAATCCTCCGCCTCCATGAAACCCGCCACCGCCCCCGCCAAAACCGCGGCCGAACGACGGGGACTGTGAACCAACCAACAGCATGAGCGCCAACAGATGGGCGAGGCGATGACGAAACATGATGAACTCACTTATGCAAAGTTGGAATTGATTTTGTGTGCTTGACTCGGTGATGTCATTTGCCGGCCGCGTTGCTCGCTTGATCGGCAGAGCGGCGGAAGATGATCTCATCCAGATCGGGCAGCGGTGCTCCGGCGACGCTTCGGCCCATCGACTGCCAGCTGTAGGCATTCTCATCGAGCTTCGTGAGCACGTTGACCGCGCGGGTGTCGGCGCCGTCGGCGCTCAGGCCGACCGATTCGATCGCCCAGCCGTTCGGATGCTGCAGCCAGGTGCCCATCGTCCGGCCGCCGTCCGAGTTGAATCCCCAGGAGACGATGCCGCCCGTCCGCGGGTCGAGCCCGATCAATTGCACGCCCGAGGTCGTGGTGTGATCGGCAGCCGTTACGGTGTACTTGCGTTCGAGGAACGTCTTGTTGGCGAGCCATTGGCAGGTGGCCGTCGACGTGGCGCCTCGTTCCTCGGCCGACCAGGTTCCCACCAGCCAGTCGAGATCCGCGAGCTGCGAACTGGCCGTGGCCGGCGCGCTCGGCGCTTCGTGCACTGCCGCCATCAACCACTTGCCGTCCTGTTTGACATGCACTGCGGTATATCGAGCAGGGCCGCTCGTATCACCGGAGGGGAGCGAAACCGTGGCTTGCCCTTCTTCGATGGCTGCATCGCGGCCGAGCATCCGCACCGAGTCGATGACGACTTGCATTTTCGCGCCGGGGTTGGCCTGAAAGAACTCGGTGTACGCGGCTTCAATCGCTGCCCGCCCGGCAAACGTTTCGCCGCCTGCATCCACAAGCGTCCCGTCGGGCGTCCACAGCGCGGCGACCGCCTTCGCGTCGCCGGCGTCAAACACTTTGATGAAGGCGTCCGAGGAAGCGCGAACGGCGGCATCTTCGGCAGCGAACGCGACCGCGCTCTGTAGACTCAAAAACAAAACGACACCAGCGGCAACCCAACGGTGGCGACCCATAACCTCTCCTCGCAGCGGCCGTGAAAGAATGACCCGTGGCGGCAATCCGGCCGCCGAGTGCCTGCGCAAGAATGCGCGCGTTCCCTGCGCCTGTAAGATAGGTCAACCCTTGCTGATTGCCAATCGAGCCGCGGAATAACCGCTACAAGCGGCCGAATTCGCACGCCCACGGTGCCAATTGACGCACGCCGCCAGAACGTCACTCGCGCGACAAGAGCGCTTCGAGCGCACGCCGTGTGGCTGGTGGTCGAGCGACAGCGAGCCCCCAGACGTTGACTCGGTTGCAAGAACGCCTGGGAGCTCGGCTCGGCCTCTACCACAAGCCACCCATGGATGAATTGTCAGCCGCGCGACAAGAGCGCTTCGAGCCTGTCGAACGAGCCCGTCCAGCCCCACGTCATGCCGGCCTTCCCGTTGATGAATGCTTCGAGCTCCGCGCGCGTCGTCGCCCCGTGTGGTTCCCAGGTCACGGTCACCCGCGTTCTCTCCGGGCCTTCCTCTGTCAAGGTGACGGTGGTGAGCATCGTTTGCGGCCAGACGGGCGCGTGCGGGTGACGCGACACGTTCTCGTGCTCGTCGGCGAACTGCTGCGTGTAGACGATCGTGTGCGGCTTCTCGATCTTCTGGTAGTCGCAGTAACCGTACATTGTCACGTCCGCGCCGTTGGTCATCATCCAAAAGGTCCGTTTTCCCGGCTCGATCTCCGACTTGATGAGCTGCATCGTGAACCCGGTCGGCGGCAGCCATTGCGAAAGGTGATTTGGTTCGGTCCACATCTCGAACATCACGTCGATCGGCGCGTCGAACGTGCGGTTGATCACGAACTCTTCCTTGCCGGTCGATTCCTTTTCGAGGTATTCCGCCAGTCGGTCCCAGGTCGAGTTGCCACCCACCTGCTTGATGAACTTGCCGATTTCTTCCGCCTGCTCGACCGACGGGAATGCCATCGTCATGTCCATCTCTGTCTTCTCGGGCCCGAGCGCCTTGAAGAACACGGTCACGCGAAACAGCGGTTTCCGCTCGTCGTATCCGCCGTGGTCGTACACGAGCTTCTTGTGCAGCTCGACTTCGTGGTAGAGCGTTTTGTTTGGAAAGTCGGTGCCGTCCGGACCGTGCATGGTGTAGTGCCAGATGCCGCCCGGCCGCAGCTCCTTGCTGTGATGGGTGAGCGTAAAGCCGCGCGGCCCCCACCACTGCGCCACCTGCTCCGGATCGGTCCAGGCATCCCACACGTCCTCCACCGCCGCGTCGTACGTCCGGATGATGCGAATCTCGTTCGATTTATTTCTGGCGACCATCTCTGGTTCCTTTCGGTTGGCCTTTCGTTTTGCCTTTCGCGGATTTCTTGGCGGCGGCTTGCTTCTTCGCCGTAACGGTTTTCAAATACGCATCGAGCCGATCAAAACTCTCTTCCCACATCGCTCGATACTGCTGCATCCAATCGGCGACGTCGCGGAACGGATCGGCGTTGAGCCGGCAGGGACGCCACTGCGCCTCGCGGCCCTTGGTGATCAGCCCGGCCCGTTCGAGCACCTTCAAGTGCTTAGTGACGGCGGGCAGGCTCATCTCGTCGAGAAACGGCTGAGCGAGCTCCGTCACGCTGGCCTCGCCCCGCGAGAGCCGCGCGAGCATCGCCCGCCGCGTCGGATCCGCCAGGGCCGCAAACGTCTGACTGAGCGTGTCGGTCATGATAATACACCAAATGGTTAATTAACTCAATGGTTAAATATACGGCCGGCCGCGACGGCGGTCAATCAGCTTCGGCCAGGTTTCCGGCATGAAAATGTTTACCGGCACGAACAATCGTCGTGCCGGGCGAGCGCGCTTACGGCCGCACGACCTCGGTGGCCAGCAGCTTAAATTCGATCATGGCCGGCCGGTTGGTCTCCGGAACGTGCCCCATGATCCTTCCCAAATAAATGTCGCCTGCTTCGATCGGCAGCGTTAGCTGTCCGTTCGGACGGGGCATGCCGCCGAATTCCACCCGATCGATCTTGAATTCTTGCGCCAGCGCATCGAGCTCGTCGAGCGAGAGCACATCGAAAAGTTCTGCGTTGACCTGCGCGTCGAGTTTTTTATTATCCTTGCCTTGCGTCTCCGGCGCGAGGCGGCCGACCCAGGCCGGCTCCGAGGGCCCGAACATGCTGCGGTCCATGAACTGCAGTTGCAATTGGTCCTCGGACTGCATCAGGCGGACCCACGGGATTCCAAATCGGCCCACCGGCATTCCAGCCGCACCGGTCCCGTCGATCGTCTGTTCGAATTCGCCGCTGGTCAGAGAGCTCTCCGCCACGGGCGGCATGCCCGGATGCGTGATCGCTCTCGCTTGCCATTCGACCTTGATCGTAGCTTGAATTGCCGGGTAGAGCTTCGCTTCGACTGCAACAGGCTCTTCGCCTTCGAGCGGTACGGTGAGCGGCTGCGAGATCGGGTTGTAGGCCTTCCGCGACACCTGGCAGTAATACTGGTTCGGGTACAGAGTGGCGCTGGCCACGCCGTCGGCGTTCACCTGCAGCGGCGCAATCGCGTCGGAGTTTCCGCGCTGCCGGACGGCATTCAGCGTGATGGTCGCTCCCGAGAGAGGCTGGCCCGCGGGGTCGAGGACTTTGAAAGTCACCGGCTTGCGATCTTTTTCGCTGAGCCGCGTCACTTTCAGGACGCCCACATTCTGAGCGCCTCGCGTGCCCCCTTCGAAGCTAAAGGACGCGCTCACCAGCCCCGGCCGCGAAACGTTCAGCTGGCAGGGATTGTCGCCGAAATGGCGATCGCGCGCGAAAGTATACAGATGATGGCCATCCGCGAACGATTCCAGATTCCCCTCTTCGCCATTGGATTGGATCTCGAAATCCGACCGCTCGATCGGCTCACCCGCCTGGTCGATTAACTGGAAGTAGGCCGCGTAGGCAGTTTTTTCCGCGTTGATGGGAGCGGGCTGCTTCGCGGCAGCCGAGATCTCATCGAGCCGCGCAACGAGCGGGGCCGGCAGTTTCTCTAAAGCCAGCCGCTCTTGGATCTGGTCGGCGAGCCGATCGGCCGCGCCCGGATACGCCGCGACGATCGCCTCGCGCCGCGGCTCGAACACTTCATTCGCCCCCTTGCCGAAGCCGGCTTTCACCAGGCTGCGAGCGTACCAGAACGCGGTCCGCGGATCGTCGGGCGCCAGTCGAAACGCCTCGGCGAAGAGCCCGGTGTCGACCTTTTCATCATCGGTCAGCATCTGGGCCTCGATGGCTTTGATCAACAGCCGCTCGGCGTCGCGCGCCTGGCCCTGACTCGCGGGCGTGACCGACGCCACGTCCTTGAACGGCACCGGAATCTTTGCCCCGTCGACGTCCACCACCAGGTCGCTGCCCTCCGTGCTGACGTTGCCCACCAGTGTGGCGCCGCTTTGCAGTTTCACCTGCTGTTCGCCGTTGGCCGCCGCCGCGAAGCACACGAGCACGATCATCGAACCCAGCGTAGATACGCGACGCATCTTGGACCTCCGATTTGAATCTGGCTGCCCCAAATAATGTCGAAGTATGTCGAGTGGCCTGACCGGCTACTTGAGCCGAGCCCGGGCCAGCACCGCGGTCACGTTGTCCCGTCCACCGGCATCGAGCGCGAGCGATACCAGCGCGTCGCAGGCCGTTTGCGCGTCGGGCGAAGCGTCGACGCACTCGGCGATCACGTTTTCGCTCACCATGTCCGTGAGCCCATCGGTGCACAGCAGCAGCTGATCGTTCGGCTGCAGCCGCACGTGATAAATGTCGGGCCGATCCTTGAGCGCGTCGTACCGCAGGCACCGCGTGAGCATGTGGCTGTATTTTCCCGCCACCTCGGGTGCCACGCCCGCCGCGATGAACTCCTGCTCAATCGTATGGTCGGTCGTAAGCCGGCGGAACGTGCCATCCCGCCACAAGAAGCTCGGCGAGTCGCCGATCTGGGCCACGATCGCAAACGAGCTGACCATGTAGGCCGACGTCCAGGTGGTGCCGCTGTTGACGAAATCAGGGTTGTGCTCGAATTCGTGGACGAACGCCTGCTGCATCATGTACACGAAGCCTTCGACCCGCTCGGTGAGCTCCTGTGTGTTGACGTCGCGGAGCTTCATCAGCCAGCTGGTCGTCCGGCCGGCAAGGTCCCAGGCCTCGCGAATCGCCAGCCGGCTCGCCAATCCGCCGCGACCCGCGCCCCCCATTCCGTCCGCCACCGCCATCCCGAACGCCTCATCCGTGGGCATCGAGAGCTCTTCGGTCGGCACATTGGTGAGCAGCAACTGCTGCGTCCGCGTCCGCCGCAGCACGATGTAGTGGTCCTGGTTCTCGGTGCGCTTGAGCCCCGGATGCGTGGCCGCCCCGAATTCGTAGGCCAGCAGCTCCGCGCGTTTGACGAAGTATTTGGCTGCGGCCAGGGCTGGGGAGACGTTATCCACGGTTTCGCTGTCGTGTTCCGCCATGGTGACCCTCGTTTGGACCTCAGTATGCGCTTTGCCGCGCGAAAATGCGAGTCTTTCGGCGGTCGTTGATCTGCGAATGCCAATGCCGCCAGCGGCCGACGGGCTGACTCGATGCGCGGTATATTGACCGTCGTTGCCGTAGCAGTGTTGCCGCATCCGGAATTGTCCGCCGCCCGCGATTTCGTTGGCGTGGAATTGCCATGCCTTGCGCACGTCGAGAGCCTCTCATGTCCAAGCAGCTAAATGTCGGCCGTCGGGTTGCCGCACTCGTCGTCCTCCTGGTTGTTCCCCTCGGCCAGTCGCCGCCGAGTGCAGCCAAGGAGCCGGTGCCGATCATCTTCGACACCGACATGGGCAACGACGTCGACGACGCCCTGGCCCTGGCGATGCTGCACGCCCTCCAGTCGCGCGGCGAATGCCGGCTGCTCGCCGTCACGGTGTCGAAGGACAACCGACTCGCCGCCGCATTCGTCGACGCGACCAATCGCTTCTACGGGCGGGGTGAGATTCCGGTTGGATTGGTCCGCGACGGTGCCACCAAAGACGCCGGCAAGTTCCTCCAGCTGGCCGAAGAGCGCGACGGCCGCGAGCTGCGGTTTCCCCATCGATTCTCAGATGGCAGCCTTCCGCCGCCTGCCGTCGACGTTCTGCGGAAGACTCTCGCAGGGCAAGCCGACGACTCGGTCTCGATCGTTCAGGTCGGCTTCTCGACGAACCTCGCGCGGCTGTTGGATTCAGCACCGGATGACATTTCACCGCTCCCGGGTCGTGAGCTCGTGAAGCAAAAAGTCCGACTGCTATCGGTGATGGGCGGCTGGTTCTCGCCCGATCGCTTGACGCAAGAGCCGCCGGGCGCGGAGTACAACATCGTCGAGGACGTCGCCGCGGCTCAGCGATTGGCGCGAGACTGGCCGACGCCGATCGTCTGGAGCGGGTTCGAAGTCGGCCGCGCGATCGAGTATCCCGCGGAAAGCATCGACAACGATTTCGCCTACGTCGCGCACCATCCGATCGCCGAGGCCTACCGACTGTACAACCCGCCGCCCCACAATCGGCCCGCCTGGGATCTCACGTCCGCGCTCTACGCCCTCAGGCCCGCGCGCGGTTACTTCGACGTCAGCCCGCCGGGTCGCGTCACCATTTCCGACGACGGCCGCACGACCTTTGTTGCCGCTAGCGACGGCCGCCATCGCTTGCTCACGGTCACCGCGGACCAGGTTACCCGCGCCCGCGAAGCCTTTGTTAATTTTTGCAGCGAGCCGCCACCGTCCGACCGCAACGACTAGCGCCATCGATTCCTACGCCACAAACATCGCAGCGGTTAGTCCGGCTGGGTGTCGCGGTTGTGCCATTTCCTTGACGACCTTGAAATTGGTGTCAAGCTCAAAGTAGGCCGGCAGCCCGGCGCTAGGATTTGCAGAGGGACGGCAACCCGTGCGTCATGGAAGTGCAAATGGAGGGCCGGGGCTGTCGGCCTTATTTCTTCCGCTAGCGCGCTCGCAGCAGCATCGTCTCAATGCGCTCGCGCGTGTGCATTCGCAGTTCCAACTCGCTCGCGATTTGCTGCCGGACTTCCACGCGCAGCACCTTGCAGAGCAAAAACGTCTCCGCTTCGCGGATCTCCTGCCGGATCGCCGCTAACTGTCTGGCCAGCTTCGCCTGTCTCTCTAGCGGGCTCATGCGGCCAATTGTACGCCCCAACTGGAACCGTTGACACTTGCCGTGCGCCCCCTACTAGAGTGCGTGCAAATATTAAGAAACGGCGCCGCGTCAATTATTCATTGGACAACCGGCCGCTGTCGCGACATTTTGGAAATTGTCCTGCCAATTTCCGGAGATCGCCATGTCCATTCGTCGCTTGCCCACCGGCCGATTCGAGGCCTGCGTCCGCTTCGATGCGCGCCGGCCCGTCTACTTTGAATACTCCACTCGTCACGAGGCACAGGAACTCGTCGACGCCGAAACGATTTTCCTGCTCCTGCACCACAGCGGCTCCAAGTTCGCCTGCCTCAACGGCCAGATTCACGCCGCCGCCGACGCGCTGCTCCGCGCGCCCTGCAATCAAGATCCGGAACTGCTCCACTGGACGCTGGTGAAATCGCGCTGGATCCGTTCCTGGTCGCAGGAAGCGGCGATTTACGCCGAATCTCCGGCCGACTCGCCTGATCACACGGATGCCGCGACGGTCTGACCCGTCATTGTTGGCGCTCTTCGCCCCGTTTGATTGGCAGACACGTGCCCTTACGTCGCCGTCGCCACATACGGCCGGACCATCTTCGTCGGGTCGACGACGCGGTCGAATTCCTGCTCGTTGACGTAGCCGAGCTTGAGCGCCGCCGCTTTAAGTGTGAGGTCCTGGTCGATTGCGTAGTGCGCGATCTTCGACGACTTGTCGTAGCCGATCACGGGCGCGAGCGCGGTCACCAGCATCAGCGAGCGGTCGACGTATTCCGCGATCTTCTTGCGGTTGGGCTGCGTCCCCTCGACGAGGAACTTGCGGAAATTGGTGCAGCCATCGGTGAGCAGCGTGATCGAATGCGTGACGTTGGCGATCATCAGCGGCTTGTAAACGTTCATCTCCAAATAGCCGCTGGCGCCGCCAAAGCCTACCGCCACGTCGTTCGCCATGACTTGCACGGCGAGCATGGTCAGCGCTTCGGCCTGCGTCGGATTGACTTTGCCCGGCATGATCGACGAGCCGGGCTCGTTTTCCGGAATCAATAGCTCCGCAAAGCCGGCCCGCGGACCGCACGACAACAGGCGGATGTCGTTGCCGATCTTGTAGAGCGACGTCGCGAGCGTGCGAAACGTTCCCGAGAGTTGTACCAATGCGTCGTGCGAACCCTGGACCGTGAACTTGTTCGGCGCGCTGACAAACGGCAGCTTCGTGAAGCGGGCGATCTCGGCCGTCGCGGCATCCGCAAATCCGGGCGCGGCATTGATGCCCGTGCCGACGGCCGTGCCGCCGAGCGCCAGGCGATACACGCCTTTGAGCGAATCGGCGATCCTTTCCAGTGCGTCGGAGAGCAGCCCGGCATAGCCCGACCATTCCTGGCCGAGCGTGATCGGCGTCGCATCCTGCATGTGCGTGCGGCCGATCTTGACGATGTCGCGCCACTGGTCCGCCTTGGCGGCTATGGCGTCGCGGAGTTCCGTCACTGCGGGGATCAGCCGCGTGTTGACGTTGCAGGCGGCGGCGATGTACATGGCCGACGGAAACGTGTCGTTCGACGACTGCGACATGTTCACGTGATCGTTCGGATGCACCGGCTGCTTGCTGCCCAGCGGCGTTCCGGCCAACTGGCAGCAGCGGTTCGAGATCACTTCGTTCACGTTCATGTTGAATTGCGTGCCGCTGCCGGTCATCCAGACGTGGAGCGGAAACATGTCGTGATGCTGCCCCGAGAGGATTTCATCGCAGACCTTGGTGATCAGCCCGAAACGGTTTTCATCCAGCCGGCCCCCGGCATGATTGGCCGCGGCGGCGGCCCGCTTGAGGATCGCGTAGGCCGTGATCATCTCCCGCGGAATCAGGTCCTGAGCGATGCTGAAGTGCTCGAGCGAGCGTTGGGTTTGAGCGCCCCAGAGTTTGTCGCTCGAAACTTGCACGTCTCCCAGGCTGTCGGACTCGACGCGAAACTCGGTCATGGTCGGCTCCCCTTATTTATCACTTGTTAGAACTCAGCGACTATGCGTGGCAGGCTAGCGGCTGCCCGGCATCGTCGACTTGAAAATTGAAGTTGGTGTCTTTGTCGAACGCGACATATGCCCGCCGCCACGGCTGGTCGTCGACTAGCCGCCATTGGTGGCCCGAGCCGGTGATATCCGTTGCCACGAGCACGTCACCCGGCTCGAGTGTGAAGGTCTCGCCGGTCCGCGTGCCGAACTCCAAAGTGCCCGACAGCGTGATCACGTACTGCGTGGTCGGCGCGTTGTGCCAGTCGAGCGACGAATGGGCCGGCGTCTGGGCCCACATGATCGACTCGGCGGCAATCAGCACATGCTCGGCGATCTGCCCACGCGTGACGTGGGAGTGGCCGTCGGTTCCGGTGTATAGGTAGTAGGCGCGTTGCATGTTGGGATGTCGTTGATCTGGAGGATCGCCGCCGTTTCGGCACGCACTTTCCGACAAAGTGCGGCATCGTCGACGAGCGACTGGCCATAGGAGGGAATCATCTTCTGCAAGCGACTCGTCCAGCCGCCGTTCTTGAGCCGCTCGGCAAAGCATTTTTCAATCAGGTTGACCATGATCCACACGGCGGTCGAGGCGCCGGGCGACGCGCCCAGTAGCGCGGCGAGCGAATTGTCGGCGGAAGAAACAATCTCGGTGCCGAACTGCAGGATGCCGCCGTGCGTCGGATCCTTCTTGATGATCTGCACGCGTTGACCGGCGACTTCCGGCCGCCAATCTTGTTCGTCCACCTGCGGATAGAATTCCCGCAGCGCCGCGAATCGCTCGGCCGATGACTCCAGCACCTGACCGATCAGGTACTCGGTGAGCGCCATGTTGTCGCGGCCGACGGCCAGCATCGGCAGGATGTTTTCCGGATCGATCGAGCTGAACAGATCGAGATACGAACCGTGCTTGAGAAACTTCGTCGAGAAGCCCGCATACGGGCCGAACAGCAGCGAAGTCTGCCCATCGACGTGGCGCGTATCGAGATGGGGCACCGACATCGGCGGCGAACCGACCGAGGCCTTGCCATAGACCTTGGCCAGGTGACGCGAGGCAATGCTGGGATTGTCGCACCGCAGCCAGATGCCGCTCACCGGAAATCCGGCGTACCCGCGGCCTTCCGGAATGTCGGACTTCTGCAACAGCGGCAAGGCACCGCCGCCGGCGCCGAGGAACACAAACCGAGCCCGGACTTCCCGGTGCTCGCCGGTTTGCTCGTTGCGGACTTCGAGACTCCATTGCTCGCCATCGCGCCGCAGAGTCTGCACGCGATTGTGGTAATGAATCGCGAAGCCTTCTCGATCGCTCAGCAAATCGAGCAGATTGTTCGTGAGCGCGCCGTAGTCGACGTCGGTACCCGTCACCATCCGCGTCGCCGCGACAACTTCGCCCGCGTCGCGGCCTTCCATCACCAGCGGAACCCAGGCTTCGATTTGCCGCTTTTCGTCGCTGAATTCCATCCCGTGATAGCAGTGATGCGCCGAGAGCGCCTCGAACCGCTTCTTCAAGAAGGCCACGTTGTCCGCCCCGCGGACAAAGCTGAAATGGGGCACCGGATGAATGAACGAGCGCGGATCTTTGATCGCGCCCTTGGTGACCAGGTAGCTCCAGAACTGACGCGAGACGTCGAACTCCGTGTTGACCAAGAGGGCCTTGGAGATGTCGATGCTGCCGTCACTTCGCTGCGGCGTGTAATTCAACTCGCACAGCGCGGCATGGCCCGTCCCCGCGTTATTCCAGGCATTCGAGCTCTCCTGCGCCGCGCTGCCGAGCCGCTCAAACACTTCGATCTTCAGCTCGGGCTGCAACTCTTTGAGGATCGCCGCCAACGTGGCGCTCATGATGCCTGCGCCGACGAGTGCGACGTCCAGTTGACCGGGATCGCTGGGTTTGGATGGTGTCATAAGGACCGCAAGTTTTTTGTTGGTCGAATGCCGGCGCCCGCGGCGAGCTGCCCCGAATACGGTAGCTTTTTTGCGGAATCGCCTCGCGCAGACTGGTGCAAAATGAACACAGTGGGGTGTGCGCCGAGGTCTTCACCGCGGAGAACCGGCACAACCGTCGCATCCGACGTGCGTGATACGGCAAGCCGATGGCGAAATCAAGAGCCTGTTGGGACGACAAAAGTCTTTTACGACACCAACAACTCCGTCGTGATCTTGCCGTGCTTCATGAACACCGCGAGCGGATACAATACGCCGAGCGCCGGCAACGGGTCGTCCCACGACAATACGTCCGACACCGTGTCGTGGTGGTCGTGCAAAAGTGTCCGCGCGTGTTCCCAGCGGCCCTTTGCGTCGACGCCGTGCTTGAGCCGTTCGAAGAAATCCCGCAGCGCGTGCAGCCGGCTGCCCGGGCCGTATTCGAGCCGCAACTCCTCGAACGCGTTGCGCATCGCTTCCATCCGTGAATCGTCTTCGGCGATTTCGGTGAGCGTCGCCAAGAGCGCCATCACGGGCGTTTCCGTCTTCGCGCCGTTGTTCTGGGGGTCGACCGCTGCGACCGTGCCGTCGACCGCGAGCCGGTACAAGAGATAGGGATAGTCCCAACCCGAGGCGACCGATTGGGTGAGCCCGCCCCAGAACCGCGGGTTAACTTCGATCAGCGACGGGTCGGCCGTAGTCGAAGTCACACAGTCGCCGTCCCAGCGGAAGTCGACCTCCGCGACGCCGTGCCAACCGAGGCTGCCCAACAAGTCGGCGCCGATTTGCGTCATCGCCGGGGCGTCGACCGTCTCGCGCAACACGCCCGTGCCGCTCTTCACGGGGTAGGTCCGCAGATTGTGGTACGTCATCGAAGCCCGCACCTGGCCGTGGTCGAACAGAAATGTTGTGCAGTAGTCGCTCCCGGGCACGCCGCGCTGTAAGAGCGGATACGAACCTGGTCCGAGTCCATATTGTTTCACGAAGTGCTCGAACGTTTCGACTGCTTGCCCTGCGTCCTGCACCTGCTTGATGCCGATCGCCGCCGCCGACCGCCGCACCTTCACAAATGCCGGATACTCGAACGTCGCAGCCGCCGCACGAAATTCATCGGGCGTGTCGGGAACGATCGTCTTGGGACTCGGCACATTCCGCGCCTGGCACAGTCGAGCGAGCGTTCCCTTGTCGTCGACCTGGTCAATTTGCTCGATCGTGGGGATCGCAAATTTGATCAAGGGCTCGAATCGCGCTCGGTTCCGCGCGATGAGATACGTCTCTTTGTGAAACGGCATCAGCACGTACTCTTCCCCGTCGACCTTATATTCGCGAATGATCGCTTCGAGCGTGTCGAGAAAACCCTGCGGATCCTCGTCCGGATTCGGATACAGGAAGCTCGCCTTGGTGTACTTGGAGAAGCTGGTTGGCGAAAAGCGATACTCGTCCCCCGCAATCACCTCGATCCCCTTTTCGCCGAGGCTGCGGGCCGCCGACAAGCAGTTCCAACCGCGGGCGAATGTGAGGATGGCTTTCATGGTGCGCGATCCAATCCAAGCAACAAGAGGTTCACAGCGACACCGCGTCGTTGTAGGAAACGCTCCAAGCAGCGTCAACTTCAGCAAAATTGTAGGCCAGTTCCAGCGAAGGGCCGCGATCGCGGTCACCGCGCGACGGCAACTGAACTTTTCGACCCGCAAGCGGTATAATTCCATCCATGTCCCTGGAATCCTTCCATCCGATCGTCGCTGCCTGGTTTGCGGAGCGATTCACGGCGCCGACCGACGCGCAGCGCGAGGCCTGGCCCTCGATCCAAGCGGGGCGGCACACGCTGCTCGCCGCGCCGACCGGCTCCGGCAAAACACTCGCCGCATTCCTGGCGGCCATCGACCGACTCGTCCGCGAAGCGCTCGAGGGAAAGCTGACCGACCAGACCCAGGTCATTTACGTCTCGCCGCTCAAGGCGCTGAGCAACGACATCCGCCGCAACTTGGAAGAGCCAGTCCGCGAAATCCTGGCCGCGGCCGTGGATGCCGGTTGCGAACCGGGGGCGATTCGCATCGCCGTCCGCACCGGCGACACGCCCGCAAACGAGCGGCAGGCCATGGTCCGCCGTCCGCCCCACATCCTCGTCACGACGCCGGAGTCGCTGTACCTATTACTCACGGGCGCCAAGAGCCGCGAGATTCTCCGCAACGTCCGCACCGTGATCGTCGATGAGATTCACGCCCTCGCGCGGGACAAACGCGGTTCGCACCTGGCGTTGTCGCTCACCCGTTTGGATCGCCTCTGCGACACGCCGCCGACGCGAATTGGCCTCTCGGCAACCCAGCGGCCGATCGACGAGATCGCGCGGTTTCTAGTCGGCGCGCAAAATGTCAACGCCGCGAATGTCGACGCCGGCGGAGAGCCGCAATGCGATATCATCGACACCGGCTATGTCCGCGAGTTGGACCTGGCGATCGAAGTTCCGCCCAGCGAGCTCTCGGCAGTTTGCACGATCGAAATCTGGCTCGAAGCGTACGCGCGGCTCGCGGAGTTGATTCGCCAGCATCGCAGCACGGTGGTGTTCGTCAACACCCGCCGGCTGGCCGAGCGCGTCTGCCACTATTTGGAAGAGCAACTCGGCAAGGGCCACGTCGCCAGCCACCACGGCAGCCTGTCCCGCGAAACGCGCCTGCGAGCTGAAGAGCAGCTCAAGTCCGGCGAATTGAAGGCGATCGTGGCGACCGCTTCGCTGGAGCTGGGCATCGACATCGGCTACCTCGACCTGGTCTGCCAGATCGGCTCGCCGCGCTCGATCGCCACGTTCCTGCAACGCGTTGGCAGGGCAGGGCACGCCTTGGGCCGCGTGCCGAAGGGCCGGCTATTCGCGCTCACGCGCGACGAGCTCCTCGAATCGCTGGCGTTGGTCGGCGCCGTCCGTGCCGGCCGGCTCGACCGCATCGTGCCGCCCGTGGCGCCGCTCGATATCCTGGCGCAGCAGATCGTCGCCACGGTGGCATGCGACGAATGGGGCGAAGACGAGCTGTTCGCACTCTGCCGCGAGGCCTGGCCCTATCGAAATCTCTCGCGTGCCGACTTCGATACCGTGGTCGAGTTCTTGAGCGATGGAATCTCGGCCACCAATCGAGCGGGCGCATACCTGCATCGCGACCGCATCCATCATCGACTCCGCCCCCGCCGCAGCGCTCGCATCTCGGCCATCACCTCCGGCGGCGCGATACCCGAACAGGCCGACTATCGCGTCGTCACCGAAGGCGAGCGGACGTTCGTCGGCACGCTCAACGAAGACTTCGCCATCGAGAGCCAGATCGGCAACGTGTTTCAGCTCGGCAACACTTCGTGGCGGATCGTCCACGTCCGCGGCGGCGAGGTGACCGTCCGCGATGCCCACGGTGCTCCCGCCACCGTGCCGTTTTGGCTGGGCGAAGCGCCGGGCCGCACCGCCGAGCTTTCCGCCGAAGTGTCCGACCTGCGCGAAGAGATCTGGCGCCAGGCCAATGAATCACCGGAGCGGGCAGTTACAACGTTGACCGGCGATTACGGCGTCAACGAATGGGGCGCGCGGCAGGCCGTAAATTACGTCGCCGCGCAGGGCGCGGCGATGGGCCTCGTGCCCTCGCGCCGTTGCGTCGTGTTCGAGCGATTCTTCGACGAGTCGGGTGGGATGCAGCTGGTGATTCATGCTCCCTTCGGCGCCCGCGTGAATCGCGCTTGGGGCCTCGCTCTGCGGAAATGCTTCTGCCGCACGTTCGACTTCGAGCTGCAGGCCAGCGCCGACGACAACGGCATCGTCCTCTCGGTCGGGCCGCAGCACAGTTTCCCCATCGAGCGGCTGTTCGACTTTTTGAACCCGCGAAATGCCGAGCCGCTGCTCACGCAAGCGCTCTTGGCGGTGCCGATGTTTCTGATTCGCTGGCGGTGGAACGTGACGCGGGCGCTGGCCGTGCTGCGGCAACGGGGCGGAAAGAAAGTGCCCCCGCCGCTGCAGCGTTTCCGGGCCGACGACCTGCTCACGGCCGTGTTCCCGCAGCAGACCGCGTGTTTCGAACATCGCCCGGAAAATCTCGAGCCGCCCGACCATCCGCTGATCCGCCAGACCGTCCACGACTGCCTGCACGAAGCGATGGATTTCGATGGCTGGCTGGAACTGCTCGGCGACATCGAGGCCGGCAACGTGGAGCTCGTTGCCCGCGAGACGCGTGAGCCGTCGCCCTTCAGCCACCAATTGCTCAACGCCAATCCGTACGCGTTCCTCGACGATGCGCCGCTCGAGGAACGCCGCGCCCGGGCCGTGTCGGCGCGGCGATTGATTCGCGTCGATGACGTCCGCGACCTGGGGCGGCTCGATCCCGAAGCCATCGCGCGAGTCCGTGCCGACGCCTGGCCGGTGGTCCGCGATGCAGAAGAGCTGCACGATGCGCTCCTCTCTCTCGGTGCTCTGCCTGCGGCCGACGGGGTCGAATGGAAGGCGTTCTTCAGCGAGCTGGTGTCCCAGGGTCGCGCCGCGAAGTGCCGTGTGGCGGATGGACGCGAAATGTGGTTCGCAGCAGAGCGCTGGCCGCTCGTCGAGGCGGCGTACTCTGTTACTGCGTGCACGCCGGCACTCCACTTGCCGGAATCGTTGTCGACCAAAGTGCCGGTCGACGAAGCGCGACTGCAGCTCGTCCGGGGCCGATTGGAAATCTGCGGACCCGTGACGGCGCGGCAGATCGCCGTCGATCTGGCCCTCGATCCAAGGTCTGTCGAAATCGCGCTCGA
>JBFWSG010000024.1:10568-75352 GCA_050248495.1 Pirellulales bacterium | reverse complement strand
GAATCGAACGCTTCTTCGGCCGCGTTAAGCAACGCTGCCGACGAATCGCCACCCGCTACGAGAAGAAAGCTGCCAACTACGCCGGCTTCCTCTGGCTCGCCGCACTCTTGGTCGACTTGCTATGAATATCCGTACTGCCTAGAGCGCGTTCCACGTGACTGTAGCGGTTTTTGCGTCGTTTGCATCTGGAAAATACGACATGGCAGACGCTACAGGTCCGTGCGATTCGCACTAAATCCGGCGAGCATTTGACTGTGATAGCACTGCCGGCGGCGCGGCGAACGGCATTGACCCGACCGGCGGGAGCGGCGTAATCTTCGCGGCCCAATTCATTCACCGAGGCCGAGGGAGATTCGATCATCATGCCCGCTACGCTAGCTGCCGCTACTTCGCATACGCCGTCTGTTTCCAGCGTCCCGATGCTCGACGTTTCGCGCGAGAACAACCGGCTCCGCAACGAGATTGATGCCGCGATTGCTGAAGTCGTCCGCAGCGGGGCGTTCGTGCACGGTCCGGCCTGCGCGAAACTCGAAACGGCGGTCGCGTCCTATTGCGGCACGGCGCACGCCGTCGGCTGCGCGTCGGGTAGCGACGCGCTCCTGTTGCCGCTGATGGCGCTGGGGATCGGGCAGGGGGACGAGGTGATCCTGCCGAGCTTTACGTTCTTCGCCACGGCCGGCACGGTGTGGCGGCTCGGCGCGCGGCCGGTATTCGTCGACATCGACCCAGTGACGTTCAACATCAGCCCGGGCGACCTGATCGGCAAGATTACCACGCGGACCAAAGCGATCATTCCGGTCCATCTGTTCGGCCAGTGTGCGGCAATGGACGAGATTCGCCAGATCGCCGCCGCCGCCCGCGGCATTCCCATCATCGAGGACGCCTGCCAGGCGATCGGCGCGGAGTTTGGTCGCAAGCGGGCCGGCGGTCTCGGCTGGTGCGGTGCCTTGAGCTTCTATCCCACGAAGAACCTCGGCGGCTTTGGTGACGGCGGCATGATCACGACCAACGATGGCGAATTGGCCGCCAAGCTGCGAATCTTGCGCGACCACGGGCAGCAGCCGCGCTACTACCATCACCACGTCGGCGTCAACAGCCGGCTCGACGCGCTCCAGGCCGCGGTGCTCGCCGTGAAGCTGCCGCATCTCGACCAGTGGAGCGCCGCCCGCGCGAAGCATGCCGAGCGTTACGAGAGCGAGTTTGCACGGCGCAGCCTGGCGGGTCAGATTGTCACGCCAAAAGTCTCCAAGAGAGCGAATCACGTCTGGAATCAATACACGGTCCGCGTGACCGGCGGTCGCCGCGACGCCCTGCAAAAGCATCTTAGCGAGCGGCAGATCGGCACGGCGGTCTACTATCCGGTGCCGCTCCATCTGCAGAAGTGCTTCGCACCGCTCGGCTATCGCGAGGGCATGCTGCCGGCGACCGAACGGGCGGCCCGCGAGGTGTTGTCGCTGCCGGTGTATCCGGAACTGACCGCGGCCGAGCAGGGCGCGGTCATCGACGCGATTGCGAATTTCTGCCAGGCGAAGGGCCACGCGCCGAGTATCACGACGGCCGCGTAGCGGTGCGTGCGCCGCTATTCCTTTTTCTTGATCTCGCTCGTGCGCCGCGGCGGATTGAGCGCGACCAAGAGCCCGAGAATCGCGCAGAACAGCACCAGCGCCCAGGAAGCGCTATGCGTGCCTGAGTTGACGTGGATCGAAACGTCGTGTTCGGTTACGCGGGCCAGCAGCAAAAGATGCGACATGGAATTTCACTCGGCAAGGAGTTCCTGGTGCGGCTGATGCTCCCATTCTAAGCAGGGCGCCAGCGGCTGCCAATCTGTCGACGACAATCCTGTTTCACAGGCCGTGGCCGCCGGCGCCTGGAGCAGGTCTGCCAGCGACCGGCCGGCCCGGCGGAATTCACCCACCGGCATGGCGACCGTATCCCAGCGGTCCGAAAGGGGCCGGGCGTGGGGTATGAAGTCGGCGAGCCGCACCGCCACAAAGCCGTAGTGCCCGCCGCGAAACTCAAACAGCTGCTCGACTGGCAACGGCGAACGGCTGCCCACCAGGTGGTAGGCGAACACCAGCAGCGGCACGAAGTTTTCGCCGAAGTGCCGGTGCCAGGCGGCGAGGCTCCGCAGATCGTCGCGCGTCGACCAGTTTTTCCAATATTGTTGGTGCTCGTCGCCCGACGGGAACCGCCGCCCTTTCACGTCGACCAGCCAGGCCGGCCCGTGCGGCGGCGAGACGACGAAGTCGAGACTTTTGAGCGAGCCATCCGGCACCAGGCTCCGCCGCGCCTCGTCGACCGCGATGTACGCGAGCCGCTTGCGCCGCAAGTAGGCTTCAAAGGCCGCCTCGTAGTGGTTGTCGCGGTGCATGGGGGAAGAAGCTCTTAGCTGTTAGCCATGGGACGTCAGCCAGACAGCATACAAAAATGCCCGATTAAAAGCGAACTGCCAAAATCTAACCGCTTCCTATCACATCACGTACCGCTGCCACCAGCTCCGCCGACCCGCTCGAAAGCGACACTCTTTTGCTCTCGCCCGAGGCCAGATTCTTCACCTGGACTTCGCCCGCGGCAAACTCGTCGGCGCCCGCTACCAGGGCCACGCGGAAGCCGCGCTTGTCGGCGTATTGCAGCTGCTTGCCGAGCTTCTTGGCCTCGGGATAGACTTCGGCGCCCAGCCCGGCGGCCCGCAACTCCGCGGCCAGGCGCTGATAGTCGGAGAGCCGCGCGGCGTCAAAAAATGGGATGAACACCGGGGCCGGCGTGCGGACCGGCTCGATGAGTTTTAGTTCCTCCATCGCCGCGAGCAGCCGGTCGAGGCCGAGCGACGCGCCGATGCCGGGAAGCTGTTCCTTGGTGTACAGCTCGGCGAGATTGTCGTAGCGCCCGCCGCTGCAGATGCTGCCCACGTCTTGCAGGTCGTTGAGCGTCGTTTCCAGGACGAGGCCCGTGTAGTAGTCGAGACCGCGGGCAATCGATGGCTCGATCCGTACCCGCTCCGCCGCGCCGGGCGTGAGCACCGCCGCGACGCCCTCGACGACCTCGCGCAGCCGCGCGACGCCCGCTTCCCCGGTCTCGCTCCCCGCGACGAGCTTTGCGAGCTCCGAGAGCATTGCGTCATTGCTGCCGGCGAGCGTCGTGAGTGCGAGCAACTGCTCGTTGTCGGTGGACGTCGTGCCGGCGACGCGCGACAGCTCGTCTGCGACACCCGCGGCCCCAATTTTGCCGAGCTTGTCGAGCGACCGAAGCACGTCGACCGTTTTGTCCGCCAGCCCCAGTTTGCCGATCAGTCCGGTGAGAATGCCGCGGTGATTGACGCTGATCGTGAAGCCGCCGACCGCCAGCGCCGAGAGCAAGTCGTTGACGACCAGAATCGTCTCGATGTCGGCCGCCACGCTCGTGGTGCCGATTGTGTCGAAGTCGCACTGCATGAATTCGCGGTACCGGCCGCGCTGGGTGTTCTCGCCCCGCCAGACCGTGGCAATGTGATAGCGCTTGAACGGCGTGCCGAGCTCGCCGATGTGCTGCGCCGCGAACCGAGCCAGTGGCACCGTCAAGTCGAATCGCAGGCCGACGTCGCGGCCGCCATGATCCTGAAACCGGTAGAGCTGCTTATCCGTCTCGTCGCTTCCCTTGCCGAGCAGGATCTCTAGATATTCCAGGGCCGGCGTGTCGATCGGACTGAAGCCGTAGGAACGAAATACCCGCCGGGCCGTGTCGATGATTCGCTCGCGCGGCAGCATCGCCTCGGGCAAATAGTCGCGAAAACCCTTCAGCGTGCGAGGTTGAATTCTCTCAATGGGCTCTTCTGGTTCTTCAGACTCTTCAGACTCGTCAACCACGGATCAGCTCAGCAAAAAGGCCTTGGAGGAACCACAGAGGACACAGAGATCACAGAGGAGAAAAGAAATTGCAAAATTCGAAATGCAAATCGAAAAATGAAAGTTGCGGAACCTTTTCAATTTGCAGTCTGCAATTCACATTTTGCAATTTGAATTTACCTTGACTTCCTCCGTGTACTCCGTGTCCTCTGTGGTGAATTAGATAATCGGCAGCAGCGCCGGCTTCGGACTCCGCATCCGCTTGCCCTTCTTTCTCAGCACGGCTTCGGTGTACTCGGCCACCTGGTCAGCCGTCTCCAAGTAGAAATCGTACGTCCAGTCGTCGTCGTACTCGCAGTCTTTGGTCGTGTAGTCGCGGCAGATTTGCGGCCGGGTCTCGTAGATGCCGCAGCGGTTGTCCGCCTGCAGGTGCTCACACGTCGTGTGGACGAGGAGATACCAGTCCTCGTCCTCGCGGAA
Source organism: Pirellulales bacterium (assembly GCA_050248495.1). Lineage (GTDB taxonomy): Bacteria > Planctomycetota > Planctomycetia > Pirellulales > Lacipirellulaceae > DASYDU01. The sequence goes on along the minus strand of JBFWSG010000024.1, from coordinate 71,051 downwards.
AATCGTGGCCCGGTCGTGCAGCAAGAACCAACGGATGAACTCGTAGTCCTCAAAGGTTTCGGGCGTCTCGATTGGCAGTGCGAAGTACCGGCAGCACTTGGCCGTGCAGTATTCACACAGCGACTGCCCTTCCGGCACATTGTCGCGGCGGATTTTCGTGAGACCGAAGGCGGTGGCAGTGGACATCGTGGCATTCTCCCGTCGCAACGCAGCTCCGTGCCGGTCCGCGACTGCTGGACAACTTAACGCGCGACGCGACAATCGAACAGGGGCACGATGCCCCGTTGCCGGTGTCGGCCACGACACCGCGATGAGTACGCGGCTGTTTGTCAGAGCAAACGCCAATCCGCCCGCGCCCGTCCGCAAATCACGACGAATTCGCGATGCCCAAGCCAGCCGATACGTCCACGCTCCTCACCGGGTTGCCGCCGATCGCCGCCCTCGACGCGCGGGTGCTGGTGCTCGGCTCGATGCCCAGTGTCGCCTCGCTGGCGAAACAAAAGTATTACGGCCACCCGCAAAACGCCTTTTGGCGGATCATGGGTGAGCTCTTCGGCGCCGGACTCGAGCTATCCTACGAAGAACGCACTCGGCAACTGCAAGAGCATCGCATCGCCGTGTCGGATGTCCTCCACGCCTGCGAGCGCCCTGGCAGTCTCGACACAGCGATCCGCCGCGACTCCGAAATCGCCAACGATTTTTGCACCTTTCTCGACCGCCACCAACAGATCCGCCACATCTTTTCAACGGCCAGAAGTCGGAAACTGCGTTCCGCCGCCACGCCCAGACCAAGGTAGAATCTTTGGGTCGAGAACTCACTCTCGGCCGCCTTCCGTCGACCAGCCCCGCCGACGCCGGCCGCTCCTTTGCCGAAAAGCTCAAGGCCTGGCAAGTGGTCCGTGCCGCAACGATTGAAGGCAAAATTTAATCCAAAATCGCCGCCGCCTTGTAGAGCATCCGCAGCACGCTCTCTTCGCTAGTGAGCCGCAGCACTTCTTCGCTGGTGAACCAGCCGATTTCGTGCGACTCGTCGCTGGCTGCGATTTCCTGGCCCGGGTGGGCGATGAGCAGAAAACGAACGTCGTGGTGTTCGTGGGCGTCTTCAATGAGATTGCCCGCCACGTCGAAGCGGGCCGGAATCTGGTGCACGTCGAGGTCCAGCGGCAGTAGCGCCCCGGCGATCGGCACAATGTTGAAGCTCGCCAGGCCCGACTCCTCGCGGGCTTCGCGGAGCGCGACCTCTTCGATTTGAGTCTCGCCATCGGCGTGGCCGCCCAGCTGCAGCCAGCGGTCGAGCTTGCGATGGTGGGTCAGGAGGCAGCGGTGGCGGTCGGCGGACACGATCCAGGCAGCGCCCGTGATGTGGCCGGGACGGCAAGTCCGCTCGAAGCAGTCGGCGTGCGCTTCGACCAGTGCGACGATGCGATCGACCACGTCCGTCTCACTAGGAAACGCGTGGCGATAGCACTCGAGCAGATTTAACAGTGGTCGGCGGTGCAATGGAAGTGGTGCGCAGTCAGTAGCTGGTAGTTAGTGGTCAGTCGTGACTCAAATGCATTGTGACGGTCCCCTCCGCCACTATCAACTGACAACTAGAACCAGAAACAGAACCCCGCTCGCGACCGCAACGCAAGCAAGTCTCCTGGCGAATTCACTGCATTCATGAGCGGCACACCGGTTCTGTAACTGGCTCTAACAACTGACAACCAATGACTGACACCAACTACGGCCCGACCAGCTTTCGCATTGAGAGGGGCCGCGTGAGGTGCTTGGGCGTGTCGGTTAGGCCGGGCGGTGGGCTGTAGAGCGCATCCGGCCGGAAGTCATCGTCGAGGCTGCCCGACGTGGCGGTGATTTGGTCGCCGACGATCACTGAGCCGCGCACCAGAGAGTTGTTTTGAAACGTGAGGTCGTCGCGCACGAGGATCAGCCCCTGAATCTCCGACGGATAAGTGTCCGCCAGGTCGGAATCGGTGCCAAACACTTCGTGGCTCATGCCGGCCGGATTGTAGTTGACGCCGTCGTCGCCCTCGCTGAGCGGTCGATTCGTGGCGGCGATTGTGAAATCGGCGTTCGCAGCCGTATCGGCGTCGACCATCAGCGCCGGATAACCGGAGATCGAGGGAGACCAGTTGATCGGTCCGGAGCCGATCATCGAACCGGCGCCGGGATTAATTAGAAGCAGCGTGCCTTTGATCCGGGAGCGCTCGATCACAATGCGATTGCCCTGGCAGTCGATCCAATAGAGCCCCTGGGCGTTAGCGGAGCCGCCGACGGAATTTACCCCCGGTCCAAGCGTTTCGCGAAAGATGAACCGTCCGGTCGACGTGTCTTGGATCGTTACGTCGTCGACGTAGAAGTCTCCGGTGTTCGATGTGCCGCCGGAAACGATGACATACGCATACTCCAAGTCGCCGCTCCAGGCGGGCGCCGTCACGGTCGCCGTGATCGGCAGGAAAGTCAGGGGAACGCCCAGCACGGTAATGTCGCTGCTGCTTGCCGTCGTCTCGGACGAGCCTGTGCCTTTGGTCACGATGCGAACCCGGAAGTTTCTCAGCAAGTTGATGCTTAGGTGATTGATGTACGCCGTGATCTGATAGGATTGGCCACCTTTGACATACGCGTCGAACGGCTGCGCAGCGCCGGCGTTCCAAGCGGCACGGCTGGAAACTCGCAAGCCGCCGGCGCCCGTGCGGTAGGTCCCCAGCGATGTCGTGCGGGTAATCGTGGCGGCGGGGGCGCCGGTCGGGGTCCCGGTCCAGTAGCTATCATTCACCGAAAAACTGCCGTTGCGGACCAGATTCCCCATCGAACTGTCGACAAACGTAATCGGAATCTCCGTGCCATTATTCCTGTAGTAGTCGAACACGGTCGACCAATCGGGCATCGTCGGCAAGTCCGCAGCCGGGACCTGTGTGGTCGAATTCCGGTACGTGCCGCCGCTGATCGATGTGGCCTGCACCCGTCCATAGATGTTGCCGCCGCTCGCCGCGATCGTGTTCGCCGTTATTACCCCCGAGTTGCTGGCCCGCAGCGCGCAGCCGCTCAAGGAGATGTCTCCGCCGGCGGCGATGCTCGAACGCAGGCATTCGAGCGCTTTTGGATAGGCATCGACGGTTCGCACCACGCGCTGCACCGCCTGGCCGGCCGTGCCGATACCGGTCATCAAGATCGGCTCCGTCGCGCTGTCGGCAAGATTCGCGTCGATCGGATCGGTGACCGAGAGCGTGCACGTGCCAGCGCCGAGATCGCGGTCGACGAACCAGTTGCCGTGCGGATTGCTGCTGCGCCAATTGGGATCGCTCTTGATGGCGAGCAGTCCCATCTGGATGGCCGCTTCGGCGTTGAGCTGGGCTTGGTGGATTTCCGCCGACGCGCCGAGCATCCGATTCTGGACCCGCTGCAGTGCCAGAGCCGAAAACGCCAACACACCGGCGATCATCGATGTTGCCAACACCGCCAGGTACACGCTGCCGCGGCGCTGTGAATTGGTCCGTGGTATCGGCATGGGAACTCCGGGTCGTCTCTATTCCGTCGAATCGGTCACGACCGCGCACCGGGTGGCCAGCTCGACGTCGTCGCACTCGATGATGACGGTGATCCGCTTGGCGCCCTGGTCGGACCCGGCGACAACCGACGTCGGATTCGACGGCGAAACCTTTTCCACCGTAACGCGCTGCCGGAAATCGGCGCGATTGGCGATCGTCGTGCCATTGGCGGCTTTGGGCGGCTTCTGGTTCCAGCCGTTGAAGTCGTCGATGTCGTCGAAATTGGTGCGCGGCGCGGCTTCCCCCGTTTCCAGGCCGAAGACGGCCGTGCCGCTGGGGTCGCTGTAGGCTGCGTTGAGAATCTCGCTCATCAAATCGTCGGCCAGGCCATGCGCGATGCCTCGATTTCCCGCCAATTGGCCCGAGCGAGTCGCGGAACCGAGGCCGCTCAGCGCGGCGACGGTCATCATGCCGACGATTAACGTCGAGATCACGACTTCCATCAGCGTCAGCCCGCGGCGCCGCGTGGCAGGCTCTCGCGGCGCAGCCGCATGAGCATGTGTCGACGGGACACGATCATGACTACGCCGCGATGCGGCGAAGGCATGCCACCCCACTGCCGTGCGAGGGCGACTATTCTGCGACGCGCATTTCCACATAGTCGTACTCGGCGGTACTGGTGTTGGCGCAGAACGTCAGGAAACGATCGTCGTTCGTGGGCGCGAAAGTTGAATAGGTGTACGTGCCTTCGTTCTGGTCGTTGATCGACAGGTTGACCAGATTGTTCGCCGGCAGGATCGTCAGTCGATAGCGGACGAAGTCGTTGGCAAGATTTTTGCGCTCGCAGAGCTTGACCTCGGTCGCGTCGTTCGATTTGCCGTACAACGTAAGTGTCTGGGAGCCGTCCGCCTGACGTTGGACGCGGACAATTAGCGGGGCATGGGTGCCCGCCTGCCGATCGACTTGAATCTTCAGTTCGGCGCCGTTTCCGCCGACGCCCGTGTTGCGGCAGCGGGCCTCGACGATCGTGGCGGTCGTGAAGTTGTTCTTGGGGCGCGATTCGAGCGAGCCGTTCGACTGCCACATGCCGGCGACCAGCGAACCGTTGTTGAAGCTCGCGCCGCCGGCCATGGTCCAGTCGTTGGTGCCGTCGCGCGTCAGGTCGATCGTCGTTGGATTGGAGTCAAAATCCGCGCGCCAATAGGCCGCCAGCAATTCCGGACGGTTCAAGAGGGGCACGCTGGCGTCGATCCGCGACGGCGCCGAGTCGCCAGTCTGCAAACTGGCCCCCACTCGCGTGGCGTAGTTGCGGGTGACGTTGACGGCTGTGCCCGGCGACGTATAAGTGCCGTAGAGGCGATAGTAAACGCATTGGGGCGCGACATAGTTCCAAGTCGCGCCGGCGTCGCTAGATTGGCTGGTGCCCGTCGTGGCAGTCGTGTCGCGGGCGAGCCGGGCGGATGTGCCTGATTCGCCGCTGGTGCCACGCCACACGAGGCTGTAGGGACGGTGCAGCGCGAGCCCGCGGATCGGGCTGGGGAAATTCAGCGTGCGCCACGCGAGACCGCCGGCCATCGTGTCTTCCAGAATCGTTGTTTCGCCGAGCACCTCGCCCGTCGGCCGGTTCGCGGGATCCCCGGCACTGCAAACCTGCACGCGGAGCGTCTCGCCGTCCCCCTGCTTTTGCGCGACGAATTCGACGCGGGTCGCGTTCCAGGCCGTTGCGCCCGCGGGCGCGCCCGAAAATGAGGCTGGATCGAGCCGCTGTGCGAAGAAGCTGGTCGGCGTGATGTCGTAAACCGAGCTCGACGGCGAGACCGTGTAACCGGTCAGCATGGTTTCCGCCGAATCCACGTTGGCGTTGTAGGAAGTCGTTTCCGCCGTCGTGGAAGTGGTCAACTGGAAGTCCTGCACTGAATTCACGACAGCGACGGGCGTGCCGCCGTTGGTCGTCTTCAAGAGGGGCGCTCCCGGTACGCCCGACCACTCGTAGCGAATCCGTTCGCCCGAACCGTCGTTGTTGCGGTCGGCGACGACGAACTCCAACGCGTGGGAGGTTCGCGCGATCAGAAACGTCGAATAGCGCAAATCGTTGGCCAGGTCGCTGACGGCCTTGGCGGCGGCAACGCGTTCGGCTGACGCGACGGGCGTGTTGGCGACTTGGTTGGCAATCAGCATCACGGACCCCAGTCCGGCCAGCAGCATGCCACTCGACACGGCAGCGGTCATCAGCTCGACCAGGGTGTGACCGCGGCGCCGACATCGGATTGGGTGGATTGCCTGCCGCATCGTCCCACTCATGGATCGCTGTAGGAAATCGTGCCGGAGGGTCCGTTGAGCGTCAAGGTCCGCGTACGATCGCCGCGCGCGAGCACGATTGTGCCGCTGGTCGTCGTGCTGCCGTAGCCGTCGAACGAAATCGCCGTGGCACCGCCGAGATTCAGAGTCACACCGTCCAATTCATATGGAGTGCTGGCAAGTTTTACCTGGTACGTCTCGCCTTTGCTCTTCAGACTGGCAACGCCCGCCGACAGCGAGTACGTCGTTGCCGAAGTGAATGTCAGCGTTTGCGTTTGACTTTTGACCTGGGCGGTGTGCCGGGCTTGTTCCAGGTCGAGCACGACCCTCCGGGCCGCCGTTTCCAACTCGTGATACTGCAGCGACACGTAGAAGCTGGGCGTCGCGATCGCGGCGACGATACCCATCACCAGCAACACCACGACCAGTTCCATGATCGTGAAGCCGGCCAACCCTGCGCGATCCGCGCGCGACGATCGCCGCACTCGGGTGTGCTGCCGAATCGACGCGTCGAACACAAGCAGCGAGATGCGCATCGCGGTAGAAGTAGAAACGATTTGCCCCTCCGATGGAACTATTGGAAACATAGCTCGAAACACTTCGCCGCGCGGCAATTCCTCGCGGATATGCGCATGCCGCGGGCAAGGATTTTCCTGGCGAATGTAGCGATGTTGTCACTTGTGGCGAATGCAACGCGTCGTGCGGAAACAAAGTCGCCAGGAAGTCGCGGCAGGGCGGACAACGATCCCTCAATCGAGCTACGCCGCGTCCGAACACCCGGCGGTTCGGCCAATTTTCCGGTGGAATCTTTATCGCGAAAACATTTCGCAAGCTACGGTTCCCATGAGGGCAGAAAAACGCCTATCAGCGAGAAGTGGCTGGCGCATTCACGCCACTCGCCGTCTCCGGCGGTGAAAATCGAGGCAAAACGTTGTTAGGCAAAGCTGGGTCAGATTTTAGTTCGTTGGGGGACTATTGAGATGGAAAAGCGTCAGGGTTTTACACTGGTTGAATTGGTCGTCGTGGTGATGATCCTGGGGATCCTCGCCGCCGTCGCCGCGCCGAAGCTGCTCGGTACTTCGGGTACCGCGACCGACAACGGTCTGCGGCAAACGTTAAGCGTCGTCCGCGACGCGATCGAGCGCTATGCCGCCGAAAACGGCGGCGACTTTCCGGGCACGAACGAAGCCACGTTCAAATCGGCGATCACTCCCTATCTCCGCGGCACATTCCCGACCTGTCCCGTCGGGAACAAGAATGCCAACGTTGACGTGACCAATGCTGGCGTAACGCCACTTGGGGTGAACGCGGGCGCTACGACCGGCTGGCGATACGACTACCAAACTGGCGAATTCATCGTGAACTCTTCCGATTCGGACAACAGCGACACACCGGTCGCCTACAACACCTACTAATGAATGCAGTGAATGCATTCAAGATGCATGAATTGCGTCGATCGAACAACTTACGGGCGACATAGTGACTGGGTTGATTGTTCCGATTACCAAAAGATTGCGGGCGACCTCGGCCGATAAACGTGTTTTGGAGAACTAGAGTTTTTCGGCGTTGCGTTGTGCTAGCACCCGAACGACGGACCAAGGACGAGAATTTGAGATGAGCGGCGACAAAGGCAAAATCCTGCTGGTCGAAGACAACGTCGCGCTCTCGGGTGTGATTTGCTTCAACCTCACGCGGGCCGGTTACCAGGTCACCGCTGTGAGCAACGGGCGCGAAGCGATCGATGCCTTGCAGCGCGGTCGCTACGACCTGGTGCTCTCCGATCAGCAGATGCCCAAGATGACGGGCATCCAGCTCTGCGAGCACATCCGCGAGATGCCCGATCACGTCCACACGCCGTTCATTTTGCTCACGGCTAAGTGCATGGAGATCGACGTCGCCAAGCTGCGTCAGCGGCTGGGCATGTCGGCGGCACTGCCCAAGCCTTTCAGCCCCAGCGAACTACTGACTTGCATAGAAGAGTCGCTTGCCTCGAAAGTCGGCTAGCGGCACGTACTCGTCACAACTCGGCTCGGAACGGAATCCGAATGACCCAGCCTGCACTAACACTTCGCTTGCCGCGCCGGGTGACGGCCTATTTCCTGCTGTTCGGCTTGACGGCAGTCGTCTGGCTCGCCGCCGGTGCGTTTTACGTGGCGCGGTCGGTCAATCAGACGCGCAGCGAAAGCGCCAGCTTGCGATCGCTGGGTCGTGCCTCGTCGCGGCTTACCCGCGAGTACATGCGCCATGGCGATTCCCAATTGCAGCCGTTGATGCAGGAGGTGAAATCGCAATCGAACGCGCTCTACACCGCGGTGCTGTCGAAGACGGGGATTTATGTCGCCCATTCGGATCCGGCGCTCGTTGGCAAGCAGGCCGCAGAGCAGGAAGGCAGCAGCGAGCAATGGGGCGACACGCTGCGGCTCGAATACACCGACCCCCACGGGCTGCTGATCGATGAGTATCGCACGCCGCTCGAAGCCGGCGACAAGTCGTTTGGCACCCTGGTGCTGGGCGTCGCACAGCCCAGCCTGTGGACCTATTTGTCGAGCGCGGCCCACCACGCTCCGCTGGCGATCCTCGGTCCGGCCGGCTGCATGGTCGTCGGCGCCGTGCTCTTGAACCGAATGGTTCGCCCCGTTGCGGACATCGAACAACAGCTGTCGCGCGTGGCGATGAGCCCGTCGGTCGAGAGCTGCGAGCTCGCCCCGGTAACGGGCGTAGGCGCCGCGGCGATGGGTTGGAATCGCGTGGTCCGGCAGCGGACAGCGGGCGGCCAGGGGGGCGAACTGGGACAGCAGATTCAGCAGTCGCTCGCCAAGGGCCGGCAGGGCCGGCTGGACGGGGTGCTCAACAGTATTCCCGACGGCGTGGCCACGACCGATGCCGTCGGGCAGCTCACGTACACTAATCTGCCGATGGCGGCCATTCTCGGCATGAAGGACATCGTCGGCGCGAGCGAGTCCAACTACGGACCCGGCAGCGCGCCCAAGATGACCGACCTCTTGATCGAGAACTGGCAGCTCACCGCGAACGACGCGCTGCTGTCGGCGGAGAGCAAGGACCGGCCAGTCGTCACGGAGCTTTCCCGCGTGGAGGACGGCCAGCGCCGCGTCGTCCGCGTCGCCCGCCACCCGATCTGCATCGTGGGCGGTGTGCATCACGAGTGCCACGTCTGGATCATCCGGGACGTCACGCAGCAGAAGCTGGCCGAAGAGATGCGCGATTCGTTCGTCGACACCGCCACGCACGAGCTGCGGACGCCGCTGGCGAACATCAAAGCCTACGCCGAAACATTGGCCCTGGCCGACATGATCGACGTCGAGCAGCAGAAGCAGTTCTTGAACACGATCAACGCCGAAGCGACGCGGCTGGCACGGTTCGTGGACGATTTGCTCAGCGTGAGCAGCATGGAAGTCGGCTCGCTCTCGCTCAACAAGCTGGTTACCGACCTGCATCGCATGCTCAAGGAAGTGATCGCCAAGGTCAAACCGCAGATCGACGAGAAGCGGCTCACCTTCGAAGTGTCGATCGCCGAGAAGCTGCCCGAGCCGCGGATCGACAAGGACAAGATCGCCACGGTGTTGGTGAATCTGCTGGGCAACGCGGTCAAGTACACGCCGTCCGGCGGCCGCGTCGCGTTCCGCGTCCATGCAACGGATCAGAACCTGGAGATCGACGTGGAAGACACCGGCGTCGGCATCGCGGAGAACGAATTGCCGAAGGTGTTCGACAAGTTCTTCCGCAGCGACGATCCACGGGTGCAGGAACAGAAAGGCACCGGCCTGGGCCTGGCACTGGTGCAGGAAGTGATACGCCTGCACGGCGGCCGCGTATCCGTGGAAAGCGAAATCGACAAAGGCAGCACGTTCCAGGTGGTGCTACCACTCGGCTAACGCGACGCACTCTCAAATGCAACTGACAACCAACGACTGACCACTGACGACTTACCCCCATGTTCCAACACAAACGACAAGGCGCGATCGACGTCGTGGGAGGCGGCGACCGCATCAGCGGCGAGCACGTCTCCGAGCTGTCGGGAGTGTTGGAGATTTGCTTGAAACGGGGGCAACCGCGGGTGGTGCTCGATTTGCAAGGTGTGGCGGTCATGGACAGCGCGGGCTTGGAACTACTGCTGGACACCCACGAGGAATGCCAGCGGCTGGGCGGCGCGATGAAACTCGCCAACCCCGGCCACCTTTGCAGCGAAGTGCTGAAGTTGACCGGCGTGGGCACACGGTTCGAAGTGTTTGGCGACACGGGTAGCGCGATTCGGAGCTTTCTGGCATGACCGCGGTCACCACCGAAAACACAAAAGCTGCCGTTGCCGTCGTTGCGCCCCCGCCGCGCCCCGCGACGCTCGGCCAGATGCTCGTCGGCGCCGCGCTGATCACGCCGGAACAGCTCGATCGGGCTTTGGCCGAGGGTTCGCAAAAAGGCCTGCGGCTGGGCGAAACGCTAGTCGACATGGGCATGGTCCAGGAAGACGCGATCCTGCCCTTCATCGAAGGTCACCTCGCCGTGCCGGCCACTCGGCTCCGCGACGGGATCATCGACCCCGTGGCCGTGCGGATCGTTCCCCGCCGTATCGCCGAACGGCTCGACGTGCTGGCCTTGTTCAAGGTCCGCGAGTCGCTGTGCGTGGCCATGGCCGATCCGCAGAATCTTGAACAGATCGACGAAATCGAACGGGTGACGCACCTCCGCGTGCGGCCCGTGTTCGCCTTCCGCAGCAGCATCCAGCGGGCGCTACCCCGCTGCTACGACGAAGGCTTCGAAGTCGACACGGTGACGGCCGACATCGACGAGGGCGCCGTTCAACTCCAGGCCGACGGGACCGACGTCGACCTGATGAACGTCGAGGCCCTGGTCGACGGCAGTCCGATCATCAACCTCGTGAACTATCTCTTGATGCAGGCCATCAAGGGTGGAGCGAGCGATATTCACATCGAGCCCAGCCGCAAGTTCTCGGTCGTCCGCTTCCGCGTCGACGGCCAGATGTACGAGGCACTGCGGCCGCGGCGTGACATGCACGCGGCGCTTGTCTCGCGCATCAAGGTCATGGGCAAAATGGACATCGCCGAGCACCACAAGCCGCAGGACGGCCGCTTCCAGGTGACCGTCGAGGGCCGCGAAGTCGACTTCCGCGTCTCGACGCTGCCCACGGTGCTGGGCGAGAAGATCGTGCTGCGTATTCTCGACAAGGAGAATCTCACGTTCAATCTCGACATGCTCGGCGTGCCGCCGGATATGCTCAAAAACCTCAAGTCGCTGTTGGCGAAGCCTTACGGTTTGTTGCTCGTTACTGGCCCGACCGGCTCCGGCAAAACGACCACACTCTACTCGGCGCTGGAGCTGATCAAGAACGTCCACCGCAACGTCGTGTCGGTGGAAGATCCGGTCGAGTACCAGGTCGAGCTCGTGAACCAGATCCAGGTCGACGAGACGCGGCAGCTCTCGTTCAGCTCGGCGCTGCGTTCGATCCTGCGCCAGGATCCGGACATCATCATGATCGGCGAGATTCGCGACGTGCCGACCGCCCAGATCGCAGTCCAGGCCGCGCTCACGGGCCACCTGGTGCTGAGTACGCTCCACACCAACGATTGCGCTGGCGCGATTCATCGTCTGATCGACATGGGCATCGAGCCGTTCAAGATCGCGGCGGCGCTGGTAGGCGTCGTCGCCCAGCGGCTGATCCGCACCGTGTGCCAGAGCTGCAAGACGTTCTCATATCCGTCGCGCGAGCTCTTGGAAACGATTCACTACAAGGGCGATCAGCGCCGCAGCTTTGTCCGCGGCGAGGGTTGCGCCAAGTGCCACGATACCGGTTTTGTCGGTCGTACCGGTATTTACGAAGTGATGGTTGTCGACCGCGAAATCCGCGAGCTGGTGGGCCGCGGTGCCGGCTCCGACGACATCCGCGACTGTTATCGTCGCAGCGGCGGAAAGACGCTCCTGGAACAAGGCATCCGACTCGCAGAAAAGGAACAAACCAGCCTCGACGAGGTGATGCGCGTGGCCTATTTCGAATAAGCAATACTTGTGGAACAGAGTGAGTGGGTAAGAAGAGTTAGTAGGTCAGTAAGTGAGTAGGTGTCGGTGGCTTGGCAAGTCGCTTACTCACCTATTCACTCCCCAACATGCAATTCAACTACACCGCCAAATCGAACTCCGGTGACATCCAAACCGGCATGATCGACGCCGACGACGTCGATGCGGCGAAGCGCGCGCTCCGCGAAAAATCGCTCTTCCCGATCGACGTTCGCCAAAAGGGCACCGGATCGCGGTGGGCCGTTTTCGGCAAACGCGCGGACAAGGCCGCGCTCAAAAAGCGCGACTTGCTCTCGGTCACGACGCAACTGGCGATCATGACCAAGTCGGGCGTCGACCTGGCGAGCGCATTCGAGTCGCTGGCCCATCAATCGAGCAACGAACGGGTCCGCAAAGTGCTCTCGCGGATCCACGAGGACGTGACTGGCGGCAAGGCCGTTTCGGAAGCGATGCGGCTGCAATCGGACATCTTCGGCGACGCCTACGTGGCGAGCGTCGCGGCCGGCGAAGCGGCCGGCCAGTTGCCCGAAGTGCTCGGCCGCCTGGCCGAGCTGCAGCGGTCCGAAATCCGCAACCGGGCCACGATCCGCACGCTGCTGGCGTATCCGATCCTGCTGGCCACGGTGTCATCGTCGGTGGTGACCTGCCTCGTGCTGTTCGTGCTGCCGCGGTTCCAGCATATCTTCGAGCAGTTCGAAGTGCCGCTGCCGGCGGTGACGCAGGTGCTGGTCGCGGTGTCCGACGTAATTCGCCATTTCACCTGGATCTGGGTGCCGTTGGTGGTCCTGGCCATCGGCGGGCTCGTAACCTCGCGCTTCACATCCGGCGGCCGGCGATGGTGGGACCGGGCGCTATTGAACACGGTCATCATCCGCGACATCACGCGGGCGTTTTACATCGGCCGCACGTTCCGCCTCCTGGGCCTGATGATCGAGAGCGGCGTGCCGCTCTTGGAAGGCCTGCAGCTCACGCGCAACGCGGTCCGCAACTCGCTCTACCGCGATTTGTTCAAGGAGCTCGAAGAAGCAATTCTCAACGGCCGCGGATTGGCCAGCTCGCTGATCAAGGCGGGCTTCGTGCCGCCCGTGGCCGCAGAAATGGTGCTCACCGCCGAACGGACCGGCACGCTCGGGATGGTGACCGAGCTGATGGGAGCCCACTACGAAGAAGAAGGAGAGAGCCGGCTGCGGGAGCTGGCCACGATTTTGGAACCGCTGATCATCGTCGTGATGGGCGTCATCGTGGCCACGATCGTCGTGTCCGTGATGCTGCCCATGTTCGATATCGCCACGTTGGCCCGATAGTTCAATTTGGCGCGTTGACCCAATCCGTGAAAGGAGAGAGACCCATGACTCGATTACGAAATTGCCTGTGTGCCGCGGCCCTCGTGGGCGCGGGGATGTTCATTGGTGCGAACGTCACCATGCCGACGATCGCCTGGGGCCAGATCGTCACCACGCCGCAGCCGCAGCACATGCTTAGCGGCGGGCAGATGTCGGTGCCGATCCTGCAGGATATTTCCGCGACGCTCAAAGAGATCGACGGCCGCCTGTCGCGGATGGAATCGTTGGCCAAGCAAATGGGCGCCAAACGCTAAATCGCAGTGCTGATCATTTAGCGGTCGAGCTTGCTCGCCGCTAGCACACAACGGATTGCAGTGAATAGTCCACCGACTCAAGGAGGAGTCGCAGCTTGATTTTCGGCATTCAAATTGGCTGGATCGGCGTCGACCTGGGGACGCATGCCGTCAAGCTCGCGCAGGCGGAGCGGACCGCGGACGGTGTGCGCCTGCGCCGGGCCGCGGTCATTCAGCGCCCGGAGCCCTGGCCGGAGGCCGACGCCCTGGCGGCCGACGAGCCCGATCCCTCCTGGCCGGAGATCGTCGCTGCGCTGGAATGTGGCGACTTCCACGGCCGCAGCGCGGCCTGCCTGTTGCCGATGAACGTCTGCGAGCTCCGCGGCCTGAAAGTGCCGCAGGGCGACGAGCTCGAACGCCGCGCGATGATCGCCGGCGAACTGGCCGACGACGACGAACGCCGCGCGCCGATCGAGTTCGACTACTGGGAGCTGGGCGGCGAAAAAGGCATCGAAACGTCCGAGGGCTTCAACGTCAACGTGCTGTCGATCACCCGGCCGTGGATCGACCAGGTCGCCGCCGATTGTCAGCGGGCCCGGCTCGACTGCTGGGCCATCGATGGCACGCCGCTGGCAATGGCCCGCGCGGCGACGCTCGCCACCCGCGACCGCTCCGGCGACCGCGTCGTCGCCGTCGACTGGGGGTTTTCGAACACCACACTGGCGATTGTCGGCCGCGGCCGGCCCCTCTACGCCCGCCGGCTCCACGATTGTCATTTCCAAAAGTGCCTCGCCGCAATCGAACAGGCACTGGGCGTCTCGCGCGATCATGCACAGCATCTCGTCGACGCCCACGGCGTATTGCCGCCGCACGATTCACCGTCGAACGACGCCGGCGCCAATCGCGAGCTGCAGTCCGCCGTCACGAGCGCGATCTCCGAAATCGCCGCTTCGCTCGCGGAGCAAATCAACCGCACGATCCGCTTCGTCGAATCGCAGCGGCGCCATCAGCATCCCACTTCGGTGCTATTGATGGGCGGCGGGTCCAGCGTGCGAAACATCGGGCCGCTGCTGTCCACGGCGCTCGATATGCCGGTCGCCACCTGGCAGGTGCAACTCGATCGCGGCGTCGACGAGACTTTGCAGGGACGACGAGCGGCGCTATTCGGTCCGGCGCTCGCTTTGTCGGCGCTGGCTTGGAGGGCGGCATGAAATCAGCGCTCAATCTGCTGCCGTTCTCGTATCGCCGTCAATGGCTGGTGCGGCGCCGCGTCTTCCAATGGACCGCGGTGCTGGCTGCCGTGCTGTCGGCGGTTGCCGTGGCCCGCTGGTATCGAAATCACGAGCAGCACGCCCTGACGCGGCAGCTCGAAGCGATCGCTCGCGAAGGCCGGCCGGCCAAGACGATGCTCCGCGAAATCACGCGGATGCGGGCGCAGATCGGACGGCTCCAGCATCATCAAACCATCGCGCGCGAGCTGGAACAGCAGCGCCAGGTGCTGGCCCTGCTCGGAGTCATCAGCCAGGCCGCCCAGCGGACCGAGGGCCGCTTGCGCGTGCTCGATTGCCGGGTCATCGATTTGCAGGCCACGGAAGTCATCGAAAACGACGCCGAGGGCGCGATCCATCCGGGAACCGTCACGCTCACCGGCGTGGCCCTCGACAGTCCGACTGTCGCGGAGTTTCACGACGGCTTGCTCCGCTCCGGGCTGTTCGCCGACGTCAAGCTCATCAAATCCAACGAACGGACCGGCGGCGGACCGGAGTTGTTCGACTATGAAGTCCGCTGCGAGTTGTAGAGGAACAGATTGCAATCGGCGTCTGAGTCGCCTCCCACAAACACTGAATCGATCGCCATGAGTTCGCCCGTCATCGACCAACAATCGCTGCGCTTCGGCCGCCTGCTGCACTACGCAGGCCTGGCGATCGTGCTCATTGTCGGTGCGACGGCCTACAACTGGTTCTACACGCCGCTGGAAAAACACATCCTCGACACGCAGCTCCAGATCGAAGACCTGGAAATCATGGGGCGGAATGCCGCCGCGATCCGCCGCGAGCACACGCGGTTGACCGAGCACTTGAAAGACATCGAAGCCCGTTACGCGGCGCTCGAATCGCGCGTGCCACTCAACGCCGAAGCGGGCAGCTTCCTCAAACACGTGAGCGAGATTGCCCACGAGGAGCGGCTGGAGATCAGCAACTTCCAGCCGGCCCAATCGATTCACGGCAACGGGTACACGGCGATGGAAGTGATGCTCGATGGCAAAGGGGCCTTCCCGAGCATCTGCTCGTTCTTCCAACGCCTCTCGAAGATTCAGCGGCTCTCGAAGGTAAAGGATCTGTCGGTGTCCGTCGATCCGCAGGCGGACGAATATCCGATGAAGGCCA
Source organism: Pirellulales bacterium (assembly GCA_050248495.1). Lineage (GTDB taxonomy): Bacteria > Planctomycetota > Planctomycetia > Pirellulales > Lacipirellulaceae > DASYDU01. Next base: position 55,254 of record JBFWSG010000024.1, on the reverse strand, counting down.
CGATCGTGATCTACTTTGGCCTCAAGAGCGAAGAAGCGGCCGCCGCCGGCGCGGAGGTGAGCCGTGGATAAAAAACAGGCTTCCTGGACGAAACAGGCTGGCGTCACGCCCGGAAAGCTCGTGCTCATCGGGGTGCTGGCGGCCGTGTTGGCGGGCGTGTTGTACATCCAGTACGCGCCGCAGGGCCGGTCCACGCCGGCCGTTGCCGCGGTGAATCAACCGGCCCTGCCGGCCGCCACCGCCGCGGGTAGCCCGACTGCACCCGCCGCCGGACAAGTCGCCGTGCCGCCGGCCGAGCGGAAGAAAACCGGCGCGGTGGCCAATTGGCATGCTCCGGATTTCGAACGTGTCGTGGCTTATGACCCCTTTGCGTTGCCGGCGGCGTTTCCCAAGCCGCCGACACCGGAAGAGGCGGCGCTCGCCCAATCGACCGCCGCTTCGAGCGAAGATGCTGCCCAGCGGCAGGCCGAGCTGGAAGCAGCCCGCGCGCAGACCGAGAACGAGCTCTCGGGGCTCAAACAGCAGGCCGTGAAGGTGATGATCACCCGCAACGACGAGTTCGTGGCAATCGTCGGAGACCAAGTGGTCCATGTGGGCGACGAGCTCAATGGATTCAGGGTGATTGCGATCGATTCGGATGGTGTGCATGTGGCCAAGGATTTGACGCCGTGAGTTGGACGAACTCGACATTTCGAGCGGTCAGTGATCGCGTCGTACCGCGCGTCGTGCGGTGCTGCGCGATCCTGGGGGGCCCGCTCCTGATGCTGTTCGTGATCATGGCCACGGCGGCGGCCCAATCACCGGAGTCTCAGCCGCCGCCAGCGTCGCGCGCGTTCAGAGGCATTGCGCGCGGCACCGAGACGCCGGAGGTCGCCCATGCGCCGCCCCCCGCGGCAGCGCGCAGTCGACGGCCCGGCTACTACGCGGGCGGGCTGAGGCTCGCACAGGCGCAGGGTGCGAATCGGGGAGCGGCAGCGCCGGAGTCGCTGCCCACCCCGCAGTCGGCATCCGGGTCGATGACCGCGGCCGGTGCCCGCGTCGAAGGTACGCTGCCGATCTCCGGCTGGGATGCCGACGTCGACATTGCGCAAGGCGCGGGCGGGCGGATCGACAGGCTGGTGGTCCGCGACGCGTCGCTCAGCAAGGTGCTGGCGCTCTTGGCGCAGACGTATCACCTCAACATCGTGGCCGCCAACGACATCGACGCGGTGATCTCGATCACGCTCCGCGATGTGCCGCTCGAGGAAGCGCTGACCGCGATCCTCTCGGTCGCCAACTACACGTGGGTCAACCGCGACGGCATCATCCTGGTGACGTCGCTCGCCGACACGACGCTCTCGCCGGGCGTGCAGGGCCGGGTGACCGAGATCTTTGACCTCGACTTCATCTCGGCTTCCGTGATTTCCGAGACCGTGACGAATTTCCTCTCGCCGATCGGCAAAATGACGGTCGTCGAGAGCGATCCGACGGACAACCGCCGCACACGGGAGATGATCGTCGTCGAGGACATCCCGGACGCCATCGCGCGAATCGCCGACTACATCGCCCAGGTCGATTGCCCGCCGCGGCAAGTGCTGATCGAGGCCCACATCCTGCAGGTCCGGCTGCACGACAAACAGAACAACGGCGTGAATTTCGACGCGCTGGCGCGGATTGCCGGCGCCCGCGTGAACATTAAGACCGTCGGTTTTGCCAACCCCGCCGCGACTCCCGCGTTTCTCACGACGATCAACGGCACTGACCTGGACGCCGTGATTCAGGTGCTCCAGGAAACGAACGACACCAAGACCCTCGGCTCGCCCAAAGTGCTGGTACTTAATCAGCAAGAGGCGATGGTCCACGTCGGCGAAGACCTCGGCTACCAGACAACGGTCACGTCCGAGCTGCAATCGACCCAGGCGCCGCAGTTCCTGCAGACCGGCGTGCTGCTGAAGATCACGCCCCGCATCAGCCGCGACGACCGCGTGCTCTTGTACGTGCGGCCGGAAGTCTCGACCGGCGTGATCGATCCGATCACGCAAGTGCCCAACAAGAAGACGACCGAGCTCGAGACCGCCGTCATGCTCCGCGACGGCGAAGGCATGGTGATCGGCGGCCTGATCGACGAATTGGACAACACCTCTCAGCAAAAAGTGCCGTACCTCGGAGACCTGTGGCGAGTGGGCTTCTTCTTCCGCAAGTCGGAAGTCACCAAGGAACGCAAGGAAGTCATCATCGCGCTCGTCCCGCGGATTCAGCCCTACGCGGCCGACTACCACGATTTCGAGGAAGGCGAATGGGTGCGGGCGGCGACCCAGCTCTACAAGGGCCCGTTGTGCTACAACGACCGGCCGTATGAGCCCCATTTGCCGGATGGCAAACGCGTGGCCCGCACATACATTCCGCCGGGTGCCAAAGTGCCGGAAGCGTATCGCGGCCCCTGCAACTACTGCGAGGCCCCGACGCCGCCCTACTATGTGCCACACGTGCCGTTCCCGGATCAGCATCTGGCGGAAGGGCAGGGCGAATGCGCAGCGCCGGGCGACGGCGGCTACTTCGCCCCGGGGCTGTCGCAGCCGGATGCCTGGGGCCACGGCGAATACTCTGGCGAATTTGTGCCGGAAGGCGAGAGCTACGAAGCTGGACCTGCCGAGGTTTCGGACGGCGCCGCGTGGGGCGGCGACTCGATCATCAGCGATCAATAGTTGTCCGATCGTGAGCTAGGTTTCATTTAGAGACACGCCATGGCCAAACGCCTGCAAGTACCGAAAGAACTCGAACGGCTCATCGAGAAACGCGACGCCGAAAAGGACCGCCGCACCACAAGCGAGCGCCGCAAGGAAAACGAACGCCGCCAACGCCGGCGGCGGAAGGCGGATCGGTAGGGTTGAAATTGTTGGCCATTGTCACTTTCCATCGGCCGTCGTGCGTCGCAGGATTCGGCGACTACGGGCCAAGCCGCTCCAACCAATACAGAGGCTTGCGTCGCACGTGGGCAATTGCCACCACGAGTGTCTCCTCGGCCAGGCAAGCGTACACAATCAGATAAGGGAACCGCTTCAGCACGTAACGCCTCACATTGTGCGTGCCGGAATACGCTTCGAGCCGCGTGGACATCTGCGGATCGTGGCGAATGTGGTCGAATGCATCGGCCACTTCCGCAAGAAACTCATCACCCAGCCCGCGACGCCGGTCGTCGTACCACGCCGCCGCTTCGGCAGCTTCCAATTTGGCGGCGGTCAGAATCGTGAGCTTCACGAATTCACTTTGCGCGTCCGATGATCGGCAAGAAACGCGCGCATCCGCTCGACGGACAATTCGGCATCTGCCGCTTGCAACTCGCCACGCTCATACGCCGCGATCCGCCGATCGATTTCCGCCGTCCAGGCCGCCGCGATCTCCGGCGACGCAAACTGCCCGTGATCCAGACTCCGCTCGAGCTGCTCCGCGACAAACGTCCGATCCTCCACCGAGAGGGCCAAGGCATCTTGCAGAATTTGTTCACGCACGCTCATCACCAGACCTCCAGCCGATCAGAAAATACTTCGAGTGTGACAATCTCGGACAATCCCATCATATCTCTTCGACATCCACTGGGCCAATTTGCCGGTTGTTAGACGACAATCGTTCGGGCCGTCCAGGAATCCGCCGTCGAAACACGCAATCTAGCGGCAATTTGCGATTTTCAGGTAGCGACGCTGTTGTGCGAGCCGGCAGCAAAATCCCGCATCCGTTGGCGCTCTAAGCAATCCGCCAGTCGTCGCTTTGATACCGTTCGCGCACCACTTCGGAGACGCGCGACTTGGGCCAAGCGCTAAGTTCACCCGTCGTCGGCCAGGCGGTGTCGAGCGCGGTGATGAGCGTTGATTTTGCTAGCGGCAGATTGGTGACGAAGTTGGCGTGGTCGCGCTCTTGCCGATACTCGGGTTGCCGCGGGGCCGTGCGGAGACACGCGGCGATCAGTGCAAGGTCGAAGTCGTAGAGCAGCGTGCCGTGATAGAGGAAGTGGGTCCGCTTCACGCGGAGGCTGTTGCCGGAGAATTTGCGGGGCAGTTTCTGCGAATCTTCGGGCAGGAGCACAAGGTCGCTCGTGCCCGCCTTGGCGACCGTGGACGCATGCTTGCGCAGCGCGGAGGCGATCCGCTCGAGGACGTAGTCGTGCGATGGGTGGATGCCGCGGGCCTCGGGGCGGCGCTCGTAGCTCAGCACGACGGCGTACATCAGGCAGCCAGGGCCGGCGACGATCGCGGCGCCGCCGCTCGCACGGCGGAGCACCTCGGTGCCGCGAGTGCGGCAGGCATCGAGGTCCACTTCATCAGCGGCCCGCGACGACCGGCCCAGCACCACCAGCGGCGTCGGTGATTCCCAGATGCGGAGGTACTCGGCATCGGGTCCGGAGGCATCCGCTTCGTCGAGGAGGGCCTCGTCGAGGGCGATGTTTTCGGCCGGGGTGCCGAGGGTCAGGAGGAGGCGTTGCATGGCGTGGTTCTCGCACAATTCGCGGCGAGTGTGCAAGGCGAGCGGCGGAATTGCCCGCGGTTGACGGCAGGGCGGCGAGTGCGGGACACTGAATGGTTTGCCAGAGTTCCATCGGCGTCGGAGACGCCTCCCGACGCCTCGCACAGGTAGCAATGTCCGACACGCCCCGCCCCGACGTCCCCCCCGCCTTTGGCGCCCACGAACCGTATCCTGCCCCGCCGAACCGCCCGGCCGCCAGCGGCGACGACATGCTGCCGCCGGTCGAGCCTCCCTCGGCGCGGTTCATCATTCAGCTGTTCGTCGTGCCGGCGATCATCGTGCTGCTGGTCGTGGGTGTGTGGATCGGCGTCACCTGGCTGGTGCGGCGAACGACGATGCAGCCGGAGGATTTGATCGCCGGCCTGGAAACTTCGAGCGTCGCGCGGTGGCAGCGGGCCAGCGAGTTGGCCGACCTGTTACGGAACGAGCGGTTCAAGGAGTTTCGACACGACCAGAAGGCGGCCGATCAGTTAGCGGCGATCTTGGATCGCGAAGTCGACGCGGCCGAGGGCGGCCAGAAGATGGACGAACAGTCCGTCATGCTGCGGTACTTTTTGGCACGGGCGCTCGGCGAGTTTGAAGTCGACGCCGGGACCGAGTCGCTGCTCAAGGCCGCGAAGGCGGACCGCGATCCACAAGAAGCACTCGTGCGGCGCGGTGCGCTCCAGGCGATTGCCGTGCGGGCGTACAATCTGTCGCAGCTCGATCCTCCGCGGGCGCTAATGGATTCAAGTCTAGAGCCGACGCTCTACGAGCTCTCGACCGACGAGAATCCGCTGGTGCGTTCGGAGACAGCCTACGCGCTAGGTCAAATCGGCACGCCCACGGCACTCGTGCAGCTGGAGAAAATGGTCGTCGATCCGCACGCCGACACGCGGTACAACGCCGCGCTCGCGCTCGCGCAGCATGGCAATGCGGCGGCGATCCCGACGCTGGCCGAAATGCTCGACCCGGCGGAGATGTCGAGCGTCCGCGAAGAGCCGAACGATGCCGCCCAGTTCTACAAGCGTTCGTTGATCGTCACCAACGCGCTGGAGAAAGTGGAAAAGCTACACCGCGAACAGCCGGACGCCGATTTCGCGCCCGTGGTCGAAGTGCTCCAAGCAATCATCACCGCGAAACCAGTCGAGTTGGAGAAGGCGCGATTCCATCCAACGATCGTGCCGCGGGCGAAGGAAGTTCTATTGGAATTGCAGCCAAAACCGCATTGATGCGGCCGGAGGGAGTGGCGTTTGGAAACCCGAAGTTTCGCGTGGTAGAATAGAAGTCGTTATGAGCACCACCCACGATGCCTTCTTCGAATCCGCACTTGCGTTGCCGTCGAGCGATCGTGCCGATCTAGCCTTTCAATTGTTGCAGAGTCTTGAACTGCCGGGCGAAGAAATCAGCTCCGACGAATTTGGCAACGAGTTGCGATCGCGGGTTGCAGCCTACCGTCGCGGTGAGATCGCCAGCTATTCGATCGAAGAAGTACGCAACATGATGGAACATCGTTTGTCACGGCCTGCGCAGAGCTCTGAGCCGTGAATCTGCGTCTGCTGTCGCCAGCGTGGGATGAAATTGCCACTGCGTCGGCTTGGTTCGATGAGCGGCGCGAAGGTTTGGGCAGCGAATTTTGGCGATTCAACGGATGAGACGATCGCTCAAATACAGAGATCACCGGATCGATTTGCAAAGAGCGAGTACGCAACCGACGATTTTGATGCGCGGTTTGCAATCGTCTCGAAATTCCACTACGTGATCCATTTCGTCATCGAGTCGGACGAAGTTGTGATCGCGTCAGTCGCGCACGGCGCGCGCCGTCCCGGATATTGGCTGCGTCGGGTACGGAAATAGACGCCTACTCCGCCTTTATCACAGCAATCCGGAACCCCGTTGGCCGTTTGTAGCGATTGTGCGGATTGCGCGGGTGTTTGGATGCGAAAAACCTGTGGCGTTCCGGCCACGCCCGTTGCTTTCCTGCAACGTGTCGGCGGACAATTCAGTGGACTTGAATTTTTTTGAGGCCGCTTAAGGTGTTGCCGCATGAGCACTTGAACTGCTGACAGCAGTGAAGCAGCACTTTGCAGTCATTTGCCGCCAGGCGTTTTGCATCACAAACTCCAATTGAGGCACTATCGCTGCGGCTGGGTTCACTAGGTCGTCGCAGCGAAGACAGTGCAGATACTCCCTCACTAGCCAACGGGTCCGGGTCAACATGAAAACTTCTCTTCGCTTGTTGTTCGTGGCTGTCGCTGCGCTGGCGGCGGCCGGCGTTGCCGGGAATCGCGCGAGCGCCCAGTGCGCCACGTGCGGCGACGTTTACAAGCTCGTCTGCCAGACGGTGTACGAGGAGCGGCAAGTCACCGCGTATCGCCAGGAATGCGAGACGGTGATGGACAACGTCGAGGTGACGCGGCAGGTTCCGGTGTGGGAAACTCAGCACCGCGAGCGGCGCTTTACCGTGCTCAAGCCGGTGACCGAGACCTCGGTGCGCGAAGAGCGCTACACCGTGCAGCGGCCCGTGTATGAGACCGTAATGCGCGACGCGAGCTACAACGTCGTGCGGAACGTGCAGGAAACTTCCGAGCGCGAAGAGCGCTATGTCGTACAGCGACCGGTGACCGAGACCGTGATGCGCGAAGAGCGCTATGTGGTACAGCGGCCTGTGACCGAGACCGTGCAGCAGACGCAATACCGGACCGTGATGCGGCCGGTGACGACTTTCGCCACGCAATACCAAGATCAAGGCTGCTTCCAGGACGTCGTGTCTTGTGTGCCGGGCAGCCGCAGCTGGCCGCGGCTTGCGTGGCAACCGGCCGTGCAGACGTGCGATCCGGTGACGGGCGCCGTGACGACGACGCGCGGCGGCCTGGCCTGGCAGCAGACCGAAACGCCGGCCCGCCAGGTGGTGAACCGCGTGTGGAAGCCGAACGTGGTGGCGGTCCAAGTGCCGCAGACGTCAATGGTGCCGGAACAGGTGGCCGAGTGCGTGCCGGTGCAAGTGTGCAAGATGGTGGCCGAGGAACAGGTCCGCCAGGTGCCCGTGCAGGTCTGCAAGATGGTTGCCGAAGAACAAGTCCGCAAAGTGCCAGTGACAACCTGCCGCCAGGTCGTGGAGCGGGTCGAGCGGCAAGTGCCGGTGCAGGTCTGCAAATACGTCACGGAGGAGCGCGTGCGGCAGATCCCGGTGACGACCTGCAAGTTCGTCCGCGAAGAGCGGGTCGAGCCATATGAGGTGAAGGTCTGCCGGATCGAGTGCCGCAAGGAAACGGTGCAGGTGCCGCGCGTCGTGGCGAAGCAGGTGCCGGTGACATACACCTATCGCGTGCCGAAGACCGTGGTGCTCAAGGTGCCGGTCGATCCGTGCGAAGGCTAGGCGGAAGGCTCGGATCGGATTACCAGTCGAAATCAACGGAACAAGGCGTGTGCGGCAAGAGCCGTGCACGCCTTGTTTTTTGGCTTGCGGGCGGCTGGTTTGGCCTCGTTGACAGCCTGCTATCAGGCGGTGAGACTAGGTGCTGGCCATTCGGGATCAGGCGGCTCTCGGCGGCCGGCGCTCGGCCAGAAGTTCTTTTGGAGCGACTTGCCGACGCAGCGGAGGAGGTATCGCCGCGGCACGCATGGACAAGGTGAAAGCGTCGGCGTGGAATCAAGCGAACAACACGAACGACTGCTCGACGGACGCCGCGTGGCACTGGTGGGTCGGTTTGGCGGCATGTCACACCGACAGGTGGAAGAGATCGTACGCCGACATGGCGGGACAATTGCTCCGGCGATCGCCGCGGATACGGACCTGGTCGTGGTCGGCGATGACTCGCGCGACGGCAGGGCGTTAGCGCGCGTGCAGACGGAATTGGACGATGCGGCGCGACTGGCCTGGCAGGAAGGACGGCTCGAGCTGGTCAGCGAGTCCGAGTTCTGGTCGCAACTGGGGCTGGTTGACGTCGAGCCCGACGTGCAGCGCTATTACACGCCCGCCATGCTGGCCGAACTGGTCGGCGTAACGCCGCGGGCCGTGAGGCACTGGCATCGCCAGGGCCATCTGGCGGCAGAGCGGATGGTCGGCCGGCTAGCCTATTTCTCGTTTGAGCAGGTGCGGATTGCCCAGCGGCTCGCAGAGCTGGTCGCCGCCGGTTGCACGCTCTCGCAGATCGATCGCAAGCTGAACGAGCTCGCGCGATCGCAGAGTGAACCGTTGCCGCTGGCGGATCAGGCGGTAGTCGTCGTCGGGCGAAGACTCTACATCCGCCGCGGCGGGCAGCTCACCGAGCCGAGCGGGCAGCTGCTGTTGGACTTTGACGCGCCGCGGGACGCGGCCGAAGACGCTGCCGACGCAGTGACCATTCCCTTTGCGCCGGCCCCACGCGAACGCCATACTGCCGAACTGGACGACAGGGCGACGGACGATCTGCGCTCGTTGGCCGACGACTTCGAGCAAAGCGGCGAGACGGAGCGGGCGATCGAAGTTTATCGCTCGATCCTGATGTCGGGCGATTTCAGCGCCGACGATCATTTCTCGCTGGCGGAGCTGCTCTATCGCAGCGGCGACCTGGCGGCGGCCCGCGAGCGGTATTACGCGGCGATCGAATTGGATGAAAACTTCGTCGAAGCCCGGGCGAATCTGGGCTGCTTGCTCGTGGAACAGGGAGAATCGTCGCTCGCCGAGGCGGCGTTTCGCGGGGCGCTCGCGTATCATCCCGATTTTGCGGACGCCCATTTCCATTTGGCCCGGCTGCTCGATTCCCAGAACCAGACGGCCGCGGCGTCCCATCATTGGCGTCAGTTCTTGGACCTTGCGCCGGCCAGCCCCTGGGCCGAAGAAGCATTGGATCGCGCGGGCATGGGTGTCACTTCCTGATTTCCGGACCGCTGGCGCTGCATGAGCGAAATCCTCTTCAAGTACGAGCAAGTGGCGCCGACGACCTGGGCGTATCTCTCGGCACTACTCACGATCGCGCTGTACTTCAAGTTCAGCCGCTTCTGGAGCGTGCGGAATCTGGACCTCGTGATTTTGATGCTGCTCGCGCCGGGATTGCTCTTGGTGCAATGGGGCATGGACCACCATTCCGAACGCGGCAAGACGGTCGAGCACATCGGCTACATCTGGCTGTTTGCGGTGAACGGCTGCCTGCTGTTGCGCTTGCTCCTGGATGCGGCGATGGTGCGGCGACCGCTGTTGGAGCCGAACTTGTCGGTCGGCGGGCTTACGTTTCTCGGCATTTCGTTGTTTGTGTTCCTGATGGGGAACGTGATCACGGGCAAGCCGTACGAATCCGACCTCGTGGGCTCGCAGCGAGCCGAGCAGCTGCAAAATCGCGAGGCCTCGGCCGACGAGCTCGACACGCTGCGGACGCACGGACCAGGCTTCCCGCTGATCTATTTGCTGCCCCACATTTCGACGCAGTCGCTGTTGGGCAAGGAGGCTGAGGACGTGCAGCGGGTGCCTGGTGTGCCGCTGTTCTCGGTCAGCCGGGGCAATGTGATCACGGCCCAGGTGATGGCGATTCTGGCGCAGCTCTTGATCGTGCTGGGGATGATGCTGATCGGTCTTCGGCACTTCGACAACATCCGCGCGGGGATCGCGGCGGCGACACTGTATCTCTTGTTGCCGTACACGGCGATGTGGACCGGCGCGGTGACGCATGCCTTGCCGGCGGCCTTATTGGTATGGGCAGTGTTGCTCTATCGCCGCCCGTTCTTTGCCGGGGCGATGTTGGGCCTCGCCTTCGGGACGATTTACTACCCCCTTTATCTGCTGCCGCTCTGGCTGAGCTTCTATTGGCAGAAGGGGGTGCTGCGATTTCTGCTGGGCTTTGCGGCCATGGTGGCGGTGCTGGTCGTGACGCTGGCGTTGACGTCGAGCGACATGCCGATGTTCCTGGCCAGCGTCAAGCAGATGTTCGGGCTGCAATTTCCCGTGGCAGAGAACTTGCGCGGGGCCTGGCAGTTCTGGAACACCGTGTACCGCTATCCGATCATCGCGGCGTTCATCGGTCTGAGCTTCAGCTTCGTGATCTGGCCGCCGCAGAAGAATTTGGCCACGCTGATGAGCTGCTCGGCGGCGCTGATGCTCGGCACACAGTTCTGGCATGCCCATTCGGGAGGCGGCGTGGCGCTGGCCTGGTATCTGCCGCTGCTGCTCTTGACCGTGTTCAGGCCCAACCTCGAAGACCGCGTGGCGACGACGGTGGTGAAATAGCTGGCGTCACGGATCGCGCCGGATATTGACAGGGTGAGCCTTGGCGTCGGAAGTCAGCCAGTTGTGCCAGGCCGCTTTGTCGAAGCCGAAATTGGCGCCGGCGAGTTTGGAGAGGGCGGCGAGCACGGCCGGATTCTCGACTTCCTGGACGATGTCCTTCGGCGGTGCGCTGCCGAAATTCATCGCCGTGCCGCCCGACGGTGTGAAAGTGTACGCGTGCTGGTTCGGGTTGCCGCCAGCAATTTTTGTCTTGTGCCTGGTCACGACGGCGTTGATCAGCGGGCCGATCGCGTCGCGGTTACCGATCTGGCCGAGCGCTTCGGCGGCGCGATTCACGAGCACGTTGTCGTTGCTGCGCAGCACGTGGACGTAAGGGCCGATCAAGCCGGGTCGGCCGGTGGCGATCAAGTCCTGTAGCGCGGCGTAGCGGAGATCATCGTCCGGATCTTGCAGCGACATCTGCACCAGCTTTTCGACCACCTCCGGCGTCTCCATCGGCGCGGCCACGTCGATCAAGAGCCGGCGAACTTCGGGGTCCTGTTCTTCGTCCAGCAGTGCGACGAGCGCCGGAGCCGCCGCCGGATTCTTCAGGGCGCGAATCTCGCGGAGCGCTTCGTCCGAGCGATCTTTGCGACGGCCGGTGAGCCAGCGCCGCCAACGCTCCAATTGATTTCGCCAATCGGCGTCGGTCTTCTTGACGGCCTTGGCTTGTTCCAAGAGCTCGATGTGCTGCTGGCTGTAGTATTTGCCGTCGTACCAGATGAGGCCGCGGGCGGCCATCACCTCGTCCCGCGAGCTCCAGCCGCCGCCGTGCTTTTTGTGGCCCAGCGCCAGGTGGGCGCGTTCGTGGTTGGGATCGAGCTCCAGCACGCGGGCCAGCTCGTCGCGATATTCGAGCACCAGCTTCTGCTGGCGGCACCAATCGGCGAGCTGCCAATGCGCGTCGGCCGTGTCGGCTACGACGCGGGCGCGGCGCTGATATTCTTCCTGGGCCTCGGTGAGCGGCACGATCCGCGAGACCTGGTCGCGGGGAATCGAAATCTTGCCGCCGCTATCGGTGGCAATCTCATGGTTGGCGGCAGCGCGGTCGCCAGCATTGGTGATGTTGCCGTACAGCTTGCCGCCATTCTTGAGCTCAATCAGGTCGGCAGACGCAGGCGCAGTTACCACGCCGGCGACGACGAGCGACACGATGGCGGCAGATGCGACACGCATGGAAATACGCTATTCTGGACCTCTGGCTAATAGCTGACGGCTAATAGCTAACCGGTCCCTTTATTATACGCCATGAGCGAATCGACCCAACAACATCGCGCCGAGGCCCGAAAAACGGTCCGCTGCGCGGTGGTCACGGTGAGCGACACCCGCACGCTGGAAACCGACCGCGGCGGGCTGATGCTCGCCGAGAGCCTCGCCGGGGCGGGCCACACGATTACGCGGCGCGAGATCGTGCCCGACGATCAAAATCGCATTCGCTCGCTGGTCGAAGAGCTGGCGGACGCTACGCTGCTGGACGCGATTCTGATCACCGGCGGCACCGGCATTGCGGCCCGCGATCAGACGTACGAAACCGTGAGCGCGCTACTCACCAAAACGCTGCCCGGCTACGGCGAGCTGTTCCGCATGCTGAGTTACGAAGACATCGGCCCCGCGGCGATGCTCAGCCGCACGATCGGCGGCGTGATCGGCCAGGTGGTGCTGCTGACGATGCCGGGCAGCACGGCGGCGGTGCGGCTGGCGCTCGACAAGCTGATCCTGCCGGAACTGGCGCACGTGGTGCACGAGGCGCGGAAGTAAGCGACGACGACCGTGCGGCAGTTTGATGACAGCCAGGATCGCGGCGATCACCCGTCCGACGCAGCTTCTGCCTCCGCCATCGCTTCCGCCTCGGGCGGCTCGTAGCCTTCCGGCGGGCCGCCGGTGATCAGGTCGTGGCTGATTTGCTTCTCGATCTCGGCAAGAATCTGGTCGGTCGGCGCGCGTTTGAATTTGAAGTCGTCGATTACGAAGGTTCGCCGCTTACCGTTGTCCTCGTAGCGGAGTTTGGCGATGCCTTTATTCCGCCATTGCCGTTTTTCCAGGCCCGTGATCTGGTCCATCTTGACCGTTTGACCCCAGCTGGATGTGAGCGTGTCGCCGCTGAGCTCGATCCAGCGTCCGCGCGAGAGGAGCACCGCCAGCAGCGGAAACACGGCGAGAATTGCCGTGCCGCCGGCCATCCAGAACTGCGTTTTGATGTCCATCTCGTAGTGTTCTCGGGGCGCACCTGGAAAACTCGTCGACCACCCTTTTTCGTTGGCCAGATCGATCCACTTCTGTTCGTTCTTTTCCTCGAGCACAAACTTGTCGTAGGCCACGGCCTTTTCCTGTTGCAATGGCCAGGCAATCGAACCGTCGTACAGGCAATACAGGGAGAACCCCAACAAGCCGATGCCGATGAGGAGAAACCGCAAATAGAAACGCCCGTCGCGTTCCGCCCGAATGGTCATGGAGGTAGCCTCGACACCGACAAGAATGAATGAATCGCTAAACATTCATCCTAATCGGGGCCGCGAAGATTCGCCACCCGGCCCAAGTCCGCGGAAGACACGCCGCTGCATCACTTTACGGCGATTCTTCATGAACGTGCGACCGCCAAAATCAGCCCAGAACGATCCGTTCCAATCGATCGACTTCGATGGCGGCATCCGGGCCTTCGATGCTCTCTACCGGATCAAAGTCGCTCAGCGGCCCGAAGTGGAGGCCCGTTTTTGCTTCGACCTTGCGGATCGGAACTTGGAAGGTGCGAAACGGTCCGAAGGCGAACTCGATGTCGTCCATGAACTGCCCTTGGCTCAGGACGTAGGCCGTGGCCGAGAGCCGGCCGTCGTCGCGGACATTGACCACGACCTTCCAGTATTCCTCAGGGATCTTGGTGTCCCGATAGACCAAGTCCCGTTCGTCGAACACGGGTCCGGTGAAGACCGAGATGCGGAGGTTCTTTTCATCGGTGTTGTCGAGGATGTAATCCTCCAATCCGGCCCAGAGCGATTTGCCCTGATTGAGCCGCGCATGCTGCGGACAAGAGTTGGTGAAATGAAACGTGTCCAATTCGGCCAGCTTCGCTTCCTCGCTGCTGCCCCACACCGGATCGAGCCGCCGCACCTGGTGCCCCCGGTCGAGTTTGTTGTCGGCATACAGGTCGTTGCCGACCTGTGCGGTGTCGGGAATCCGCGGATCGAATCGCCAGACGTCGCGCCCGCGCCGTGGCCGGCGGAGCGAATCGCCGTCAATGTTGCAGGCCGTGAAAAATGGCAGCTTGCGCGACTTGCTCATTTTGATCGAGAAGTGCATGTAGCGGAGCTCGTCGGAGCCGCGGTTTGGCCCGCGAGTCTGACGGAGCAAATCGCGCTGGCGCGTGCCGCGGACTTCCGGGAGTGGCACGAAGAGATCATCGCCCGAGCCGAGAAACTCGGCCTCGTAGCCGGGCCGGTCGGCATACTCGTCCGGATCGGCGGCCGGAGCCTCCGCCGCGAAGCCGAACGCGGTCGTCGTGCGCTGGACGCTGCCCAGCACGCGGCTGACCACCTCGGCGCGGACTGCGAAGTTAGATTGCTCGAATCGGCCCCCGAAGTGGAGGCCCAGGGTCTTGCCGGTGCCGACGTCAATCAGCGCCGCACCGGACGCGCCGCCGAGCGAAGTGCAGTCGTGCTCGAAGACGACGGCGTTGGATAGCCCGGTATCGATTTGCTTGCCGGGCGCCAGCCGTTTTTTCTCGTAGATGTCGCGGAAGATATCCCGGGCGACGGCCGGGTCGTTGCGGCGGTCGTCGCGGGCCGGGTAGCCGATCAGGGCGATAAACTCGCCCGTCGCGGTGCTCGAATCGGCCAGGGAGAGCGGTGTGCGGTCGACGGGCGTCTTTAGTTTCAGCACGGCCATGTCGGGCTGGCCGGCGGTTTGCCCGGCAATGAAAAGAATGTCGACGACGTCGACGGCGGCCTCGTCGGTGCCGCCGAATTCTTCCTTGAAGTCGATGTTCGCGTGCATCGGTCCGCCGCCCAGCCCGGGACGGAACACAAAGCCGCGCCCGCCGGCGAAGGCGAACTCATTGGCGACGTGGCGATTGGTAACGACCAGGTCAGGGGAGGCGAGCCAACCGGTGCCGATCCAATCGAGCTCAGGATGGCCGCTGACCTCGATCCGGCCGACCGAGCGAATCGCGGACTCCAGCGCCTGGCGCGACGGTTGAAGTCGACCCGTCCAGACCTGTTCGTCGTTGGGAATCACATAGCTGTCGTGTTGCACGAGGAACGAGGGGCGGCCGCGGCGCAAGATGATCGCCTCGAAAGTCCCGGCTTGCGAGAAGCTGTCCGGCACTCCTCCCTGGCCGGCAAAAGTCGCGAACATCCGCCGCGACTCGGCACTCGAGACTCCTTCCATCAGTCGGCCGACGTCGCCGGCCCGCTGACCCGTGTGACTTTCGATTTCCTCCATCAATTCGTGGTCATGCCGAATCGATTCCAACACCGGCGGATGCAATTCCGAGAGTCGTGCGGTCATGGCAGAGTACCTCGAATGACGTGACGTCAGCCGACAATTCAGGCCGGAGGGCAGGCCGGGTGGACGAGAAATAGTCAACCAGGGGTCCCGGCACGCTGATCATGCCACTTGCCCTGGAAAACACAATAGGGGTGAATACCCCAACCAGAGAATCTTCATCTGCTCGCCGAGAGAGCGCGGCGCGGGCACAGAGCCAAGCGCGCTCGCGTGAAAATTTCAGGCGTCGTGGGAAGATTGAGAACGCGATCGGAACCCTATTGGTCGATCATCTCGATCCGCCGCTGGTGGCGGCCGCCTTCGAAGGGCGTGGCGAGCCACATATCGACGATTGCCGGGACATCGGCCTCGTCGACCATCCGCTCGCCGATCGAGAGGCAATTCGAGTCGTTGTGCATGCGGCCGAAGCGGGCCGATTCGACGTCCCAGCAGAGCGTGCAGCGGACGCCCTTCACGCGGTTGGCGACGATCGCTTCGCCGTTGCCCGAGCCCCCCAGCACGATGCCGCGCTCAACCTTTCCGGCGGCGACGGCCTCGGCCACCGGGCGGATGAACAGCGGATAATCGACCATCGCCTCCGAATCGGTACCGAAGTCCTGCACCTCGTGGCCGAGCTCGGCGAGATGCGCCTTGATCAACTCTTTGTAGCGATAGCCCGCGTGGTCCGATCCGATGCCGATTTTCATGGCAGCTGTCTGTGGATAGTGGTCAGTGGTCAGTTGCAGCGAGGACGTCAAATTTACCACTGACGACTGACGACTGACAACTGACTCATTCCAGCCCATACACGCCCGGCGGCGGGACTTCGATACCGGTGCGGCGGGTGACTTGCAAGTTGGGCAGAAACCGCGGCTCGACGAGGAAGCTGAAACCGACGTTGCCCTTCGACTGGTCGTAGTTGGCCCCGACCGTGGCGATGAGCGATTCGCCAATGCGGCTCACGTAGAACGACTGTCCGATGTTGCCGGTATTGCCCAAATCGATCGAGCCCGTGGCCGAGCCGATCCACTTCTGGCTCATGCGGTAGTTGATCGAGCCGATGACGACGTTGGCTGTGAGCGGCCCGTCCATCGCGCGGAAGCCGAGATAGGCGTTGCCGATCAGCGGGCGGTTGAGCATGGCGCCGAGCGAAACGGTGCGGAAGCCGTCGCCAAACGTGTCAGCCGCCCCGTCGGAGAGGATCGAGAAGCGGTCGCCGATGAACCACCGCCAGTCGTAGTCAATGAGGCCGACCACCTCGCCGAAGTTGTCGCGATTGGGGTCGGGGAACATGCTGGCGTTGGAATCGAAAGTCATCCAGTCGACGATCCGCTGTTCGCCAGGGGCTCCTCGCTTGGTCTGCAGGCGGTGTCGCATGCCGACGCGGACCGCCGCCAAGTCGTCGGCCAGCTCCATCGAGGTGGCGGTCACGTCGTCCTGGACGCCGGAGCGAATCGCGTAGTAGCGCGGATCGAACTTCGGATTAAATTGCCCGGCCAGGGCCGGGCTGCCCACCGGTGCGAAGAACAACCGGCGGCGGAACTCGACCACCGACGTGTCGTCGATGTTGTCGTAGAGCGGGAACTCGCTGAAATTCTGATCGGCGTCGGCGTAGGACGCTTCGGCGTCGAAGACCACTTTGTGGGCGAGTCCATTGATGTTGAACAACGGATCGCGGATCGAGGGATCGGCCGCCCAGAAGGGAATGCTGGCCCGCACGCCGGCCTGACCCCAGAGCCGCTGGATGTTGTTGCCCTCCAGGTCCGCACCCCAATGGCCATATTCACCCAACGCGTATGGCACGATCTTAAAGGGACCGGCTTCGAACGGATAGTCGATCTCGTTGCGAGTCACCAGCCGCTCGCCCTTGGCGTCGGTGGGATTGCCGAAGCTGTCGACTTCCCAGGGCAGCAGCGTCCACTGGCTCAAGAGCGTTGGATTCGACGGCGGCGTGGCGATGCCCTGGTTGGCGTAGGCAGCCGAGGTGTGTGAATAGAGCGTGGTCTGGTCGTCGAACAGTGATTCGCCGAGCCAGTAGAAGTCGCCGCGTGGCAGCCACTGCGTTTGCGTGAAAAAGTCGTTGAGCCGGCCGTTGGCTTCGATCAAGAACGATTGATTGTCAAAGACGCGGCGCAGCCGCACCCCGGTGAGCTGGTCCTTGTTGTTGTCCCATTCGTTCTCGTAGTATTCTTCGAGGAACGTGCGGTCGCTGAGCCAGCCGACCTCGCCTTGCACGGTCCAGTCGTCGAGCCAGCCGCCAACGAGCTTCTGGCGATGGTTCCAGAACGTGCGGCCGCGGAATTCCGCTTCGGGGACGATGTCGCGGCGGCCAAGGCCCAGGTTGTCGCGGCCGGTGTCGTTGATAAACCAGGCGTCGAGCCGGCCGCGGGTCGGTCCAGGGATGTTTAAAAAGCCGTCGCGGTCGTAGTCGACGCTCGTGCCGAAGCCGAATCCGCGTTGACTCAAGTAGTCGAGATTGAGATCCCACTCGACGCCGTCCGGCGAGTCGTAACCCAGGAGCTGGAACGCATCGAGTTCCGTGAGCACCTGGAAGCCGAAGATCGAGTCGTTCCGCACCCGCAGGTTGTTCACGTAGAACGTCGGCTTATCGAGGCTCGTGGCGAACGTGGGCCAGTACAGGACCGGCACGCCGGAGATGCGGAGGAAATTCTGCTGGGCCTCGACCTGGTACGAATGCTCAAATGCCGGCTCGCCCGTCGCCGGATTGACGCCCGTCATTCCCGTGTACGGGCCGGCGATCGGCTGCGGACGATCGGAGAGCGTGATCGTTTGCGAATCGAAGCTGTAGGCGGGGTCTTCCAACCGGCTGGTCGTGAGCAGCGCGTCCTGGGCGACGAACCGCGAGGCATCGAGCTGGCGAATCGCGCCCGCCTTGAGCCGCACCAGGCCCTGGTACTGGTAGCCGCCGAATTTGGGCGGCGGGGCGATCAGCTCGGCGTTGAGGATCGTGCCGACCTGGCGGCGGGCGTCGTAGAACATCCGATCGGCATACACGACGCGGTCGCCCTGCCGAAAGATGATGTTGCCTTCCATGTAGATTTCGAGCGGGGCATCGTTTTGCTGCGTGACCTGGCCTCCTTCGCCGCCGGTGGGTAGCGCGCCGGTCCAGATCACCGCGCGGTCGGTTTCGATGTCGACCGTGCCCAGCGGGCCGAACGAGGCGGGTAAGCCTTCGACGCTCAGGCCATCGATGATCACGTTTACGCCGCCGCTTACGATGGCGATGTTTTCGCCGCTGGGCGAGGGACGCCAAATGACGCTGGGCGGCACATCGCTCCGCGCTCCGATGTGAATACGGCGGAATGGTGCGGCGCCGGCCGGCACCAAGGGATCGGGTGTGGGGACAGTCTGCGTGAATTGGGCCTGCGCCACCGCGGGGTCCTGCTTGACCGGTTGATTGGCGGTGTGGGGGTGAGGCCCGAACCTCTTGAGGCCGCGCTCGACGATCGCTGGCAGCGTGGCGGGCCGGGATTGCTGTCGCGGCGATTTGATTTCGACTTCAGCGATCGTCGTGAATCGTCCGAACCAGGCGGGAGTTTCGAGTCGGTCGCCTTGCGCGTTGTCGCTTGCGGCGCCGTGCTGGAGCTGGACCGCTTGTTGCGAGCCGCGCTCGAAGTAGGCAATGACTTTGGAGGGCGCGTTTTCCTGCCCGGCCTCGCCTTGATCGATCCACACGACCGCCTCCGGCCCGCAGACCTCGGTCCCTCCCTGCCGCACGCGGCAATTGCCCGCGAGGTGCCAGACGTCGTAGATGCCCTGTTGCCAATGCTCGGCCGAATCGGCGGCCACCGA
This sequence comes from Pirellulales bacterium, assembly GCA_050248495.1. Classification (GTDB taxonomy): domain Bacteria; phylum Planctomycetota; class Planctomycetia; order Pirellulales; family Lacipirellulaceae; genus DASYDU01. The sequence continues at coordinate 36,248 of JBFWSG010000024.1, read as the reverse complement.
GACTGCAAATCGCTCATCTTCGCGCGGCAAAGTGATTGCGTCTTGAGCGAGCGCCAGTCGGCAGAGCGAGATGATCGCCAGCGCGCAGACCGCGAGCCGGCGCGCACCCCGTGCGCAGCGATTCCACGGCCTCGAACGAGGCGCGAGCCACCAGCGTTTCAAACCCGAGATCAGACGGGCATCCTTGCCAAGGGTGTTGAAAAGTGCGCAAACCTTTCGGCGCGACAGGCCGCTCTGTCGAGCGCTTCGCCGCAAGCCGAAGCGCCGCCGACAATTGCGCAAAATGTCGCGACAAAAATTGCGGCGGATTATAAGTGCGGCTGGCGCGCAGGGTCAAGCGGCTTTGCGGCCGCTAGCGTGAGTTGCAACGTGCTGCTGTAAAAAGACTTGTGATTGTGATAGCAGTGCGGTTCGACGCGGTCGACGGCGAGCCGACGCGTCGCTCACTGATTTATCGAATACAACAGCACGTTCAGTCCGATCCGGGCGGCGTCCTGGCGGGTGTAGCCGCGGCAGCCGAAGGCTTCGTGTTCCTCGAGCGCGCAGCTGATGTCGTAGGGCGAAAAGATCACGGCCCAGCGGTCGCCGATGCGGATGCCTTCGAGCTGAGGTTCGGTTTGGCGCGTGCGGGCAGTGCCGGGCTTCGCGCCGGCGGCGGTTTCCGGATCGCGGAGCTGGACGCGCCGAATGTCGAAGCCGCCGAAGGCGGTCGTGAAGATCGGGTCGTCGGGCGGAATGCGTTCGATCGAGAGGTTGGGCAGCGTTTCGCCGATTTCGCGGCGGAAGGCGGCGGTGAATGGTTTCGACGCGCAGATCGCGTCGGCCATCAAGGTGCCGCCGCGCTCTAAATATTCGGCGAGCCGTGTTCGTTCTGCGGCGGTAAAACGGAAATCGCGCCGGCCGTGCATGAACAGCACTGGGTAGCGGAACAGGCTCCCGTCGCCGATGCCGATCATCTTCGGCGCGGCCTGCACCTGCAGCTGCAGCTCGCCGGCCGATGCGGCGCGGACCAGATTCACGAGCGCCCCCGGCGCGTCGTTGCAGCCGCCGCCGTGGTAGAGCTTGGCGATCTCGATGAAGCCGCGGGTGCCATGCTTCGAGGCGTCCAGGTCTGCCAGTGGCAGGTCGAAGCTTTGTTCTTTGCCCTTCGGCTCGCGATTGGTGGCGTAGGTCAGCACGTTAATGCCCACGGCGAGCGCATCGTCGATCCGTGCTTCGACCGGCTCGGGATACGTCGTCGGCCGCCCGGGCTGGGCGAGCTCCCAGTAGCACGAAAGGTCCTCGGTCGAGTAGATCACGGAGGTGCGGCAGCCGTATTCGACCGACCACAACCTGCCGACATACGCGGAATCGGGCCGCACCTGGTCCTCCATGTTCCAGATCGGGTGGCCCGGCGTGACCTGCTGCAATTTGTACTCCGGCTCCGGGAAGACCGCGCTCATCAGCTGCCGGAAACTCTGATCGAACAAGTGGGAGTCGCCGCAGCAGGCCTCGGCGAAGATAAAACCGCCGCGATCCACGTAGTCGCGGAGCTTGTTGGCATACGGCAACAAGCCGATCGCACGGCTGCCGCTGATGTAGAGCACGGGCGACTGCAGCAAATCTTCCACCGTCGCCCGTTCGGCGTTGATCGTCTGCCAGGTCAGCCCCAGGTCCCATTTCTTTTCCGTGTAGGCGGTGAGATTCGCGGCGTCGCGGCGATGCTGGTTCCACAATTCGTTTTGGCCGTTGCCGTAGTCGAGCTTGGCCATCACGACCGGCCGGCGCCCTTTGGCAAGGAACAACAGTGCGAGCGCGGTGCTGATTTGCGGCTGCTGCTCGGCGTGCCAGGTGCCTTGCCAAAAGTGCGACAGACGATCCTGATCGTTCACCAGGTACTCGGTCCCCTCGCGATACCAATCGTGGTCGCCGATGAAGCGCCGCGCGGAGAGCCGGCCGGCTCGCTCCAGGCCATAGAGATAATAATACAAGCAAGCCTGTCCGGAGCCGTCGGGCCGGGGGTTACGCGTCACCGAAAAATGGTTTGCGAGCCAGCTTACCGCCCGCTCGAGGGCGTGATCTTCTGTGTGGGGGCGGCAGCAGTTGACGTGGCCGCCTTCGACGGTGGCATCCCCGGAGGCGAGCGCCGCGGTCGAGGTGGCGAGCGCGCCGATCCCCGCGCAGGTCATGCTGCCCGAACCCGCGTCGCCCGGTACATAGCCCCAAGAGCCGTCGTCGTTTTGGGTGTTCCGCCAGTAGTCGGCCGCCATTTGCCAGGTCTGCCGCTTGACCTTTGCCCCCACGCTCTGGGCGTCGTAGAGCGCGAGCACAGCGAATTGCGAATTGCTGTTGTCGCCGCCGGGGCCGGGATACGACCAGGCCCCCTTGCGATCCGCCTCGGTCACTTGCTTCGATTCGAGCCAGCGGACGTTGCGATCGATCAGGACCATGTCCCGGTTCGGTTCGGCCGCGCAGAAGACCATCGTCTGGAGTGCAACGACGTAGGTTCGCTCCAGCTTCAGGCCGCGCAGATATTCGAGGGCCTTTTGGATGACGGGATCGTCGGCAGGGACCCCAGCGTTCAAGAGCGAGAGCGTCACCAGCGCGGTGACGCCGCCGGTGTAGCCCGCCATTTCCCCCCAATTGCCGCGGGGCGACTGCTCACGCTTGAGATAGGCGATGCCGCGTTCGATGGCCTGGAGCACCTGGGCAGCGTCCAGCGGGGCCGCAGGCGGCTGTGCGGACGCCGGTTTGGGCGCCGTTTCACCCGCTACAATCGCTACGATTAGCGCCGTCGCGATCCACTTCGAGCGAGCGCTGCCTGACATCCGTAAACCCTTCGCCGCACCGGGGACAAGTTTCCATAAGTAGTTTACGATTCAAGAGTTGAAGCGGCAACGACGCCGAGAGCAGTTCGTTTGTCTGGCATGAGATAGACCGATAGAATTGCGATCGGGAAAAGCTGTTAGCTCTTAGCCATTAGCTATTAGCCAGACGATTCGTCGTTTGTTCCCGATCCGAGTTCGAACCTCCATGGATTGGCTAACAGCTAAGAGCTAATAGCTAACAGCTTCCTCCCCATGTCCACCACCGGCACTGGCAAGACGCGAAATCTCGGCGACGTGCTGCAGGAATTTCGGCAGCATCGGCAGGTCATGCAGCGCGAGCTGCAAAAGGTGATCGTCGGCCAGGACGCGGTGATCGAGCAGATCTTTGCCGCGATCTTCACGCGCGGGCATTGCCTGTTGGTCGGCGTACCGGGGCTGGCCAAGACGTTGATCGTCAGCACGCTCGCCCAGATTCTCGATTTGCAGTTCAAGCGAATTCAGTTCACGCCCGATCTGATGCCCTCGGACATTACGGGGACCAACGTGCTCGAAGAAGACGAGCATGGCCGGCGGTCGTTCCGGTTCGTCGAAGGGCCGATTTTCACAAACCTGCTACTGGCGGACGAAATCAACCGTACGCCGCCCAAGACACAGGCCGCGCTGTTGCAAGCGATGCAGGAGCGCGAGGTGACTGTCGGCCAATCGACCTATTCGCTCCCTGATCCGTTCTTCACGATCGCCACGCAGAACCCGATCGAGCAGGAAGGCACGTATCCGCTCCCCGAAGCGCAGCTCGACCGGTTCATGTTCAACATCAAGGTCGACTATCCGACTGCGGCGGAAGAACAGCAGATCCTCGCCGCGACGACGCGGCAGGATCGGCCCGAGGTGGCCAAGGTCCTCTCGCAGCGGGCGATCCTCAACCTGCAGAAACTCGTCGGCTCGGTGGCGGTGAGCGAGCACATCATCAAGTACGTGTCAGCGCTCGTCCGCGCGACGCGCCCGAAGGACGAGTCGGCGCCGAAATTCGTGAAAGAGCTGGTCGACTGGGGCGCGGGTCCCCGCGCGGGCCAGTTTCTGATTCACGGCGGCAAAGCCCTCGCCGCGATGGACGGCCGCTTCAGCGTGGCCATCGACGACGTGCAGCGCGTGGCGGTCCCCGTGCTCCGCCACCGTCTAAGCACGAATTTTCAGGCCCAGGCCGAGGGTCTCACAACGGAAGACGTGGTGACGCGCTTGCTCGCGGAGATACCGATCCCGGAGATACCCAAGTTCGCTGGTTAGGACCGCACACACGGGAATGACGAATGACCAATGACGAATGACGAATTTATGAGTCCGAGCGTTTGTGTTTCGTCATTGGACATTCGTCATTAGACATTCGTCATTACATCTATGTCCGCCGTTGAACAATATCTGAAGCCGGAAGTCATCCGGCAGATTTCGCGGCTGGATCTGCGGGCGCAGTTCATCGTCAAGGGTTTTCTGCACGGCCTGCACGCCAGCCCGTACCACGGCTTCTCGGTCGAGTTCAGCGAGCATCGCAAGTACACGCCCGGCGACAATCCCAGCGACATCGACTGGCTGGTGTTCGCCAAGACCGACAAGTACTACGTCAAGAAATTCGAGGCCGAGACAAACATCACGGGCTACCTGGCGATGGACCTGAGCCAGTCGATGGCCTACACGTATCGCCAGGAGCTCACGAAGTTCGACTACGCGATCTGCCTCGCCGCGGCGCTCTGCTACTTGATGATTCACCAGAATGACCCCGTGGGGCTGGTCACTTTTGGCGAACAGATCAACAACTACCTGCCGCCCAAATCGAAGCGGCAGCAGATCGGCAACGTGCTCTCGATGCTGGCCAAGCTCAAGCCGACGGGCCAGACCGACGCCGCCCGCAGCCTGATCCAGCTCGCCGCGATGCTCAAGCACGCCAGCCTGGTGATGGTGTTCAGCGATCTTTTGGCCGACCCGGAGCCGGTGATCGCCGCGCTGCGCCGGCTGCGGCACGGCGGGCACGACGTGATCCTGTTCCATGTGCTCGACGAGGCGGAGGTCGCGTTCCCGTTCTCGGGCCTCGTGGAACTCGAAGAACCGGAATCGCATGCCCGGCTGGAAGTCGACGCCGACAGCTTCCGCCGCGACTACCTGGCCGAAGTCGAATCGTTCCGCGAACAGTACCGCCGCGAGTGCTTCCAGAGCGGCATCGACTACGTGCCGCTCGACACCAGCATGCCGTTCGACAAGGCGCTGACCGAATACCTGGCGATGCGGCGCTCGCGGGCGTAAAGATATTTACCACGGAGGCACTGAAGGCACGGAGAAGAAATTTCGAATGACGAATGACAAATGACGAACAACACCGAGATTCGTCATTAGAAATTCGTCATTCACTCGGTGTCCTCCGCGCCTCCGTGGCTAGTTCCTTCGCGCCTTTGCGTGAGACATTTCCGGAACCGAGATGGGTTTTGTTACACCAGCACTGTTGGGCGGAATCCTGCTCGTCGGCGTGCCGATCGTGCTGCATCTCGTCATGCGGCGCGAGGTGCAGCAGTTCGTCTTTCCGGCGCTAAGGTTTGTGCAGCAGCGCAAGGCGGTGAACCAACATCGGTTAAAGCTGCGGCAGCTGCTGCTCTTGGCCTTGCGGTGTGCTGTCATCTGTCTCTTGGCGTTCGCGCTGGCCCGGCCGACGCTCCGCGGCAACGGCGCCACCGGCCGCGAAGATGCACCGATCGCGGCGGCGCTCGTGTTCGACAACTCGTTGCGGATGACGTACGAGTACGAAAACGAGACGCGGTTCGACCAGGCCCGCAAACTGGCCGGGTGGCTTTTGGAGCAGATGCCGCCCGATGCGCCGATCACCGTGGTCGATCGCGCGAGCCGCTACGGGGGGCGGGAAAGCGACAAGAGTGCGGCTGAGCTGCGGATCGAGCGGCTCGAGCCGAATAGCGTGGTCCGGCCGCTGGAAGATGCGCTCCGCGACGCAGTCGATTGGATCAAATTGCAGACGGACCATCGCGGCGAGGTGTACGTCTTTACTGATCTCGCGGCGGTGGACTGGTCCGACGATGCGCTCGCTGCGTTCAAGTCGCGGCTCGACGAAGCACCCGGCGCGAGAGTCTACGTCGTCGACGTCGGTGTCGAGCGGCCGCACAATCTGGCGCTCGGGTCGTTGCGGCTATCCGGCCAGGAATTGGCCCCCAACAGCCTGCTGCAGATCGACACGGACCTCTCCGCCAGCGGCAGCTCACCCACGGACCAGGATCTTACCGTCGAGCTGCAAACGCTCGAAGCAAGCGGCGGCACACAAAATCGCGGTCAGCAAGTATTAAAAGTTCCCGCGGCTGACGAGGCAGCGCCGGTTGAGTTTTCTCTTTCCGGCTTGCCGCTGGGCACGCACCAGGGCTTCGTCCGCGTCGTGGCGGACGATCCGCTCGCCTGCGACGACATTCGGTACTTTACGATCGAAGTCCGCGAGCCGCGCAAGGTGCTGCTCTTGGGCGAGTCGACGTCCAACACGCTCTTTCTGCGCGAGGCCCTTGCGCCGAGTTCTGCGGCGGGCGTCGTGCGTTCAAAATTTGCCTGCGAGTCGCGGACGTTCGCCGAGCTCGACAGCACGCCGCTGGCGGATTTCGATGCCGTGTGCCTCATCGACCCGACGGCGCTCACGTCTGCGGCCTGGCAAGCGCTTACCGATTACGTTCATAGCGGCGGCGGCCTGGGAATTTTTCTGGGACGCAATGCCCGCCGCGACCCGCTCAACGAGCCCGCGCCGCAGCAGCTCCTGCCGGCCAAGCTCCGCTGGCAATCCCGCGATGCGACTTTCTTGCGTCCTACCGCGACCGAGCATCCGGCACTCCGCGACCTGGCGGCCCTGGGCGATGCCGTACCCTGGAGCGAGTTTCCCGTCTTCAAGTTTTGGGAGCTCGAATCGCCGGCCGACGATGTGTACGTGCTCGCGCCGTTTGCCAATTCGCAGCCAGCGCTTGTGGAGCGGCGCGTCGGCGCCGGCCGCGTGATCACGATGACCACGCCCGTCTCCGATCCGGCTTACGACGATCCGTGGAACCTGCTGCCAACCGGGCCCGACCCCTGGCCATTTCTGGCGCTTGCCAATGGCGTAGTCGACTATCTCGTCGGCGCCGGCGACAAGCAGCTCAACTACCAGGCCGGGCAAACTGCGGTGCTGTATTTGTCGCCGCAGGAGCAAGTGTCGAACTACGTGCTCGACATTCCGGGTGCGGCGCCGGTGCGGCAGACGCTCACGCCGGGTCAGACCGATCTCTCCGTCGCGTCGACCGAAGCGCTCGGCAATTACCGGGTTCGCGCGGGAGGGCAGGGGAGTAAGCTCGACCGCGGTTTCAGCGTGAATTGCGCGACGTCGATCAGCGAGCTGGCGCGCGTGGAAAACGCCAAGCTCATCGACGCGCTTGGCAAAGACCGGGTGCAGATCGCCCGGTCGCAGGAAGAGATCGAGGTTCGCGTGGGGCAGGGCCGCGTCGGCCGCGAGCTATTTCCGCTCTTGATCATCGCGCTGGCGCTGGCCTTGGGCGTCGAAATGCTGCTCGCCAATCGCTTTTACCGGGACACGGCATGAACGAGCTGCGGCTACATCCGGTGATGGATCCGCTGGCGATTGCCATCGTCGTGCTCGCGCTCTGCGCGCTGATGTCGCTGCGGCCGAAGTTTGGCAGCCTGAGCCGCGGGCGCTGGGCGGCGCTCGTCGGGCTGCGGCTGGCCGTAATTTTGCTCACGCTGATCGCCATGCTCCGGCCCGAACTGGTTTACACCAAGCAGACCCCGCAGCGAGCGTCGCTCGTGCTGTTGGTCGACGACTCGCGGAGCATGCAGGTGGCCGATTCGCTGGGCGACGCTTCGCGTTGGGACGCGCTCAAGTCGCTGCTCACGGCGGCCGGAGCGGACCTCGAAAAATTGTCCGAGACTTGGGACACGAGCGTTTACCGGTTCGACACCTCGACCGCGCCGCTGCAATTGGAAAATGGCGAAATCGACCTGCCGAAGGAGCCGACCGGCGAGCAATCGGCCATCGGCGCGGCGGTGAACGATGTCCTCGACCGCCACGCCAGCGGCCGGGTGCTCGGCGTGCTCTTGATGAGTGACGGCGCCCAGCGAGCAGCCGCCCCGAACGATTTGCCGCCGCAGGTGGCCGTGCGGCGAATGGCGGCCGAGAACATTCCGCTCTACACGTTTGCGTTCGGCAAGTCGGGCGGCAGCGATCGGGCCGACCTGGCGATCGACGACCTCGTGACCAACGAGACAATCTTCGCCGAGGCGCCAACCGAAGTTCGCGGGCAGCTGCTGTCGTCTGGTTTTGCCAATCAGCGAGTGGCGGTGCAGCTCTTGTGGGAGAATGCCGAGCGAAAGATGGACGTCGTCGACACCGTGCAGCTCGATACCGCCAGTGGCGGCGAGTCGCAGCCGGTGCGGCTCACGCACACACCGCAAATGCCGGGCGAATACAAAGTGACCTTGCGCGTCGAGCCGCGCGAGGGCGAACTGGTGACCACGAACAACGAAGCGAGCACGTTCGTCACGGTCCGCAAGGGCGGCATCAAGGTGCTCTATCTCGCCGGCGCCAAGCGGATCGGCGGCGGGCCGGGTCCGGAGCAGCGGTTCGTACGGGCCGCGCTGGCACAGTCGCCCGACATCGTCGTCGAGCGGCGGCTCCTCAACTATCAGCCGCCGGAAATCGACCTCCGCGACGTCTTCAAGAGCGGCGATTTCGACGTCGTGATCCTTGACGACGTCGACGCCCGCGCGCTCTCGCTCGCCAGTTGGCAGGCGCTAGCGGAAATGGTCCGCGGAGGTGCAGGGCTGATGATGACCGGCGGCTTCCATAGCTTCGGCCCCGGCGGGTTCCGCGAAACGCCGCTGGCCGACGTGTTGCCGATCGACATCGGCCCGGCCCAGCGGCAAGGTTTCGACGAGCCTTTGCGAGAAGATGTGCAAATCGCTGGGCCGCTCAAATTGCAGCCCGCCGCGCCGCTCGGCGTGAATCATCCGGTGCTGCAGCTGGGCGATGGCGGAGAAGCAACAGCGAAGTGGTCCGATCTGCCGCCGCTCGATGGTGCCAACCTTTTCGAGCGCCGCGATCTGAAACCGAACGCGGCCGTGCTGGCGGAGGCCGATGACGCGCGGCGCCATCCGCTGTTGGTGGCGGGCCAGCCCGGCGATGGCCGCGTGCTGGCATTCGCGGGCGATTCGACCTGGCGCTGGCAGATGCAGGGTTTTGGCGAGGCGCATCGCCGTTTCTGGCGGCAAGCGGTGCTCTGGCTTGCCAAGAAAGACGAGCAGACCGAAGGCCAGGTGTGGATCAAGCTCGCCGGCCGCCGCGTGATGCGCGGCACGCGGGTCGACTTCACGCTCGGCGCCAAGAATTCGCGCGGTGAACCGCTCGTCGCCGCCCGCCCGACGATCTCCATCGATACACCCGATGGCCGCACGCTCGAAGTGCGGCCGACCAAGAGCGGCGACCACTGGTCGGCTGTGTTTCGAGAAACCGACAAGCCGGGCGATTACCGCATCAAAGTCACCGCGAGCGACGGCCCGCAAGCGATTGGCACCGCGGAAGCCCGTTTCCTCGTACCCGATCAAGATATCGAGCTCGACCGCCCCGCCGCAGAGCCAAGCCTGATGGCACAGCTCGCCGAGATGACCGCGCCGGCGGGCGGAAAGGCCCTCGCGCCGGAAGAGTTGCCGACGCTATTGGCGAACCTCGCCGCCGAGCCGCCCAAACTGCTGGAGGAAGTCGTCGCCAAGACAACCTATTGGGATACCTGGCCATTCTTCCTCTTGTTCGTGGCGCTCTTGGGCACCGAATGGTATCTGCGGAAGCGATGGGGATTGGTGTAGACGACTGTGGTCAGCCTGTAATCCACGTCCAATGCCGGTCCGACGTCATGCGAACGGTTTCCGGCGCGAAGCCGAGCTTTTCGACGAGCGACTGCATCTCTTCCAGCGTCAGCGCGGCATGCAACGATTCCGCAAAGAGCCGCTGCTGATACGAAGTGGCATCGCCGGCATAGGTGGCCACGAGTCGCTGTAGCTCCATTTCATCGGTGGGCCGGCAGAGGTCGCGGTGGAATTGCAGCGCGTCGGGCGTGCCTGCACGCACCGCTTCGGCCAGCACAACGGCCGGTTCCGCGATGTGGTGCAAAATGCTGTTGCTCACGATGACGGGGAACGACGCGTCATCGAATGGCAACCGCTTGGCGTCGGCGAGCACCAGCTCGATGCGGTCCACAAGTCCCGCGGCAACCACATTCCGCTCAGCGATCGCGAGCATGCTCGCGGCGGCATCCACGGCGATCACTCGCAAATCAGGCGAACGCCGACAAAGTTCAACTGGAATCTGCGCCGTACCAACGCCCAGGTCGAGGATCTTTGGTGATTCATCCCCGCTGCGGACTGGTCGCTTCAGCGACCAGTGGCGAATCGCCGCCACCAAATCCGCGACAAACACCGCATTCACCGCGGCATGATCCATCGAATCATACTCGCGCGCATCCGCCTCGCTATCCATCACCTCAGGTTCAAGCACGCGCGCGAGCATTATTCGCTAGGGAAGAGCCGCAATGCACTTCCATCCCGTTTGCGAAAGATCGAAAAATGACGTCGATTCACGGTGAAGACGTCATCAATGTCCTCTCGATCGGCAAGGTGCAGCAAGACCGCGTCGGCCAGATCAATTTGTTGATCGCGATACTTGTCGAAGATGGACAGGAGGTGGTGCAAGTCATCAACGTCTAGCGAAAGCAGCTGAAGCTCTCCTGCCTCAACCGCCACGAGCAAACTGTCGCGCTTCGCCGGATGTCGTCGCAGTAAATACGTCGCCTCGGTGATTACCGGCCAACAGGTGTACGCCTTTCCGACGGGCAAACCCTTGGCAACTTCCGCACAGGCGCGATGGTACTGGTCGCTTGGGTTGAACAATGACGCGAGGGCGCCCGTATCGACCAACACTGGCTCATTCGGCATGCTGACCGAATCCTTCCAGATGTTGCGGGTTGGTACTCAGATCGCTGGGCGCGTCGTCCATAAAGCCGATCAAGCCGCGCTCGTTGAGCGCGTCGAATAACGAACGGCTTCCTAGAGAAGCTCCATTCGCCCTGGCGGTATCGGCGGATAGCTCATGCGCCAAACGACGGACTTCCTCAGCCGTTAGTTCTGTTCGAACGCGCGTCAGTATGTCTTGATAAGATCCGGCAGACATGGCACATCCTCTATTTCAAATCATAGTCGGCCGCAAAACTCACGGCCATATCAGTGAGAACATGCGAAGAAACGGCTACGGTTTCACCAAAATCTTCCCCGCCAGTGTTCCGCTCTTGCCGACCGTGCTCTCTTCCTGCAGCTTGTGGGCCAGCGCCGTTTCTGCGAGCGGCAGCACGCGGTCGATCCGCGACTTGAGTTTGCCTTCGGCGAGCCAGCGATTGATGTCTTCCGACGCCGCGCGGAGCTCGTCGGTCGTCGCGTTGAACATGGCGAAGCCGTAGAGGTGACAGCCTTTCACGTAAAACGGCCCGACGGGAAACGTCGGTCGGGCTTCGCGGCCTGCCATCAAGATCATCCGCCCGCGCATCGATAAGAGCGGGATCGTGCGGTCAAAATCCGGCTCCCGGAGTGTCTCCCACCAGACGTTGACGCCGTCTGGGGCGAACTCCTTGACCCGCGCGGGCACGTCTTCCGTCTTGTAGTTGATGGCAAGGTCGGCCCCCAACTCGCGTGCGATGGCGGTCTTCTCGTCGCTGCCCGCGGTGGTGATGGCGCGCGCCCCGAGCGCTTTCGCCATCTGCACGACCATCGAGCCGACGCCGCCCGTGCCGCCGTTGACGAACAGAGTTTCGCCGCTCTTGAGCTGGGCATCGCGCACCAGCCCAATGTGGGCAGTCAGTGATACCAGCGCACAGGCTGCCGCACACTCATCGCGGACCCCGTAGGGAATCGGATACAGGTAGTTCTCATCGACCGCGGCAAACTCCGCAAAGGTCCCTTGGCGGCCCAAAATCCCCTGGCAGGAGCCCCACACCCGATCGCCAACCTTGAACCGCCGCGCATCCGGCCCGACGGCTTCAACGACTCCCGCCAGGTCGCAACCCACGATGAATGGCTTCGGCAGCGGCATCGCCACCGTGCCCGACCGGACATACGTGTCGATCGGATTGACCGACGCCGCGACGACCTTCACGAGCGCCTGGCTGCCAGCCGGTTTGGGAGTCGGCAGGTCGCCCACGATGATGCTCTCCGCGGGGCCGGGCTGATTGATATAGGCAGCTTTCATGACGACTCCTTCGTGGCGAAAACTTGCTAGGGACGCGAGCAACCAGCCAAGAAGACGCGGCGGCAGACGAACTACAAGCGTCTCCGCTCGGTTGAGCTCGCCGCAGGCCTTGTCTCCTCTTCGCTCGGTCTCCTCGTCTGTAGGTTGTATCGATTGGTCGGCCGGCCGCAATGGAGTGCACCCACCGTGCGACCTATAATTGGGCACATGACCGGTTCACGTCATACCAACGGGCTCCTGGCCGTCATTTCGCTGGCGGTGATTGGCTATTTGCTGTTCACGCTGCCGCCCAAAGTGCTCGAACACTACGAGACGGCCGCCAAGCTTGGCACGTGGCCCGGCTACCTATATTTGGCCGCGGTTGGCACGGGGGCGCTCATGCTGCTGGGCCTCGCGGTCGGCATCCTAGTTCGCGTCTGGCAGAACACGAGCCAGAAGGCGGCCAAGATCCAGCGCCGCAATCTCAGCCCCAGCGAAATGTCTTCCGGCGAGCGGACCCGCGAACTCGGCGACAACCTGGCCGCGGGCAAGGAATTTGCCACGGGCGAAGGCGTCTCGCCGCAGCTGCGCTCGGAGATCGAGGCCGCCGTCGCCGAGCTCGAGGCCAAACGCGAATCGCAGCGCGTCGAAATCGTGGCGTTCGGCACGATTTCGAGCGGCAAGTCGTCGCTCCTCAATGCGCTCGCCGGCCGCGATGTGTTTCGCGCGAACGTGGTAGGGGGTACCACCGTCACGCGGAGCGAAATCCCCTGGCCGGCCGGCGACGCGGTCGCGCTCGTCGACACGCCGGGTTTGGCCGAAGTGCGAGGCGAGTCGCGGGCCGCCGAAGCCGCCGCCGCCGCCAAGAATGCCGACCTTGTGCTGTTCGTCGTCGATGGTCCGCTGAAGGCTTACGAGCACGACCTGCTCTCGGTGCTCGCCAAAATGGAAAAGCGGATCGTGGTCTGCCTCAACAAGGAAGACTGGTACGACGACCGCCAGTGCGAAGAGCTCTTGAGTCAGATTGTCGAGCAGGTCGCTCCGATGGTGAAAGAGGCCGATGTGGTAGCCGTCCGTTCGCGGCCGGTGTCGCGCCGCCGGATTCATGTGCTTGCCGACGGGTCAGAGGAAGAAGAGGCGGTCGAAGTCGAGCCGGATATCGGCCCGCTCGCCCGGCGGATGATGGCGATCGTCGAAAGGGACGGCCGGGAGCTCCTGCTCGCGAATCTGCTGCTGCAGTCGCGCGGGCTAGTCGACGAGGCGCGCGAGCGGGTGCTCGCGGCACTCGACGAACGGGCCGACGCGGTGATTTCGAAATACATGTGGGCGGCCGGCGGCGCGACGGCGATCAACCCGATTCCGCTCTTGGACCTCGCGGGCGGGAGCGCGATCACCGTGAAGATGGTCCTCGACCTCGCAGCGATTTACCAGCAAAAGATCGACGCCGACACGGTCGTCACGCTCCTGGGCCAGCTCGGGAAGAACCTCCTGGCCATGGTCGGCACGACGGCCGCGACGCCGGCCGTGGCCGCGGGCATCGCTTCGCTGCTCAAGACCGTGCCCGGCATCGGCACGATCGCCGGCGGCATCTTGCAGGGCCTGGTTCAGGCGCTCGTCACGCGCTGGATCGGCCGTGTGTTCTGCGACTACTTCAAGAGCGAAATGCAGCCACCCGCCGGCGGCCTTGCCGAACTCGCCCGACGCGAATGGGCGGAAGTCACCTCTCCCGAACAGCTCAAAAAGCTGATCCAATGGGGGCGCGAGCGACTCTCGGACCGGAACGATTGATGACCGAAGATTTCACCAGCGACTGGTACAAACTTGCCGGCCTCGCGCCGCCGGATGCGAATGCTGCGCCTGTCACAGACTCCGCCGCAACGACGGCAACCGCCGCACCGACGCTCCGCGACGCCGACTACGAAGCCGCGATTACGGCCGTGCGGCACGCCATCGCCCAGTTCAGCGGCTGCAGCGAGGAAGAGCGAGCCACGCTCCAGCGTGATCTCGAGCAGCTGCACGACATGGTCGAAAAGCTTGAAGCCGGTCGGGTGGAGATCGTCGTCTTCGGCGAGATCAGCACCGGCAAAAGTGCGCTCATCAATGCGCTGGTAGGCGACGCCGTGACGCAAGTGAATGTCCGCGGTGGCTGGACCAAGGATGTCTGGCACGTACCTTGGAACGGCGCCGGCTACTGCGTCCCCGGCCTCGCCAATTCCGAGGTTGTGCTGATCGATACTCCGGGCCTCAACGAAGTGGACGGCGCGGAACGCGGTGAAATGGCGCGCGAAGCGGCACAGCGGGCCGACCTGGTGCTGTTTGTCACCGACTCGGACCTCAACGAAGTCGAATACTCGGCCCTGGTGGAGCTTGCCGCGAGCCACAAGCCGATTCTGCTCGTGCTCAACAAGTCCGACCTCTATTCGCGGGCCGAGCTGGCCGATCTGCTCTCGATCTTCCGCGGCCCGCGGCTCGCGGGGATCGTCGACGCCGCGAATGTGATTACCGTGAAGGCCGATCCGCGCGAAGTCGAGTATGTGATCGAAACCGCCGCCGGCGACACGCGAGCCGAGTGGCGCAAGCCGAAGCCGGACATCGAGAATCTGCGGGCCCGCATCTTGGAGGTCCTCGAAATCGAAGGCAAAGCGCTGGTGGCGCTCAACGCCGCAATGTACGCCGCCGACAAGAGCGACCGAATGGGGGCGCTCCGCGTCCGCCTGCGAAACGAGAAGGCGACCGCCACCATTTGGAGCTACGCCGTGATGAAGTCGCTCGCCGTCGCGCTCAACCCCGGCGCGGTGCTCGATGTGCTCGGCGGCACGGCGGTCGACGTCACGATGGTCGTCACCTTGGGGCGGATCTACGGCATCGAAATCACGATGGCCAATGCCCGTGAATTGGTGACGTCGATCCTCAAGGCCGCCGGCTGGGTCATGCTGGGCGAAGCGGCCGTGAGCTACGCCTCGTCGCTCTTCAAGGGCCTTACGGTCGGATACGGCACGGTGCTCACCGCGCTGCCGCAGGGCGCCGCTGCGGGCTACGGCTCCTACATCGTCGGCCAGGCCGCCCGTGTCTACTTCGAGCAGGGCGCGAGCTGGGGCGAGCAGGGTCCCAAACGCGTCGTCTCGCGGATTCTCGACAACACGGACAAAGAATCCGTGCTCCAGCGCCTCAAGGAAGAGATCAAGAAGAAGATCTCGCTCAACCCATACGCGGGGAAGGCCTAAGCGCCGCGGCGAAGAGTCGCCTTTCGAGCGGCGCTCACTGTCCGCCCTTCGAGAACCACGCCGAAACCGCCACGACGCCGCACAGCGCCGCCAGCGCCAGCGAGATTCGCTGCACCCAAAGATGCCAGGTGAGCGCCTGTTGCATCGCCGCCTGCTGAGGCGGCTTGAAGACTTCGAAGCCGGTCGTCCGTAGCGGCTCGTACAAGCCGTACCAACTCTGCCACGCCTCGAGCGGCGTCATCGCGCCCATCATGCGATCGACCGACTTGGTGTACTCGGTCGGACTGAACTCCGGCACGGGCCGCTCCATCGAACGGCTCATGCCGGCGATCGCCAAACAGACGATTGCCACGAGCAGGCTGACCGTAATCGTCCGCTGTCGGCTGCCCCAAGTCGCGCCCGGTGCGCTTGCATTCGCGGACACTGCGCGGGCCTCTGGCAATTGGCGCAGCTGACGCAACGTCGGCACCGCCACCATCGCGCCGCATTCGCAGCGGAACGACTCGCCTGCCTGTCGAGTCTCGACCGTATGTTGCCGTCCGCATGCACAATCGAGGAGGTAGCTGGCCATCAACCGCTTCTTTCGGGTGCGACAAGCTGCCCACAGCGCACCGCAACTCATTCACTCACAACGAATTACGACTACGCCGCCGCAGCCGCATCGTTCCACGATACCACTCACAGCGGACTGGTGGCAGTCCTCACCGCTGGTTCGCTTCCACGCATCGTAATGTTTTTTCCAGCCATGCCTATGGACCCGAATATAGGGCTGCTTACAATTGAAAGGCTCGATCTCCCGGCCATTGGGGGTATCGAAAGCGGCCAGGGAACTGGCCATGGGGAGGGTGTGCCAAGGAGCCGTTTTTGGCTGGGAAGTGGCTCAGGCCGGGCATTGGCACGCCATCTTGGGTGCAACGTGTCGGCGGTTTTGGGAACATGCGCGAGCAATCGACCCGATGTCGCTGACCTCCGGTTTGGCAGACGGCCCGTTTGCCAAGCAGATGTTTGCCAGACAAATGTTTGCCAGGCAGTTGTTTGCCAGACTGGCACGAGGACTGGATGTTATGCCGCGAGTCCATCGCAACCAGGACGCGCCATCCGGACACGTTTCCGACTGCAAAGGGTCCGACTGCAACCAAGTGCCGACGTGTGGTCAAACTTTGCCTTGCCGCTCCAAGCGGATCGCTCGCTGCGCGCTGGAACTGTTTCTGCCGCGCTGCGTCGCACGGTCCGGGAGTCGATCCGCACGCATTCGGTCAGAATGATTTGCCAGAACAGAACGCCGCGCGCCGGTGTGCGGCATGAATTCGTAAACCGTATTGATTAGCAAAACGTTGCCATGGGAGGTCGAGCGAACCGCGCGGTGTAATCTTTTACCAAATGCGCGGCGCAGCGAGACAGCTCGATGGCTGGTGTTAGAATTAGTTGATTTCCGACGCACGGTTAGTTCCCCACACGCTGGGGAAGTGGTCGAAAGGGGTTGTGCTCGTCACCGCTGAGGAGCGGTTTGGTCTCGACTCGTGGTGGTCTCCGCGATTTCGGCTCGTCTGTGAGGGGCGTTCCTACCTACCAGGACACCTCGGCGACATTCGCGTGATTTCGACGCCCGACTCGATGCATCGAATCGTGTCCCTCGATCCTCGGCGTGGCGGCTCTCTCCGGCGGACCATCGTCACCGATAGGTTTGCGGTGCAGCGACGAACCGAGCGTCCCGTTATGTTTGCCCACGAATGGTAGGAGTGTGAATCTTGTACGACTCATTGTTGGATCATGATCTTGAGGATGAAGTAGGTGTTGTCGGCGACGTCGCGACCGATCTCGATCCGAAGCTCGACGACGAAGAGGATGCGGATACGGACGAGCTGGGCGATGATCTCGATCCAACCGCCGCCGAAAGCCTCGAAGATCCCGACTTAGACTCCGAGTCGCTGCTCGACGCGACCGACACCGAATCGTGGTCGGATGACCCGGTCCGGATGTACCTGACGCAGATGGGCGAAATCCCGCTCCTGACGCGAAAGGAAGAAATCAGCCTCGCGCGCAAGATCGAGCTCACCCGGGCCGCGTTCCGCCGCAAGCTGCTGGCCTGCGACTATGTGATCCGCAGCGCTGTGAAGGTGCTCAACCGCGTCCACCGCGGAGAGCTGCCGTTCGATCGCACGGTGCAAGTCTCCGTGACCGACCGGCTGGAGAAGGACCAGATTCTCGGCCGCCTGCCGCTGAACCTGGCTACGCTCGAACGTCTGTTGGAGCGCAACGCCGAAGACTATCGCGTCGCCACCAGCAAGAACTATAAGCCGCAGTCCCGCAAGGCGGCGTGGCATCGCTTGAGCCGCCGCCGCTGTCGCGCGGTGCTGTTGGTCGAAGAGCTGGGCCTCCGCACCCAGCGGATCGAGCCGATGATCGGCCAGCTGGAGCAGTTCAGCGAGCGGATCGATTCGCTCAAGGGCCAAATCGCCAAGGCCAAGGCCGACAAGAAGCCGCTCTCCGAGTACAAGCCGCTACTCATTGAGTTCCGCAACATCCTGCGGGCCTTGCAGGAGACGCCGACCAGCCTTCGCAACCGCATCCTCGATCTCAAGAAGATCTACACCGAGTATCAGCGTGCCAAGCGCGGCCTCTCGGAAGGCAACTTGCGGCTGGTGGTCTCGATCGCCAAGAAGTACCGCAACCGCGGCCTGTCGTTCCTCGACCTGATTCAGGAAGGCAATGCCGGCCTGATGCGGGCCGTCGACAAGTTCGAATACCGCCGCGGCTTCAAGTTCTGCACTTACGCCACTTGGTGGATTCGTCAGGCGATCACCCGCGCCGTGGCCGATCAGAGTCGCACCATCCGTATCCCGGTCCACATGGTCGAAACCATGAGCCGCGTGCGGAACGTGTCGCGGCAGCTATTGCAGCGTCTGGGCCGCGAGCCTTCGATCGAAGAGACGGCCCGCGCCGCCGATTGTTCGATCGACGAAGCCCGTCGCGTGCTGGCGATGAGCCGCTACCCGATCAGCCTCGATCGCCCGGTCGGCAACAGCGAGGACAGCCACTTCGGCGACCTCCTGCCCGATTCCGGCGCCGAGAGCCCGGCCATCGGCGCCGCCCAGGAAATGCTCCGCGGCCAGAT
The DNA here is from genome assembly GCA_050248495.1 of Pirellulales bacterium. GTDB lineage: Bacteria > Planctomycetota > Planctomycetia > Pirellulales > Lacipirellulaceae > DASYDU01. The sequence goes on along the minus strand of JBFWSG010000024.1, from coordinate 17,819 downwards.
CTCGAAGGTCCTCAAGACTCTCAGCTACCGCGAACGTGAGATCATCAAGCTCCGCTACGGCCTTGGCGACGGCTACAGCTATACGCTCGAAGAAGTCGGCCACATCTTCAAGGTCACCCGCGAGCGCATCCGCCAGATCGAAGCCAAAGCCGTCCGCAAGTTGCAGCAACCCAGCCGCAGCGCGGAACTGATTGGATTCCTGGACTAAAAAACGTTTAGCCGCGACGCGCCGCCAAGTCCTGCTCGGCGTAGCGGCGCGCGAAGTAAACCGGGGCGTTCCCGCACGCCCCGGTTTTTTTATGCGCACTCCGCCGTCCCCGCCGCTTGCGGCTTAGCGCAACTTTACAACCCCTCCGCCACTCTCCGGTAGTGGTACCCATGAATCGCCAGCTGAATCGCCGGCGGCAGCTTCCGCGGATGCCGCACCAGCACCGTCGCCAGGTATTTCCAGAACGCCACGCGCCCCCGCCGCCACACGCCCATCACCCAGAGCGATCGCACAAACGCCCGCACGTCGCGCCACGTTAACCGCAGCCGTGGCCCTCGCGGCCGGTACTCGCGCAGAAACAGCAGCGCCCGCTCGTAGTAAGTGCTCGGCTCGTACAGCGCCGCCATCAGTCTCCGATAGCCGTCGACAAGAAACTGTCGATCCAGCTTGGGCACGAAATTGAGCGCCGCCTCGGTGTTGTTGCCGCTGGTGCTCGCGTTGAGCCGGCCTTCCCCGGCGAGCCGCTGATAGAGCCTCGTCTTCGGTAGCGCGTTGAGCAGCCCGACCATCGCGGCCGCGATGCCGGTCTGCTGAATGAAATCGAACTGCAATTCGAAAATCTCGCGGGGATCATGGTCGAAGCCGACGATGAACCCGCCTTTCACCTCCAGTCCGTCCCGCTGAATCGTGCGAATTTTCTCCGCCAGATCGCCGCGGACATTTTGCAGCTTGTGGCACTCCTGGAGACTTGCGGGCACCGGCGTCTCGATCCCCAGAAACACGCTCGTAAACCCGGCCCGCGCCATCAAATCCAAGAGCTCCGCGTCGTCCGCCAGGTTGACCGATGCCTCGGTGAGGAAATCGAGCTGCGGCCGCCGCACCTTTCGCCATTCCACCAGCGCCGTCAAGAACTCCTTCACGCACCGACGGTTGCCGATGAAGTTGTCGTCCACGACAAACACCGTGCCGTGCCAGCCCGCGTCCACCAGCGCAGCGAGCTCTGCGAGCATCTGCTGGGGCGATTTCGTTCGCGGCCGCCGGCCGTTCATCACGATGATGTCGCAGAACTCGCAATCGAATGGGCAGCCGCGCGAGAACTGCAGCGAGGCCGTTGCGTAGTGCCGCAAGTTCACGAGCTCCCATTGGGGGATCGGCGTCTGCTGCACGTCGGGAAAGGCGGCCGGCGCAAGATACACGTCCGCAAGCTTCCCCGCCTCCATGTCTCGCACGACATCAGCAATCGACTCCTCGCACTCGCCAATCACCGCATGCACCCGCCCGGAAAACTCCTCGTGTCCTGTCGTGAACAGCGGCCCGCCGCCGATGACCGATCGCCCCAAGCGCTCGCACCGCGGCAGCATCTCTTCCACCACCGACGCCTTGTGCACGATCATCGCGGAGACCATCACATAGTCGGCCCACCGCACGTCATCATCCGTGAGCCGCTCGACGTCCATGTCCACCAGCCGCAGCTCCCACTCCCGCGGCAGCATCGCCGCCACCGTCAAGAGACCGAGCGGTGGAAAGGCCGCCCGCCGAGCCACAAACCGCATCGCATGCTTCAAGCTCCAAAACGTCACCGGAGTCGCCGGAGACACCAACAGCACTTTCATGATGAGCTCGATTCTTGATCCGTATTCAAGGAGCGCGCAGCGCGACCAATTCCGCTCACGCTACTCCTCTCTTCGTCACGACACCAGCCGAGCTTGCCACGGGGAAAAGTCTTCATGCCGCGAGCACACCGTGAGTGATCTAATTCGTCACACGCATTTGGCTGCAAATCGCGCCGGCACCGCACACTGCCGGCCGAACTCGCACACACAGCGTGTCGACCTTGTGCTACAATCGCCCCACCATGGCCGAACTCGCGCTCATTACGTGCATTTTCATTGCTGCCGTGCTCTATTCGTCCGTCGGCCATGGCGGCGGGTCGGCCTATATCGCGGCTTTCGCGCTCTCTAACATGGCCCCCGAAACCATGCGGCCGGCGTCGCTCACGCTCAACATCTTCGTCGCCACGATCGCCACCGTGCAGTTCTATCGCGCCGGCTGCTTCTCGTGGTCGATTCTCTGGCCATTCGCACTGGGGTCCGTGCCCGCCGCGTTTATCGGCGGCGCGCTGACACTGCCGATTCGCGCCTTCAAGATCGCCGTGGGATTGGTGTTGTTGTTCGCGGCCGGACGGTTGGTGTGGAAGCCGGTCGCCGATGTCGCCCATCCGCTCCCCAAGCTGCCCGCCATCATTTGCGGCGGCGGTATCGGCCTCCTCTCCGGCCTCACCGGCACCGGCGGCGGCATCTTTCTAAGTCCGCTGCTCTTGGTGATGGGCTGGGCCGAAACGAAGCAGTCCGCCGGCGTCTCCGCCGCGTTCATCTTGGTGAACTCGATCGCCGGCATCATCGGCCTGTTGATGAAGCCGTTCATGTTCCCCGCAATGCTTCCCTATTGGATCGTGGCCGCGATTGCCGGCGGACTGATCGGCTCCGAACTCGGCCGCCGCCGCCTCACCAACCCCACCCTCCGCCGCCTGCTCGCGGTGGTCCTCGTGATCGCCGGCCTGAAGCTGATCTTCACGTAATGAACGCGACCGCGACTGCCGCCGACGCGCAAATTCGTCTGCATTCCAGTGCGCTATCTGCCGTTCGGCTACGCGGGTAAACTTAAGGCTATGCTGCCCCGCCGTCCTCCCGCCGCGTTTACACTGGTCGAACTCTTGGCCGCGATCGCGATCATCGGCGTAATGGTTGGACTCATCGTACCGGCCGTTCAGCAGACCCGCGCGGCGGCCCGCCAAGCGGCATGCCAATCGAATTTGCGGAAGTGGGTGCTGGCGTGTCACTGTTTTGCCGAGACCCACAGGGGCTATCTCCCGCGGCGTGGCCAGGGGCCCGCACAAAATCCGCGTCTCGACCGCCCAGAAGATTGGTTCAACGCGCTCCCGCCGCTCATCGAGATCGAGCCCTATTCGTCCCTGCACGCGGCCGCTCGACATCCGCAAGCCAGCGACAATTGCCCCTGGATTTGTCCCGAGGCTCAACCGCTCGCAACGGCCAAAGCCAACGACGTCTATTTTACCTACGCAATGAACATGGGGCTTTCAGTTTGGTCCGCTCCGCGTCCCGATCATATCGACCGTGTTGGCTCACTGCAGACCATGGTCTTTATGGCAGATAGTCTCGGACCGTACTGTTCTGTCTTCCCGTCCAGGAACGACTACCGGCCGATCGACCGTCATGCGGGAAGCGTGAATATTGCGTTTCTCGATGGCCATGTGGCATCGGTTGCGAGCGAAGACGCCGGCAGCCAGGGTCGCACGCTCGACCACCCCGACATTCGCTGGTTCCCGCCGAACGGCAATTGGCCCGGCCCACCAGAATAGCACACATTCAACACAGTCGCTCTGGACGGTGCCCGGAGTGACAATGTCATGAAGCCACTTAGCATTCGAAAAGGTCCGAATCTTATGTTTGCTCCAACCACGAACCTTCGACATTCAAGCCGAGTGTCGGCGCTCACGCGCGAAGCGTCGACAATTTCGGCGACCGAGCTCGCTGTTTTGCTGGCATTTGGCGCCCTGGCCGCCGTCGCCGTCTCGATGCTCCACATTTCGTTCCGCGTCCCCGGCCACGCGATCCTCCGCGCCGTGTTTCCTATGGCCGCCGGCCTCGCGCTTGTGCCGCGCCGTTCGGCCGGGCTCGTGATGGCGACCGGCGCACTCGCGGCCACGGGGTTGATGCGACTTGGCAATTTTGGCGAGATTCAGTCGGCCGCGTTCGTGAGTTTGCTCGCGCTGGGGCCGCTGCTCGACCTCGCGCTGGCCGGTGCGCCGGTTGGTTGGAAGCTCTACGCACGGTTCGCCGCTGCTGGAGCTGGAGCGAACCTGCTCGCGTTCGCTTCGCGCTTTGCACTGGCGATGTTCTTCCGTCGCGGTGGCGGCGGCATGGGGAATGGAATGGGCGGCGGCATGGGCAACGGCACAGGCGGCGGCTTCGGCCAACTCGCCGGCGGACACGACTTCCTTTCCTTCTGGCCGCTAGCTCTCGTCTCGTTCACGCTCTGCGGCGCGATCGCGGGCCTGGTGAGCGCCGCCGTTTGGTTCCGCCTTCGCGCAAGCGAATCGCAATAGCTTTGTGGGAGGCGTCTCCGACGCCGATTGAGCATGGCAGTTTTGGATCTCGGCCCATCGATATTTGTCGGCCTCGACGACACCGACACGCTCGACACGCCCGGCACCAATCAGCTCGCTCGCCACCTGGTCCGCGAGCTCGCACCGATCGCCCGCGGCCGCCTGATCCTCCGCCACCAACTTTTCGAAGACCCCCGCGTCCCTTGCACCAAAAAGAACGGCTGTGCTTCGATCGAGTTGGAATCCCTTGGTCCGGCTGCGTTGACCGACCTCGTTGCCCGCCTCCGCGACCTGATCCTCGATTGGATCCCGTCCCGGAGCGACCCGGGCCTGGCGATCGCCGAGTCGATCCCGCCCGAAATCGCCACTTGGGGCCAGCGCGCGAAATGCGAACTCTTGACTCAGAAAGAAGCCCGCGCGCTCGCCGACGCGCACAATATCTACCTCGAAGGCCTGGCGGGCACGCAAGACGGCGTCATCGGCGCGCTGGCCGCGCTGGGACTTTTGTCCTCCAGGAATGACGGCCGAGTCGTCTACCTCTCATCGCCGGCACACGACGACGCGCTGGACATCACCGGCCTGCTCGACGTGGACACGGTCCTCGCCCGCGGCATCGACGCGGTCGTCGACTGCGACACGGGCGAGCCCGTCTCGAGCGCCACGATCGAAGTCGGCAAGAAGCTCCGCCCCAATTACCGCGCCGGCCGCATCCTGCTCTACGCCGCCCGCCGCGACAACGGCACCTACGAGGCGATTCGCGTCCCATAGTCCAACCACTCGCGGCTTAGCGCTGTTCCCGCCCCGCCCAAAGCGCGAGCCCGCCGACCGCCCCCAGCAGACCAATCCAGGCGATCCCCGACATGTAATCGTCGAGATTCATCGGCGTCATCAGCTCGCGAAACTCCGGATCCGACACGAGCAGCGCCACCGACAGCACCATGAACGAGCTTGTCGCTGCCGTCGCCACGAACAAGATGCCTACATCCCGCAGCCGTTGCCCAGCGCCCGACGCCAGGCTTCCAACCGCCCAGCAAGCGGCCACCGGCACGAGCAAGACGAACAACGCGACCGACTTCTCGATCCACGGCGTGTCGAGAAATGCCGCAAAACAAGTCGTGGCCAGAAACACACCGGCCAGCGAATAACTCGCGATCCCCAACGCGCGCCGCGGCGGAATCTGCCTCTCGACGACGTCGACGAAACCTTCCTCGGCGAAGAATGCATTCGCCCGCGGCCGGAATAGAAGAAACACCACCAGCGAAAAGAAGAGCAGCCCCGGTACGATCGCCAGCCGAATCGGCGCCGCCATCCAGGCGTATCCGAATTGGACGAGCGACCAGGCGATGTACAAATGCCGCGCCCATTTCTGACCGCGCAACAAGAAATACCCGCTCACAAAATTCACCACCGCCCCGGCCAGCAGCATGGCCTGCTGCACCTCGACTGGCACCGGCCGCCGCGCCATCAGTTCGGCCACGCGCGGATCATCTGTTGGCGCAAAAGCCCCCGGCAACGTGAGCATGCCCGAAACCAGCAAGAACCAGCCGATCACGGTGATGGAAACGGGGCGCGATCGCATGTATAGCTCACACTCCGAACACCGCGTCAAAAACGAGCCGCGCCAGGCGCGCGCCGCCAATTCCGCGAGCCCACAACTTCGCCACTTGCGGCTTAGAGAACTCGACGCCGCCACAACACAACCGCGAACAAAACTAAGACGCCTTCGCCTTCAGTACCAGCCGCACGTCCGTGTACGTCATCCCCGCCCGCTCGGCCGCCACGATCCCCGGATCGCCATCCTCGAACACGTGACATTTCCCGGCCGCGACGCCCAACTGCCGCGCCGCCTCCAAAAACACATCGGGCGAAGGCTTCGGCGCCACCGGGTCGCTCGCCGTGATGATCACCGGAAACAGATCGAACGCACCGATCGCCTTCAACGTCGCGTGGACGATCTCCGCCGTCCCGCCGGAAACCACCGCCATCGGCAGTTTGCCATGGTAGGCCTGCGCCGTGGCGAGGACCTCTTCCACTGGCCTGGCGTGGTGAATCCGCTCCGTGAACCGGCCCTCCTTTTCAACGGTGATCGCATCGCCATCGAGCGACGTCCCCCACCGTTTGTTGACTTCCGCGACGATGCCATGCGTCGGCACGCCGGCATGCGAATCGATAAACGACCGCGGACAATCGACGCCGTGGAGCAACAGCGTTTCGTGCCACGCGGCATAATGCAGGGCCATCGTGTCGGCAAGCGTGCCGTCACAATCAAACAACAGTGCGACAGTGCCAGGCGGGATCGGAAGCATGGGGCGGTGGAATGGTGGTAGGAGGGATTCAATTCCGAAGGCGGGAGCCCCATTATATCCCCAACACTCGCGCGAGCAAAATGGCCGCCCTTCGCCTTGCCCACGACCAACGCCACCCAAAATCCGCTTGCGGTTTAGCTAACCACCACGGCGAATCGCATCAAAACGCCTCCCACCTCGCCACCCCTTCACGCAAAACTAACCTTCAACCCCATCTCCTTCATCGCCAGCATCGCCTCCGCGTTTCCCCGCGCATCATCGACCGGATGATGCGTGTGCCGCGTCTTCCGCAGGTGCTTGAAGTTCACGAACGTGTCCTTCGCCAAGCCTTTGTAGAGCGAGCCGAGATTCGTCGAGCTGAACCCGAACGGGTTGCTCCCCAAGAAATGGTGAAAGTACCAATTGATGAACTGCCAGTCGAAACCGTTGTTGTCCGACACGAACATCATCCGCCCTTTGCACTCGCCAGAGAGCCACGCCCGAAACCGCTCCATCACCACCTGCGGCTCCTCAAACGCCAGCGTCTCGTCACGCGAGAACCCGCTCACGGAGAGCGCCTCCGGCACAAACTTCTCCGACACCGGCCGCAACTGCCCATAGAACGATCGCGC
>JBFWSG010000024.1:0-10468 GCA_050248495.1 Pirellulales bacterium | reverse complement strand
ACCGCTCCATCACCACCTGCGGCTCCTCAAACGCCAGCGTCTCGTCACGCGAGAACCCGCTCACGGAGAGCGCCTCCGGCACAAACTTCTCCGACACCGGCCGCAACTGCCCATAGAACGATCGCGCTAGCTCCGGCTCCACGATCACCGCCCCAAACGAGACCATCGAATAGTCCCCCGGAATCGGCCCATCCGCTTCGACGTCAACCATCACGTATGGCATTTCCTTTTCCCTCCTTCAATTCGGATGGTGGCGGCAACCGCTCCCTGGCTGAAAAAAGTTGTTGACATCACACCGCATCGTATATATACATAGGTACATTATTCGGGCCTCAGCCTGCGCCGTCGTTCTTTGACAATTCGGCAGCGGATCCCTCGTGCGGATTTCCTCCAACGAATAACTTGCACGGAGCGCGTTCCTCAAATGGCGTTGTTCTGCCTCCCGTTTGGCGTCTTTGCGCCTTTGCGTGAGACGAATTCTCCCCCGCACGCCAAAAAAGTGCTGGCGTCTTCGAAGGCGTCACCAAAGTGGCTCAAGAATTCGGCGCAAGCTCGCCATTCACACGCAATGCCTCACCCGGCTGCGGACGAAATGTCGAAGTCGACTCCCCGTAGCGCAGCTTGAGCTCGTTGCCCAGTTTCGAGCGAATTGTAGCGCTTTGCAAGTTACCTTCGCGCCACTCGATGTCGACCTCAAACCCGCCGCGGGCGCGCAGCCCGGTGACGCTGCCGGTCGGCCACGCCTTCGGCAGCGCCGGCAGCAGCTCGATTTCGCCCGCGTGGCTCTGCAGGAGCATCTCGGCGATGCCCGCCGTGCCGCCGAAATTGCCGTCGATCTGGAAGGGCGGATGGGAGCAGAACAGGTTGGGGTACACGCCCGCGCCGTCGCCGTTGTAGGTGGTGGCTTCGACCATGTTCGGCCGCAGGAGTTTTCGCAACAGCAGCTCCGCGCGGTCGCCGTCGCCGAGCCGGGCCCAGAAGCAAATCTTCCAGGCCATGCTCCAGCCGGTCGCTTCGTCGCCGCGCCCTTCGAGCGTCTTCCGCGCCGCGGCCGCCAATTCCGGCGTGCCGCGCCGCGTGATCTGCCGCCCCGGATGGAGCCCAAAGAGGTGCGACGTGTGCCGGTGGTGCGGATCGACTTCCTTGAATTCCTCGGCCCATTCCATCAGCCGCCCGTCGGAGCCAACCTTCGGCACGAGCAGCCGCTCCCGCGCAGCGGCGACCTCGCGCGTGAAATCGTCGTCGATCCCGAGCGCGTCGGCCGCTGCGAGGACATTCGTGAACAGATCCCAGATGATCTCCTGATCCATCGTCGGCCCCATCGAGAAATGGGCCTGCGAACCGTCGGGCGCGACGAACGTGTTCTCCGGCGAATTGGCCGGCCCGGAGACGAGCTTGCCGGTCCGCGGATCCGCAACGAGCCAATCGAGACAGAACTCGGCCGACTCCTTCATGGCGGGCCAGTCGCGCGCGAGTGCCTCTTTGTCGCCGCTGAACGCATACCGCTCCCACAAATGCTGCGCGCACCACGGCCCGGCCATCGGGAACATGCCCCAGCCGGCGGCGAACCCCGGCGACGTGAAGCCCCACACGTTGTGAATCGTGTGCACCGTCCAGCCGCGCGCGCCGTAGTGCGTTTGTACGGTGCGATGCCCCGGCTCGCGCATCGCATCGATGAGATCGACCAGCGGCGCCACGCACTCGGCGAGGTTGGTCGTCTCAGCGAGCCAGTAGTTCATCTGCACGTTGATGTTGGCGTGGTAATCGCAGTTCCAGGGATTGGTTATCCCGTCGGCCCAGATGCCCTGCAGATTCGCAGCCAGGTCCCCCGGCCGCGAACTGGAGATCAAGAGATACCGCCCCAGCTGAAAGTAGAGTGCCTCGAGCCCCGGGTCGGCATCGCCCGCCGCGAATCGAACGAGATGCTTGTCGGTCGGCAGTGCGTCGCCGGCGGAACTTCCCAGGTCGATCGAAACCCGCGCGAACAGCTCATGAAAATCCCGCACATGCCGCCGCCGCAACTCGTCGAACGATTTTGCGGCCGCCGCATCCAATTCTTTGGTAACTTTCGCGTCAAACTCGCCGTTTTGATAGTCCGTCCGCGCCGCCACGAGCAGCGTCACCGCGTCCGCACCGCGCACTTCGATCGTATCGCCGCTCGTCGAGACTTCGCCGCCCTCGGACAGCACGCGCAAGCGCGCGACAAACCTCATCCCCGTCGGCTCATCGCCGCGAAAGAGCTGCCCCCGCATCACAAGATCACGGCCCTCGACCGTCGTCGCAGCCGCTTCGGAACGCGACAACCGCACTTTCACATTCACGCTTCCCGGCCGCTCGCCAGCGATCCGGCTCACGAGCACCTGGTCGGGATAACTGGCAAATGTCTCGCGCGTAAACCGCGCGTCGCCGACGAGATAGGAGACGCGGGCGATTGCCTCGTCCAGCAAAAGTTCCCGCCGATAGTCTGTCGCCGTTTCGTGTCCCGCGAATTCCAGTTCCAAATCGCCAAGCGTCGTGTAGGAGCCGAACGACTTTTCGGCATCTGGGAGGCAGACCTGGGTGGCATTGGTGAGCGCTTCCGCTTCGGCGTACTTGCCGGCAAACAAGAGCTCGCGAATCTTCGGCAGGGCCGCGCGGGCCGCGGGATTGTCAGTCTCCGCCCGCCACCCCAGCCACAAGCTGTCCTCATTGAGCTGCAGTCGTTCCCGTGCCGTGCCGCCGAAGACCATCGCGCCAAGCCGCCCGTTGCCGACCGGCAGCGCCTCCACCCATTTCGCTGCCGGCTGTTCGTACCACAGCTTCAATTCGGTCGCAGTCGCCGACGTCGCGCACGCGAGCATGATCATCGCGCACGCGGGCATCATCGTCGCGCAAACCAGCACCGCCACCGCGCACGTCCAACCAGTCCGAAGTCGCTCGCTCATAACACCTTCCTCTCGTGCCAAGCTAGCTGCGCCGCGCGGCGTGGGCAAGTTTTTCATCCCGCCACTTTACAAGCCCGCGTGCGGCCACTATGGTGGCGAGTGGTTTTACGTGCGTTGGTGGTCGGCAGCAATTTACTGCTGCCGACAAACAGGGAACTCCGGTGCCGGATTCGATCGAGAATCCCAGTCCGGGACGGCCCCGCCGCTGTAACCGAGCCATTCCGAGAAAGCATTCTCGAAAGGCCATTGTCCACTGTGACGGACTGTTCGCTTCAGCGAGCAGTTCTCGCCGCGGACGAGAAGGCCCGCTTTCACGGTCGCTCGGGAGTCAGAAGACCTACCAACGCGTGGCATGCGGAATCGCTGCGAGGGACAGCGGCCGCGAGCAGCAGCAAGCCTGCGAAGACTGCGACTCTGCAAAGACAGTGACCCTGCAAGGATTGCGGCCCGGCGTGCAAGCGATTGTGCCTGCGCGCGTGGTGGCCGCAAGCGTTTCCCATGTCCCGCACACGTCGCCGTACGGCGTTTACGCTCGTTGAGCTGCTGGTTGTGGTGGCCATCATCGCCGCCCTCGTCGCGCTTTTATTGCCGGCTGTCGGCGCCGCGCGCGAGTCGGCCCGCCGCAGCCAATGCCAAAATCACCTCCGTCAGCTTGGCGTCGCGACGGCGCTGCACGCCAACGCGAAGCAGGAGTTCCCCGTCGGATGCCTCGGCTATCGTGGCGATTTTAGCGTCACGCCCCCGATCCCAGCGAAGTATATGTCCTGGAACGTACAGTTGCTGCCGTATCTCGAAGAGCAAGCGGTCTGGGAAGCGATCGATCATTCGCTGCCGTCATTACACCCCGACAACCGCGCAATCGGCGGCATCGTGCTCCAAGTGTTCTTATGTCCCAGCACTGTGGAAACCAATTTGAATAATCCCAAAGATGCCTGGAAAGACTGCGCGTTCACCGATTACGGCGGTCTGTACGGAGTCGAGGGCAAAACACGTGATCGCAAGAATCACGACGACACGCAGAAGATCGTCGACGAGTCGTTGGGCGTGCTCCTATACGACGAACCAGTCGCGCCGAGGCAGGTCACCGACGGTTTGAGCAAGACCGCGACGATCGCCGAATCGATTACCCGTCGCGCGACCGAAACCGAATGGATCAACGGCAACAACATCTTTGCCCAGGACGAAGAAACCGCCATCAACGAGGTGCGTGTGGACGCGGAGGGTGAGTCGGATCCGGGCAACGAAATCGGCAGCCCGCATCCCGGCGGCGCGTCGGTCGTGTTCTGCGACGCCCGCGTGGAATTCCTCGCCGAGTCGATCGATCAGCAAGTACTCAACGCGCTGCTGACGAAGGCTGGCGGTGATTGAGACTTGCCACAAAAAGTCACGAGGAAGCACAAAAAGCAAACGAATGATGGACGCCATAAAGATCATCTCACGCCAAGGCGCAAAGGCGCAAAGGAAATCGAGAACGGAGTTGCTTTGCGCACTTCGCTCCTGCCTGGTTTTCTTTGCGCCTTTGCGCCTTCGCGTGAGACAGTATTCTGCCCTGCCTATTGTGACTCTTTGTGCCTTTTCGTGGCCATTGGTTTGCAGCGCCGAGTCCTTCACCTTCGACGACATCGAATTTTGGGTGGGCAATGGAGCGAATCGGGCGGCGATCGCGATCGACTGGTCGGACACATCCAGTGATCCGCCGGCGCTCGTGTGGGGCTTCCGCTGGGACGGCACCGCGTCTGGCCGCGACATGCTCAAGGCCGTCGTCGCGGCTGACGATCGGCTCTTCGCTAAGGTCGGCGGGCCAGTCGCCAATCCAGTTGCTCTTTATGGCCTCGGTTACGATGCGAACGACGATGGCCAGTTTGCCCTGGATGACAACTCCGCGTTCGACGACGACGGGTTCGCGACGAGCAGTCCGGCCGATGGCGCGGTGAGTGTCGATGCGGCCGACCACTATGCCGAGGGCTGGTTCACCGGCTTCTGGCACTACGGCCAGGCAGCGAGCAATCCGTACGCTGGCGGCGCCTGGGTCGACGCGCCGCTCGGCATGGCGGGCCGCGTGCTCGTCGATGGGGCGTGGGACAGTTGGATCTTCACGCCGTCGTTCAACTTCGCCTCGTTCGCCGTCAATCCCGTCGCCGCACCCTCGCCATTTCCGCCCGGCGACTTCGACCGCGACGGCGCAGTCACGGCTGCCGACTACAACGTCTGGAGGAACGCATTTGGATCGACGGCCGACCTGGCCGCCGACGCCAGCGGCAACGGCGTTGTCGACGCCGCCGATTACACGATTTGGCGCGACCGCTTTGGTGGCGGTTCCGCTTCCATCGCCTCAGCATCCGTCCCTGAACCGAGCAGTATCGCCGCCGCGGTTGGCGCCGTGCTGCTCGTCACCGTCCACACTGTGCGAGCAAGGAGGCTCGCTTTCTGATCCGCACCGTGTGGGGCGTCGGATCGAAACCGCTCGATGGAGTAGACCTCATGAGAATGACATCGTTTGTCGCCACTTGTGCCGCGCTCGCGCTCTGCGCATCCGCGGCCCGCGCCGGATTGTATTCCGGTCCCACACAAACCGTGCACCCGATCGATCCCGCGATCCCCGCCGCCAGCCCGCTCTTCTTCGAATGGGCCAATGCCATCGACGAGAGCCGCACTCAATTCGGTCCGCGCGGCAGCACGACGATCTCGAACACTGGCTTCAACAGCCTGGGCGATCTTGATGCCGGCGAGATCGCTGCTGGCGTTTCACCAGGTTTCCTGACGGTGACCTTTCCACACGGCGTCCGCAACGGCGCCGGGCCCGACTTCGCCGTGTTCGAAAACGGCTTTGCCTTCGGCACGCCGAACGGCCTCTTTGCGGAATTTGCTTATGTCGAAGTTTCGTCGAACGGCAGCGATTTCGTCCGCTTCCCGAGCGTCTCGACGAACACGGCGCCGGTCACCGGCGGCGGCGCGTTCGCCGGCTACGACATGAGCAATGTGTACAACCTCGCTGGCAAGCACGCGGGCGGCTTTGGCACGCCATTCAATCTGGACGATCTGCTTATTGCGGCATCGGTCACAAGCGGCGCCGTTGACCTCAACAACATTCAGTACGTGAGGCTCGTCGACATCCCCGGCAACGGCTCGTTTGTCGACAGCCTCGGCAACCCGATCCTCGACAATTGGCTCACCGTCGGCAGCGGCGGCTTCGATTTCCGCTTGCCAGCAGGGCAGGGCATTGGCGTGATCCACGCAGTACCGGAGCCCGCGGCCGCCCTGCTCGCGTTCATCGCTCTCACTTGGCTTTGGCAATCTTTGACTCGACTTCGAAAGGACCAGCTCTCATGAATCGACGCGTCTTTGTTGGTATCGCGGCCGCCGCATTGGCGGCCGCGAGTCTGGCGGTTCGGCCCGTTGCAGCCCAATATGCCGCGGAGGTGACTTCGTACGTTGGCGGCACAACGGTGGCCAAGGAGTTCGGCAGCAACCTGCCGTTCGACCTCACATCGTCGGCGCTCGGCGAGCCGAGCCGCTTCACCGACGACCCCGGTTTTCCGAGCGTCGTCTCGTCGTTCAGCTCGCCGTACAAGCGGACGCAGTTGCTGTCGGTCGGCGAGAGCGGCCACGCGACGTTGCGACTCTCGAACTATGCCGTCGCGCAAGCCGGCGGGAACGAGATCGGTGTGTTCGCCCATGCGAGCCTGATCGACGCTGCCTGGCCTTCGGGTGACGCCGGCGCAACGGCCGCGGCTTTCGGCATCGACAGCGCAATTGTCGAGCTCAGCGCCGACGGCGCGAGCTGGGTCAGCCTCGGTGAGGTGTCGTTTGCGAATCCGACGAATGGCTACACCGATGCGACCGATCCGTACGCGACGACGCCGGGTAGCGCACTGGCCGACTTCCAACAGCCGTTCACCGGCAGCCTGTCGAGCTTTGATGGACTCAAGAACTACGACGCCGGAGCGAACGACATCCTGGATGTGCTTGCCGGTTCGGGAGGCGGCACTTGGCTCACGATTCCCGCCGGCCTCGCGCACGTCGGCTTCGTCCGCTTCTCAGTCGCCGACGACGGCAATGACGCGGTGGGCCTAAGCTTCGAATTCGACGCGCTGTCGGTATCGCACGCGGCACTCGGCGCTCCCATGGTGCCCGAGCCGGCGGCCGGGCTCCTGTTGCTTGCCTCGGCACTTGGTTTGCCAATGATCCGCCGTCGCGCGCGGTAGCAAGCGAAGTCAGTTTTCGTCACCGGCGGGCGGGGCGACCTTCGCCCGCCGGTTGACGGGGACAATCCCGCCGATCTCGAGCCAGGCGAACAACACCAAGGTCAGCAGAATTCGATATACCAGATCGGGAGGCAAGTCGTTCGCGACCGAGCTGACGACGCCCGAACCGAACACGCCCAGTCCGGCCAGCAGGGTTTGCAGCGCGCCGATCATCGACGCCGTCACGATCGCGGCCGCCAACCGCAGCGCCCAATGCCAGGGCGTGGTCCAGATTGCGAGCGTCGCCACGACCACCAGCACATCCGAGACTGTCAAAACCACCAGCACATTCCAGATCGAAAAATCTTCGAACAAGAGCTCCGAAGCGCGGAGCGCTGTGATTAAAACCGCCGAGAGCGTCATTACCGCCATGAGCTGTAGCAGCGAGAACTGCCACGTTGCCGATTCCCGATGCGTCGCTCGCTTCCACCAGGCGGTGCAGCTCAAGAGCCAAAGCGCGATCATCAGAATTGCCGCGAAGCTGCCGTAGATTCCAAAGGACTCGGCCGGCTTGAATTGGGCGAACGGAATGCCGAGCAGTGCGGCGACGGTCACTGCCGCTAGCGCACCAGCCCAGCGCTCCCACGCCGAGCGACGTGAAAACGTGGCCCAAATACATGCCGCAGCCAGCTGCGCCGTCACGAGAGCGTCGTAAACGTAGGCGACGCGCGACTGCGGACCCTCCTGTCGCAGCGCCACCAGTGCGACGACATCGACGGCAACGGTCGCCACCACGAGGAGCCAGAAAAGTATTCGTGCTTGCGAAATCACGGTGCTAGCTCGGGCGGTTGCGAAGGGGCTTTCCTGCAGTCAGAATAGTCACTTCGCCGGCTCGCGGCGAGATCGCACAAGGCAACCGAGTACCCGGTACCCGGCACTCTCCCACCGCTCGCCATGTCCAGTCCGACGCTGATGGAAAAATGCTGCCTGATTGCCAGTCCGGTCGCCGGCAATCCGACGCATTTTATGGTCGAGCAGGCGTTCCTTCTGGCTGGACTCGACTGGCGATTCATGTCGTTCGAAGTCGACCCAAAGCAGCTCGGCGACGCAATGCGCGGCATCCGGGCGCTGGGGTTTCGCGGCGTGAAAGTGGCCGAGCCGCACCAGGTGACCGTCGTCGAATATCTCGATGAAGTGACCGAACGGGCGCGGCTCTGCGGGTCGGTGAACTGCGTCACGGCCGACGGCGGGCGGCTGTTGGGCGACAACACGGAAGGGCTGGCGCTCGTGGATCTCGTGCGAGAGCACCAGGAGCTTGCGGGAAAGAAGGCGATCGTTGTTGGCGCGGGGCGGCTCGCGCGGGTGATTGCGGTGGCGCTCGCGCAGGCCGGCGTGGCATCGATCGCCGTGGCGAGTCGGTCGCCCGAGTCGGGCCAGCGGCTGGTGGATTTTGTGCAGAGCGAGACAGCCGCCGCGGCGTCACTCATCGAGTTCAGTGAGCGGGAGCCGATCAAGATCGCAGGTGACGTGACGCTCTTGGTGAACGCCTCGTCGCTCGGCACGGCCGACCCCGGCGCGACGCTGCCAATCGAGCTTTCCGCGCAAAGTGCCGACGGCGTGGTCGCCGACGTGTCGTACGCTTCGCCCAGTACGTGGCTCACGCAGCAGGCGGCCAAGCGGGGCTGCCGCGTGATCGACGGCGTCGACCTATATGTCGAGCAGACGGCGCTCGCGTTCAAGACCTGGACCGGCGTCGCGCCGAACAAGGCAGCGATGCGCGAAGCAGCCGAGGAGTTCTTGGAGCTGTAACTCTTCACGCATGTCGCGCGGCTTGTTCATCACTGGCACGGGCACTGGAGTCGGCAAGACGTACGTCGCCGCGCTCATCGCCAAATCGCTCGTGGCGGCGGGGAAGAAAGTCGGCGTCTACAAGCCGGTGGCGAGCGGTTGCGAACTGCGCGATGGTAAGCTTGTGTCCGCCGATGCGGTGGCATTGTGGGACGCCGCCGGCCGGCCGGGGACGATCGAGCAAGTCTGCCCACAGTTGTTTGCCGCGCCGCTGGCGCCCCATCTTGCCGCAAGGGCCGAAGGAAAGCGCGTCGACGCGGCGCTATTGCGGTCTGGCCTCGACTTCTGGCGACAGAATTGCGACATCGTGCTCGTCGAAGGCGCCGGCGGATTGATGTCGCCGCTCAGCGATGATGACTACAATGCCGATCTCGCCGAAGAGTTCGGCCTGCCGCTGGTGGTCGTCGCCGCAAACGTGCTGGGTACGATCAACGCCACGCTGCAAACTCTGATCGTCGCCGATACGTTTCGCGACGGACTCAACGTCGCCGGCATCATCCTCAACTCACCGCAGCCGCCTTCCGACGACCCCAGCACCGACAGCAACGCGGACGAACTGGCCGGCCGCTGCGTCGCGCCGCTTTTGGCGCGTGTCGCCTATGATGCGGACCTCGGGCCGGCCGTCGATTGGTGGAAACTCGCGGCAAAGGTCTAACTACTCGCTGCGGAGTCGCTCAACGATCGTATTCAGATCGCGAGAGCCGTGGAGCACGGTCAGAATCTCGACACCATTTCGGATCGGCCGATAGAAGACGAGATAGCTCCGAAACGCCTTCGGCATCGAGACGACTCGGACGTCGGCCAGTTCCGGATGTGGAGACTCCCACCTCTGCCCGGCAAGCGGATTGGCGGCCAGAAATGCAAAGGTCTCTTCCGCAGTTTGAAGAAATCGAACGGCCGGTCCCTGCTTGTCCTGAGCGATGAATGAGAAAATATCGATCAGGTCAAACTCAACCTGTGGCTTCTTGAGAATCCGAGGATTCATTTTTTGCCGCGGCCATTGGCCTTTTGAGGAGTTGGCTTCCCTCCGGCCTTGGCACGCTTCAATCCTTCGCTCCTGATCCTCTGCCAGTCGTCGGCTGTCATCGGCGTTGACTTGCCACTTGCAATTGCTTTGAGCAACTTCGCGTCAACGGCGGCGCGAGCAGATTGTTCCTGCTCGCGGCGAAGCACATCCCGCACGAATTCGCTCGCTGTGCTGTAGCCGCGGGCTTCAACCTGTTCTTCGACCCAAGTCTTGAGTGGGGCGGGAAGCGAAATGTTCATGGTCGCTCGCATAGTAATAGTATAAGTATAGCGGCGCGACGGGTTGTGTCAAGAAATAGCACATTGTGCCACAGTGCCAGCGATTGATCGAATGCAATAAAGAAACAGAGCGACTGGCGGCTAGAGCGCATTTCAGATTACCGTGCCGAGTATCCACAGTGTCGGAAGTAGTGGCTGCATTCGGTGGTGGTGAACTTTTCGAGACAGCCTACGATCGTGTCTTGGAGTTGATCGACTGCCCGGGCT
>JBFWSG010000023.1:0-89023 GCA_050248495.1 Pirellulales bacterium | reverse complement strand
CGGTGGCCACGCAGCCGGGAAGGTCGGGCACGTAGCCAGCGTAGTTGGTCGGCGCCTTTTCGATGACGATTGCGTAACGTTTCATCCGACGAGTCCTACTTAAGTCCGGCTTGCTTCTAGCTGGGCTTGCCAGCAACGGTCACACGCCCCGCCTTGGTGCCATGCTTGAGCTGTCGATGGCTCCCGCGCGTAACCACGACTTCCCAGCCGTCGTCACGCAGCAGCTTCAGCACGTCACGGACTTTCATTATATAAGCATACCACCTCGCAAGGATGCCTCAAAAACAGATCGGGTTGCGCACCGGTCGCCCGAAACATCGTCAGGCAATGTCTCACCAAGTAGGAAATCGGCTCGGCCCACTGCGATCATTCCGCAAGTGGATGGTTGGCACGCCCTAAGCCCCCGGCGCAGGGCGTCGGCGGCGGGATCACCAATCCGCCACGCCCTTCGCTGGAAGCTCAGGGACGTGCCACCCAGCACCGTTCGGCGAGGCATCCGCCTTTCAAATCCCACGACTGCTCACCAGTGTGTCCCCCGGTTGAGCAGTCGCAGTTTCACGAGAAATTTGCGTAGTGTCGAATTGCGGCCGCAATTCGTTCTTCGGTAGTGAGCAGTTGCGTGGCGAATGTGCGCCTACCGCCTGTCACACCTTCTCGCGCAGGCCCACTTCGACGCAGATCGGGCCCCATTCGCTCTCGAAGGGGATGGCGATCGGTTGGATGTCGCCGGGGAAGCCGACGCGGTGGTCGCGGCCCATGATCACGCTGGGCAAGCTGACCGACATTTCGAGGTGTTCCATCTGCGCCTTAGCGGCGCCGGCGATCATGTTGGTGAGCTCGCCGATGGCGTCGACCACGTCGCCGTTCATGCCGGCCGGGGCCTCGCCGAGCATGGCCTCGGTGACCTTGAGTGCGACCGTCTCGCCGAGGCTCAGCACGACGGTGCCGATCGCTTTGCCCGACAGACCGATCACGCCGCTGATTTCGTGCGACGGCTGGACGGTTTCCGCCAGGTAGGGCTTGCCGCGCGTCAGCTCGCAGGCAGCCATCGTGCGGAATACGTTGGTAGTCGACATCAAGAACGGATTGATAAACTCGACGTTGACCGGAGCGCAAGTAGTGGCGCCCATAGCAACCCCTCCCTTAAAGCGGCCTAGGCGACGGCGGCCCCAACAAACTTTTGCAATTTTGCCCGCAGACCCTCGGTCTCAAAAGGTTTGACCAGGTAGTCGGACACGCCCGCTTGCACGGCTTCGAGAACCCGTCCCTTTTCCGCTTCGGTCGTGATCAAAATGACGGGCACGGTCGACCCGCCGCCGCGAATCGCCTTGAGCAGTTCGAGGCCGGTCATCCGCGGCATGTTCCAGTCGGTGAGCACGATGTCGAATTGCTGCGCTTTGAAAGCGTCGAGGCCGTCGCTGCCGTCGCCGGCTTCGACGACATCGGTTACGCCCAGCGCGTTCAGCGACCGCACGATGATCTTGCGCATCGTTCCCGAATCATCCACCACCAAAACCTTCGCACACATGTTGAGACCCCCTTCGTTTCGATCCAAGCGGAACACAGCCGGCACTTTGGCGTCCGGGACGCGCGGGCCAGACTTGTGGACGTGGGAAAGACGCGGCGTCGCAGGGATGGAGGCCGATTGCCGGCCCCGTCTGCAGCGCGCTCGTTTCTCCGCTATTGGTCAAGCGTAGGATACGGTCCGCCGTTTTGGCGTGCGCGACGTCCAAAATTATTGATACGACTCGGGTTAGGTCGTGCTGGTCGTGCCGCTTCTGTCAGGTAGAATTGAGTGGGGCGTGGCAGGGGGCGGGTGAAATAGTCGCGGCGACGAACTGTCCGAAGCTGGATGTGGACGGGCCAGACTGATCGAGTCTGAACCACCGATTTGGGTGGACGGCAGTGGCATATAAGCCGCGTGATATCAATTCGTGCCCGCTGCGGCCGATTCGACGCGGCTGGTCCGGAATGTGCTTTCCACGAAACCATGTGACCAGGAATTGCCGCGGCGGCAACGCCACGGGCCATGGAATGAGGCTGGACGTGTAAAACAGGAACGCGGCCTCGGCGCGACGAACGGACTTCCCCCCGCAATTAGAATCCTCCTCTTTGAGTTTTCCAGAGAAGTCCAGTTTTCCCATGGGAAATGCAAACGTCAGATGTTTCAGTCGCGCGGACGAGCGGTGCGTTCTCGTCGCGACTGGCTGGATGGTCCAGGCAATTCCGCGTGCACGGATGACGTTAGTTGCCTTCGAGAACGGACGATGAAGGCCTGCGATCGCGTCAACATTTTGGTAGTCGACGACGTGCCCGAAAAGGCGGCGGCGATCGAAGACACCTTACTAAAGCTCGACCAAAACGTGATTACGGCGTTTTCGGGACGCGATGCGCTCCGCGCTTTGATGAAACACGAGTTTGCCGTGATTCTGCTCGACGTAGACATGCCGGTGATGGACGGATTCGCGACCGCGGCCTTGATCCGCGAGCGGAAGCGCTCGGAGCACACACCGATCATCTTCATCACGCCGCGCTACGACGACGCGCTGGTATCGCGCGGCTATTCCCTGGGCGCGGTCGACTTCATTTCGACACCGATCGATGCCGACGTGCTACGGACGAAGGTCGGCGTGTTTGTCGACCTGTACCAGAAGGCGGAAACGATCCGGCTGCAAGCGGCGCATCGCGTCCAACTCGCCCGCGAGCAGGCCGCCCGGCAGGTGGCGGAAAAGGCGATGAGGCGGTCGGCGCTTTTGGCCGAGGCGAGCCGGCTGCTGTCGCGCTCGCTCGATTTCGACGCCACCCTGTCGAGCCTGCACCGCGCGCTGGTGCCGGCGCTAGTCGACGCGTGCCAGCTTGTGCTCGATGATCCGAACGGCGGCTATTGGTTTGCTCCGATCTCGGATCGCGAAGAAGGCGACGGCAAGGGGAGCTCCAGCTCCCATGCGCGGATGGCGATGGTGCCGGCGGCGCTCGCGGGTCCGATCCGCGCGGCCATCGAGAGCGGCAGCGCACAGATTGTCCCGGTGGAACCTCTCTCGGCGGCACCCGATCTGGGTCCCAAGCAGAAATGGTCCGCCGCGATCGCGATTCCCCTGGTGGCCCGCGACGCTTCGCTTGGCGCGCTGATTTGTTGTCTGCAAGGAGTGCGGCGGAGCTTTGAACCGGCGGATGTGGCGCTACTGGAAAACCTGGGCGGGCGGGCAGCGACGGCGCTCGACAACGCCCAACTGTATCAGACGATTCGGGACGGAGAGCGGCGGAAAGACGAGTTTCTCGCCATGTTAGGACATGAACTGCGCAACCCGCTGGCTACGATCACCAACGCTGGCGAGCTGACCAAGCTGATCGATCCGGCGGACGCCGCGTTCCAGGAATCGCTGGAAGTGATTCGCCAACAGGCGTCGCTGATGAAACGCCTCGTCGATGACCTGCTCGACGTCTCGCGGATCACGAGCGGGCGAATTCAATTGCAAAAGTCGCTGGTCGACGTGGGCGAGATCGTAGCCCGCGTGGCGGAATCGAACGCGGCGCTGTTCACGTCGCGCGGGCATCAGCTGCATCTCTCGGTTCCGGAGGGGGACGTGTACCTGGAGGCCGATCCGTTCCGGTTGGAGCAGATTCTCTCCAACTTGTTGGTGAACGCGGCCAAGTACACCGATCCGGGCGGGGAGATTTGGTTCAGCGCGGCTCGCGACAACACCGACGTCGTGTTCCGGATTCGGGATTCGGGCATCGGCATCGGACCGGACTTGCTGCCGAACGTGTTTGACCTGTTCGCGCAGGCCCATCGCTCGCTCCACCGGGCCGAAGGGGGACTCGGCATCGGGCTCACGATCGTGCGGGGCCTCACCGAGCTGCATGGCGGCCGCGTATGGGCGCAGAGTGACGGCTACGGCCGCGGGGCCGAATTTTGCGTGTCGCTGCCGGCCTCGATCGGGGCGGTGGCGCCGGTCGCGACGCCGCAAAGCTCCGCGCCAATCGCCGGCGGCAAGCCGCGGCGAATCCTCGTCGTTGAGGATCAGCCGGCGCTGTCGAAAGTCACCGTGGCGCTATTGAAAAAACTCGGCCACGAAGTGCGTGCTGCCGCCGATGGACGCGAGGCGCTGTTGGCGGTCCGCGAATATCGGCCGGAGGTGGTGCTGCTCGATATCGGGCTGCCGGGGATGGACGGCTACGAAGTGGCACGCTGTGTGCGTCTGGAAATGGGCGACACGGCACCGGTGTTGGTGGCCATGACGGGCTACAGCGAACATGAAATCAAGCGACAGTCACGGAAGGCCGAGTTTGACCATCATTTGGTGAAGCCTGCCGATTTGGGAGCACTGCGCGATCTATTGGCTGCTGCTCCATAACTTAACAAAACAAGGGATTGCGATCGCGGGAAGGGAATCCTCGCTAACACTCGGCGGGCCGATGCGAAATCGCTTGCCGAATTTGGAATGAAGACGAAGAATCAAGAATTACCCTGCTGCCTGCGGGACGGGCCGGCCGGGAATAGCTGAGGAGAGACGCGGATGTCCAAAATACTCGTAATCGATGACGATCGCAGTGTACGCCACCTGGTCGAAAAAACCTTTGAAGGCAGCGACGTCGAAGTGATTTCAGCCGCCACGGCGGAAGACGGCCTGCGCCTGCAGCGCGAGATGCAGCCGGATGTGGCGCTACTCGATATTTTGCTGCCCAAAACCTCCGGCTTGGAGTTGTTCGAGGAGCTCCGCGAGTCGGACGCGAAGATGCCGATCATCTTCATCACCTCGCTCGCCAGTAGCGAAACGGCGATCAAGGCGATGACGCTCGGTGCGTTCGACTACCTGCTCAAACCGCTCGACGTCGCGCGGATCCGCGAGCTGGTTGGACAGGCGCTGGAGATCCGCCGCTTGATGAGCATCCCGGTCGACGTGCCGGGGTCGCAGTCTCAAGCGAGCAACGACGCACCTGCCGTGCGGAGCGATACGCTGGTCGGCAGCAGCGCGCAAATGCAGGAAGTCTACAAAGCGATCGGCCGTGTCGCGCCGCAGGACGTGACCGTGCTGATTCGCGGCGAGAGCGGGACCGGCAAGGAGCTCGTCGCGCGGGCTGTCTACCAACACAGCTCGCGTCATAAGAGCCAGTTCCTGGCCGTCAACTGCGCCGCGATTCCGGACGCGCTGTTGGAGAGCGAGCTGTTCGGCCACGAGAAGGGCGCGTTCACCGGCGCCGATCAACGACGGATCGGCAAGTTCGAGCAGTGCTCCGGCGGCACGCTGTTTCTCGACGAGATCGGCGACATGTCGCCGCTCGTGCAAAGCAAGGTGCTCCGCGTGCTGCAGTCGCAACAGTTCGAGCGCGTTGGCGGCAATCAGACGATCAGCACGGATGTCCGCGTAATCGCCGCTACGAACCGGCCGCTGGAAAAGATGGTCGAGGAGGGCGAGTTCCGCTCCGACTTGTACTATCGCTTGAGCGGATTCACGATTCAGCTCACGCCGCTCCGCGATCGCCGCGACGACCTGGTGCCGCTGTTGGAAAACTACCTTGCGCACTTCAGCCGAGAGCTGCGGAAGAACGTGCACGGGATTTCGCAGGAAGCGATGGAGATCCTCACGAGCTACTCCTGGCCGGGCAACGTGCGCGAGCTGCAAAACGTGCTCAAGCAAACGCTGCTGCGGTCGGCCGGTCCGGTGATCATTCCCGACTTCCTCCCGGATCGCATCCGATATCCGGAAGCAGCGGCCGAATCGCACACTGCGAGCGCCGAAGCCGGCGACACGGATCTGCGGCAATTCGTGGAAGAGCGATTGGACAGTGATTCGACCAATCTGTACGCGGAGACGCTAGAATTCATGGAGCGGTATGTGGTGACCCACGTGCTGCGACTCTGCGAAGGGAATCAATCCAAGGCCGCACGGATCCTTGGCATCACGCGCGGGTGTCTGCGCAACAAGGTGCGGACGCTGGGCGTGTCGATCGATACGCGGGTGCAGGTGGCGGGCGAGCCGGTGGAAGTGTGATCCGCGGATCTGCTACGCGTTACGAGTGCCACTCGCTGGCAGCGCGGCGGAGCGTTTCGAGCTCCTTGTCCAGCGCTTCCAGGAGCGTGTCGATGTCTTCGAGATCGCCGGCCGCGCCGGCATGCTCGACGCGCTGGGCCGCTTGCGCCGCACGCACGCCGCCGCAACCGGCCGCCAGGCCCTTGAGCGCGTGAGCGGCCGAGCGGACTGCTTTGGCGTCCGCTTGCCTGGCGGCAGCGTGCAACTCGTTCAACAGCGGGGGCGAGTCTTCGAGAAAGAAGCCAATGATGTCGCGGAATAGACGCCGGTCGCCGCCGAAGCGGGCCAAGGTTCCGTCGACATCCAAGACCGTCCCTGTAAGCTTCTGTTCGATGTTCATTGCCATGGTCAAAATTGCGAGCGCCGTTTCGAACGCTTGTTCCCGACAAGTCTATTCTAATTTGCGCCGCCTCTGGGGGATGATACCAATTTATCGAATAACTACTTTATCAAATCGCTACTGCCAATTGCGTTCTGGCCGTCCGGTAAGGTACGGTCCGGTCAGATAAGACCGCAAACGTTGGGGCATGTCAGGCGGCAGGCTCAGCCGTTTCAATCGCTCCCGTATCGTCCAGTGGCGGCGAATATCGGCGGCTCGCCGGCGAACTCCGGATTTTTCCCGTAAGGGTGCATGTCGCTCGATCATTTTTCTGCTCCTACTGTCTTGAGTATTTCAGATGGCCGATGGTTTGGCGCTTGTTCGCCTAGCTCTTGGCCCGCTGCTTTCGTGTGCGAGCGGCTTTTTTCGCCGAAGCCACCCGCGCCGCTTTCGGCCGGCTAGCCGCGGCCCGGCCCCCCTTGCGACCACCCTTCTTGGCTGGTTCCTTGTTGGTCGCCTTGCCTCGCCCCGAGCCACCCGGTTTCTTGCCGCCGTGGTCCATGGCGTTGACCGTGGCCCACGCGCGGCTTTCGGCTTCTTCTTCGCTCGCGCCGCGGTCGCGATAACCTTCTTCAATGTGTTCGGCCTGGCGCTTTTGTTTTTCGGTGTATTTCGATTTGTCGCCGCGTGGCATATGTCTCCTCCTGGAGATTTCCGCAGATGAGTCGATCGTCGAAAAAATCGACAATTGCTGGGTTTACGATTGAATAATTAGGTTTTGCAATTTCCATGCCACTGCATTTGGCGCCCTGGCACGGCCGCAGCGATTTTGGACAATACGTCGTGCTGGAACACTTTTTGCTTTCGCATCCTCCGCCCGGGTGATCACCATCGGATGGAACAGGATGACGCTAAGCTCTCGCTTGAATTCGCCGGCCTTGGAACCGCCGCTTCGCGGTGAATCGTATAGCGCCGAGCATCTCTGGCTGCACGCGCAGGAAGTGGCGCAACGGCAGACGCTGGCGCGCGTGGGAACCGGCGACCGCCGCCTCATCGACCGCTTCGAAAGCAACTGCCGGCTGATCGCCACCGCGTATCAGACGATCATCGCTTCAGTCCGCGACCAGGAGCCGATCGCGCCGGATGAAGAATGGCTGGTCGACAACTACTACGTGGTGCAGGAACAGCTCCGCGAGATACGCGAAGATTTGCCGCGCAATTTCTACCGCGAGCTGCCGAAGCTCTCGTCGACACCATTCGTTGGCTTTCCGCGCGTGTACGAGCTAGCCCACGAGTTGGTCGTCCACACCGACAGCAGCCTGGATGAAGAACTAATCGCCGGCTTCATCAGCTCGAGTCAGCAAGTGACACCGCTCACCAGCGGCGAAATCTGGGCGGTGCCGATCATGCTGCGGTTGGCGCTGGTGGAAAACCTGCGGCGGTTGTGCGAGTACATGCTCGCGAGTCGCCGCTGCCGGGCGCAAGCGCGCGATGTGCTGGTGGGCTGGAAGGCAGGAACGTCGGCCCGTTTGCCGGCGCGCGACGATCCGCGCTATGCCGTACTGGTCACGGAGATCGTCGAGTGCCTGCGCGATGCGGCGGGCGAGCATGCCGGATTGGGCATGCGCGAAGTGCTCGAACGTCTCGCGGCGCCGCAAGAATTTCTCGACGACTGTATCCGGCAGGAGCAGCAGCGCCTGGCGGCTAACCAGGTGACGATAGGAAACCTAATCACCAGCATGCGGCTGATTTCGGCGCTCGATTGGTCGGTCTTCTTCGAGCGGGTAAGCCTGGTCGAGCAGGTGCTGCGACGGGACCCGACAGGCGTCTACGTGGCGATGGACTTCGCCACCCGCGACCGCTATCGACACGTGGTCGAGCACCTGGCCAAGCGGGCAGGGCATGATGAGACGCACGTCGCCGCAGCGGCGCTGGATGCGGCCACGCGCGCCGAGGAGCGCGAACCACTCGAATGGCGTCCGCGCCACATCGGATACCACTTGATCGACGCCGGCAGACCGGCGCTGGAGCGTGAGCTAGGGTATCGTCCGCGGTGGAACGAATTCGTCCTGCGATTGGCGAAGCGGTGGGCGAGTTTGCTGTACTTGGGCGGGATTGCGCTCGTCACCCTGGCGATCGTCGTGGGATTCGCCGCGGGAGTTGTCGCGCTTGGCGGATCGTCGCTGCTCGCCGTCGGCCTCGCGGTGCTCGCGGCAATTCCGGCAAGCGACTTTGCGGTGGGATTGGTTAACTTCATCATCACGGCGTCGATTCGTCCGCACAGCCTCCCCAAATTGGATTTCTCGAAGGGCATTCCGCCCGATCACCACACTCTGGTCGTGATGCCGACGATGCTCAGCGGCGAATCGTCGGTACGCAACCTGCTGGAGCGGCTGGAAATCCAGTACCTGGCGAATCCCAAGGACGGACTGAGTTTTGCGCTACTGACCGATTTCGCGGACGCGGACGCCGAGCAGCTGCCGAACGATGACGACTTGCTGGCGCTTGCGCGCGATGGGATTGCCGCGCTCAACAGCCAGTATTCCGATGACGAAAACATTCGCTTCTATCTGCTGCATCGCCGACGGCAGTGGAACGAAGACGCGCAGCTGTGGATGGGATGGGAGCGCAAGCGCGGCAAGCTCTCGGAGCTGAATCGGTTGCTCCGCGGGGCAACGGACACCAGCTATCTGGTGGACGAGGAAACGCGGTCGCAATTGCTCAATGTCCGGTTTGTGATCACGCTGGACTCCGATACGCGGCTGCCGCATGCGGCGGCGGAGAAATTGGCGGGCGCGTTGGCCCATCCGCTCAACCGACCCCAGTTCGATCGCCGCGCACGCAGGGTGACCCGCGGGTATGGAGTGCTGCAACCGCGGGTGAGCGTGAGCCTGGCCAGCGCCGGCAGGTCGCTCTATTCCCGAATCTTTTCCAACGGCGGCGGACTGGACCCGTATTGCACGGCCGTGTCGGACGCGTACCAGGATTTGTTCGACGAGGCGAATTTCACCGGCAAAGGCATTTACGACGTCGACGCGTTCTCGGCCGCGGTCGAGGGGAGTTTTCCGCCGAATCACATTCTGAGTCACGATCTGATCGAAGGTTGCTTTGCACGCGTCGGCGCGGTGACGGACATCGAGCTGTTCGATGAGTATCCGACGCGATTCGACGCCGACTTGCGGCGGCAG
This sequence comes from Pirellulales bacterium, assembly GCA_050248495.1. GTDB lineage: Bacteria > Planctomycetota > Planctomycetia > Pirellulales > Lacipirellulaceae > DASYDU01. Next base: position 79,484 of record JBFWSG010000023.1, on the reverse strand, counting down.
CACCGCTGGGTCCGCGGCGACTGGCAGCTGCTGCCCTGGCTGCGGGCGATGGTTCCCGCGGTCGCCGGGCGCCGGCCGAATTTGCTGACGACCATTTCGAAATGGAAAGTGTTCGACAACTTGCGGCGGAGCCTCGTGCCGGTTTCCACTGTCGTGCTGCTGGTCGCCGCGTTGTACCTGATGCCAGCAGCCGCCGGGCTGGTTACGCTGTTGTTGGTTGCCGCGTTTGGAGGGCCGTTCTTGTTCCACGTGCTGTCGGCCGCGATGCATTTGCCGTCCGGCGAGACATGGCGTCAACATGCAATTGATTTGTCGGCGACGCTCGGCCGAACGCTGGTTCAATGCGTCTTGGTCATCGCGTTTTTGCCGCAGCGCGCCTATTACTACACCGACGCCATCGTGCGGACTCTGTATCGACTGTTCGTATCGCGACGCAACTTGCTCGAATGGGAAACGGCAGAAACCACGGAACGGCGGCTGGCCCAGCGGAAAGGCTCGACCTCGATCGCCTGGATGTGGATTCCGCTCGCGTGTGTTGGCGTGGCCGCGACGGTTTCACCTGTGGCATTAGTCTGGGCAGCGCCGGTGCTCGCGCTGTGGTTCGTCTCGCCGTGGGTGGCGGATTTGTTGAGCCGACCGGTCACACCGCGCGCCGAAGTGCTCTCGCTCGAGGACCGGGCGGCGCTGCGCCGCATCGCGCGACGGACCTGGGCGTTTTTCGAAGCGTTCGTCACGTCCGAGGACCACTGGTTGCCGCCCGACAATTACCAGGAATTCCCGCAGCCCAAGGTGGCTCACCGGATTTCGCCGACCAATGAGGGGATGTACGTCCTCTCCGTCCTGTCGGCCCGCGATTTCGGGTTTATCTCGATCAACGACCTGGCGAATTCGCTGGAAAGGAATCTCGGCAGTTGGGAGCGGCTCGACCGTTACCGCGGCCATCCTTTCAACTGGTACGACACGGTGACGCGACAGCCGCTCAAGCCGCGCTATGTCTCGACGGCCGATAACGGCAATCTGGCGGCGGCATTCCTCACGGCGCGCGAGGGGTTGGCGGATATCGTGGGTGCGCCCCTCTTTTCGGCCGAGCTCGCCGCGGGCGTGGTCGAGAGCGTGCGGCTGGTGGAAGAATCGCTCGCCCGGTTGCAGCCCCGCGGAGCGAGATTCGTCAGCCCGGCGCTCGATGCGCTCGAATCGCGGCTCGTGGCGCTGCGGAAGGCCGCGTCGACGCGCGTGGAGAGCGACCTGGGTTGGTATGCTTGGGCGGATCAGCTCGACAAGCTTGCGGCGCGACTGCCTAAGCTGTTGGAAGACCTGCAAAAGGCGCTGCGGCTGCATGCCACGGAATTCTCGACGAAATTTGGTTTGCTCACGGCCCATGTCGCCGGGATCAAGCAGGATGCGGACGCGTTTTTGCCGTGGCTGACACCGTTGGTGACGGAAGTGGCGCCGGCGGCGGAATCGGCCGAGTGGCGCTCGGCGATTCAGGAGCTGACGGCTCAGCTGTCGGGGCCGATCAGCCTGCGTCGGCTCTCGATCTTGCTCGTTGAGCTGGCTCCCATTTTTGAGCGATTGCAAGTGGCGGCCACTGAATCGACGGCTCCCTGGCTTGCGGGCTGGCTCGCTGAGCTCGAACGCAGCGCCGAGCAGGCATCGCTCTCGCGCGAGCGGCTGGAGTGGCTCGGCCGCCGCTACGAGACGTTGGCGCTCGAAATGGATTTTACGCTTCTCTACAACGCGCAGCGGCGACTGTTCTCGGTCGGCTACAACCTCGAAGAAGGGCAGCTGGATCGCGCACACTACGACCTCCTGGCTTCCGAGGCGCGGACTGCGAGCCAGGTGGCGATCGCCAAAGGAGACGCGGATCACCGCCATTGGTTCCAGCTCGGTCGTGCCGTGACCGAGGCCACTCATGGTCATCGCGGACTGCTCTCTTGGGGCGGCACGATGTTCGAGTATTTGATGCCGGCCTTGGTGTCGCGCTATGTGCCCGGCTCTTTGCTCGAACGGAGCTGCGCTGCGGCTGTGGAACGGCAGATTGCTTACGGACGGCAGCGGCGCGTGCCGTGGGGAATCTCCGAAAGCTCGTTTGCGGCGCTGGGCGCCAATTCGGACTATCACTACCAATCTTTTGGCGTGCCCGGACTGGGGCTCAAGCGCGGGCTGAGCAAGGATCTGGTGATCTCGCCCTATTCGACTGCGCTCGCGGTGCTGGTGCGGCCGGCCGAAGCCTGTGCGAATTTTCGCTATCTCGCGCAAGAAGGCGCCGAGGGACCGTGGGGCTACTACGAGGCGATCGACTACACGCCGGAGCGCGTGCCCGAGGGGGAACGTTGCACCGTCGTGTATTCGTACATGGCGCATCATCAGGGGATGTCGCTTGTCGCTCTGGCGAACGCGATGTTTGATCATCGCATGCAAGCACGGTTTCAACGGCAGCCGCTGATCCGCTCGACGGACCTACTGCTGCAGGAACGGATTCCGCTGGCGGTGCTGGAATTTCAGCCCCAGGAAGACACAACGTCGACCGTCCCGCCCATGCCGGTCTTGCCGGGTCCGGTCAGTCGGCGGATTACGACTCCCGCGACCGCCACGCCGCGGGCGCATCTCTTGTCGAACGGACAGTACCACGTGATGTTGACCAACGCCGGCGGGGGCTACAGCAAGTATCGCGACGTGGCAGTCACCCGCTGGCGCGCAGACGCCACGCGCGACGACTGGGGTCAATTCATTTATCTGCGCGATCTGTCGAATGGACGCGTTTGGTCGGCAGCTCATCAACCCACGCGCGCGGCCGCCGACACCTATGAAGTCACGTTTTCGATCGACAAGGCCGAATTTCGCCGCCGGGATGGCAACTTGGAAAGCCACCTGGAAGTCACGATCTCGCCGGAGTCCAACGTCGAAGTGCGGCAGGTGACGCTGACCAATCACGGACGGCGGACGGCGGTGGTGGAAGTCACGAGTTACGCGGAAGTGGTGTTGACGGCCGCGGCTGCCGACGCGGCCCACCCGGCATTCAACAAGCTGTTTGTGGAAACCGAGTTCGTGCCGGAGTCTCACGCGCTCATTGCGCGACGCCGCCCGCGTGATGCCACCGCACCGCCGCAGTACGCAGTGCATGTTCTGGCGGCGCCGCAAGCAGCGCTGGAGCACGTGGAGTGGGAGACGGACCGGGCAAAGTTTGTCGGCCGCCTCCGCACGCCGGCCGAGCCAGCCGTGGTGGAACTCGGTTCACACCTGTCGGGCTCGACGGGGCCGGTGCTGGATGCGATTTTCAGCTTGCGAACCCGCGTGATGCTCGCACCGGATGAATCGGTCACGCTGGCGTTTGCGACCGGTTTTGCAGAGAGCCGGGACGAAGCCTTACAGCTGGCCGATCAGTTTCATGATCTGCGCGTGGTGCAGCGGACGTTTGAAATGGCCTGGGCGCGCAGCCAGGTGGAAATGCGACATCTGCACGCGTCGCCGACCAGTTTGCAGCTGTACCAGTGGATGGTCTCGCCGCTCGTGTATCCCGACGCGGCCACGCGCGCTCCGGCCGAGGTCATCGCCGCGAATACGCGCGGTCAATCGTCGCTGTGGCGGCATGGAATCTCGGGCGATCTGCCGATCGTGCTGCTTCGCGTGGGCGACGCGTCGCACCGCGGGGTGCTCCGCGACTTGCTCTTGGCACATGAGTTCTGGCATGCGCACGGCCTGCAGGTGGACCTCGTCGTGGTGAATGAGCTGGCGGCCGGCTACTTCGATAATCTTCAAGACTTGCTGCTCGAGGCGATCCACACCACCAGCCGGCTGCCCACGTTCAAGCCGGGCGGCGTTTACTTGTTGCGTGCATCGCAGCTTTCGCCGGATGATGATTTGCTGTTGCAAGCGGCGGCGGCAATCAGCCTGCACGGCGAGCGCGGTTCGCTCTTGCGGCAAATCGAAACAGCGTCGACAGTGCGCCGCGACGAGCCGCCGGCGCTGCGAGCCACAGCGGAACGCGTCGCCGATCCGGAGGAAACTACCTGGCTAAGGGCGAATGAACCGCTGCAATTTGACTCCAAGCACGGCGGCTTCAACGCGGAGGGGAATTACGTAGTCAACGTGGATGGCCGGGGACCGACACCGCTCCCCTGGTCGAACGTGATCGCCAACCCGCAGTTTGGAACGCTGATCACCGAGTCGGGCGGCGGGTTCACCTGGGGCGGTAACAGTCGCGAGAACAAGCTCACTTCCTGGTCGAACGATCCGATCACCGATCCACCCAGCGAGATTATTTACCTCCGCGACGAAGAGAGCGGCGAATTCTGGACGCCGACGCCGATTGGTCTGCACGCTTCGCGCCGATATCGCATCGAGCATGGCCGGGGCTTTTCTCGCTTCCAAACTCGGGCGAGCGGCATCGAAAGCGATTTGACCGTCAGCATCGCTCCCAATTCCTGCGTCAAGTTCGCCTGCTTGAAGTTGCGGAACGCCGGCGGTCGGCCGCGAAAGCTCTCGGCAACGAGCTACGTCGAATGGGTCCTGGGCGTGAACCGTCCGCTTACGCAGATGCACGTTCGCACCGAGCGCGACGCGTCCACCGGCGCGCTCGTCGCACGGAACAGTTATCACGAGGACTTCCCGCAACAGCGCGCCTTCCTGCACGTGCTGGGCGTCGCCGACTCGATGACGGGTGATCGCGCGGAATTCATCGGCCGCAACGGGTCCGACGAAGAGCCGGCCGCGCTCTCGCGCGTGCGGCTTTCCGGCACGACCGGCGCCGGTCTCGATCCCTGCGGAGCCGTGCAGAAGAAGTTCAGCCTGCCGGCCGGGGCAGAGATCGAGCTGATTTTTCTGCTCGGTTGGACCGATGGCGCCGCTTCCGTCGCGGAAGTGATTTCCGCGTTCGATTCCGCCGAGAAGGTGCATCGCGCCATCAACGACACGATCGAGTTTTGGCGCGAGACGCAGACGGCGATCGAAGTTCGCACGCCCAACTCGGCGCTGGACCTGATGGTCAACCACTGGCTGCTGTATCAGACGCTCAGCTGCCGCGTCTGGGGGCGTTCGGCGTTCTATCAATCGGGCGGGGCGTTCGGCTTCCGCGATCAGCTGCAAGACGTGATGGCCCTCGTTTACACGCTGCCGCACGTCGGGCGACAGATGATTCTCCAGGCCGCGTCGCGGCAGTTCGAGCAGGGGGACGTGCAACACTGGTGGCATCCGCCGGCCGGGCGTGGGATCCGCACGCGGTTTGCCGACGACTATCTCTGGCTGCCGCTGGTCGTGGGCCATTATGTCAGCACGACGGGCGACAGCGAGATTCTGGATGAAAGAACTCCCTATCTCCATTCGCACTTGCTCGAGCCGCATGAGCACGAGCGTTACGAATTGCCGGCGGTATCGGGCCTCGTCGAGGATTTGTTCGGACATTGCCTGCGGGCGATCGATCACGGCTTGCGATTCGGCGCGCATGGCTTGCCGCTGATGGGCGGCGGCGATTGGAACGACGGGATGAACCGGGTCGGCGTCGACGGGCGGGGGGAAAGCGTGTGGATGGGGTGGTTCCTGGCGGCAGTCCTCGACCGCTTCGCGCCCTTCATCGAGGCGCGCGGCGACGCGAATCGGGCGGCCGCTTATCGTCAACAGGCCCGGCGACTGCGCGAAGCGATCGAGCGGGAAGCCTGGGACGGCCAGTGGTACCGCCGCGCGTTCTTCGACGACGGCACGCCGCTCGGCTCGCAGGCAAACGACGAATGCAAGATCGATTCGCTGGCGCAGTCGTGGTCGGTCATTGCCGGCGGCGATGCTGACCGTTCGGCCATTGCCATGCGATCCGCCGAGCGGCATCTGGTGCGCGACGCCGAGCGACTGGTACTTCTGCTGACGCCTCCGTTCGATAAGACGCCGCTCGACCCCGGCTATATCAAAGGATACGCACCCGGGGTGCGCGAAAACGGCGGGCAGTACACGCATGCCGCTATGTGGATGATTCAAGCGCTCACGCTGCAAGGCCGCGGGACTCGGGCCGTCGAGCTCTTTGATTTAGTGAATCCGATCCTGGCTGCCGCCGCGCCCGAAGGCGACGCGGTCTATCGCGCTGAACCGTATGTGGTCGCGGCGGATGTTTACAGTACAGCGCCGCACGTCGGCCGCGGCGGCTGGACCTGGTACACGGGTTCCGCGGCCTGGATGTATCGCGTAGCGGTGGAATGTATTTTGGGGCTTCAACTGCGCGGCGATCGCTTAACCATCTCGCCGTGCATACCGGCTGACTGGCACGACTTCGATATCAGCCTCCGCCGGGGCAAGTCGCGGTGGCGAATTTGCGTCGCAAATCCGGACGGCGTGGAGAGCGGCCGTGTGGCAGTCGAACTGGACGGCGAGCTGCAGCCGACCAATGGGATTCGCCTCATCGACGATGGGCAGCAGCACCTGGCAAAAATCACGCTCCACAGGGCCATAAGTGTAAATGCGTCCAGAGAAAATGGCGCGGCCAGGGTGGCCGAAAAACGACCAGGCCGCTAGAACCCGCCCTTTATCACCCCGCCCACAAACAGCCCATTGTCGAGCGGAATGTCGATTTGCTAGCAGGACATTACTTCCCGGCGCGCAAATTGCATTCGTTTTGCCACAGAGGCGAATCGTCATAGAATCTACGGGTGAAGGAGAAGGCATATGCCCACATGGAACGAACTGCAGTCACGAAATCCGAGCTTGCGCAGCCCCAAGGCGCCGGCGGTGGGTGACGAGGTGCTGGTGGCCGACCAGCGTGCACGCATGTCGCCCGGACACTTCGTGGAACAAAAGCTGCGCATGGCCCTGACCGTGGAGCGGCCACGCCGTCGCTCGCCGAAGTAGTTCCTTCGCTCGACATTAAATATTGCCAGGAGCCTTGGTGCTCCGCCATTGCCGATTTCTGCGCGAGCAGGGATCGGCAATTGTCTTTTTTTAGAGGCCAGAATCTGCCAAGAGCAACGCGGAATGTTCCGCGACAAACTGGCTTGCAGTTTGCGAGTGGCACACAAGCTGCAACGCATCAGGCAGTGAACATGCCACGCAATCGCTCACGGGGAGTTTTATGAACACGCTTTCCGTTTCGCCCAATGCCGGAGCCGAGGTCGCCATCTTTTCGAGCGTCGAGCAGGCAGAGACCGCCGTGCGTCGGCTGGTCGAACAGGGCTTCGACAAGGAACACATTACGGTCATTTGCTCCGACTGGAACAAAGAGAAATATTTCCGCGAGTTCGAGCACCAAGAGCCGGCCGGCACGTTCACACCGCAGGCCGCACTGACGGGAGTCGCGATGGGGGCGCTGTTGGGTGGCATCCCTGTCGTCGGAGCGGCCGTCGTCACCGGGAGTGCTGTCCTCTGGATCGCGATTCCTGCTGCGGCCGGAGCGTTGGGGCTGCTCGGCGGCCTGGTCGGCGCGATGTCGACCCGCGGCGTGGAAAAGGAGCTCGCCAATTACTATCAGCAAGCCGTGAGCGACGGCGAGATTCTCGTCGCGGCGGAGGATAGTGGCAGCGAGCGGCAAAAGAATTTGGCGGTCGCCGCGAGGATCTTCAGCGAACTCGGCGCACGGCCGCTGTCGCTGCCCGAAGGTTGATCGCGTGCTGTCGCGCATTAAGTAACATTTTTAGGAGCAATACCATGGCCAGCAATTCCACAGCGAAACGTTCTGCCCGCGAAACCGTTGCCGACCGCGCCGCCACCGTGGCGCGCGACTTTCACGACGTCGGCGACGCGGCGCGGCAGATGGCAAACCACAGCCTCGAGGCGGTCCGCGACACGGCGAAGCAATATCTCGACGACGGTCGCACGCACGTGCGGCACCTCGGCGAGGGCATGCACACTCGCGTCACGGAGCAACCGCTCAAGTCGCTACTGATCGCGGCCGGCATCGGTTTCCTCATCGGCGCGATTTGGACGCGCCGCTGAGCGGCCGCTGCTTCCGCGAATAACGTCTAGTTGCGAATCCCCGTTGGAGATAATCATGAGAACCTTTGCACCGATGCTATTTGCGGCGGCACTCTTGTTGCCGCTTGCCGTCGGCTGCGGGCCGAAGCCCATCGTCGAGCAGCCGCCGGCAGAAAATCCGTCCGTCGACGTCAACATCAACCCGAATGGCGAGCAGCCGCCGGCGACCGAAACAGCGCCGGCCGATGAAAAGGCCAAAGTCGACGTCCAAGTGGGCGGCGGCCAAGGCGTGCAAGTCGACGTCAACGAATCGGCGCCTCAGCAATAATTTCCGGCCCCAAAACGATCGAATCTCCAGCAGCATCGGAACGGCTGTGGCGATCGCCTTCGCCAGGGAAGGGGCCATCGTGGCGATCGTCCTTTCACGAACTGGTTCGATTCCTGGTTGGAATCGTTGTCGATGACCTGCAGGGTCGTATCGCCGTGGACGCGGCAAATCGTGTTTCGACCGTGGTAATTATGGAGGAGATAGAGTCATGACGCGAACCTTAGGACTGTTGGCTTTGGGCCTCTCAGCGGTGGGACTTTCCCTGGCGGCCGACGATGCACAAGCGCGCTTCCGCCGCGGCGGGAGTGACGGCGGCTACGGCAGCGGCGGAGGTGGCGGCAGTTTTGGTGGAAACGGAAGTTTCGGAGGCCGCGGCAGCTCCGGCGGCTATGGGAGCGCGGGCGGCAACGGGAGCGCCGGCGGCAGCTGGGGCAGTAGCGGGAGCGAAGGAGGCCGAGGGAGCTTCGGCGGATTGTTTTCTCGCCATCGACGCGGCGGCGACTGCGGCTCCGACGGCGGCTCTGGATCCTACGGCGGCCATGGTTCCAGTGGGGGCTACGGCTCGAATGGCGGGAACGGCAGTCATGGCGGCTATTACAGCGCTCATTCCGAGCCCTATACGAGCGCCTACCACGGCGATGTGGACCCCGGCCAGCCGCCCGCTGCCCCCGAAATGAGGAGCGACGAATCCGCAGCCGTGCCGGCGGACGCGGCTCGTCCGTCCGTGGAATCGACCACGCCTTCCACGGACCGCGGCATCTAAGAGATTCCCGCTGCGGCGCGGAATTCGCACTTCACCGGGAAGGGGAAATGCGCTCCGCGTCGACCCCGTTTCAGAGCGGCGCGACTCGGCGGTTTGTCGACGGAACTTTAGTCCAAGTGCCACGTTGCGCCGCTTTGTAAATGCCGCCGAACTGCGGAAATGCCTTACACTCGATGTTGGGCGCTAATCCATCAGCGCGATTGCCGCGCGTCCACCCTTTTGGGGAATTTCGGCCGCGCGCGAGCGGCGCTGGGGTGCGCAAACACGGGGTTTGCGCGTCATCATGTCGTGGAATGTGCCGATTGGACATGGCGGCATGGAGTTTGCTTATTTGGTGTCCCCTTGCGAGCAGGCAGTGACGTCAGCTCGTACCGGATCGGGATGGGGCATGCTGGGGCAAAAGGTCGCCGTTTCGATTCGGTTCTCTGAATCCCCTCTTTTTCAACGGAACGAGACCATGACTACGACGAAAGCCAATATCCTGGTCGTCGCGGAACCGGGCGACCGTGAGATCATTAGCCGAGCGTTGGGCGCTGAAGACTACAGCGTCATCCAGGCCGAAACCGCGGACCACGCGGCCAGGCAATTGGATCAGCCCATCGACTTGGTAGTCTGCGACCTCCGCCTCGACGGAAACGATTGTGAAGCGCTGATGCAGCAATGGCATGCGCAGCGGCCAGCGACGCCGTTCATTCTGCTGACGCCTGCAGAAAACGTCGCCGAGGGCATCAAAGCGATGCAGCATGGCGCCGCCGACTATGTCACCAAGCCGATCAACCCCGCGGAATTGGTCATCCGCGTGGCCAAGTGGCTCGAATCGAGCCGCAAGGAAGAGCGGCTGCACCAGCTCGAATCGAAGTTCGACGGCGGCCACATCGAAGACCACCACAACGGCACGACCATCGACATCCCTGCCGGAACCTCGCTCGAGGATCTGGAGCGGGTGGCAGTGGAGCGGGCGCTTGAGCTGCACCGAGGCAATCGCACGCATGCCGCGCGGACGCTAGGCATCTCGGTGCGCACGCTGCAGCGGAAGCTCAAGGCCTGGCGAGTGCCGGTGTTCTCGCTGCAGAACCACCCATCGAGCCGCGATCTGTCGATGCCGGTGATGCAATAACCAGCTTGCGCCTTATACACGACGACATCTCAAACTCCGCTGGAGCTGGTCCTGAACTCGGCGGAGTTTTTTCATGCGCATGTCGCCTGGCGACGAACGGCTCGCGCAAAAATAGAGCCCGGCGAAAGCTTGCGCTCTCGCCGGGCTCGGTTGCGAATCTTTTGGTTAGGCCACGGGCGGACGCAAACGCGGCGCGATCAGGCTCACCAAGAACAACACCAAGAACACGACGAACAGAATTTTGGCAATCCCTGCCGCAGTGCCGGCGATGCCGCCGAAACCCAGGACGGCCGCGATCAACGCGATCACCAAAAACGTAAGAGCCCAACTAAGCATGTTACACCTACCTTTCTCTGAGCGGTGATTTGCTTCAGGAACACCTGCCTGAAGGAAGTTCCTTGATGGACGATGGAGGTTAAATGCAATCGATGTGCCGAAAGTGTCCGCGCGAACCGCCGCCGCAGTTTTCCGCAACGGACAGGTTGTCCCGGGTGCGATTATCGAGGTTGCGCCGGACGGTTCCTGTCACGGGCCGTGGAGCCCTAGTCAGCAAAGAGCCGCGCTGATCGTCGCGCATCCAGCCACTTGGCGGCAGCGTCTTGAGCTGGCACGCGGCGGCACGGCGCTTGCACTCTTTTGGCTGCGTACGCTGCGGTGGCTGCATACGAACAAAGAGAACATTGAAACGGAGAATGGCCATGCGTGCACTAATCTTTGTGGTGGCAATTGTGTTGCTCTTGGCGCTCGCGGGTTGGATTACGTTCAGCTCGTCGCCAGGGCGGTCCAGCATCCACCTGGAGACGCAGAAAATCGAACAGGACACAGACCGCGCGCTGGAGTCCGGTTCGACGCTGCTCAAGAAGGCGGGCGACTCGATCGATCGCGCGACGCCGAATGAAACGGTCCCGCCACAAACTGCGACGCCGGCACCGGCGCCTGTTGCTGCTCCTGTTACGCGATAAATGGCGCTTTGCAGGGGCGGACAAGAATTGATCGAATTGATCAATGAAAAGGCGGCGGATCGCTGGGCTGGAAATCTCTGAGACGACAATAGAGTTTTCCAGCTAACAGCGGTCCACCGCCAAGAGAGGACGGTTTGCGAGCCGCCGCCGCTATTCGCAGCCGCAGCTGGTTTCGAATTTCGCGATCTGCTTCTCCGCCTCGTCGCGGGCGATGCCGTAGCGCTTTTGCACGGCGCCCAACAATTGATCGCGTTTTCCTTCGATTTTGTCGAGATCGTCGTCCGTGAGTTTTCCCCATTGCTCCTGAATTTGGCCGCGAAATTGTTTCCACTGGCCTTTGGCGATGTCCCAGTTCATGGCTCAGCTCCTTTGGTGCCTCTTGGAAAAAATGAGCGCCCATCCGCTGCGACAATTCCGCCGGGCAGCGCGCTCACGAGAACGGCAGGTAAAGAGCAACTAGTGTGCCGCCAAGAATGCGGCCGAGTTGCGCGAACTGGTTTCAATGGTTGAAGCGCAGCTCAAACGCCTGCGGCGCTGCGGCGCATCAGTTCGGGCGTCGCGCACTCGCGCGTCGCGGTATATCCGCGCAAGGGCAGAATGTGCTCGTGCACGGCGTCGAGGATGTCGGATGTTTGCGGAAAGAAAGAATCCTCGATTTCGTCGGCGGGCGTGATCCAATTGCGAGCGCCGACGACGACCGGCGGGCCATCCAGCTCATCGAATGCAAACTGCGTGATCTTGGCCGCGAAGGTCTGCAGCGCGCTGCCGCGCTCGCAGGCGTCGGAGGTCAGCAAGATCTTCCGCGTCTTCTTGACCGACTCGATCACCTTGGCAAAGTTGAAGGGGACGATCGAGCGGGCGTCGATCACTTCGCAGGAAAGGCCGTACTTTGCTTCCAGCTCCTTCGCCGCATCCAACGCCCGATAGAGTGTGGCACCGATCGACAGGATCGTGAGGTCTTTGCCCGTCTTCTTGATGTCTGGTTCGCCAAACGGAACTTCATACGCTTCGGTCGGCACGCCGCCCGGGTGGAATAGCTCCGGCTGATCGTAAATCCGCTGACTCTCGAAGAAGATCACCGGATCAGTGCCCAAGAGGGCCGAGTACATCAGGCCCTTGGCGTCGTAGGGCGTCGCCGGGAAGACGACCTTCAGGCCGGGAATGTGGGCGCACATGCTGCACCAATCCTGGCTGTGCTGGGCGCCGTACTTCGAGCCGACCGACACGCGGAGCACGACGGGCATCTTCAACAGCCCGCCCGACATCGACTGCCACTTGGCAAGTTGATTGAAGATTTCGTCGCCGGCCCGGCCCATGAAATCGCAGTACATGAGCTCGACCAGCGCCCGGCCCCCCTCCAGGGCATATCCCACTGCGGTGCCCACGATCGCACCCTCGGAAATCGGCGAATTGAACAGGCGGTGGTAGGGCAGGGCTTCGGTGAGGCCGCGATAGACCGCGAACGCGCCGCCCCAATCGCGGTTTTCTTCGCCGTAGGCCACGAGCGTCGGGTCGGAATAAAAGCGGTCGGCGATCGCTTCGAACAAGGCATCGCGTATGCCGATCGTCCGCTGCTTCGGGATCGGCTGCCCGTTTTCATCGAGCCCGTGGCGGCTGCGCTTGGCCAGCTGCTGGACGCGCGGATTCTCCGCGAGCGGATGGTTCACTTCTGGCCTGGCGTCCGACATTTTTTCGATGCGCAAATTGGAAAACATCGAACGTTCCAGCTCGCAGCAGACGTTCTTCTGACTCGCCCGCGGCGAGATTTCGAGGTCAATCGCCTTGCGGTAGCAGTCCAGCATGAGCTCTTCGATCTGGGCCTGCGATGCGTCGAGATCGCTCTGCGAGCAGACACGGGCGTCGACGAGATTGGCCGCGAAAGTCACCAGCGGATCGACCACTTGCCAGGCTTCGACCTCGTTCTTTTCGCGGTAAGAGCTGGCATCGGACGGCGAGTGGCCGCTGAAGCGATAGGTCACCGTGTCGAGCAGCACCGGCCCGTCGCCGCGCTCGATGATCGCCCGCTTGCGGCGAATCGCATCAATCACGGCGAGCGGGTTGTAACCGTCGACGCGTTCGGCGTGCAGCTGATTCGGCGCGAGCCCGGCGCCCATCCGCGCCAGCACCTTGAAGCCCATGGTCTCGCCAACCGGCTGGCCGCCCATGCCGTAGAAGTTGTTGACGAAATTCATGACGAGCGGCAAGCCGCCGCGGTGGGACTCTTCCCATAATTCTTTGAACTGATCCATCGTGGCGAAGCACAACGCTTCCCACGTCGGACCACATCCGGCCGACGCGTCGCCGATGTTGGCGATCACGATGCCCGGCTGCTTGTTGACGTGCTTGAACAAGGCCGCGCCCACCGCAATGTCCGCCGAGCCGCCCACGATCGCGTTGTTCGGATAGACGCCAAACGGCGGAAAGAACGCGTGCATCGAGCCGCCGAAGCCGCGATTGACGCCGGTATCGCGGGCGAAGATCTCGGCCAGCGTGCCGTAAACGATGAAGTGAATCGCCAGATCCTGGACCGAGCGGTGCGGGCCCTTTTCCACCACGCGGAGACACTCCCCGCCGAAGTAGTTCTCCATGATCGTCATCAGGTCGCGGTCGGCGAGCTTGTGAATTGCCGAGAGGCTTTTCGCCAGAATCTCGCCGTGGGAGCGATGGGAGCCGAAGATGTGGTCTTTCGTGTCGAGCAAATAGGCCTGCCCGACCGCCGCCGCCTCCTGGCCAATCGACAGATGCGCCGGTCCGCGATGGTTGTAAGGTATGTCCTTGAAATGGCCCTGCTTCTTCACCGAGTCGAGCATCTCCTCGAACGCGCGAATGACCATCATGTCGCGCTGGATCCGCAACAGCTCGGCCTTGGAATAGTTCCCGGCCGCCAATTCGTCGGTGAGACTGCGGTCGTATTGATTGAGCGGAATCGGCTTGAACTCCAGCACGCGCCGCGAGCGCATCTCGACGGGGTCGATCATCAGGGCCTTGGTCATCTCACACGTCTCCTGCCGCCAGTTTCTGGTAATTCGCTGCGGCCAATCGGGTTTGCTCGTCTAATCTTGCTGGCCTAGTCTTGTTCGTCGTGCCCGTTCGAGCCGGGATAAACAACCGTGATACTCTTCTCGTTAAAAAACTCGCGCCAGGCGGCGTCCGGCTCCTTGTCCGTAACGACGGTCGCGATCTGAGACCAGTCGATGATTTGGAACAGCGACGCGTTCACAAATTTGCTGTGGTCCGCCAGCAGCACCGTCGACAGCGCGTTGCCGACAACTTGCCGATGCAGATGGGCACTCGCGAGATCGCTCGCCGAAGGGCCGAAGTCCATGCTCAAGCCGTCGGCGCCAATGAATGCCGTGTATCCACGGACCTGATTCAGCGTGCTCACGGCCAGCGGACCGATCGTGTCCATGCGGTCAGGACGATACTCGCCCCCGATCAGAAACAACTGCACGCCCGAGGCATCGAGTTCGAGCGCCAGACGGGCGCTGTTGGTGAGGATCGTGATGTCGTGCATCTTCTTGACGAAGGGCACGAGTTCCGAGCAAGTGGTCCCCGAATCGAGGAACACATGATCGCCGTCGCGGATCATCGTGGCGGCAAGTTCGCCGATGACCTTCTTTTCTTGGCTCGACCTGAGTAGCCGAGCCTGGTAGGAGAAATCGCGTTCGCGGGGCAGCGCGGCTCCGCCATGAATCAGTTTGAGGCCCTGTTCGTCGGCCAGCGCCTTCAAGTCCCGTCGGACCGTGGCATCCGAGACTTCCATCGTCGCAGCCAGCTCCCTGACCGTAACCTGCTTGTGCTCAAGCAGTTGCGACATGATTTGCTTGCGGCGCTCGGCCGTCGCTTGGCTCATATTAACTCCTGCCCCAATCTCTATTCGCCCCTAGCGCTGATCATTCTAAACCAAAACAGACAACTTTATCAACAGATACTTCATATTTTTGTCGATATCGCATTGATTGCGACGCGCCATTTTGCTAAGATTACCAGTGCCAGAGCTACCGAGTTGACATAAATGTATGGCAGAACTGATCTTACCGTCGATTTCGTCGACAGTTTCGGCCGCCACGGTCGTGCGCTGGCACAAAAGGGCCGGCGAGTCGGTGGCTGTTGGCGAGGTACTGCTGGAGCTCGAAGCGGAGGAAATAGCGGTTCAGATTGAATCGCAGAACAGCGGTCAACTCGTCGAAATATTGGCGCCCGCTGGGAAGACAGTTCGACCCGGCGAGGCGCTGGCGCGGATCCTCAGCGCGGAATCGTTCGCCGCTGTTGCCGATGTGCCGTCAGCGAAAATGGAGGCTCCCGTGAGCAAGCCCCAAGCAGCGGTTTCGGGCAAGGTGGTCCCCATTCTGATGCCGCAGGCCGGCAACACAATGGAAGAAGGCACCATCCTTTCCTGGCGAGTGAAGCCCGGACAGCAAGTTTCCGTCGGAGAGATTCTCTGCGAGATCGAAACTGACAAGGCGACGATGGATTTTGAGTCGCCAGACGCGGGTCGGTTAGCGCGGATCTTGGCCAAGGAAGGAGAGACGGTCGCGGTCAAAAACCTGATCGCAATTCTTGCCGACAGCGATGCGGATGCCGATGCCTACCTAGCCGGCCAGCATACTTCGGCGTCATCAGCTTCTGTGCCTGAAATAGCAGCCGCAAGGAGTCTCTCGGCGAATGGGATATCGACGTCGCCGCCAATGCAGGCCGCGGCCGTTTCAGTGGGAGGCCGGGTGAAGGCGTCGCCGGCCGCGCGACGAATTGCAGCGGAGCTTGGCGTCGAGTTGTCGTCGATTGGCGCCGGCAGCGGCCCCGAGGGGCGAATTCTCTCCAGTGATCTGGCGGCATCGGCGACTTCCATGGCCGTCACCGCCTCTTCTAACGGCGCTGAAATCCGGCGGCCCCTCTCGAAGATGAGGCGGGCGATCGGGCTCAATCTGCAGCAGTCGAAACAGACTGTGCCGCATTTCTACGTGCGCGCGACGATCGACGCCAACCCGCTGTTGGCGTTCTACCGCGAACAAAAAGCTCTTACGAACTGCACGCTCAACGACATCATCATCCTGGCGGTGGGACGTGGGATCCGCGAGTTTCCAGCGGTCCGCAGCCAAATCGTCGGCAACGAGATCGTCGAATATCCGCATGCCAACATGGGCATTGCAGTCGGCATTGATGACGGGCTCGTCGTGCCGGTCGTGATGAGCGTCGATACTCTCAATCTGGCGCAGCTTGCAGTGGAGACGAAACGTGTTGTCGAAGCCGCTCGCAAGGGACGGTTGGAAAATATCGGCAAGGGGCACTTCACGATCAGCAATCTCGGTATGTTCGGTGTCGAAGAGTTCAGCGCGATCATCAATCCACCGGAGTCCGGCATCCTGGCGGTGAGCGCGGCCCGCGAGGCGGTGATCGTCGAGAATGGCACGATGCGTGCCGGACGGAACATGACGTTGACGCTTAGCGCCGATCATCGGTTGATCGACGGCGTCATGGCGGCCAGGTTCATGCAGCGGCTGCGGGAGATTCTGGAGCACCCGGCCGAAGCGCTTCGCTGAGCAGAGCTCCAACAAGCATGTCAGATCACTATCAACTTTTGGTGATTGGTGCGGGTCCCGGCGGATACGTTGCGGCGCTCAAGGCCGCTCAGCTCGGCGCCCGTGTGGCCGTCGTGGAGAAGCATCATCTCGGCGGCACCTGCTTGAACTACGGCTGCATTCCGTCGAAGGCCCTGCTCTCCTCGGCCGAGCTACTCCACACCACACGACAGGCCGACAAGTGGGGCGTCATCATCTCCTGCAGTGTTGGCTTCGAATGGGCGGCGATCACGGCTCACAAGGACAAAACCATTCGACAACTCCGCGGTGGCATTTCGAGCTTGCTGAAGGGTCGCTCGGTGACGCAGATCGCCGGCGCCGCGCGATTCGAGGGCCCTGGCCGCATGGCCGTTACCGCCGGCGACGGCAGTCAACAACTTGTCACGGCCGACAACATTATTGTCGCCACGGGCTCTGCCCCGATTCGCATCCCCGGTTGGCCCGATGATCCGCGGCTCGTGTGCACCTCGGACGAGGCAGTCCACTGGTCCGATCTGCCGAAGCGATTGCTGATCGTGGGCGGCGGCGTGATCGGCTGCGAATTTGCCTGCATGATGCAGTCATTCGGCGTCGACGTAACAATCGTCGAGATGATGCCGCGGCTGATGCCGACGCTCGACGCCGATTTGGGGGGCGAGTTGTTGAAGGTCTTCCAGCAGCGAAAAATCGCCTGTCACGTCGACACGAAGGTCGAGGATGTGACGATTTCCGGCGATGTGATCAAGGTTCGACTCTCTGCGGGCGAGTCGCTCGCGTTCGACCGCGTGCTGGTCGCCACGGGCCGGCGGCCAAACACCAGCGAGTTGGGACTCGACCGGGCCGGCATCCGGACCGATCGCCGCGGCTTCGTCGAGGTGAACGACCGGCTGGAAACGAGCGCCCGGGGCCACTACACAATCGGTGACGCAAACGGCCGCAGCATGCTGGCCCACGCTGCCTCGGCCCAGGGAGTCGCCGCGGCTGAAAACGCGCTCGGTGAAAACAAGCCATTTGCGGCAGCGATTCCGTCGGCCGTTTACACTTTTCCAGAAATCGCCGCCGTGGGTATGACGGAGCAGGAGGCCCGCGATGCCGGTCTTCCGATCGCCATCGGGCGATTCCCGATCGGCCATTTGGGCAAGGCGATGGCGGCGCGTCACACGGAAGGCTTCGTCAAATTGATTCGTCATCGGGAGACGAACAAACTTCTCGGCGCGCACATGATCGGCCACAACGCGACCGAATGCATCGCCGCAGCGACGGCACTCGTCCAGCAACAGGCGACGCTCGAGGATGTGGCCGAAACCGTGTGGGCGCATCCCACGATCAGCGAGTCGATCAAGGAAGCGGCCGAGGCGTCGTTGGGAATGGGCCTCCACTTGCCGCCGCGGAAAGTGCTGCGAGTCGCGGCGGCCATGGCATAACGTCGGCAAAACGCATCATGGGCAATCAAGTCACCGCCGCACTCGACGCCCTGCGACGGCTGGGCACGCCGGCGGAGATCCGCGCGATGGCGGAGCGCGGCTACGGTCCTGGGGTTCCGCCACGGGTGAACTCCCACATCCATTTGCCGCCGAATTTTTCCGCGTTCGACACCGTGGAGCAGGCGGTCGACGTGGCGGCAGCGCAGGCGATTGGCGTGCTGGGCGTCAGCAATTATTACGACTACGATGTCTACGGTGAGTTCGTCGAGCGGGCTGGCCGGCGTGGCATCTTTCCGCTCTTCGGCCTCGAGATCATCTCGATGCAGGACTCGCTGCGCGACGCGGGCATCAAGGTGAACGACCCCGGCAATCCGGGCAAAACGTATCTGTGCGGCAAAGGCATCACGCGCTTCGACCGAATGTCGCCAGCGGCCGAGCGGCTGCTGGCCACGATTCGACACAACGACGCGGCGCGAATGGCCGCGATGGTTGAGCGGATGCGGGCAACCTGCCGCGAGCGAGGATTCGATCCCAAGGTGGATGAAGCTTCGATCGTGGAAATGATCGTTCGCCGGCACGGCAGCCCGCGCTCGACTGTCTATCTGCAGGAGCGGCACATTTCGCAGGCCGTTCAGGAGTCTCTCTTCGCGGCGGTCGGCCCGCGGGAACGATTTGCAGTGTTCGAGCGCGTGTTGGGTGCGGCGCCCAAGCTTTCCGACGCCGACGATTATGTGGGTGTGCAAAACGAGCTGCGTTCCCACTTGATGAAGGCTGGCAAGCCGGCGTTCGTCGAGGAGGAATTCCTCAGCTTCGACGAAGCGAAACAACTCGTGCTGGAGCTCGGCGGCATTCCCAGTTATCCCGTGCTCGCCGATGGGGCGTCGCCAATGTGTGAATTTGAAGCCGATCCAGATCGGCTCATCCGCGCATTGCAGTCGCGCGGCGTTCATGCCGTCGAATGGATTCCCATTCGCAACAAAGTCAGCGTGGTCGCGGAATACATTCCGAAGATGCGTGCGGCCGGATTTGCCGTTACGGCAGGGACCGAGCACAACACGCTCGACCTCGTGGCGTTCGATCCATTCTGCAAGGATGGCCCCGTGCCCGATAACATCCGCCAGATTTTCTGGGAAGGCTCGTGCATGGCCGCCGCGCATCAATTTCTGAGCCTGCACGGTGAGCGGGGATACGTCGACACGGATGGCCGTCCAAATTCCGACCACAACTCCGCCGACGTACGCATCAAAGAATTGGCTAAAATCGGCGCCGCGGTAATTCAGCGTTACTTTGAATCAAATCCCAAGCAATAGGTGTCAGGTAATAACGCTACGAGGCAAATTTCGTTGACTGCATCCGCCCCCAACGCCTGGCCCGCATTCGACCCGTCCGACCGCGAGTTGGACGTGATCACGAAGCTCTCGCGCTTTTACGGATCCGATCCAGCGATCGTGCTGGCCGGCGGCGGAAACACTTCGTGCAAAATCGGTAATCGACTGTATGTGAAAGCCAGCGGCACGTCGCTCGCCACGATGACTGTGGACGGTTTTGTCGAAATGGATCGTGACCAGCTCGAAGCGCTAGCCAATGCGACGCTCGACAGCGTTCCCGTGCGACGCGAAGCCCAATTCAAGGACCGCATCGCCGCGGCCCGCTGCCGACCGGAGCGGGGCCAGCGGCCGAGCGTTGAAGTGCTGTTGCATCACCTGCTCCCAGGCACGTACGTCGTCCACAGCCACGCCACGATCGCCAACACGCTCACCTGCCGGCGCGACGGGGAGCAGCTGGCCCGTGAGTTGTTTGGCGATTCGATCCTCTGGCTGCCGTACGTCGACCCCGGTTTCATCCTCGCCCAGTCGCTCAAACAGGCGCTCGACAACCGACGCGCGCCGCCTGGCGATCGCCCACCGACCGCCGTGCTCATGGCCAACCACGGGCTGATCGTGTTCGGCGATGAGCCGGCGGCGATCCGCGCGACCACGGACGAGCTTCTCGGCAAGATCGCGACGCGATTGGGGGAGGATTGGTCGACGGCCACTTTCGGCCAACCGACGATGACTGCTGCGCCCGAGCCGTGGGTCCGCCGAATAGCGCCGGCGCTGCGCGGCTTGTTGGCCGACGGAGAATCGGCGCCGCTCAAAGTCGTCACGTTCGACGACTCGCCGGCGTGCCAGGGGATTGTCGGCACGCCAACGGGCAAGGCCGCAGCGCTCGGAGGACCGCTGACCCCCGACCAGATCGTCTACTGCGGCAGCTTCCCGCTGTGGTATAGTCTCGACGACCAAGAGGACGACGCGCAACTGGTGGTACGATTGCGGACTGCCATCGAAGAACACAAAAGTCGCCACCGATTCGCGCCCAAAATCATCCTCGTGGAGGGGCTGGGCTTGTTTGCGATCGGCGACGACGTGAAGCAAGCCAACACGGCCCGCGACGTCTACCTCGATGCGGCCAAAGTGATGGCCGGGGCCACGCGACTCGGCGGCGTCAACTTTCTCACTGAACGCGAACGGCGCTTCATCGAGGATTGGGAAGTCGAATCGTATCGCCGCAGCGTTTCGCTCGCCGGCGCCGCCGAGGGCCGGCTCAAGGGCAAGGTGGCCGTCGTCACCGGCGCGGCGCAGGGATTCGGACTGGAGATCGCTCGCGGCCTGGCGGCCGAAGGCGCGTGCGTCGCGCTTGCCGACGTCAATGAAGCGGGCGTGGCGCAAGCGGCGGATGATTTGGCGGCCAGGCATGGCGCCGGCACCGCGCTGGGGCTGGCGATGAATGTCACCGACGGCGATTCGATTGAGCAAGTTCTCGACATGGTGGTCCGCACGTTCGGCGGCCTGGATATTTTTATCTCCAACGCCGGCGTCCTGCGTGCCGAATCAGTGAAGACCCAGTCGGAAGCGGATTTTGATTTCGTCACCGACGTGAATTACAAGGGTTACTTCCTGTGCGTGAAGGCCGTTGCGCCGATCCTCGCCGTCCAACACAAAGCAAAACCGTCGGCTTGGAGCGACATCATCCAGATCAATTCCAAGTCCGGGCTCGCCGGCTCGAAGAAGAATTTCGCCTACGCCGGCAGCAAATTCGGCGGCATCGGCCTGACGCAATCGTTCGCGCTGGAACTGGTCGAAGACGGCGTGAAAGTGAATGCCGTCTGCCCGGGGAATTTTCTTGACGGGCCGTTGTGGTCCGATCCGGAGAAGGGCCTGTTCGTGCAGTATTTGAGGGCCGGGAAAGTGCCCGGGGCGAGGACGATCGCTGACGTGAAGCGGGCCTACGAAACCAAGGTGCCGATGGGTCGCGGCTGCTCGACCGCCGACGTCCTCAAGGCGATTCTCTACCTTGTCGACCAACAGTATGAAACCGGTCAGGCGCTGCCCGTGACGGGCGGCCAGGAAATGCTACGCTGAGACCTATATATAATGACGACGCCAACCATCATCCCGAAGACGCAGCACGCCGTTCAACTCGTCGGCCCCGGCGCATTGCGGCTCAACGCGGCGAAGCCGGTGCCGCAGCCTGGACCACACGAAATCCTGGCCAAAGTCGAAGCGGTCGGCCTCTGCTTTTCCGATTTGAAGCTGCTCAAACAGTTCCACGACCACGTGCGGAAGTCGGAGATCGCCGCCGGCATCGAACAGTCGGTGCTGGCGGGGATTCAGGGCTATGTGCCCGGCAAACAGCCGGTCGTGCCCGGGCATGAAGTCGTCTGCCGGATCGTGGCGGTCGGTAGCGAAGTGAAGCAGCACCGCATCGGCGAGCGCTGCCTGGTGCAGGCCGACTATCGCCAGCTGCCGACGGTCGCCGGCTCGAACGCCGCCTTCGGGTACAACTTCGAAGGCGGCCTGCAGGAATACACGCTCGTCGACGAGCGCGTCGTGATCGCACCGAACGGCGATCGCTTTCTGATCTCAGTTGGGGAGGAGCGCGGGGCCTCGGCCATCGCACTTGTCGAGCCGTGGGCCTGCGTCGAGGATTCGTATGTCACGCGCGAGCGGAATCGGATCAAGTCAGGTGGGCGGCTCTTGATCGTGGTCGACTCCGGCTGCTCGGAGACGGGCGTCGAAGCGAGCTTCTCACCAGATGGCAAACCGGCCGAGATTCGCCGCGCGGCCCCGGGCGAAGTCGCCGCGCTGCCGAATGAATCGTTTGACGACATTCTCTACTTTGGAGCGGATCGTGCGACGATCGAGGCGCTCAACGACAAGCTGGCGACGGGCGGCATTATCAATATCGTGCTGGGCGGCAAGAAGATCGGCGAGAGCGTGTCGGTCGGAGTCGGCCGCGTTCATTACGGCAACACTCGATGGATCGGAACGACGGGCAGTGACGCGGCGGCCTCGTATCAGGTGATCCCGGCGACCGGCGAGGTGCGGGCTCAAGACCGCGTGCTCGTGGTCGGCGCGGGCGGACCGATGGGGCAGATGCACGTGCTGCGCGATGTCTGCCTGCCGCTGCCGGGCGTGAGCGTGGTGGGCACCGACTTCGAAGATGCCCGGCTGGAAACGCTCCGTAAAAAGGCCGAGCCGCTGGCGGCAGCGAACGGCGTTCCGCTGCGGCTGGTGAACACGCAATCGACTCCGCTCACGGAGAAGTTCAGTTACTTCGCATTGATGGCACCCGTCGGCGCGCTGGTTGCCAGTGCGATCCAGGATGCCGCGGACGGGGCGGTGATCAACATTTTCGCCGGCATCCCGGCGCCAACCAAACATCCGCTCGATCTCGACGCCTACATCGAGAAGCAATGCTTCATGTTTGGCACCAGCGGTTCGACGATCGAGGACATGCGAATCGTGCTCCGCAAGGTCGAGCAGGATGGCTTCGACACGAATGCCTCGGTCGACGCGGTGAGCGGCATGGCCGGTGCGATCGACGGCATCGGCTGCGTCGAAAATCGCACGCTCGCCGGAAAGATCATTGTCTACCCGATGCTCCGCGAGCTGGGACTGGTTCCGCTCGGCGAATTGCCCAAGCGGTTTCCCACCGTGGCCGCAAAGCTGGACGGCGGCCGATGGACGCGCGAGGCCGAAGAGGAACTGCTCCGCGTCGCGGCGAAGAACTAATTGCGGATCAGATTGATTGCAGATCGGGGCACGCCATGAAATCGTTCAAGCTAACCGGCCTGCGGGCGATGGGGCTCGTCGACGTACCCGATCCCGACCTCGAACGGCCGACGGATGTGCTGATTCGGATGGGGGCGGTGGGCGTTTGCGGGTCCGATATCCACTATTACACGACCGGCCGCATCGGCTGCCAGGTCGTCGAGTTTCCCTTTGCTGTTGGACACGAGTGTGCGGGAACCGTCGCCGCAATTGGCAGCGCGGTCCAGCACGTCCGCGTCGGCGACCGGATCGCTATCGAGCCGGCGATGACCTGCGGCCGCTGTGACCAGTGTCTTGCCGGGCGCGAGAACACCTGCCGGCACAACCGCTTTCTCGGCTGCCCCGGCCAGGCAGAGGGAAGCCTCTCGCAGTTCCTCGTGATGCCCGAGGAGAATTGCTTCAAGATCACCGACGCGATGTCGCTCGGCGAAGCGACAGTCTCTGAGCCGCTGGCAATCGCGATTTACGCCGTCAGGCAGGCGAGAGTGACGGCGGGTGCTCGGATCGGAATCCTGGGCATGGGACCGATCGGACGCACGGTTCATTTGGCCGCGAGCGACGCCGGTTGCGGACCCGTGTACGCGACGGACTTGATCGACGAACGCTGCGCCGCCGCCCGCCGGGCAGGCTGCGATTGGGTCGGCAATCCGCGCCAGGAAAGTGTCGTCGCGGCGATTCTCGAGCGTGAACCGCTGGGGCTCGACGTCGTCTTCGAATGTTGCGGGCAACAGGCGGCGCTGGACGACGCCGTGGAAATCCTGCGCCCCGGCGGAACGCTGGCGATCATCGGCATTCCGGAAGTGGACCGGATATCGTTCAATCCCGAGACAATCCGCCGCCGCGAGATCACGATCGTGAATATTCGCCGGCAGCGAGGCTGCGTCCAGGCGGCGTTGGACCTGATTGCCCGACGACCCGCCGCGGTCCGCGATTTGATCACGCACCACTTCGCGTTCCAGCAAAGCGACGCGGCCTTCGACCTGGTGGCCAACTATCGTGACGGCGTGGTGAAGGCAATGATCGAGTTCGAGTGATCGGGCCCGACGCATTCAACTTGCGTCACACCAGGGCGCCGGCGATCTCGAGAAAATCGTCGGCGGCCCGTTCGGCCGTGTAGTCGAGGCTACGATCAATCAACCGCTGCCGGTCAACCGGCGCTCGAAGAGCGGATCGAATCGCTGCAGCGAGTGCGGGCGCGTCACCCTCCGGCACCAGCGTTCCAAGCTTGCCGCCCTGGAGAATTTCGTGCGGCCCGAAGGGGCAATCGGTCGACACTACGGGCGTGCCGCAGCCGAGCGCTTCGATGATCGCGTTGCACAGTCCCTCGTAGACCGAAGAGCACACAGCGACCTGGGCTTTCATCAGCCAGGCAAATGGATCGGGATCGAAGCCCACGAACGTCACGCGGTGCGACAGACCATGCTCAGCGGCAAACCGCTCGAGCGCTGCACGCTCGGGGCCGTCGCCCACCAAGGCCAGGCGCCACGTGCCATCCGCATCGAGCGTCATCGCCTCGAGCAGTAGCCGCTGGTTCTTTTCCGGAGAGAGGCGTCCGACCGACACCACGAGGCCATTTTCGCGGCCCGACTCGCCGTCCCAGCCGTCGATTCGCTCGGTCACGTCCGGCGTGATCACGGCGTTCGAGAGCATCGTGGCTACCTTTTCTTGCGGCAGTGAAAAGTTCTCCACGAGGTCGCGGCGGGCGCCGTCGGTGAGCGTGATGACGCGGTCGGCGTAGCGGTAAAGATGATGCAGCACTCGATAGGCGACGCGACCCTGCCACGAAGGATCGTACTGCTGCGCAGCCGAAGGGCTAGCCACTTCACGCAGGACGATTAGCGGGCGAGCCGAGCGCGGCAACGTGCGGACGGCGGCCAGGCAGGCCACATTCAAACTCGACTCGGAAGAGAGGACCATCTGGGGTGCTGCCGCGCGGATCGCACGCCGAATCGCCGGCAGCGCATAGCGAATCCGCGGCACCCCCAAATCGACCACGCGTACGCGCGAGTCGATCAAGCCGCCGAGCGGACCTTCGTCGACGAGCACAAGTATAGTGACTGGCACGCCTTTGACGGCCAGCGCGTTGCAGAGCAGGACCACGTCGCGCCGCGCGCCGCCGCCCGAAAACACCGGCATGACGACGACCAGATCGTCAATCGCCGGACGAGGCGGGGCGGCAGAAACCGGTTCCATTTCCAAAGTCGACGCGTATCGAATCATCGCACGCTCCTGCGCGGCAGCCATTTCGCCTGCATTATCTTCCACATGAAATAGGGATTTCCCCACAAGTATCGTTTGAACAGCCGCTTGGGTTCCTGCGAGAACCGATAGAGCCATTCCAGGTTCAGGCGGATCATCCAGGCGGGCGCTCGCCGGGCCCGGCCCGAGGCATAGTCGAACACTGCACCGCCCGTGAGCATCACGTGGGCCTCGATCTGTTGCCAATTGTCGCGGAGCCACTGCTCCTGGATCGGCATGCCGAAACCGAGCACGAGGATGTCGGGCCTGGCCTCGTTGATTGCGGCGATGGCCTGTTCGTTCTCGCTGCCGCTTTTGTCGAAGTAGCCGTGCTGCGTTCCGACGAATTTCAATTGCGGAAAGCGCTGGCCGATGCGCTCGGCCGCGGCCGCCGCCACGCCGGGCTCACCTCCCAGAAAATACACGCGATAACCGTTCTTGTCGGCCAGCTCCGCGAGCTGCCAGATCCAGCGGTCGTAGGTAATCTTCGGCGGGGCGCTGAGACCGAGCATCTTCGCGCCCCAGCGGACACCGTCGCCATCGCAAAACACCAGGTGGGCCTGGTTGATGAAATCCTTGAACCAGCGATATTTCTGGCACAGATTCACGCAGTGGACGTTCAAGTGGAGAATCAGTGCCCGCTGCCGCTGCTCGATCACTTCGCCGATGTAGCGATGCAGTTCATCGACGGAAACGGGGCTCAGCTGGGCTCCTAATATCGACAGCGCCCCCTCGTATTGCGGCGCTGATGGATAGTTTTCGGACATGGCGATCACAAAGGGAAGAGTAGAGTTGAATGGGCGGAAAATGGCCGGAAGGACCACGCGTCAAGACACAGCGAGCGCCTCGCCAACGGGGTTCGGCTGCTGGCTCGGCACGACGCCCACGGTTTCAACGCCGGCCGTTTCGAGGAACATGCGACGCATCAGCTGCAGGTGATGCGTGAACGTAAATTCGCGGAGGAATCTTTCCCGACCGGCCTGGCCGAGCCGATGGCGCAGACCGGCGTCTGCGGCCAAGTGCGCTAGCTGCTCGGCGACCGCATCCGCATCCTGCGGCTCGACCAGGAAGCCGGTCTTGCCGTTGTCGACGACCGTCGGAATTCCACGCCATCGCGCGGCCACGACGGGCAGCCCGCACGCCATCGCCTCGAGGAGCACCAGCCCAAACGTCTCGCATTTGAAAAAAGTCGGGAAGCAGAACACGTCGGCCTGTTTGAAGGCCGCGAACTTCGCGTCGCCCGTGAGCACGCCCAAAAATCGCACGCGATCCGCAAGCTGCAATGCTTCGATCCGCTTCTGCATCTGGGCGGCGAACTCGTTGTCACTCCAGCCGCCCATGAAGGCGACCTCAAACGGTACGCCCCGATCCGCCAGCTTTTTGCAGGCTTCCACCAGCACGAGCGCGCCCTTCGATTCGCACAGCGTCCCGACAAACAAGATTCGCAGCGGACGGTTGGCATCGCCCCCAGCTGGCTCCTCGACGGTAGCGCCCGTCGGACACGGATCGTCGATTCCGTTGGGGATGATGTAGTCGCGTTTCGCTGCGAGGCGGCGGCCGTCTTCCGGGTTGAGTGCCGAATTGCGAATCGCCGCGTCGGCGCCGAAATAGGCCTTGCGGAAGAGCCACTGCTGCCAGGACGGCAGCTCGTCGTATAAATCGGAAAGCCCGCCCGTGTGATAGTGGAAAACGGTCTTGTCGAACATCCAACGGGTGGCCAGCAGCGTGATCAAATCGCGGATCATCGGCACGCGATCGGCGCCGCCCGGCGGGTAATACAGAACTTTCGTGCCGTTCACTACGCGGTGATAAATGATCCGGGCGATTAGCGATAACAGGTGCAGCACTTTTGCCAGCCGCACGCGCCCCACCTCGTTCACGTTCGACGAGAAGCCCATCCGCGCGTGAACCAGCTCGATGCCGGCCAATTGGCTCCGCACGAGGCCATCGATCATGATCGCCTGTCCGTGGTACGGAGGGGGCGTTTGTCCGACGACGAGCACTTTCAGCATGGGGAATCCTTTAGGCCGGCGGCATTCCTGTTGATTTCGACCAACGGGCGTCATACGGCGGCCGCAACTGCACGGCGGCGGCGGGGACGAATTGGCGTCCGCCGCGGCGCGACCAATTGCTGTTTCGGCTCGGCAGGCGCCAGCGCTCCGCTGAACTGCAGCAGGCACACGCCGACAATGCTGAAGAATGACAGGAAGCACGTGTTGCCGATGTTGGTCTCGAGCAAGCCGTCGACCAGCGCGTAGATGATGATCATGGCAATCATGCCGAAGCCCATCCGCGCGTGGTGGGCTTCTAGCCGTAGCGACTTGAACAGCGCGACCACCATGGCGACCAGGCAGATCACTGACCCGATGTAGCCGACATTTAGCAGCAGGTCGATGTACGTCGAATGGGCGTACGGAATCTGCCAGCCCTGCGACTTCGAGACTTCGTCGATGTGGACGTCGGTCCAAAACGCGCCGTAACCGTAGCCCAAGAGCGGCCGCTCGCGAATGTAGCGTTCCAGGAGCTCCTGCCAGAGCGGCATGCGCCCGGTGAGCGAAGAGACGTCATGGTCCTTGCGACCCATCGAGAGCCAGTCGGTCGAGACGTCGAACACACCGACGACCAGGATGAACACCAGGCAGAGTGCGGCGAATGCGGCCATGAAGCTGCGAAACACGAATTGCCGCCCCGGCGCCGCCAAGAACCAGGCGGCCGTCAAAGCCAACAGCAAAGCGCCGAGCGCCGTCCGCGAGCCGGTCAGCGCGAGGAACACGACTGCCGTGGCTGCGATCGGATAGAGCACAACTGCCCCCCAGCGTTGGCCCCGCGCCAGATACAGAGACGACATCGCCAAAAGCGCGCAGTTGGCGCCGATGATATTGGGGTGGAACAGGCCGGCGAAGCGGTAGCCGGACATCGTCGGCCGAAACGTGCCATGAGCCAGTTCGGCAACGATGCCCAAGCTGAGCCAGATCAAGGTACACCAGAAGATGATCCAAACGAACTGCCGCGGCGTAACCCGCTTGGCGATGGCTAGCGCCAACAGCACTTCGCAGCCCAGCGAAATCAGCCGCCGTGTCGTCATCCAGAGATCGTCGGTCCACACAATGGTGGCGAAGCACCACATCAAGTACGCACCGCACAAGACGCCCAGGATGCCTTTGATGCGATAGTCCCGGTCGCGCGAAGTGGCAATCGCCGCAATGCCCACCGCGCCGAGGCAAGCCATGGCGATTTGCCGCGAGAGCGTGCCATTGCGGGCCCCTTCCTCGGAGCGAACGGCGTCCAAGGACTCGTCGTAACTGGAGCGCGTCCAGGATTCTTCGAAAGGCACCATGTAAGCGGCCGTGGCCAGCCCGATGATCATCGCCACAAACCACTTGGAGCCGCGGCGCTCGGTGTTCGCGTCGGCCAGTGACAGCGACGGCGAAGCAACTGCTGAATAGGTTAATGTGCTCATGATGGTCTCGCTCGATTACGAACAGGAGGAGGTTAGCGCCGCGCCGGTCGAGAACTGCGACTCCGATTCGAGTTCTTCAAGAAAGCGGGCGAGTGTCAGGCAGCGTACGACGGCGGCCGCGGCGGTGCCGGCCAAAGTGGCGGCGGCCGCGCCCCAAGCGGCATACAGCGGGATCAGGATGGCTGCAGCAATCAAAGTGACGATCAGACACGCCACGTCGGCGATGAAATTCGCCCGCGGATGCTCCAGCGCCCACAAGCCGTTGCCGGCGACAATTCCGATGCTCGTCGCCAAGGCGCTGAATCCCAACATGCTCAGGATCGCGCCGGTGCCCTGGTAATGGGCGCCGAATACGAGTACGACGAGCCAATCGCCGGTCAGC
This sequence comes from Pirellulales bacterium, assembly GCA_050248495.1. Taxonomy (GTDB): domain Bacteria; phylum Planctomycetota; class Planctomycetia; order Pirellulales; family Lacipirellulaceae; genus DASYDU01. Next base: position 50,272 of record JBFWSG010000023.1, on the reverse strand, counting down.
AGTGCCAGCAGGCAGAAGCTGCCCATCGTCAGTGCGAGAAATGCGCCGGCACAGAGCAGGAAGCGCCGCAGGTTCTTCGCACCTCCGTGGTGCAGGGCGCCGACGGCCTGGGGCGTCAACACATTGTCGACGCCGTTCAAGAGCACGTAGGTCATGCCGACGAGCGTGCTGCACGCGCCGAGGGTGCCGGCCGCGGCTTCGCCGGCCGTCAGCCCCAGCATCCAGAGCATCACTTGCGGCGTCGTGTTGCCGATAAGATAGCTGCGGAGCGTCCACTTGCCGAAGGCCCAATTGTGGCGCCAGTCGGAGAGAAATCGCTCGCGCACGAATCGCAGCTGGGGCCGATCCAACAAATACCAGCCGACGCCGCTGACGCCGCACGCGCCGCCCATGATTGCGTAAATCACGAATAACGAGAGGTGTCCGCTCCTGCCGGCGAGGAATAAACCGCCCAGCTGGATGATCGCCACCACGGCATCGAGCGCGATGGCCGAGCGCACGTGCAAGGTGGCAAACGAGAACCGCCGAATGCCTTGTCGCAACAGCAAGAGGGGCGCGGCGCCGACCAGCGCCCACAATCCGGCAGCCGCTTTCATTTGGCCGGACGCGGAAGTGGCAGCGATCGCAATCAGCAGTGCGACGACAGTCGTCGCCGACATCAAAAGCAAGTGCAGCCAGACGCTGCCGCCGTATTCCGCCAGCTCGCCGCCTTGACGGCGCTTGGCGTGTACCAGGTACGGGGCCGAAATCACGTTGTCCTGGATGCCCGTCAGGATCAGCACCACGCTCAGCAGCAGATAGTACATGCCGAGCTGATCGGGCGAGGTGGTGCGGCCGATGATGGCCGCAGTGATGAACGAAGTGCCGCTCACCAGCGCCTGATCGAAGATCGAAAGCAGTCCCTGCGAGGCAGCGGGGAAGCGCGCGGCGAGCGCCTGGCCGCGCAGCCAGATCGCTTGCGCGATGCCGCCGCGCTCCAGCTGAATCTCTTCGAATTGGCTGGTGGAATGAGTCATCAGGTTTGCGATGCGGCCTTTCTCGGCGTGGACGCCTCGCTGCCGGAGCTCGCCCAGTCTCGCCGCACACTCAAGCGGCTGAGAGTCGACTTCAACTGCGCGACTGGCCAGGCCATGCTCTTGCCTGCGGCGCCGATGGTCGTGTACCAACCGGAGAGCTTGGCGGCGAGTGACGCGACCGTATCGCCGGACTCGGCATCGAATCGGCCCCAGGCGTAGGGCGAGTCGCCGGGGAAGATCCGCCGCCGGTGCGTCGTGAGGGAGCAGGTGACGCCGAGTTCCCGGGCCGCGCTCACCATCTCCTGGTCCCACACGCCATAGGGAAATGCGAACGTCGGCCGCTCGATCCCGAATTGCTCGCGCATGATGTCGAGGTTTTGCTGCAAGTCGCGGCGAAAATATTCTCCGCGGCCCACATATCGACCGTGCGAATGCGTGTGCGCTCCGAGTTCGACCAGGCCGCTCGCCTGCAGTTCGCGGCACTCGTCCAGCGACATCGGTCGCCAGGCGGTTGCCGGCACTTCGGCCGATCCGCTCGCCGGCCAGTCGTCAAACGGAAACGGCCGGTTCGTCTCGAGATATTTCGTTGCCACGAAGATCGTGGCCGGAACCTGTAGCTCGCGCAGGATGGGCCAGGCGTTCGTAAAGTTGTTTTCGTAGCCGTCGTCGAACGTGACGGCAAATGCGCTGGCGGGAATTGGCCTCGATTCTGCGCTGGCCCGGACCAGCTTCTGCAACGGCCAGGCGACGAAGCCGCGCTGCAAGAGGCCTGCGAGCTGTGCCCGAAATGTCCGCGGGGTGACGTTGAGCGTGGGGGCCGAAACACCCGGGACGTGCTCCGCTACGCGGTGATACATCAGGATGCCAAATCCCGCGCGGCAGCGATTGCCACACACCCGCTGCAACCCCGCGGCCGCTCGCGTCGTGGCCCGAGTCGCGACGACGCGCAGCCGCGACGGCGGTTCGCAGAACCATTCGTTCGCGGGCTCGGTGCTCATAGACATTTCAGAGGGCATACGGTCGTCCGCGCCGACCTCAACGGAGGAGGGGCAGCGGATACTCAGACGCGAGCTAACGCGCACCGCGCGGCATGATCAACGTGGGAATGGTCATTAGCATCAGGCCGATGTCGTATGACAGCGAACGGTTGCGCAGGTATTCCATGTCCATCCGCATCCATTCCTCGAACGTCACGGCGCTGCGGCCCCGCACTTGCCAAACACAAGTCAAACCCGGCAAGACGGAGAGCCGGCGGCGCTGCCACCCGGAACACTGCAGCGATTCGGCGACCGGCAGAGGCCGGGGGCCAACCAATGACATGTCGCCCATCAGCACGTTCCACAGCTGCGGCAACTCGTCGAGGCTCGTCTTCCGCAGGATCCGACCGATCCAAGTCGTCCGCGGATCGTTCTGCATTTTGAAGGCGGGACCGTCCTGCACACTTTGTGCTCGCAGCGCGGCCTGCAATTTCTCTGCATCGGCCCGCATCGAACGCAGCTTGTACATGCGGAAACGTCGGCCGCCGAGTCCCTCGCGCATTTGCGTATAGAAAATCGGTCCCGGCGACGTGGCTTTGATCAGCACGCCAAATAGAAACAACAGGGGAGAGGCCAGCGTCAGTCCGACGGCAGCTCCCGCCACGTCCAGCGCGCGCTTCATCATCGGCGTCGGCAACGCGAACAGGGAGTCGAGTTCAACGCTCGCGGTAGTCACCGCCGGCTGTTCTTGCCGCTCCCGCTTGCCCGCGGTGGGTTCGCTATCGTCCGGGTAGACGTAGACTTCGCAATTGGGGCGCTCCTTGCCGACGCGATAACAATCGCAGACGTCGCTGGCCACTTTCCAAGCGCCGGCTTGCGGCGTTTCCGGCAGCAGGACACCGATGCGGCCGTCCGCGAGAAATCCCGCGGTGTCCGTCACGCGAAGCCGCCGTCGCAATGCGCGGGCGAGAAACACGTAGTCGCGCCGTCGCGAACGATCCGGTGGAAGCTCGACCGCAAGAATCGCAAATTGCGAATGATTGCGATCGGCCCGGATCCGCTCGCGGGTAACTTCCGTGCGGAACTCGGCGACACTGCGTAAAAACCCGTCGTCGACGGGTTTATTGAGGAGTTTAGTTTTTCTAGCTTTCCGTAACCATGCGTTTAAAACCATTTTCGGTCGTCTCCGGCCACCTGCGCTGCCAACTCAAATGTCAACTGTCCATTTCTGCCAGTCGAAGAAGGCACAATCTTCTTGACCCTGGGCCCGCGACGCGCGACATCAACTTCGGCCGGCGGACGACCGCTGTGGTCGCCGCCCCTTGCCAGAGGTCGTTCCTCAGTTGATGTGTAGGTTTCAGAGTGTTTGCCGGCTTGCCCTCCGGCAGAAAACCTCCTTCGATCTACGCCGGGAAACCAGGCAGAATCCCGACGAACGCTCAGACAAAGGCCCGATCATTGGCCTTGCGAGTGTGCTATCAATTCCAATTATTTCCATGGCACGGAGTGCCATGTCGATCATCGCGACGCTGCAAAACGCGCCGTCGCGCACTCTTATCCAAGCGTTGTTCAATCGACCAGCCTGCGTCAGGCCGGCGGTAATTCACTCCATACAATCTCTGACCAACGTCTTCGGCCGTCTTACAGACGTTGATACAACCAGCTCGGAATGTGCTCGCGGCGATTGGCGAGCACGACTCCGGTGACTCGTACTCCGGCCCGCTCCAGTTGCTCCTTGGCGCGCTGGGCCGATTGAATGCGGGTCCGTTCCGCTTCGACCACCAGCACCGTCTCATCGAGCCATTTTGTCGTTGGGGCTGCTTCCATGTCGCGCTCCGCGGGCATGTCGACGACGACCAGCCCGTATTCGGACTTGATCTCGTTGAGCTGCCCGAGGTTGCTGGTCGCGGCCGGCTTGACCGGCTCGTGGCCGTTCGGCGTGCCTGGCGACATCACCGACAGGTTTTCCACGTCCTGCTTGTGGACGCAGCTCGAGGCGTCGATCGCTCCGGAAATCACTTCACGCCAACCCGGCGAGCCGTTGATGTGGAACCGCTTCGTCACGCGGCGTTGACGCGCGTCGGCGTCGATCAACAGCACCGGCTCGGCGCCGGTTGCGGCCGCCTGAATCGCCAGATTCGCGGCGACCTGGCTCCGCATCTTCGAAGCTTCGCAGCCCACGATGCCGATGGTCAGCGCGTGACGCGAGCCGTTTTGCTCGTTCGCGTCTTCGGCCGACATCAGCTCGCGGACCAAGCCGCGGAACCGGGTCGAACGATCGATGCCGTTGTGGCCGTTCGTACCGTTGGCCGCATGTCCGTTTGTCGCCGCGCCGTTCGTCGCGGGCAAACGACGGCCGCGACGCTTCGGCTGGGGCAGCGAGAGGAGCACGGGGAGACCGAGGTGAGCTTCCACCTGGCCGGTCGTCCGCAACGTCTGGTCGAGCGTTTCCAGCAGGAACGCCAGGCCGATGCTGCCGGCGATGGCCGTCAGCATGCCCAAGGCGATCAGGATGGCCTTATTCGGCGAAACCGGCTTATGAACCAGCGACGCCGCTTGAGCCACTTTCACGTTGCCCAGCTTGACCTGATTCCCCATCGCGTCGTTAACGCGGGCCTGCTCCATCTTCTCGACGTGCATGCGATATTTGTTCTCGAGCAACTCGACGTCGCGCGTCAGCTGCGCGATCTGCAGTTCTTGCTCGTTGACGGACTTCAATTCGTCGACCAGCGCGCTGCGGGAATCCGCATCGCCCTTGGTCGCCACGCCGGAGCCGCTGATTTCGCGGCGGCTGGCCGCGATTTCCGTCAGGCGCTTCTCCGTGTCGGCACGCTGGCGGCGGACTTCGATCAGAATCGGGTAGGCGTCGGTGTAACGGGACTTGAGGTCGTTCTCGCGGAGTTCGAGGTCGTAGAGCTTCTGACGCATCGCCTCTTCCTCCTTTTCGAGGATCGAACGGCGATTGCCGACCGCGGTCATCTGGAATGCGCTCATCCGGTCACGCAGCTCGTTTTGAGCGGTGGTCAATTCGCGGTACAACTTGTCCGTTTGCTCGGAGAAGAACTCCAGCGAGCCGTCGGTGTGGCTCAACCGCAGATGCTCGCTGAGGAACGCGTCGGTCACGGCCTGCACGACGTCGTGCGCCAGCTGCGGCGAGGCGGCCGGGAACTGGATCGTGATGACCGTCGAATCCTTCGGCGCCCAGAGCTTGATTTGCCGTTCCAGGTGACGAATCGCCTGGTCTTCGGGCGTGCCCGGATCGGCGAGGCCCAACTTCTGTAGACCGTTGCTGATACCCGAGCTGATGCTCGCCATCACGCCGTCGTTGGTCGCAGCGCCCGCGGCGGCGGCGCCGGTGTCGCGCGGCGAATTCTTGCAGATCCGTTCGGCACCGACTTTTTCCACAGCTTGTCGCAGCACTTCGCGGCTGGTCAGCAAATTCATCGCCGAATTCACTTCGTCAGCCTGCGTCTTCTGCAGCATGATCGTTTCACCCGTCGTGGCGGTCGGATCGAGCGCGACGCTTTCGCGGCCCACGCGAATGAAGAGCTTGGCCTCCGAGCGGTACGATCGCGGGAACAGGGCGATGGCCAACAGCGTGAGCCCCATCGTGGCAGCTGCAAATAGGGCCATCTTCCGCCAATGGCGGAATACGATGCGCGCTACGTCGCGCGGCGTGAACAGATTTTGACTGGCGGCAACCATGAAAAGTCCTCCTTTGAGAACGTGTCAGTGCCCACCTCGACTCCAAGAACTGGGGGGTATGACAGAACAGGGAAGGGAGTGCCGGCGAATCCAGACTCGACGGGGAATTTAGCCGAGCGGCCGACCTCAGATTTGACCTAGTTTACTCACTCAGTAGTTAATGCCTGTAGCTTTCAAAGGTCTCAATATACTCAGCTAATGCAGTTCGCCTAGTACCGCCAAAACTATTTTTCTACTCCATTCACCCAAGACACTTATTTAACTGATATTATCGTCACGAGGTGTCGTAACGTCGCCTGATATAACGATTTGAGCAAGTGTACGTGCGCAAAATCACTTATTCGCTTCGCTTAAATTTAATAGACTATTCATTCAACCTATATACCCCATTCATACATATGCGCAGGGTTTAGCGAATGGCCGCATGAGGTGTGCCGTGATGGCCCCCACGCGAAGTACAAACTCGACGCAGAGACCCGCAGCGCAGCTGGAGTCACGGAGACTGCGTGTCTGCCGAATGGGAAGAATCGCCGAGTCGAAGCGGCCGTCGGGAGGGTGACGCGACGCAATCTCGATTGTGCGCAGGCGATGAGGCGACGGCAGGGCGCTCGTCCGTTCCCGATTACCTGCCGCGCGCCAATCCAACCACCCTTACGCTACGTTATGGCACGGGGACCAACGCGCTGTTCTGCGTGAAGTCATAGACGTAGGTGATCGGGAAGACCGAGTAGATGCCGCGCGTGAAGTACAGCTCGATCAGGTCGGTCGCACACAGGATGCACGACTTCGGCACGACCACGAGGTCGTTGTCGCGCAGCCAGATGTCGTTCGTCGGGCAGGGGTCCTTGCCATAATAGGGCGCGCGGATGTCGATCTTGGTCGCCTTGAGACACCAGTTCTCGTCGCGGCGGAAGACCACGACCTGGCGCAAGTTGCCACCGTTGTTCCAACCGCCGGCCAACGCCACCGCCTGCATGACCGTGGTCGGACCTTCGAGTTCATATCGTCCCGGCTTGCGGACTTCGCCGCCCAAGAACACGTAGCTGGTGGCTCGCTCGGTCAATTGCGGCGACACGGCGAGACCAGGTCCGAACGCTTCGGAGTAACGGGCTTCCAATTCGCTCCGCAACTCGTCGAGCGTCAACCCTTGCACGAATACCGAACCGATGCCGGCGGCCTGGATCGTGCCTTCCGGAGTCACGCGGACGTCTTGGGTCTGGCCGGAGGAGGCATTCTTCGACGTGACGGCCTTGAGCACGTCTTGCACGGCGACGTTAACCGTCAGCGGAGTCACGGTAATCTGTGGATCGCGCTGGTATTTGCTGTAGAGCTTGACGACTTCGTCGCGGAAGTCGTTGACTGTCTTGCCGGCCGCGGCGACTTCGCCGATCAAGGGCAGCGTCACGGTGCCGTCCGGCTGCACGAGCAGGTTGCGATCGAGCGCCTTTTCGCTGCTGTTGCCACCCTGCAGCCATTCGATCTGCAGCTCGTCGCCCACGCCAATCCGATAGTGCTCGGCCGATTTCTTACGCGATTCGATGAAGGTGAGCGTCAGCATGTCGTTGACGCGGAGGTAATAGGTTTCCACGTGCGCAGGACGCGCCGGACCGACGTATTCGCCCGGTCCCAAGAGCGCCCAGGGGATGCACGTCGCATCGCTCCAGGTCGAGCAGCACGACGATCCGCAACGGCCGCAATCGACGCCGCATAGGGCCCTGGTGCCAGATTGCCCCGGCAAATACGGGCACCCGTACTGACCGTACGCACCACAATTGCATCCACCCGGGGCTGGCATCGCGTTTGGAATTGCGCTTTGCGCGGACTCCGGCCCGACTTCGCCGGCAAGGGCAGGTTGTGAGCCATTGGCAAACATCGCGGGCGGCTGGCCGTGCGTTGTCGCGAGGCTAAACGTATACGTGTTCGGATCTTGCGGATCGGCCGTGGCGACCACGCGGCTGCGATCCGGAGCTGGAGCCGGCTGCGGCGGAATCGGAGCAGGCTGGTGCGCGGCAGCGGGCGGCTGGCTGGCAAACTGCGGGGGCTGATAGGCGGGTTGCGGATTGATTTGAACCGGCGACGTCACCGATGCCGGAACAAGTTTCTGCTGCACCAGCGGCGCGGGCGCTGGGGCAATGCTGGCGATCCGCGCCGGCTCGGCCGCGACAAAGTGGGGCGCGGCGGGCTCGGCAGTCACTGGTACGTTCGAGAAATTCAGTTCTGCTGCGGCCGGCAACTTTGGAGTCGCCATGACCACTGTCTCGGCCGGTGCTTGAGCTCGCGCTGGCGCCTGAACAGCGGCTGGGGCCGGAACCATCGGCCGTGCGACCGGCGTGGTCGCGACGACTTGCGGCGGAGCCGTGAATGTGGGCGATTTCACCGGCGGTGCGGGCTGTTGCTGCACAACTGCCTGCGCCGGAGGCACGGCCACTTGCGCCGGCGGCAGCGACGCGACCGGGGCGAGCGGCGCCCGTTCGATTGGCGCTTGGACCAACAACGGTTCTGGCGTGCCGACCCCAAACATATTCGCAGCCGCACTTGGCAATTCCCGAGCCACCACGCGCTGCGGCTCGATCGGCCTGGCACTCATCGTCGGTGGCTGCACCGGCTCCACCTGACGCAACGCCGCGCCGTAGTCGAGCGCCGGCAAATCCCACCGCGGCGGCACACTCGCGGGGACGCGCGGCGCGCTGGAGGCAAACAACTCGGTGCCGGCGGGAACCGCTACATTGCCGGGCGCCGTCTCGCGGGCCGCACGCACCGGCTGCGCGTCCAAATGCTGCGGCGCGGGAGCGGGAATGTGCTCCACAACCAGGGGAATTCGCGGCTGAAACAGCTGCGCCTGGCCGATTGGCGGCTTGGCAAAGAGTTCCGTGGGAACTTGCTGCGTCGATGAATCCGCTCGGGCGACGGGCACGGCTGGCGCCACGGGCAAAGCCGGCGACGCTGCAATCGCAACCACTGGCGGCGTTGGCACGGCAGTCGTCGGCGTGAAAGTTGACGTTACGGCGGCCGAGGATAAGGTGGCCGAGACAGTTGCCGGCGCAGACGTCGGGCGGAAGCGCAGCTCGAACGAATCGGCTGCGCCCGGAGCGACCAGCGCGACCGGAGCCGGCGACGGGAACGCGGGAGAAAATTTCAAAGCCGACTGACCGCTGCCCGAGACGGCGCGATTCGAGACCGAGAGTTGCGGCAGGGGCATGACTTTGCCTTCGGTCATCTCCACAAACCGGAACTCGGAACTGCTCGGCGGTGCAGCTGGCGCGACAGCAACCGTCGGCTGAGGCAAAGTCGTCGTGGCACTCGCAGGGGTGTCGTTCGTTCCGACAAATCGCATCACTGTCTGGGCACATGCCAACGGTCCGCTCCCTGCCAGGGCTACGGCCAACACCGTCGTGCCCCACCGACAGCGCAGGTCGGTTCGGAGCAAATTGAGTGTCCACTTTTTCATATCAGTTTCGTTTCTTGCCGGAAGGACTTGTTCTCGATTGTTTCTCGAGGTGTCAGCATACGAGGCTACTTGCGAAACACGCTCGGTAATTTGGGGGACATAAACTTCGAGATGAAACTGGGTTTCTTTTCTTCTTCTTTATTGGCAGGCTGCGACTCACCCGTTGCGGCGACCGTTGCCGTGGCGGCGATTTGACTGGCCTCATGGCGTCGTTTTTCAGCCGCCAGCGCTTCACCCGCAGCCATGGCCGAGCGACTGGCGACTTCGTTGCCTTGGCGGGCGTACACCACCGCCAGGTTTCGCCAGGTCTCGGGCGTGGCGTCGGTGGCCACGCACTGCTGAAAAATCTTTTCCGCGTCGGCAAGCTGGCCGTGTTGCGCGAGCAGCACGCCGAGTTCGTTGGCCGCCAACAGGTTTTGCGGCGCGATCGCCAGCGAAATGCGTTGATAGAGCGCGGCCTTGCCGCTGGCGTGGGCAATCCGTGTCCCCGGCAGCACGATCGTGCGGCCCAGGCCGTAGAAGGCTAGCGACGCGCCCGGCAAACCGACGCAGGCCGCGGTCAACCGCTTCTCGGCGTACATGTAATACGCCTGCACCGCCTGGATCGAGTCCACCGGCTGCTGCGCTCCAACGAGGACCGGAGTGACGTGCGCCGACGCAATCGGCCGGACGTCGGCGGCGTCGCGCCAGTCGACCTGGTCGCCACCGAACTGGTCGGCTTCCTGCAGCGCCAACAGCCCGTCGCGGAGTGCTTCGCGCCGCGCCGTGCCGCCTTCACGCGAATCGAGCTCGAGCGCGCACAATCCCAGCACGGCGCGGAACTCCGCTTCGGCCGTGTAGGGCGCTCCGCGCTGCGCCAGATCGAAGGCGTAGCCAAGCCGCCGCTCGACGTGCGGCGGCAGCTGCAAATCGAGTCCGGGCACCTTCGGAATCCGCGGCACCTCCGGTTCGATGATCCACGAGGTCTGCCCGTCCGTGCCCGAGGCGGGCATCTGAATGGCCTGTACCGGACGATGGGCGGCGGGATCCATCGTTTGGCCGCAGACGATGGCGGCCGTCCACGGAGCGGTACAACCGATCGCCGCGCAAGCGACCAATGGGCCGATTCTCAGCGCTCGGTTTCGATGGAATTTGCGTTTGACTTCGTCCATGAAAGTCCACCCGCAGACTTCGACGTTTGCATCCCGCAACGACGCAGCAATTACTCCATGGGCCCGCCAACGCCGCTGGAGAATCCGCGTCTTCGATAACATCGAACCGTCACGATGTCGGCCTACGTGGAAACTGCCCCCGCTAGCAAAGATTGCGAAAAGCCGTCGCCGGAGCGTTCGGAAAAAGTGTAAGACCTTCGGCAACCGCGCCAGTTTCGCACTCAACGCGCCGTTTTGCAGCGGTGTTAAGATACGCCGCTTAAAGAGACTTTGACGCCCAGCGGTGCGGAAGGTCGGCTAGCGGGCAAGAAAGCGCTGTCGAATCGACATGCGTGCCTGACCGACAACGGCCGCGGCCAGCATGGTGAGCAGCAGCGCCGATGGCTCGGGCACGATGATGGCGCCGCCGCCTTCGATCATGCCGTTACGCCAGATGGTGAAGTCCGCGGCGTCGATCTTGCCGTTGTAGTTGCCGTCGGCGCCGCTGCCATAGAGGATCGTCGACGAGCCGAATGTGCTCCGCCAGACGACATAGTCCTGCTCGTTGACCTGGCCATCAGCATTGAAGTCGCCCGCCGGTGCGGCAGTATTCAACAACTCCGTCGCCTCGCTGACTTCGAGCTGAGCGAGCAACGACGCAACCTGATCGAGCAGGTCCTGAATCGGCGCGTTCCCGGCGTACTCCTTCCGCGCCATGTAGAGCCGGTAAATGAGCTGCAGCTCCGCTTCGCCGTACGACACCCCGGTGAATTGCTGAACCTGTTTCAAATAGTCAAAACCGGTCTCGACCGTCGGCTCGAACATCGTGCCTTCGCCGAAGTCATTGAACGTGGCCAGCTGCAGGAAGTCGACCCGGCTGCTGAAGGTATTGGCAAGCGCCAGCGTCTGGGCCAGGGTCTGGCCGTTGTTCGACGGAATCGTGAAGTAACCATTGCCGGCGCCCCCCTCCTGGTAGAAGTCGTTGAAGCCCGGATAGGCCGCGCCGCCGGCGATGTTTAACGAGTTTGCGCGACTCTGGTAGAAGTTGCGCGTGTGCGTCAAATGATTAGTGGTGTTAGGGTCCTGGTAGATCCAGGCATATTCGCCGTCGGCATTGCTGCCGGCGTCGGCCGACTCGTACCAGAGCGTGAGCAAATTCACGTCTTCGCCGGCCTGGCCGAGAATCTCCGTCCACTGGCTCGGCTGTTGGAAATTGATCGGACCGAACACGCCCACCAAGGGATCATCGCCCGCGCCCAACCGGATGTAGTCCGGTTTATTAAAATAGTTGTCGCGCAAATAGGCCATGTTCGCCTTGGCCTGGTTAATGTTTGCAGAAAAGCGATCCTCCATCACCACGCTGAAGCCGAGTCCGAAGTCGTCGACCTTGTTGGCGATTGCGTTGGAATTATTGAGCAGCAAGCCGATGTCGCCGTTCGTGCCTTGCACGCCGTACCAGTCCATCATGATGCCGTCGACGCCGGAGTACTTCATCAAGAGCATGTGGTACTCGATGACGCTCGGATCGCTCGATTGGTACGGGCCGATCATCGGATAATAGTGCGACGCGATCTGCCGCTTGCCGCTCTCGTCGACGATATTGGGATTTTGCGTCTGCATCTTCCAGTGGTAACCCCAGTTGTTGCCACCGAGCACCGCCGGAGTATCGAACCACGGCATGTAGTGCATGTAGACCTTGAGCGGATTGGTCTTCACCACGTCCGCGCTCTGAGCCCGCACCGTCGTCGCGCACGCGGCAAGCGCAAGCAACAGCGCCAGAAAAACGAGAAGCCGCCTCATCTGCATCTGCCCAAGAGCATCCGGAGCGCTCGCGTCGCAACCAGGTTCCGCCGTTCCATCCGCGCGAGCCGCAGGGCACTCGACAAGATTCTGTCCCGAGTTGCCCATGTCCATTATATCCAAAGGCTGTGCGGCGGGTGGGATCGCGGCGAACGGCGACGGCCGGAGACGGTGAAGGCTACGGACCTCGTCGCCCCGCCGGCGGGGAAGTGACCGCGATGTTGAATTCGTTGCTGCCCGGGGCGACCGAGCAGGTGAGCCCGGACGTCTTGGTGTTGGCGAACTTAGGATCGGTGATCCGCCGCGCGCCGCCACCGGGAACCAGCCGGCTCGCCGAGCAGCTCACGCGATATTCGCCCGGAGGGATCCCGGTCTGCGCGCCAGTGCCGAGCGTATACTTTCCGCTTTCGTCGGCCAGACCGATCGATACGCTGCCGACGCCGCTGGCGGGATGGAATTCCACGGTGACGCGCGTGTCGCCGGCTCCCCCTTGCAGCGGCCGGCCGTCCAAGGTAACCTGCCCCGTGACCTGGGCCAGGCCACTACCGCAGCCGGCAAGCATCGCGCTCGTCAGCAACACACCACACAGGCCTGCCAGGCGCCGCAGCCATTCCGTTCGTCTTGTCGCCGGCAATCTCATCCACAGCACCTCGCTTTGCATCCGTCCGTTGGGTCATTTCTCCGGCGCCGCCGGCGAAGCCGCGTCGGTCCCCGCGGCCGCTGGAGCTGCTGCCTGGGAATCGCTTTCGCTGGGTGCGGTTGCGCTCTGGTCGGCCGGCGTGTCCTTGGTCGCTTCTTCCTCGGCCGAAGACATATCAAACGTAAAGTCGTTCTCACCGAGCGCGACGTCGGCCTGCAGACCGGAATCGATCGCGGATGAATACTTGGCGGGCGTCACGCGTTTGCCGCGCGGTTCCGAGCCGTCCGTCGCCGGCACCAGCTCCACAATTGAAATCGCCACTTGATACCGGCCGGGCACGATGTTGGAGCTGGCTCCGATGCCGAGGTGAAAATTCCCCGTACGATCGAGCAATCCGGTGGCCGTCGCGCCTTGCCCGCCCGCCGGATGAAAGACAATCGTTCCGCGGGCATCATCGGAAATCGCCAGCGGTTTGCCATCCATCGTGACGCGGCCGTTCACGGTGCTCGTCGTCGGGCCGCACCCCGCGCACACGACCGCCAGGCAGACCGCGGCAACGGCCGAGCAGATTTGCAGGTCGCCGAACGGCTTCGAAAATTTCAATCGAACAGCGCTCATCGGTCCGATCATTCCAAGTTGCCGGGCTCGCCGCCATTGCGCGTGCAGGCGGTGCGATAGGTCTGGTTGTCGATGCCGTCCGAGATGAACCGCACCGAGCCGTCGGCGAGCGCGAACTGCGAGCCGCCCGGGTGTTTGCTGCGGAAGCTCTGCTGATCCCACCAGAACTTGAGATTTAGCGTCCCCGGATCGACGTTCAGCAAATTGTTGAGCGGCAAGTTGCAGCTGCACCAATCGCCGTTGGCAAAAAACGCGGCCGAGTGGTTGTCGTAGTCGGGCAGGGCCTCGCCGATCATCAGCGTCTTGCTCGTGCCGTCAATCACGGAGGCAATCTTGACCGGCTTCTGAAACGACTGCCGGAAGAAGATGCCGCGGCAGCGGGTGTTATTGTGGCAGTCGCGCGTCGCGCCGGAGTCGTAAGAAGGAGCCGGCTCGGTGTAGATGCCGCTCGGATAGGTCGTATTGTCGTTCGACACCGTGCCGCCGAATGTCTGCCCCAGGAAGGTGTCGTCGGCTACGCCTTTGTAACTGGTGACCGCCACCGGGACGTTGGCCCCGCCGGTCGCGACCTCCCACTCTGCCTGGTCTTCCCGCACCCGATTGTCCGCCGGGTCGGACGGACACCGCAAAATGTCGAGCTGGGTCGCCATCAGGAGCGGCACCGACTTGCCTTGCGTCACGGAGTACAAGCCGTTGGCGGCAACGCCGGCACCCGCCTTACCTTGCCGCATGCGTCCGTCCCACGCGCCCGCGGCCTTGAACTGATCGTACAGGGGCTGCTCTTCGATCTGCGGCAGCATGTTGAGAATCCAGCCGGCGCCAGTTTGCTCCACCGGCGCTTCCTGGGCATACGGCCCGCCGTTGCTCACGGGAAAGTGCTTCATCGCATCGTGATGCGTGAGCGCCGCGAGCGCGAGGTTTTTCAAGTTGTTGCTGCAGGCGCTGCGGCGGGCAGCTTCGCGGGCGGCTTGTATTGCCGGCAACAACAGCGCCACCAGGATGCCGATGATGGCGATGACCACCAGCAGTTCCACCAACGTGAATCCCGCGCGTCCGAAATTTCGACTTCCTACCGTGCCGTTCTTCATCATCCGTTTCATGGTCCGTTCCGAATTGCTGGGCAAACTAACAACTCATCCATCCGGCAAGACGAGCCGCGCGTCGCGACGTGTACGTCACGACGCGCGGCGGTCGCCCCCCTTGGTGCCGCATTCAACGTCGCCAATCGCCGTTCTGCCCCTAGCGACGGCGGGCTCTCACACACGCGGCCCCAACGCTCGCCAGCAAACAAAACACGATCGTCCCGGGTTCCGGCACCGCGCCCGCTGCCAGGCTGCCGCTGCCCCCGGTGTAATGATTCTTCCAAGAGGTGTAGTCCGCGCTGCTGATCGCACCGGTGTTGGCCGGATCGCGATTCGGCAGATTGAACGTCTGGCCCAGGTGATCGCGCCACACCGTGTAGTCGGCCGCATCCACCTTGTGATCGCCGTTGTAGTCGCCGACGACGCCGGCGGGCGTGCTCGACTCGATCATCATCGAGTTGAGGTAGCCGAAGTAACCAGTCTTACCGATGAAGTTGACGTACAGGTTTCCGTCGGGCCCCGGCGAGAGGCCTTCGATCGTGGCCACCTTGTCGCGGTTGTAAGCGGTCCGCCAGCCTGGATCAGTCGATTCGTCCTCCGGCTGTGGGTTATGAATGATCAGGTCCGTCTGGCCGAGCAGATTCGTGTAGCCGCTGTCGGAATACACCGAGTAAGTCGTGAAGGCGTCGGTGTTGTAGCTGTGGGCGCCGTAAAACGTGAGCTTGTAGGCCTTGGTGGGATCGAGATTGATCAAATCGAAGCGCGTGGCATTCGCCGGTCCCGGCACCATATCGCTGCCTTCGTTCGGCCCGGTCGCAAAATCGAAGGCCGCGTGAATCACACCGAGATCGCCCAGCGCCACCAGGTCGACGTCGGTAAACGGCACGTTTTCCGATGGCGGACCGAAGCTAGTGTCGCCGGCCGGGCCGTTGTAGCTATCCGTTCCGACGGGCGTGATCCAGCCCAACTGCATCCCCGTCGCCACGTTGTTCACGTTCACCAGGTCCATTAACAGACCGGGCTGATTGGAATTCCAAAAGTGTCCGTTGGGATCGGGATTCGGCACGCTGATGCCGCGGTACGACGTGCTGCTCCCGAAATCGATCAGAATCTTTTGTTGTGCGTTACAAATAGATGCCTGCCCAACCAGTAACATTACTGCGGAGACCAAGCAGGCATTTCGAGATGTTTTCTGAATCACGTTCATGAGGGTCCACCTTAACCGATAAAGTCACCGAACTACTGGTTGCACTTGGACGTGATCGACGGTCACTCCATTTACTTCTTCCGACGCAGCGCCCAGACGGTCGCCACACCGCCGCTCATCAAGAGCAGGGTGCTCGGCTCCGGCACCACCTCGATGCTCATCGAATTCAGATAACCGGCGCCGCGCGGCACGCCGCGGTAGCCGAGGTACAGAATGCCGTCGGCCTGCGGCGAGATCGCCACGAGCTTAGCCACCTTGTCGCGATTCCAGAAACCGTTGCCGCCCACCACCAGGTCGACCGAGGTGATCGCCGTCGAGAAGCTGCCGTCGGTGTAGCTGGTGTAGCGCGTGATGTCGTTGTCGTCGTTGTATTGGTGCGAACCGAAGAACGTCACCGTGTATTTCTTGCTGGGATCCAGGCTCTGAATCTGCATGGTGGCGCCGGTGTAGTAGTCGAACGCCGCTTCCTTCACGCCCAAATCACCGAGCGCCGCCGCGTCGATGTCGGTCAGCGGCAGGTAGTCCTGGTACGGAGGCGGATCGGTCGGGCCGGCCGGGCCGTTGTAGCTGTCGTTGCCCGCTGCGCCCGAGAAACCGAAATCGATGGTCGTAGGATTGCCCGCCTTGTCGACCAGGTCCGGGAAGAAGCAGCACGAGCCAACCACGTTCCAGTGATTGCCGTTCGCGTCCGGGCTGGGGGCGGGAATGCTGCGGTAATCGAACTGCGTGCCGCCCAGATCAAACAACAGCTTCTGTGCATTGACCGAAGCAACGCAGCCCAAGGCCAGCGCCGCCGCCAGCGCCGCGCTGGCAAATTTCTGCATGTACTCAGTTAACTTCATGAGTCTCTCCCAGTTGAACCAAGGAAACGCCAGACAAGAAACGGAAATAGTCCACGAGACTTAAGCCATTCGACACGACATTCGGAGCCGCTTGCGTGCCGAACTCCGCCTGCTGCCATGCGACTCGAACGAGTCGCCGCGCTACGCTGTGAACAAGCCACCTACTTCGTGATGAATCCGCCTCGCCGAGAAGTCCGCCTCAGCGAAAAGTGCGATATGGCTTGACCACATCGTTGCAACCTGTAGCATTTATGCTATAGTATCAAAAGGCGCGTGTCAAGCACTTTGTAGCGATTGTTAGGCGCGCGTCTGCAGGGGAACTACTCGTCGCACCAATTCGGGCGCAGGAGTTTGCTTTTCCGCCGTGTCCTGGGCACGGACGGAATCAAAAGAATGCCGCCTCGTTCGTTCTCTGCCCCGGTGGCGGAGCCGGTAGGTGGCGGCGATTCGCTCGGCTCCTCGTCCATATATTATTGGCATCAGATTATAGGCAGCCATGGCAGCACCGGCCAAATACACCGAAGTGATGTCCGTCATCAAACGGCGGATTCGCGAGGGGGACTACCTGCTCGACAGCATTCCCGGCGAGCGAAAGATCGCCGAGGAAACCGGTGTCAGTTATATGACTGCCCGCCGTGCGGTGCAGGAACTGCTCGACGAGGAAGTGTTGATTCGCACGCCGTCCGGCGCGCTCGACGTCCATCCGCGTTTTTCCAAGCGCAACAAGCCGGCCGAAGTCGTGCTGCTTTGCCCGGCGTATCCATCGAGCTACCTCACACAGCTGCGCGGCCTGGTGTCCAACTTCGCGGCCAAGCGGGCGTTCGGTTTGCGACCGGCGCAGTTCGTCCATTGGGATGAGAAGACCGTGGTTGAAGCAGTTGAGCAGGCCAAGGGAACGTTCATCATTCCCCACGGCCCGGAGCTGCCGCCGCGGCTGGTCGAACCGTTCACGGAGAACAAGGTGGTGATCCTCGACGGCGACTTCTCGGAACAGGGAGTACCGTCGATCCGACTGTTCTCCGACCGTTGCATCGAGCGGGTGCTGGAGCATCTCTATCAGCTTGGTCACCGGCACATCGACTGCCTCAACACGCAGAACCGCAACCCGGAAATCGAGCGCCGCATCGGAATTTGGACTCGCTGGTGCGAGCGGCAAGGCGTCGCGGGCGATTTGCACGACGATCCGGCCCCGGTGTTCACCGACCCGACGATTGTCGCCTACCGCTTGATGTCGAGAATCCTCGATCAAAAGAAGTCCAAGGCGACAGCCTTTATTGGTACGACCTGCCCGGCTGCCATTGGCGCGATTCGGTCCTGCTGGGAGCGCGACATCCGTGTCGGTAAGGACCTCACGATCTGCACCGTGAACATCGAGCCGCCGGCCGAGTTCTTCTGTCCCTCGATCACCGGGCTTAATACGCCCGATCTGTCGGAAGTATTTGAAGATTGTTTCGATTGGTTTGGCAGCCGGCTCGGTTGGCGCGGCTCCAAGCTGCTGGAACCGAAGGATTCGATCCTGTTCGAAGGAGAATCGACCGGCCGGCCCTAACGACCCGCAGAAAAAGGTTCCAGGAACCTTTTTCAGCGGACAGCCAAACGACATTCCCTGACGTTCATCCATGAATCGCACCGCGCTATTGAGCTTTTGCTTGGCGGCAACTAGCGTTCTCGCCCCGGTATTCTCTCGAACGACCCTGGCCGAAGAAGCGGCCGCGTCCGAAACCCAATCGGTCGCGTCGCCGGACGGCAGTCTCACCGTCGAATTCGCGCTCCGCGACGGCGTGCCGACGTATAGCGTCACGCGCTTCGGCCGGCCGTTGCTGAAGACTTCGCGGCTTGGCTTCCTGCTCGAGGGCGCTCCGTCATTGGACGCCAACTTCAAACTCGTCTCCGCGCAGCGCTGTTCGCTCACCGAGAAGTGGGAGCAACCTTGGGGCGAGAAGCGCGAGATCGAAAACGTCTACAACGAGCTGCGGATCACGCTTCGGCAGCATGATGAGCTGGCCTGTGAGCTGGTGATCGTGTTCCGCGTGTTCGACGACGGCATTGGCTTCCGCTACGAATGGCCCGAGCAGCCGAATCTCAAAGACCTCGTGATCAAGGACGAGCTCACCGAGTTCGCGCTCGCCGAGGACAGCGACGTGTGGTGGATTCCCGCCTATCAGCCCGAGCACTACGAATATCTCTACAAAAAGACGAAGGTCAGCGAGGTGAAACAGGCCCATACGCCGGCGACGTTTGAAACCGCCGACGGAATCGTCTTGAGCATCCACGAAGCAGCGCTCGTCGACTTCGCCAGCATGACGCTCGCCGGCAACGGCAGCACGACACTCAAGGCCGATCTCGCCCCCTGGTCCGATGGCGTAAAAGTTCGGGCCACGGTGCCGCACAGCTCGCCCTGGCGGACGATTCAGATCGGCGACAACGCGGGCGAGTTGATCACGTCCTATTTGCTGCTGAACCTCAACGAGCCGTGCAAGATTAAGGACACCAGCTGGATCAAGCCGGGCAAGTACGTCGGCATCTGGTGGGAGATGCATCTCAACAAGAGCACCTGGGGCTCCGGCGACAAGCACGGCGCCACGACCGAAAACACCAAGCTCTATATCGATTTCGCCGCCGACAACGGCTTCGACGGCGTGCTGGTCGAAGGCTGGAACAAAGGTTGGGACGGCGACTGGACCAAGCACGGCGATCAGTTCAGTTTCACCGAGCCCTATCCCGACTTCGATCTCGCCGGCCTTGCGCAATACGCCGAATCGAAAGGCGTCCACCTCATCGGCCACCATGAAACCGGCGGCGCGGTTCCCAACTACGAGCGGCAGATGGAGGACGCCTATGCGCTTTACGAAAAGCTCGGCGTACCGGTGGTGAAAACTGGCTACGTCAACTGGTCGCAAGGGATGCAGCGCGTTGGCGACGACGGCAAGATGGTCGGCGAATGGCACTACGGCCAGTACATGGTCCGCCACCATCAGCACGCGATCGAGGAGGCCGCCAAGCACCATCTCATGCTGGACGTCCATGAGCCGATCAAACCGACCGGCCTGCGCCGCACGTATCCGAACCTGATGACGGGCGAAGGCGCCCGCGGCCAGGAATACAACGCCTGGAGTGCCGACGGCGGCAACCCGCCCGAGCACGAAACGATTCTTCCATTCACGCGTCTGCTCGCCGGCCCGATGGATTTCACGCCCGGCATCTTCGACCTCACGTTTCCGGAGCTCAAGCCGAACAACCGCGTGAACACCACGCTGGCCAAGCAGCTCGCGCTCTATGTGGTGCTTTACAGTCCGCTGCAGATGGCGGCTGACTTGCCGGAAAACTATCTCGCCCATCCAGACGCCCTGCAGTTCATCCGCGACGTGCCGGCCGATTGGGAAGACACGCGCGTGCTCCACGCCAAGATCGGCGATTACGTGACGATCGTCCGCAAACGACGCGGCGGCGACGATTGGTTTCTGGGCAGCGTGACGGACGATAATGGCCGCACGCTCGAGGCCCCGCTCTCCTTCCTCGACCGCGACCGCACCTACATCGCCGAGATTTATCGCGACGCCGACGACGCCGACTGGAAGACCAACCCCGCGGCCTACAAAGTGGAAGAGCGCGAGGTCGACGCCAACACAGTGCTGCCGCTGCGGCTGGCCCCCGGCGGCGGCATCGCCATCCGCTTCCGCCCGCTGGATGGCGCGAAGTAGTCCGCGCGGCACGAGAGTGGCGTACAATAAGATTGGCGGCGTCGGCCACGACGCACTATCTTCTCACGCGCATCACTTACGTTTGAAATCGCCAGCCCCGTATGACTCCGGCCTATTCCACATCCCGTTGGAAGTGGTTTGCGCTCATCACGCTCGCCAGCCTAATTCTTGCGGCGGCAGTCGTCTCCTGGCAAAACCGCCGGCGCGACACTCGCCGCGTGCTCACCGTTTGGCACCCGATGCGGCAGACCGAGCGCGACTTGCTCTACGAAGATTTCCGCCGCTTCGAGAAGTTGCATCCCGACATTCGCATCCGCGGCCTCTACAAGGAAGTCGAAGAGCTGCGCAGCGCATTTCAAGCGGCGGCGCTGGCCGGCGGCGGCCCGGAACTCGTTTACGGGCCGTCGGACGTCTTAGACACATATCACACGATGGGCCTGCTGCAGGACATGGCTCCTTGGTATACCGACGCCGAGAAGGCCGATTTCATCGACGGCGCGCTGACCTATCTTCCCGCCCTCGTCGACCCCACGAAGCACGACCTCGTGCAAATAGGCGACCGCTTCGGCAATCACCTCTCACTGATCTACAACCGCCGTTACATTCGCGAGCCGCCAAAAAACACCGATGAATTGATCGCGCTCGCCAAGGCCAACACCATCGACATCGATAACGACGGCCGCAAGGAACGCTACGGCCTGGTATGGAGCTTTGTCGAGCCGTATTTCGCGATTCCCTTCCTCACCGGTCACGGCGCGTGGGTCTTCGCCGAGCCGCAAGTGCCCGGCACGAGGCCGGTTCCCGCCCTCGATACACCTGAGTCGATCGCGGCCTACCGCTTCATGCAGCAGTTGCACGACGAGTACCGCGTGATCCCCGGCAACTGCGATTACGAGCTGGCTGATTCGCTCTTCAAGACGGGCCGCGCCGCGATGATCATCAACGGCGACTGGAGCTGGACCGACTATCTCTCGAACCCGGAAATCGACGCCGCGGTGACGGTGCTCCCGGTGGTGAGCAGCACCGGCCTCCCCATGCGGCCGATGATCATGCCCAAGGGTTACTCGCTCAACGCTAACGCCTCGCCCGCGGCCTCGGCGGACGCGATGCAGTTCGTCAAGTTCATGACCAGCCGGGAGGTGCAGGAACGCGTCGTCCGCGACCTTCGCATGACGCCGACGCGGCAATCAGTGTTCGACGAATCGCTCGAATCGACCGACGCGACGTATCGCGTGTCACAGGCCCAAGTCAAGCAGACTCGATTGATCCCGGTGGCCACCGAGCTCCGCGCGGTGTGGGACGCGATGCGGCCGCAGTACCAGGCGCTGCTCTCCGGAACGACGACACCCGAGGCGGCGGCCTCCACGATGCAGCGGGACGCGCTCGATAAAATCGCTGTGATGCACCGCAGGTCGGCGCCGACGCTCTCCGGTACGGCCTTGCAGTTCGCGTTCTTCGCCCTCGTGGCTGCCTGGATTGCCTGGCAGCGGGATGCCTTCGTCCGCTTCTTTACCGAGTATCGTCGCAATCGCGTGGCCTATTTCTGCGTGCTGCCGGCCGCGGCGATCATCTTCGCGGTCATTATTTTTCCAATCGGCTACAACATCGCGCTCTCGCTTTCGAACATGTCGCTCAACCACTTCCGCGATTGGCAAATCACGGGCCTGCAGAATTACGCGGAGCTGTTCACCGACCCGAAGCTCGGCCCGATTTTTTTCAAGACGCTGGTCTGGACCGTGGTAAGCGTCCTGTTTCACCTCACGATCGGCGTGACGCTCGCGCTTGCGCTCCATCACACGACGCGGGGCAGGGGAGTGTACCAGCTGCTGTTGATCCTGCCCTGGGCCATCCCCGCGTACATCACCGCCATGAGCTGGCGCGGTATGTTCAGCTACGAGTACGGTGCGGTGAACCTGATCCTTGTCCAAGTGCAGCAATTCCCACCCTTCTCCTGGCTCCGCGAGTTGTTTCACATCGGCGCGCCCGTCAATTGGCTCGGCGACGCCACGAATGCCTTTGCCACCTGCATCGCCGCCAACGTATGGCTCGGGTTTCCGTTCATGATGATCGTGGCGCTCGGCGGCATGCAGGGAATTCCGCAGGAGCTGTACGACGCCGCGCGGATGGACCGCGCCAGCCGCCGACAGCAATTCTGGCACATCACGCTGCCGCTCTTGCAGCCGGTGCTGCTCCCCGCCGTGACGCTCGCCACGCTCTGGACGTTTAACAACCTGAACGTGATCTGGCTCGTGTCCAACGGCGGCGAGCCGCAGAACGCCACGCACATCCTCGTGTCGTACGTCTACATGGCCGTGTTCAACTTGTATCGCTACGGCTACGGCGCGGCTCTGTCGATGGTGATGTTCGCCTTCCTGCTCGCGTTCGCTTACGTATTCCTCACGCGCACCCGCGCCACCGAAAACCTCGTCAACTGACACGCCGTGAAACAGCCGCTCCCGATCATCGTCCTGCGCCATGCGATCCTGCTCGTGTTCGTGGCGATCTCGGTGTATCCGGCGCTCAGCGTGCTCTCGGTGTCGATTCGCCCCGGCAACCAGCTGCAGTCGACCGACCTCTCGCTGCTTCCGGAAAACTGGAGCTTCCACAACTATGTGTCGCTGTTCACGAAGCAGCCGTTCCTCCGCTGGCTGGGTAATTCGCTCTTGGTGGCGACGGTCGTGACACTCACCGGCGTGGCGCTGGCGTCGATCGCCGGCTACGCCTGCAGCCGCTTTCGCTTTGTTGGCCGACAGTCGCTACTCGTCGCGATTCTCACGACGCAGATGTTCCCCGCCACGATGCTGCTGTTGCCACTGTACATCCTCGTGGCCTACTTCCATTTGCTCGATACGTACCTGGGACTGATGATCTTTTACACCTCGACGGCGCTGCCTTTCTGCATCTGGCAGATGAAAGGTTTTTACGACACGATTCCCGTGTCGCTCGAAGACGCCGCCCGCGTCGACGGCTGCTCGCTCCCCGCGGTGTTCTGGTGCGTGACGCTGCCGCTAGCGGTGCCGGGCCTGGTGATCACGGCGCTGTTCAGCTTTATGACCGCCTGGAGCGAATACATCGTCGCCGCGCAAGTGATGCAGGACGAAGAAATGTTCACGCTGCCGCTGGGCCTGCGCGGCTTTCAGGCGAATATGAACACTGAATGGGGCCTGTACGCCGCCGCCGCGATCCTGGTGAGCCTGCCGGTGATCGCGGTGTTCCTCGTCTTGAGCAAATACCTCGTCACCGGCCTGACGCTCGGCAGCGTCAAGGAATAGAGCATTTATTCCACTTATTTAACCCCGGGTGATTCGGACGGTTCACCGGCCGAACGCCCGGGGCCGCTGCGGCGCCAGAGAATGGTTGCCACTACAAAATCGCGTTCGAAAACTCCGACGTGTTATTGCTCCCGTCGGTCGCGGTTGCCGTGATGTAGTCGGCGCCGCTCGGCGGCAGGGGCAACGCGACACTGAAGGTCGCCAAACCGCTGGCATCCGTGGTGACTAGCGCCGAGCCGAGGTAGTTTTCGCCATCGCCGCTGTTCGCCACCGACGCGAAGAACTCGACGGTAAACTTCTTCTTGGGTGTGCCGTTGAGTGTGCCGGTTACTTGAATCGAGGAACTGCCGGTCTGCACGATACCCAGCACCGGCGCCGCCTGGTTCAAATTGGCGCCCGGAGCGAGGTCGATGCCCAGCGAACCGTTGTCGTAGTTCGAGCCGCCGAAGATGCCGTTGCCGCTCCCCGACTCGACAAAGATGCCCCGCGCGACGTTGTTGGCGATGATGTTGATGGGTGCTCCGGCGGCGCTCGCAATCACGTTATCGTAACTGCCCGCCGAGAGGTACACGCCGCTGCCGCCGTTGCCGGCGGCCGTCGTGCCGTCGAGCTCGACGCCGATCTTGGACGACATGATGACATTGTTATGCGTCCCGCGGAGCTCGATGCCGTGGCTGGCGTTGCTGCTGATCAGCGTCACGAAGGCCGGGTCGATCGACCCGATAGTGTTGCCGGAACTGCCCGATTCGATCAATACGCCCGCCTCGCCGTTGCCGTGGAGTCCATGGCCCAAGATGTCGGTGCCGATGTAGCTGTGACTGATGGTGTTGTTCTTCGCCGAACCCAGAATCGCCACACCGTTTCCGCCGTTGTGGGCGATCGCATTCCGCGGGATGACGTTGAACGTCGGCTGCGGCCCGCCGACGACGATGTTTTGCGCGCTGCCGCCGATTTCGATGCCGTTGTCGGCGTTGCCCATCGGCAGGACACCTTCGGTGTTGAGACCGATGATGTTGCCGGCGATCCGCACCCCCTTGGCCTTGCCGGAGACTTCGATGCCGTCGTCGCCGTTGCGCGTGATCACATTCGTGCGAATGAGAATGTTCTTACCGGTGGTGGTGATCAACATGCCGTCCTGGCCGTTGCCGAACGACGGATCGTCGCTGAAGGCCGCGAGGCCGCAGAAGGTGTTGTACGTCGTGAACTCGCTGGCCTTGTCCTCGACGACGATGCCGTTGAGCGCGTTGGCCGCGACGACGTTGCCCATCGGGATCGGCCCACCCATCACGGTCCGCGTCGAGTTGCCCTGAATGACGACGCCGTTTCCGGCATTGCCCACGTCGGTGTCGTTGTTGGCGCCCATGCCGAAGAAGTTGGCCTGGATCGTCGTGTCGTCGGCGTTGTTCACGCGCAGGCCGTTGCCGCCGTTGCCGCTCAAGACGTTGTAGAACACGAAGGGGTTTTGCTCGAACGTGCAACCCAGCAGCGTGTTGCCGTCCGCTTTTTCGATCAACACGCCGTCGAGCGCGTTGCCTAGCGCGGCGTTGCCGGTGCCGTCAGTGCCGATGAAGTTGCCGCTGAGCTGGTTGCCGCCGCTCTTGCCGTTGATCAACACGCCGTTCTGGTTGTTGCCCGAGATTAGATTGCCCTGCGGCGGCCGCACGAAGACGGCTTCCGTGGGGGCGTTGCCGCCCGTGGCTTCGCCGCCGATCAGGTTGTGCGACGATCGCTTCGTCAGCTGGATGCCGTTGAGCGCGTTGCCGAGGTCGGCGGTGCCGGCCGCATTGGTGCCGATGCAGTTCATCGCCACCAGGTTGTTCGTCGCCTTGTGGAAGTTGATGCCGTTGCCGGCGTTGCCGCTGATCACGTTGGAGAGCTGAAATTCCGTGTTCACCACGGCCTGGTACGATTCAAGTGTCGAGCCATCGACCAGGATGCCGACGGCCACGTTTCCATATACCGAGTCGGAGCTGAGGATCGCGCCCGGGGCATTTGGATCTGCGAGCGTCACCCACACACCGTCGCTGAATGTGCCGTCGGCGTTACGACGCACGGTGACGATCGCGCCCGACTCGGAGTCGCCCGTGCCGACGTCGACCGCATCAGCGGCGAGCGTATAGACGCCCTTCTCGACGCTGCTGATGCCTTCAAAGTGCGTGACGACGTCGCCGCCAAGCGGATGATTGAACGACTTCCAGTTGGAAAACGTTCCGGTCGAGGTGTCGTAGTCGACGATGTAGCCCGACTCGAGCGGCACTTCGGGGTCGTCGAAGTTGTTGACGAAGTCGTTGCTGTATCCGCCGACGAGCGTGTATTTCGTGCCGCCGTTGTACCAGATGCCGTAGACGCTGTTGCTTTTCGATCCTGGGAAGACGACGTCCACCAAGAACGTGTCCGTTGCGATGTCGTAGATGAAGGCGTGCCCCGGTCCGTAAGGCAAGTTGCCCGTACCGTGGTCGGCCGGGTTGTCATAATTGCCGACGACCAATCCGCCCGCCGTGCTGTGCACGTAGTTGTACTCGGCGCCCGGATAGTTGATCGTCGTGTAGTTCGCGCCATTGGCGAAGTCGGCCGTGGTTCCCTCGAACAGGAAGCCGTTGATCACGGACGAACCGCTCGTGCGATACGTGCCCACCAAGCGCAGGTCACCGTTGTCGGCAACATCGGGCCCGTAGACAGTCGTTTCCGTGGAGATCGTGGGATAGTTGACCGGGTAATACGTCGTGCCCGTGCTTCCATCGACCGAGCCGATAAACACCAGACCGCTGGAGCCTGAGGTGCCGGTCATGATGTACTGGCCGGCCGTGCCCGAACCGCGAATGCCTTGCCAGCCACTGACCGGGCTGGTGATCGCGGTGCCGTCGGCCGCGTTGTAGAAGTCCTGGCTCGACACGGCGTTGGTATTGCCGATCGTGTTGCCACTCGATTTCTTGACCTCGACACCATCGCCGCCGTTGCCGAGCGCCACCGTGCCCGCGGCGTTGGTGCCGATGCGATTGCCGGCCACAGTGTTCGCGTTCGAGCCGCTGACGAGCTGCACGCCGTCGTCGTTGTTTCCCGAGATCAGGTTGGCGGCGTCGACGCCGATCGTGTTGCCGCTCGAGCCTTTCTTGAGCAGAATGCCCTGCTTGCCGTTGCCGAAGTCGAGCGTCCCCGTGACGTCGGTGCCGATGTAGTTGCCGAAGATCTGGTTGCCGGAGGAGCCCGTGAGCCGGATGCCCTCCTTGGCGTTGGCCGAGATCACGTTCCGCTCGGCTGCCGTATCGCCGCCGATGGTGTTGTTGAACGCGGTCGCCAGGTCGATGCCTGTTCCACGGTTGCCGACGGCGCCGCCATTGAGCGCGATGCCGATGTAGTTGCCCACGATCTCTAGCTGGTCGACGCCCGTGAGCTTCACCGCGGCCGACGAGGCATCTACGAGGGAGAGCGACTGGACCGCCGAGCCGGACGACCCCGCGACAAATCGCAGGCCCTTCGCGCCGTTGAAGTCGATGCCCACAACCGGCACCGACGTGTAACCTGGGGCCGTCGTGCCGTCGATGTCGAGCGTGCCGGTGATCTTCGGCAGCGCCTTCTGCAGATTGATCGTTCCCGCGATGCCAAAGCTGATCGCGTCGGCTCCCGGGGCGGCGTTGGCGTCGATCACCGCCTGCCGCAGCGAGCCTGCGCCGCTATCGTTGAGGGTCGTCACCGCAAAGGTCGCCAGCATGTTTCGCACTTCGAGCGGCTCGTGCGCGAGAGAAACCTGCCCATGCCTTGACGATGCGTTGCGAGGATTCGACCGGCGGCGAAAGAGCGAAAACATCTTTGGTTCCTGGAATTCGCGGCTCGCAGCGGCGCAGCTGTCGGCATACGGCGGATCGCCGATCACACTGGCAGCGCGTATTTTTCGCTAGCGCCAGTTGCTCGCAGCAACGTCGTTTGGATTTGCGGGAGAAGAGTTCGCGTCAGAGGTGGATCTGCCTTCGAGCCTTGCCGCCCGGCGGAACGGGTTGGACGGCAAAGTCATCACGCTCGGCACAGATTACGCTGTGCCAATACGAACCATCGACATGCGCGCCGCACGACCTTGAGACGCCGTGGCGTCGTGCCGCCACGTTCGAGGCCTGATGCAGCAATGCCAGCATGTCGTTCCAACAGTATGCTGCCGTTCAGATGCTCCCTTACTTCCAGTGGAAGCGTGTGCCGATCCGCACACCTTCCACCCGACGCTGGCCGCGGAGGCACGCTTTCCTGCGAGAATATCGTAGATTTCCGCGATGGAATGGATCTTGCTATCTTGCAAAGTTACCGCGCCCTGCAAACTGCCGACGCCACCACCGGACCATTGAATCGAATGGCAACGCTCGAAAGTTCCGCTCCCAATCGCCGCCGTTCGACGCCGGCGGCTTCGTCACGCAAGCTGACTCGCACCGACGTCAACTTCTGGCTCGACTTTCTGCTGTTGGTATTGTTTCTCGCACTGTGCACGCTCTCGGTGATATTGGAGTTCATTTTTCCCGTCGGGCCGCAGGCGGATGGCTGGCTGCTGTGGGGTTACGGCTATGGCGAGTGGAGCCGCATCCGCTTCCTTGTGCTGGCGGTGATGGCGGCGGCCATCGTGCTGCATGTGATGCTCCACTGGTCGTGGGTCTGCGGCGTCGTGGCGAGTCGCCTCGGCGCGAAGAAGAGCGGCGGCGCGGCGCATGACGACCCGTCGCGCACGCTGTGGGGCGTGGGCCTGTTGATCGTGGCCGTCAACTTGATCGGCCTCGTGGTCGCGCTCGCCGCGCTCACGATCCAGTCGCCCGCAACCGGCCCGTGACCAGCAGTCAATGGCAGAACTGGCAGCCGGCCGGCGCGGCGTTCGCCATCAGTTCTAAATAGCCAGCGCCGCGCGCCACGGAAATCAATCCCGTCAGCACCACGCACCAGGCCGCCACCTGCAGCACCTTCGCTCGCGCGCTGAGCGTGAGCAGCGATCCGCCAAAGCCGGCGAGGACCATCAGCGGCACCGTGCCGAGCCCAAAGGCCGCCATCGTGGCCCAGCCTTGCACGGGGCTGCCGCTGCTGGCCGCATAGACGACAAACGCGTACACTAGCCCGCAGGGAATGAAACCGGTGAACATCCCGGCCAAGAGTGCGCTGGCCGAGTTGGGGGACATCAGCAGCGTTTTGAACCAGCCAACGGCCAGGCACGGCGTGCTATTGAGCCACTTGCCGCCGAGCCTCGGCAGCACGCCGGCCGTCGAAAGCCCGAGCCACACCAGCGCGACGCCGGCGACGATCGACAATGCCGACTGCATGTTGACGAACGCCTGCGGTCGCTGCGTCAGCCACCACCCACTCGCACCCGCCACGGCGCCGAGAAAGCCGTAGGTGAAGATTCGCCCCGCGCTAAACAGCAGTTGCCGCCCCACGTTTGTCGACAAACGCCCGCTTTCGACGCCCAGCGCCAGCGCCAGCGGCCCGCACATGCCGATGCAGTGCGACGAGCCGAGAAGGCCGCCGAGGAATATAAGTGGCAGGTCGGTCATGAAACTTCGAGAAGTTCCGATTGCGGATTTTGGATTGCGGATTGCGGATTGTCGACTTTCCAATCCGCAAACGGAAATTCGCAATCCGAATTCGTTTTAGGTTCCGGAAATCGTTTCAGCCGCAGAGAATTGCTCACGACGAACACGCTGCTGGCGACCATTGCCACAGCGGACCAGACGGGGCTCAGCTGACCAGTCGCTGCCAGCGTGATGCCGATGATGTTGTAACTGAAGGCCCAGAGCAGGTTCTGCTTGATCACCCGCACTGTCCGCCGCGCGAGGCCGATCGTCCACGGAATGCGCATCAAATCGTTCGCCAAGAGGCACACTGCCGCGGTATCCCGCGAGAGATCGGCCCCACATCCCATGGCGATGCCGACGTCGCTGGCCGCCAGCGCCGGCGCATCATTGATCCCGTCGCCGACCATCGCCACCAGGCCGCCGTCGTTGCGTGACGCTTTGATTGCGGCGACCTTGTCGGCTGGCAGCTGTTCGGCCGCCACTGGAACCTCCAGCGCAGCCGCGAGATTTTCGGCCCGCTGCTGCCGATCGCCGGTGAGGACTTCGACCGCCAGGCCGAGCGCACGGCACGCATCGATGGCCGCCGCCGCTTCGCTCCGCAATTGCTCCTCGAAAATAAAGATACCGCGGATCTGCCCGCGCCAGGCGATCGCCGAGAGCGTCGCGTCGGCTCCGCCTCCGCGGGCGACTCCTTCCCACAATCGCGGTGAGAGCTCACAACCCTGCGCAGTCAGCCAAGGCAGCTTGCCGAGCAGCACTTCGTCGCCGCAGGCCCGATGCAGGTCGACCGATTGCAGCCGCGCCTCAAGCCCGCACCCCGGGACGGAGCGTAAAATCTCCACGTCGTCGACAGCAATCGGACGATCAACATAACGCGTAATCGCCGCCGAGAGTGGATGGTTCGAGGCCACGGCCAACGCGGCCGACCGCTCCAGCGCTTCGCTGCGCTCGGCCGTGTCGTCGCAAATAAACGCGGCGACGCGCGTCTGACCGCTGGTGAGCGTGCCCGTCTTGTCGAAGAAGATTGTCCTCACTTGGGCCAACTGTTCTAACGACAAGCCGCTGCGAAACAGCACCTGGCTCCGCGCAGCGCGGCCCAGCGCGATCCAGAGCGCCATCGGCGTTGCCAATCCCAGGGCGCAGGGGCAAGCGATCAGCACCACGGCCAGCCCGGCCAGGATTCCATCGCCCAGCGTGCCGTGCTGCGAATGCCACCAGGCCGTAAGCACCGCCACGACCGCCACGGCCGGTACGAACCACGCCGCGACCAAATCCGCCAGCCGTTGAAAATGACCGCGCTCGCGCCGCGACTCGCGGACCAGTTCAAGCATGCGCGACACGGTCTCGGCGCCGGCGGCCGCGGTCACTTCAATTCGCAAATCGCCGTCGAGATTGAGCGTGCCGCTGTAAACCGCGTCGCCGCTGTGCTTTGTTACCGTGCGGCTTTCGCCGGAGATCATCTGCTCGTCGACCTCGGCCTTGCCACTGCAAATCACTCCGTCGACCGCGAACCGCTCGCCGGGGAAAACCAGCAGCGTGTCGCCCGCGGTGGCCAGCGTGCGTGGCACATCGACCAGGTGGCCGTCACGCACGAGGTGTACCTTCTCCGGCAACAGTTTCGCCAGCGCATCGAGCGCCTCACCCGAACGCAGCTTCCCCTGCGCTTCGAACCAGCGGCCGAGCGTCAGAAACACCAGGATTAGCGAAGCCACATCGAAATAGACCTGGCCACTCCCCGTGACCACGCTCCAAAACGAATAGGCAAAGGCCGCGAGTATGCCCAACAAGAGTAAGAGGTCGGTAGTAATCGTCGCCCGCCGCGTGGCCTGCCAGACGCCCGCCGCCAACGGCTCGCCCAGGAGCCACAGCACCGGCAGGCAAAATAGCATCGCCAGGTAGCGAAACACTTCGTGCACCGCATCGGCGAGCGGCCCCGCGTCGGCCAGCTCCGCTGCGTACACGTCGCGGCTCCACAGCGCCATGCTGAAGACCATTACGTTCATGGCGAAGAAGATCGCCAGGCCCAACTTGATCAGCGTCCTTCGCGCGCCCGCGTCGCCATCCGCATCGGCCGCAAGAATCGAGGCCGCGAACCGACACCCGCTGCAACAGTATTCGGGTCCGCGACCAGCAGCTTCGCCGCCGCGCGCAAGCCGCCTCGGAACCGGCAGCCCGCAATAGTCGCAGGCCAGTGTGTCGGTACTCGTGCTCACGGCGGATTGAGAATCTCCCGCTGCAGATCGGGAAACAGGTAAGAAATCGTGTAGTAGATCGCCAGTACCCAGAAACCGAGCCACATCAGCCGCACGTACCACGGGATGCGGTTTCCTACATAGGTATGGAAGCGGCTCTCGGCCACGGCCGAATTCGGATCGAGCGGTTCAGGCGTTTCCGGCGAATTCATGGTGTTCCTTTCTGGTCGCGACCTTCGCTGTGCTGCTCCAGCGCGTCGAGCCGGGCCTCGTTCTCCAGCATCGTGATTTTCGGCCGCTCGATGTCGTGAAACATGCCGTTGTAGGTGGCCCACCCCAACATGCAGAGGAAGCCCAGCCCCGCGAGCAGGTAGTTCATGATCGGCGTTACGGCAAACGCGCCATCCGGCTCGTAGATCGCGACGACGATGAACTCATAAAATTTGATGCCGAAGAACAGGCACGTGAGCGCGAGCACCGGCAGGAACATGAGCGTCACGATCGTCGAGCTGCGGTTTACCATGATGGCTACTCCAGCGGGTTCGACATCATGTCGTCGAGTGAGCGGTATCTCTCGTACAGCGGATAGCTCTCGAGCCACGACCCGAGCCACTGCACGTAGGTGATCAGCGCCAGGCCGCGCTTGTTCGGCTTGTCCGGCGAGCCGTCGAAGAACCACGGATACTTGGGCATCGGCGAGCCGGTCGAGACCATTGGTGGATCGAAGAAGTGGACCGCGTGCCAGTCGTTGCCGCGACGGCCCCCCTCGCGGCTCAAATCCGGACCGACGCGGCGCGTGCCGAACAGCACTGGCCGCTGCAGCTCGTTCTGATATTCGATCGTTTGCGCCACGGGTCCCCAGCGCCGGCTCTCGTTCGACACCGGCCGCACGAACTGACTGTGGCAATGCCAGCAACCTTCGCCCGTGTACACGGCGCGGCCGATCCGCAGGGCTTCGGCACAATTCTCCGCCGTCGGCTCGCCGAAGTATTTTTTGAATTCTTCGGGATAGCGGACGCTCAGATCTTCGAACTGGTAGAGCAGGTTCTGATTTACCACCTCTTCGGCCGTTTTTTCCGGCATGTGGCGATACATCAAGATCGGCACGATCGCGTTCGAGAGGAACGCGAACAGGAAGAACCCCAGGCCGCCGATCAGCAGGATACCCGATTTGTTTTCAAACATGGTGGATCACCGACTCGGATGCTCAAAGAGGGCATCCACTTTCGCTTTCTCAGAGAGACGCCAAGTCATGAAAATGTTGTAGGCAAAGCAGAACTGCCCCGCGATGATCGCCAGCCCGGCAAAAAGCCGTACGACCCAGAACGGCTGCGACACGTTTACCGACGCGTCCCAGGGCTGCAGCGACACCCAATAAAAGCCCTGGAACAAGCCGAGCAGGATCAGGTCCGAAGCCATCACCAGCATGCCCACCGCCGAAAGCCAGTAGTGCCATTCGCACAATTCGCGGCTGTACCAGTCGTGCTTGTAGAGCCGCGGGAACAGGTACGTCATCATGCCGAAGAACCACATCGCGAACACGCCGAACATGACCAGATGGGCGTGCCCCACGACCCAATCCGAGAAGTGAATCACCTTCTGGAACGTGAGCGTCACCTGCATCGAGCACTGCAGGCAGGTGAGAAAGTAGAACACCATGCCGGTGTAAAAGAAACGAATCGGGATGTTTGTGATCACCGCCCGGCCCGAACCCCAGATGGTGCCGAAGAAGTTGATAATCACCGTGGTGACGACAAATTCCACGGCGATCGTCGATACGATGGCCCCGTATTGCAGAAACATCGGGATCGGCGTGTAGAGGAAGTGGTGGATGCCGTTGAGAGGATAGAAGAACGCCAGCCCCCAGAAACCGACGAGCGACAGTCCGTGGCTCCAAATCGGCTTGCGGAGGATGATCGGCACGAAGTAATACATCAGGCCCCAAGCGAGCGGCGTCACGAACAGGCCCACCAGGTCGTGAATGAATAGCCCCGTGATCGCCCCCGCGCTGGTGCCAGCGACGAAATACTGCGGTATGAAGTTCCCCATCGCGTAGGTGAGGAACGTCCACACGAACGCGGCCATGAAGTACCACAGCGTCACATACAGCGGCCCCTTCACCTGCACGATCGGCGCCATGAAGTTGATCGCCACCAGCAGCAGGCCGACTTGCGCCAAGGGATCGATCCACACCGGCGTTTCGCCCCATTCGACGCCCTGCGCCTGCCCGAACAGGATGCCAACCGCCGTTCCGAGGACGACGACCTGCCAGGCGACGAAGATGAAATACGACAGCGGCCGGCTCAGCACCGGCTTGAGTGTAAGCCTTGAAACCGCCCAGTGAAGCGCCCCCAAGAAACTGTTGGCGATGAAGCCGTAAGCAATCGCGTTGGTGTGGATCATCCGCCAACGGCCCGGCGACAGATATTCGATACCGTCTTCAAAATTCCAATGCACGAGCTGCAGCGCCATGATCAGGCCGCCGAGCATCGACACGAACAAATAGCCGATCGCGGCCAGGAAGTACCACAGCACGAGCCGCTCTTCCACCAGGTCGTCCGGCGGCGAGAGAGACGGCAAATCGGTCGAATAGGCGGAAGGCGTCATACTTGTTCCATCGGTCGTCGATACGCGGTAAAGTCGCCCAGCGGATAGAGCAGGGCGATCGTCCAGCCGAACACCAGGTGCGTGGCGAGCGCCACCCACGGCGGCACGCGGCGAATGATCCAATTTTCGGGCTTCATGTCCACGAGCGCCGGCTGCAGCCAGGAGAGCACGCCGTAGTACATCACCACCCAGATCAGAATCGAAATGATGCTGGCCACCATCAAGCGCTTGGCGAGCGAGGCGTTTGCCGTCCAGTAGGTTAGCGCGAGATATACCGGAACTCCGAGCAACATTCCTGTGCCCAAGTACAAGCAGCAACCAACCGCCAGCGCCAACTCCCGATTGAGCTCCAGCGCCTTGTCGCCCAGCGGAAAGGTCAGGTAAACGCGAATCAATTCCAGTGGATGCTGACCCACGAAGGCCGAGCCCACGATGTTGAACAACAGGCTGCTCATCGCGCCGAAGATGCCGAGCATGAAACCAGTCGTGGCGAAGTAGGCCGCGTAATAGCCCTTCGGCTGAAACGGCTGCACCGGCTCCTGTTCGGATAGCTCATTGGCCAACGCCGTAGCGCGGGCTTCCAGGTCGGAGAGTTCGCGGCGTTTGTCGTCGAGTGTGCTCATGGCGAATGGTCCGCCTACCAATGGGGATGAGAAGGAAGGACGAGCGAAGCGGCACGGGCCGGAGTATCCACATTTTCCTGGGCTGCCTTCGTCGCGTCGGTTGGCTCAGGAGCCGGCTGATTCGCAGGTGCTTCCTCGGCAGGCGTCGTGGCGGGCACTGCCGGTTCTTCGAGCGGCGGCAAGTTGCGGCGGCGACGTTCACCCGTTTCGCGGATGAAATGCACCAGGTACCAGATGTCGTCCGGCTGCTTGGCAAACACTTCGTTGAAGGCGGGCATCGGCGTGCCGTTGATCCCCGAGTAGATGCGGCGATAGATGTCGATCGGCCGGCCGCCGCCGCGGAACATACCGGAGGTCAGATCGGCGGCGGCTGCCTTGTGGCCCCAGGAGTCCATGCCGATCTCGACGCCGCCCATCGAACCGCCGCGGCCATTGGCGCCGTGGCACTTGTTGCAGGCCTGCTTCAGGAACAACTCTTGCCCTTTGGCGACCGTCTCTGCGGTGAACGGCGGCATCGGCGTGAGCGGCATCACCAACTGCGACTGCGCCTCGTGCCAGCGTTCGAGGATCCCGGCCACCGATTCGTCGACGTACTCTGATTCGATTGCCTCTTCGTCCTGAGCCAGCATCACCAGCTCGTTCTGCAGTTCGCCGCGCTGCGCGAGGAAAATCACGTAGTCGACTACGGCGCTAAGATCTTCCGGCGAGAGATCGTCGAACGACGGCATCGAGGTGCCGGTCACGCCGCGGCGGAGCGTGGCTATCAAATCGGATCGCCGCGGTTTGGCGCCGTACGGAGTCGAAGTGAATTTGAAGATACCCTTGGTGTAGTCGCGCGGCCGCGGGCTCAAATAGCCTGCGGCCACACCCAGGCCGTCGCCGTTCACACCGTGGCACTGCTGACAGCGTGTGGCATAGACCTCGGCCCCGAGCTTGAGCTGGGCGGCGTTCGCCTCGGGATCGCTGAGCGAAATCGGCGACTGCGGCGTGCCCGTCCGTTTCAGCAGCTCCTTGTCGATCTTTTGCTGCAAGTCGTGCCAGAGCTTCCGCTCCTCGTCGTCGGCCGCTTCGTCATCCAGCGCGAGCACGTCGGCGCTTGGCGTGAACTGCGGTCGTTCCGCCGGACGGCAGCCGCTGAGCGCGGCGAGCAAGACAAAGACGCAGAAAATCGTCCCGGAAGGAAGCGTAGAGAAGAATTTCATTCGATCGCACGGGGGCTATTAAGGCAGGCAATAGAGTTGTCTGATTGGTGCTGCGAGCATTTGCAATTTTCGCGCCAACGCATGAGTACCCGAACCGTGCCGCACCGACAAGTCGAAGCACAGGAGTTTGGATTCGAAGTCGAAAAAATTTTTCGAGTGCGGTTCTGACGCGCGACAAACCGCATATCGGTCTAGACGAAGGGCGTGCGAGAGAGCACGGACTGGATCAGAATGACACACCACAGCGAGCGCGCCGCGCCGGTTGTCGGCCAGATGGCTCACCCCAATATCAATGGTGCTCGCCGTTGCCGTTCGCGATCGCGTACTTCTCCAGCAGGCGATAAAGCGTGCGTCGCCCGATGCCGAGCGCCCGGGCAGTACGCGCCTTGTTTCCGCCATGCCGCGTGTAGGTGGCGACGATGTGCTGCTTGGTGAGCGTGTCGAGATCGACGTCGCCGGAAGATGGAATCACGGGGCGCTCGTGGGCGCTGGCGACGATCTCCGGCGGCAGATTTTCCACGCGAATGTGATCGTCATCGGCCAGGATCTTCGCCCGATCGATGGCGTTCTGCAGCTGGCGCACGTTGCCCGGCCAACTGTAGCGTTCGAGGATCGGAATCACCTCGGGATCGATGTGCCAGTCGCTGCCGGCAAAGTGCTCGACCAGCAGCTTCAAATCGCCGGCCCGCTGACGCAGCGGCGGCAGCTCCAGCGTGAGCACATTGATGCGGTAGAACAGGTCCTCGCGGAAACGCTTTTCGCGGACTTCCTCCTGCAAATCGCGGTTCGTGGCGGCGATCAGCCGCACGTGAACGCGGCGTTCTTTCACCGAACCGACACGGCGGAGCGTGCCGTCTTCCAGCACACGGAGCAGCTTGGCCTGCAATTCGCCCGCCAGCTCGCCGATCTCGTCGATGAACAGCGTGCCGCCGTCGGCCACTTCAAACAGGCCCGGCTTCATGCCCACCGCGCCGGTGAATGCGCCCTTTTCGTAGCCGAACAGCTCGCTCTCGAGCAACGTGTCGGGGAGTGCTGCGCAATTAATCACCACCAGCGGCTTGTCGGCCAGATGGCTGGCGTCGTGCAGCGCGCGGGCCACGAGCTCCTTGCCGGTGCCGCTCTCGCCTTGCACCAGGATCGGCTTGTCCGTGGGGCCGACCCGGTCGATGAGTCGAAACACCGCCTGCATGGCGGGGGATTTGCCGATGATTTGCGTGGGCCCCTGCTGCCGTTTCAGGGCCGCTTTCAGCTGCAGATTTTCCTTGCGCAGCTGGCCCGTGTCGTGGGCCTTGCGGACCAGTCGATCCAGCTCTTTGAGGCTGATCGGTTTGGTGAGGACTTCGCGCGCCCCCAGCTTCATCGCTTCGACAGCCCGCTCGACCGTCGCTTCGCCGCTGAGCACGACGACTTCGCATTCGGCGTTTCGCTCCTTCAACTGCGAGAGCACCTCCAAACCTGAACGGCCTGGCATCACGAGGTCGAGCACCACGACGTCGAACGACTGCTGCTCGGCGAGCTCCAGCGCCTGTTCGCCGTCGGCGCATTGGGCCACGCGGTGTCCCTGCCGGCTGAAGAACTCCGCCATATCGGAGCGGAGGCCGTCGTCGTCGTCGACAACCAGCAGGGAGAGATTCGACTTCGCAGACATCGTGGCAGTAGCCATGCTCGTTACCTACCTTCGGACTCTGGGTTCGGAGCTGTCAGCTGCAGGATCGCGCTCTTTAGTTCATCGCGGCTCACCGGTTTCGTCAAGCAAACCCAGCCGAAATGGCCGAACCCATTGCCATCCGGGATGGGTTTGCTAAAGGCTGTCACAAAAATACAGGGGGTCGGGCGCTCGGAGCAAACGACCTTCATCGCCTGGTCGCCATCCATGCCCGGCATCCGCAGATCGGTAATCACGAGGTCGGGCAGCTGATCGCGGCAAAGCTGGACCAGCTCTTCGCCGTCGGCGGCAACGCCCACCACTTCGTGTCCCAATTGTGGCAGGATCCGGCGGAAATAATCGCGTACGTCCGGCTCATCCTCCGCCACGGCGATTCGCATACCGGCTGTCATGTTTCGAGTCTCGGGAGAGTAATCAGAAATTCGGCACCGCCGCCTGCCACGCCCAACCTGATCGATCCGCCGTGGGCGTCGACGATTTGCCTCGCAATCGCCATGCCAAGGCCTGTCCCCTTGGTCTTGGTGGTGAAAAACGGCTCGAAAACGTTTTGACGTGCGTCGGGCGATAATCCCGGGCCGTTGTCGCGGACCGAAATCTCCAAGGCGGCAGCTTGATTATGTGTCACTTCGCGACACTCGACGCTCACTCGCACCGGATCGCTGCAGGCGGCGAGCGAATTTTCCAAGAGATTGCGGAACAACTGCACCAGCCGAAAGCGATCTGCAAAGACCTTCAAATCGGCAGAATCGGCGTTTTCTTCGAGCTCGGCCTCGCGGCCGCGGCGGACCGTGTCGAGCATGTGCCAGGCCTCGCGCCACGCCCCTGAAGCGTCGCAGAGCGAGCGTTCGAGCTGGATCGGGGCTGCGAAACCGCGCACCTCATCGAGCAGGCGGCGGAGATCGTCCTGGGCCTTCTGCAGGCGATGCAACAGCCGCAGCGCTTCGTCGTTCCCTTCCACTTCTAGTTCCAGCATCTCGCTGCACGATTGAATCCGCTGCAGCGCGTTGCGGCTTTCGTGGGCCAGCCCCGTGATCATCTGCCCGATGCCGGCGAGTCGCTCGGCGCGGAGCATGCGCTCATGGGCTGCGCGGCGCTCGGTAAAATCGTGGCCCACGGCGAGCACCGCGGGGGCATTTTGGAAGTCGTCGAGCCGGCGGGCGTTCCAGACGAGCCAGCGCTGGCGGCCGTCGCGGCACAAAATCGGATGCTCACAGCCGCGGGCCGGTTCGCCGGCAAAGGTGGCGTCGATTTCCGATTCGACTTCGGCCCGCGCTGCAGGGGCCACCAATAGCTCGAGAAAATCGCCGCCCACCAGTTCCGCCACTTCATATCCCGTCAATTCCTCCCCGTACGGACTGCAATAGACGATGCGATGCGCGCGGTCGAGGATCACGACCAGGCAGGTCGCGGCCTCGACGAGCATGCGGAATTTCACTTCGCTCCGCTCATGTTCGGCGAGCTTTTCCTTCCGCACGTGTTCGGCTTCGTATGCATCTTGAATAATCGCCAAATCGAGATCGAGCAGCCGATTGAGGGAGCGGATCGTGTCTCCCAGATTGTTGAAACCTTGTTCGCCAGCCGCGAACACCAGGTCGACGATCCCGTTGCGCAGCCGCGCCAGGGCCGCGTTGGTAAAGGTCGGATGCAGCCCGATGTCGGCGTGTCGCCGGCCGATGTTCCAGCGGCGCGTCACGTATTCGAGGTCATATTGGCCGCGAAGCGAATCCCCCAACCAATCCCGCAGGCTTTGCTTGAGCCGCGCGACCTGGGTTTGGCCGCCGGTGATCACGCGGGTGGCGTTCGGGTGCCGCTCGATCTCCCGATAGAAATCGTCGATCAGCTCCGGCAGCCCCGCTCGGACAACGTCCGCGACGGCGCGAATGTTGGCAGCATCGGTGTCGGTCCAGCCGACGTAACGCTGCAGATCTCGAAAGCGAGCGAAGACGGTGTCCATGGCACGTACGTTTGGAAGGGCATTGTGAACGGGAGAGTCGCAACCCTTCAATTGTAATCCCGTGCGTGGACGCTGCGAATTACCGGAACCGGCTGCAAGGGTCAGTCCTTCGTGCCGATGTCGTCCTGATAGGCCGACTGCAGCATGCCGTTTTCTTCGCTTTCGTGGTGCATGAGCGTCTTGGCGAATTCGTGGAAGCGTGCGGCCAGGTCGTCGGGAAAGACCCCGTCGGCGGCGCTGATTTCGGCCGCCCGCACGATCGCGTCGAGCCGTTCGAGCATGTCGACGTGTTCGTGCGTGAGCTTCAGAGCTTGACGCGACAGCTGAGGGGCCTGCGTCACGATCTGCTCGAAGAATCCCTCGCACTCTTCGTTGTTGAAGTGGGTGCCCAAAGCGGCCCGCAACTCGCCAAGCAGGCGGACAATTTCGTCGGGCGTCGCGGAACGGGCGTCGAAACGCTGGTGCAGGAACTTGATCCGCTCGCGCAGTTGCTCGTGCTCCAGGTGGGTCCGTTCGTACACAGTTTCGGCCGAAGTTTCAGCAGCCATGACATCGTTTCCTTTGACCAGAACGCCTGACGAGTGGGATTCTCGAACTCTCCGACCACGAGTGGCAACCGCCGGCAGGAGACTCGAACCGCAACCGAGTGGAGGTCAATGGGGCAAATCAAATGCCATTCTCTTGGCTGCGACTTGATTTTCGCGGACCACCCGGTTTTTGACGAATCGAACGCCGCAACGAGCCGCCGCTTTTGAGTAGATCCATCCACCGAACGCATGCGCCACCTGAGCGAATTGCAGCGCGCAGAATCGGCGGAGCGCGCTCCCCGCGGCACTCCTCGCGCGACTCGTGGCGGTCCGCGTGTCGCCGTACTCTGACTCATTCCCGCAAGAATATTCGCTCTACGTTGAAGCTGCTAATTATCCGACGCGGCGGCGCAGAGTTTGCTCGATTGGCAAGTGCTTCCTGGCTGGGAGGCCGGGGTGAAGCGTGTCCTGCGATGACATACACCGAGCAAGGGAATGCCCGGGAGGGCAAGAAAAATGCAGATCATCCTCGAAGAACCGCGCATCGAAGAAGTTTTGGATAGCGAGTGGATCGATCCGATCCGGACCGCGCGGGCGATCCTGGCCGAGCACGACCACTTTGCCGCTCGAACTCACCGGTTCGAGTTCGAGAGGGCGGACGAAGTGCTGCTCGTGCGCGGCCAGGTGCCATCGTTTTACTTGAAGCAGCTGTTGCAGGCGGCGCTGCAGGAGGTGGCTGGAATCGAGCGGATTGAGAATCAGGTGGCAGTGATCTGTTCCGACGGTCTGAGCAGTGTGGGTGGCGATAGGTGACGCTTGGGGTTTCGCACCCACTGTCTGTTGGTGCTCAGGCCGTCGGAACGCAGCTTGTCGGCCAATTCTTGGTCGGCCCGAGTGGAAGCCTTCCCTCGATGCCGATGCGTGAGTGGCATCTGAGCGGAAGGGCGGAGAGGGAAGGCTTCCACGGGCTTTTTCTTTTGCCGTAATCAGGTGCGCCCCTTGCCACGCCGGTCCATGTGCTCGTTCGCCACACTGCGCTCCAATTCGCACAGTCTCAGAGCCGCTGTATTCGCTGCTTCGCATCGTGATCGCGAGATTTCGGGCGGCATCCTAGTTGCTCTGGATACCTTCTCGACGGCGACAAGAGTCGATCATGAAGCGAGTCCATCTCAATGCGGTTGTGGACGCCGGTGCGATGCTGGCTTTCATGTTGCTGGCCTCCACCGGTTTTGTACTACGCATCCAGCTGCCGCCGGGTAGCGGCGACGTGTATGGTCGTGGGATGGGGCGCGGTGCCATGCAGCGGTCGATCGAACTGCTGTGGGGATGGACACGGCACGAATGGGGCGATATTCATTATTGGATTGCCTTAGGTTTGCTGGTAGTTCTCTCATTCCACTTGTTCCTGCATTGGAAATGGATCGTCAGTGTCGTCCGCGGCACGAAATCGGAAGCTTCCGGCTGGCGATTTGGTATCGGTCTGTTTTCCTTAGCAATGACAACACTCCTTGTCTGTTTGCCTTTGCTCACGAACACCAGCACCACGACTCGACAACAGCTCCAGCACGAGCGATCGGAAAGCAAAGGAGAACTGGGGACCGAATCGGCATCGCCCTGGGAGCAATGAAGCAACTTTTCATAGCACGCGCGGCCAATCGA
Organism: Pirellulales bacterium; assembly: GCA_050248495.1. Classification (GTDB taxonomy): domain Bacteria; phylum Planctomycetota; class Planctomycetia; order Pirellulales; family Lacipirellulaceae; genus DASYDU01. The sequence goes on along the minus strand of JBFWSG010000023.1, from coordinate 8,867 downwards.
TCGGCTTGGTCCGCAACTTGCATGGGAAACAAATGCCAGTGGCGCTTCGCGCAACACTACTTTTCGGTGCCCGTCGCGCATGCCACGAATCTGCAGCCGCGGGCTGTACGCTTGTATTCAGACCACAGGAAAGGCGGACGAAATGAACAAGCAAATACTTCTCAACACCCTGAGCGACATACGATTTCTGCGCGGAGTGAACGCCCGCCATCTGGAGGAATTGGCCAACATTGCCCACATCGAAGAGTATCAGGAGGGGGAGGTCGTTTTCAACGAAGGGCAACCGGTCGAAAGCGTTTACTTGTTGACCACCGGCGAAGTGGCCTTGGAGATCAGCGCTTCGGGCATCCGGCCACAGCACGTGCTTTCGGTCGGCGCTGGTGAGAGCCTTGGCTGGTCGGCGCTATTGGGTCGGCGGCGGCGCACGGCGACCGCGAAAGTCACCGAGCCGACCACCGTGATTCGCATCAATGGGCAGCAACTGACGGAGCTTTGCCAGCAGAACCCGCGGCTGGGTTATGAGATCATGCGCCAAACGGCCGCGGCACTCGCCGACCGGCTCAACGCCATGCGGCTGCGGTTCCTGGGCGTTTATCGGCTGCAACCGGCAGGGTTTACCTGCGGCACCGAAGAGATCGGCGTCGATTGACGCGCTGGCCGACGAAAATGGACGCGAACTAATCTTCGCCGCTCGGACAAGCGGGCATTTCTGGCACACTCGGTCCAGGACATCGCGCGCATTGGCGCGCCTCGACGAGGGAGCAGGTCAACTCGTTGGCGACGTCGGCCCGAAATTCACCGCTCGATCGTGGCTTTTTGCTGGCGTCACCTCTCCGGGCACGCAGTTTGCTTCTTCACTCTAGTGATGATTCAAGCCGTTTGATCGCTCACTGCCGCAAGAGGCAAAGGAGAGGGTGCCATGTATGCTTCGTTTCACAAACATGATCTGACTTGTTCCGATTTATTCCGTGACGTGGCCGCGTTGAGCGCCGGCGTGCTGGGCGCGATCTGGGCGGCGCTCGTCGTCAAGGAAATGGTCGTCTCGCACGAGGTGATTCCCAACGAACACTCGGCATTGCAGGGGTTGGCGCTGGCCGTGGTCTTTGGCGCCTACATTGTCGGGTGGCGGCACGGAGTGTGGGGCGCAACGTTAGCGGTCTTGGGCACGGCGGCGCTGTTTGCGTTCGCCTATTCAAGCGTCGGTGTTTTGCCCCCGCTGGCGGCCGCCTGGTTTGCCGTGCCGGGAGTAATGTATCTACTAGCGGTACTTGCCGACCGACGCCAGCGGGCTCAAGCTCCTACGCGGCGCGATGACTCGGCTGAAACAGTTCGGGCATGAGCAGCGAGGATTGCACGAGCTGCTCGATTGCTCGCAGACGAAAGCGAGGCAGCCATGAATCTGCACAAGATCCTCTGTCCGACCGACTTCTCCCTCTATAACGAGGCGGCCCTGAAGTATGCTTCAGCGCTGGCCGCGGAGTCGGGCGCGACGCTGGTTATCGCCCACGTCGATGAATATCGCGATGCCAACGCCGCGCTGGGCGAAGCGGCCCTCAATTACATGGGTCCGCTGGGCATGGAGGACCGCAGCGAAGTGCGCACGAAGCTCGAAGAAGTGAAGCCGACCAATTCGCGGGTCGTCTACGAACACCGTTACTTGGAAGGCGGTCCGATTCACGAGATCGTGGCTTTTGCGGAGCGCGAGCACGTGGATCTGATCGTGATGGGATCGCATGGCCGCACCGGCCTTTCGCGGCTGTTGATGGGCAGCGTGGCAGAAGGTGTGGCGCGCCGCGCGGCCTGCCCGGTGTTGATCGTCAAGCAGCCCGTGCCGGAGACACCCGAAGTGGTGCCGGACGACGCGATGGTGCTGCAGGAATAACTGCATCGCGTTCGCAGCAGGCATGCGTCGCGTGGTGCAGCTGAACTGCTCGCAAGCGGTGAGTTTGCGCGAGCGGCTGCGGCACACGGAGTGTGCCTGCGACTTATGCGCTCTCTTGCGCAAGCAGCCGCATATCTTGCGTGCCCAGCGGATAAAGCAGGGCGATCGTCCAGCCAAAGAGGAGATGAGTCGCGGCCGCGACCCACCAGGGCACGAGATCGACGATCCAACGTCCGCCGAACAAGGCTGGCTGCAACCAGGTCAATAGACCATAGAAATTCGTCACCCATACCAGGCAAGCGAGCAGCGTGCACGCAGCCAGTCGTCCGCGCAGCCCCGCTTTCGGCAGGAAATATGACAGGGTCAGCACGAACAGCATTCCATACAACATGCCAGTTGCCAGATACAACAAGGCGCCGAGCCCCAGCAGTCTTCCCCCTTCCAGCCCGAGCGCTTGCGCGCCGAGCGGAAAGGTGAGATAGACCTGGATCAGATGCAACGGATGCTGCGCCGCGGCGCCGCTGGGGGGCGACAGCACGCTGCCGATCACGTTGGCTAGTAGACTTGTGCAGCCGGCTAAGGCGCCCTGGAACAAACCGGCTGACGCATAGCGCCGCCAATCGTATCCGACCTGGAGCGGTTGAAGCTGGACGGTCGGCTGCAGCCGTGCCAACTCGACATCCAAGTTTTGGACCGGCGGCTGCGCTGATACGTTTTCATCCGGTACGATCTCGAAGAACATGGCGTCACCTTTTCATGAAACGGAACTAATCGTCGGATTCGGGAACGGCGAACGAGGCCATTTCCGGATTTTCCAAGCGGCGGAAGTCGTCGAAACGCATCCGATAGGCGTCGTGGTGCGTGTTCCCTTCAAAGAGAATCGTTTCGTCTTGGGCTAGGCTGGCATCGACAATCGTCTTGAGGCCGTACCGCGAGCCGAACGGAGGCAAGGCCCCGAACTCACAGTCGGTGCAAAACGTGGCGATCTCAAGCTCGGTCGCCAGCTCGAGTCGCCGGGCGGCGAGCAGTGCCTTGGCGCGCTTCATGTCGATGGTCATGTCTGCCGGCAGCACGGCCAGGACGTATTCGCGTTTCGGTTGTACGCGAAGCAGCACCGTCTTGGCGACTTCGTGGCCCGGCACGTGCAACTGACCCGCGACGCGCTGGGCGCCTGAGGTCGGCCGATGTGCCACATGCTCATACCAACACTTCTGGTTGTCAAGAAAAGCAGAAACGTTCATGGCAGCCTCCATTCGTCCAACGGATGAGTGATGGATTGGTCCCTGCGCAGCGAGCCTGCGAAGCAATCTATGGAGCAAGTAGTGTGCCGGCGGCAGTTTGTGGGATGGGAGGGTTGCGGAGGTACGCAGCTGCGCACTTTGTGTCAGTTTGATACAGGCGATGAGCACCTAGCGATAAGCGCCGAGCACTTACGGGAGTCAAGGCACAAAAGCTTGAATGTGCTGAGGACGCCGCGGCTCATTGACGCGGACGTTGTGAACTCGACCGCAAGCAGCGGGACCCGGCGGGAGATGACGCACGGTATCCCCGGGCATTCGCTGGCTTGACCAGCAGATTACCCGGAGTTTGGAGATTCGTCGCAGAGCGGAGGGCAAGGGATTCGAACCCTCAACCGGTTTCCCGGCACCTGATTTCGAGTCAGGCCGCTAGCCATTCGCTTACCCTCCCGGCAGATCCGTACCAATTTATCGGGCCGCTGGGCTGCGGGCAAGGCAAGCTGGGCGTCCCCCGGTGCGCGGAGACGAGCCGAGACGCCTGCCCGCAAATCTGGCATCTCCGGCCTGTCACACACGACCCGCGTGGCGCTCGAGCAGTTCGCGCCGTACAGTCGTTGCAGACGATTCACCCGCGGTGGAGAGATGCGGGACACCGCGCTGGGGGAGGTTTTGCGGGATGGATCGCGAACAACTGCTATGCGTCGGCGGAGAGTTTCTTTTGCCGGCACGCGGAGGGCACGCCGATACGTTGATTGTCCGGACCGTCCTCCCTCCCCATCCCTCCCGCAGGTCCCGCTCATGAAACCCACGATCCGTATCGTCACGCGCGGCAGCAACGGCGAGCTCCGCTCCAAGGATTACGCGAAGCACGAGACCGTGCTCAAGATGCACACGCAGATCGGCGTCGACGATTGCAGCACTGACTTGGCACTGCGGGGCATGCCGGTGTTCCGTGGATTGATCGGACCGATGCCGGAAGCCAAGGGCGTGGTGCGGTACGAAACGCCGGAAGTGTTCGAGACCTTGACCAAGGAGTGGAGCATTGCCACGGCCACTCGTTCGCGGCGGCGGCGGGTGGATGCCGGAGAAGCTTAGGCGCGAAATTTCCAGCTGCGCGATAATCCGTCGTAGAAACAAAAGTGCGATCAGCCGGCCTCGCAGAAACGCCGGCGGATCGCACTTACTTTTTTTGACAGTGGCCGATTGCGTTGACCGACGAATGGCGAGTTAGCGATAGCTGCCGCCGCTGCGGGGCGGATCGCTCGTCATTTGGGTGCCGCCATAAGTCTCAGGCGGCCTCGTTGCGATCGCCGTGCCATCGGATGGCGCCGAAATCCCAACAGGCTCGCGCGTCTCGGCCATCACGGTCTGATAGGTCGTGACCGGAACTTGCCGCGTAATGTTGTTCTCGACCCAGTCGGTGCGGGTCGTTGGAACTTGGACCGTCCCTTGTGAGGCTTGCCAGGTAGTGACGGGTTGCAGTTCGGTGGTCCAGTAGGGCCGCATGAACGGGTTCCAAGTGCCGCGTTGGCGGGCGACCCATTGATACTGGGTTACAGGCGTGACGTACGTCTGCTGGTAGGACTGGTATTGGGTTGTGGTCGTCGGCACGTAAGTCTTGTGTTGCTCGGTCCGCAACTCGGTATGCGGAATCGATTTGGGCGTCCGCGTCACTTGATAAGTGACGCCGCCCGACTGTTCAATTGTGGTCACTTGCGCCAGTGCTTCGGGCGTGATGGCTGCGGCCACAATCCATCCGAGGGCAATCCGACTCGGCTTCATTGCTCAGTTCCTCCGGTACGTGGGTTCCCTCCCGCCGAGCCGCGCCGACGGACGCACCGTCTCCCTGGTCCGTCCGTAAAACGCAACTCATCGACAATATCGGCCGAGTCGCAGAGTCTTCATCAATACGGCGAAACGTCGCCCCCGGGGGATTCAATGTCCACGGCCGCCAGGCGAAGCGGATAACCGGGGTGGGCGGGTTTGCGGCCGCTAGCGGACGGCGGTGGGCCCTTGAAAAACCCGGCGGAATCGAGGACGCTGAGGCAATCGGAGCGGCGAATACTGCGGCTGTGGACTCGCGGCTGCCGCCGCCGGAAAGTGCGACGATTTGCCAGGGTAGTAAGCGGTGACTGATCACTCGACGCTTAGCGAGAAGACGTTGGCCATCCTGCGCTGCCCGAACGATCGGTCCGAGGTGTGCCTGGCCGACGCCGCGCTCGTTTCGCGATTGAACTCCGCTATCGACGCGGGGCGGTTGAGAAACCGGAGCGGAAAGTCGGTCGAGCGGCCAATCGACGGCGCACTGATCCGTAGCGCGGGCGATCTCGTGTACCCAATCGTCGACCACATCCCCGTGATGCTGTACGACGAAGCGATCCCGCTTGCACAGCTCGAATCAACTTGAGGCGGCCGTGTCGAAGACCATCTTCAAGAAGATCATCGACAAGGAGACTCCGGCGCGGATCGTCTACGAGGACGAGAGCTGTCTGGCCTTTCACGACGTCGCGCCGCAAGCACCGATTCACGTGCTGGTGATTCCGAAGAAGGAGATTGCGTCGCTCCACGATTTGACGGCCGACGACGAAGCGCTGGTCGGACACATCTATGGCGTGATCCGGCGGCTGGCAGACGAATTGGGTCTCGCAGCTGGCTATCGTGTGGTGGTGAACTGCGGCCGCGACGGCGGTCAATCGGTCGACCACCTGCATTTCCACGTGCTGGGCGGCAGGCCGCTCAAATGGCCGCCCGGCTGAACCGCGGCGCGGATTGCCCGCAAGGCTGAACCACGCTACCTTCAAGGGTGTCTCTGGGTCGGCCGTGCCGCTCAGAGCGTGAGCTTGTTTTCGAGTTCGCGTCCCCGTAGCTCAATTGGATAGAGTGTCGGCCTCCGAAGCCGAAGGTTAGTGGTTCGAATCCACTCGGGGATATTGCCGGCCCCTAACCAGAATGGTTTGGGGATCGAGAGAAGTCAACAAAAAACCTAGAGATTGCAGAAACGCAGTTGGCAGGCTCTCACGGTCGTGAGGCCGTGAGGCGGCGTCGAGCCCGACATTCCCGCGATACTCCTGCCAACTGCATTTGCAATTTGCGAAGTGCTTTGTATATTATGAGGGCATGAGCACCGTGTCTGCAATTCCTGGCTATCTAACCGCGTCCGAAGCCGCTGAGCTGATCGGAATCGATCACAGCCAGGTGTGCCGATATTGCCAGGACGGGCGATTGAAAGCGACCAAAGTCGGCAATCAGTGGATGATCAAGCGCGACGACGCCCGAAAATTTCAGCCGCACCCGGTCGGAAACCCGACCTTTCGTAAGCAGGCTTGAGAATTTTTTCTCGCCAACCGTTTTGGGCTTGCAATCTGCAAAACGGTTTGTATATTGGCCCACATCGAAGAATGTTGGGCACTTCTAAGCGGACTCATCCGCTCACCAGTGCCAATTGGTAACTGAACTTTCCCCGTTCCCGTTTGGGGCGCGTCGCTTTCACCAGTCGTGGGCGACGAGGCATTGACTGTTGGGACGCGCTGCTCGGTGTCACCGGCTGCGCGTTGTGCAAGTTCTGCCAGGCGCGGCTCGGCGCGGCGCGGTTAGGCAGGGCGAGGCGAGGCGCTGCAGGGCTATGCGGGGCACGGCCGGGCACGGCTGGGCAGGGCGCGGCTCGGCGAGGCGGGGCCCGGCAGGGCTAGGCATGGCCCGGCGTGGCGAGGCAAGGATTTAATTCGACATGAAAAAAGGAGATCGCAATGGTCGCAACCAAGGGAAGCAACAACCGGCTGCCGTCGACGCGGGCGGAAGCGGGAACGCGAGAAGTCGTCCGACGTCGCGTCGGGATTCGGGGGCTGACGGACATCATGTTCGATCGCTATCCGGGCGACAACGACACCAAGCTCGAACCGTGGCAAAAGCTCTACCTCGGCGGCGAAAGCGGGCGGCAAATCATGCTGCCGTCGGCGAACATAATGTCGTTCCTCTCAGCCCAAAATACCGACTCGGCCCCGAAGCGGTTGTTAGACAGCCGCAAGTATAAGGCGTTCGCGCAGGCCTGCGGCTCGTTTGTGGCGATTCACCCTTGGATGATTCCCTTCACGCGCGACGGCGAGCCGATCGAGTTCGGCAAATTCGATGGCGACGTCGACAAGAGCTCGGGCGTTTACATCGATCGCCGCGTCGCGCGTCTCGAAAAGGGAATCCCGAATCCCAAGGTGCGACCGACGCTCCCGCTCCCGTGGTCGCTGGAGTTCGAGCTCACGCTGTTGCCGAATCGAATGATTCAAGAGACGCAGTTGCTCAACATCTTCACCGAGGGGCTGCTGTGCCTGGGACTCGGTACGTTTCGCGGTCAGTTCGGCAAAGGCGAAATTGTGTTGTGGGAATAGTGGTGGCGCGGCCCGGCCCGGCATGGCTGGGCGCGGCATGGCATGGCTGGGCGCGGCATGGCATGGCTGGGCAAGGTTGTTTTGCGTTTAACGAAATGGACTTAACCCGGTGGCATGCGCGGCGGCCGGGCTGTGAAGGTGTGCTTGGCGGCAGCAAGCGGATTGCGCTGGATACGAAAGGAGTCGATCGCATGGTGGCAGCGGTTAAGCGACGGATGCAGCCAGTGAAAGCATTGATCGAAGGCGATTGCTTTTTTTGGTCTACTCCAGAGAGGCGCGAGCAAATTGAAAACGAGGTGCTGGCCATCAACATATTCCGAAAGGAAATCGGCCAGAGCGAACTCACGCCCGAGGAGCGGTTTGGTTACTACAGCACCGGATTGAGTGCCTACATGGTCGAGGCCGTGGTTCGCGCTTCCGGTGAGCGGTGTGTCCGCAAGATGTCGGACAACACTTTCTGGATTTGGTACGCGGGCGACGAGGTAGTGCAATACACGGAAGACAGGGCCTCCTTTCTCGCGCGCCTCGAAGCGATTCGCAAAGACCGAAAACGCATGGAGGATGAGCAGCAGCGGATGAACCGAGCTCGCTCGAAGAAGCAGCGGAAATCGGAAGCGGAAGCGGGGGCATAGTCCACCGGTGAATTAAACCGGCACATTTACAAACCAACGAACGGCTGGCGGCATAGTCATTCAAATGGACTTCGATTGATGGGTAGATACTTCTCTCGATCCGTCGACTAGCCGCCAGCCAATTCAAACCAACGAAGGGACTCGTTTCATGGATGAGCTTTTCTCAGTGTCGCAATGGATGTTGGCCGTCGTCTGTTTCTGCGCCGGCTGCGCGACTGGATGGATCCGTAGGGGAATCCGAGATGAGGCACGTTAGTTCGGCGGGACGAGCACGGGCCGCTCAACGCAGATGCACGGAGGCACCCGCCGCTTTTAAAGCACAAGGAGTCGATCATGAAGTTTGAAATCAAGCATCGAGTCAGTGGCCAGATTCTGTTTTCGCTGGAGTGCGAGTCGTTCCGGCTCTGCATCGAGGCAGCGGTTCGAGCGTCCGCCGACCTCAGGTACGCCAACCTCACGTCCGCCAACCTCACGTACGCCGACCTCAGGTCCGCCGACCTCACGTCCGCCGACCTCAGGTACGCCAACCTCAGGTCCGCCGACCTCACGTACGCCAACCTCACGTCCGCCAACCTCACGTCCGCCGACCTCAGGTCCGCCGACCTCACGTACGCCGACCTCAGGTACGCCAACCTCACGTCCGCCAACCTCACGTCCGCCAACCTCACGTCCGCCAACCTCACGTCCGCCGACCACACGTACGCCAACCTCAGGTCCGCCGACCTCACGTACGCCG
>JBFWSG010000022.1:10283-92331 GCA_050248495.1 Pirellulales bacterium | reverse complement strand
GTTCGGGAATGGCCGTTGCGGTCGGATTTAGCTTCGACAGATTCCGAACAATAGGAAATTGTCGAACCCCCTGGCATCAGCCTCGGCCTCGGCCGGCGGTTGTTACCCTCTTCAATTGCAAAATCCTGGTTGATCGAGCACCGCGTTACCCAAGTCACGAAGTCGGAAAAAACTTCAAAATTCTGCGGTCAGTCGGCGGCGAATTAACGCCTTTGTGCCTAGGGACCATACGGTTCGCCTTTTGAGGGGCATATCATGGGCAGCTGAAGAGGCGGAGAGTCAAGGCTATTCCTATGGGTCGCACTCCGCGCCGACGCCGCCAATTCCGCTCCCGCTGCGCTCGTTTCGAGCCGCTCGAGCCGCGGCACTATCTCTCGGTCAACCTGCCGCTGACGACCAATCCGGGCGTCCAGCAGATGCCTTCGATCTCGGTCGATCCGCTCGACGCGAAGCATCTGGTCGTGGCCTACATGGACTACGCGCTTGTCGGCACCGGCTACGCGGGGATCGGAGTTGCCGTGTCGACGGACGGCGGCGCCAGTTGGCGGAACTCGTCCGTGGATTTGCCGGCGGGATTTGACCAGGGGGCCGCCAATCCTGTCGTGCAATTCGACACCATCGACCACGATCCCAATCAGCCGGGCATCCAGAACCGGGTGTACGTAAGCTACATGGCGGCGACATTTCTGGGTGCCAAGCCGCCGATCACCAATCCCAGCGGGACCGTCAGCCGCAAAGATCTAACCCAGTTTCGCTCTTTCGGCATGTCGGCCAACAACGGCATCTTCGTCAGCGCCAGCGACGACGGCGGAATTGAATGGCACGATCCCGTGACCGTCGCCTCGCACACATTCGACGGCCAGCATCGGGTTCCGTTCGACATCATGCCCGATCTGGCGGTCGACACGTATCGTTACCTGCCCAATAGCACCACGGCGAATCCGAATTTCGGCAATCTCTACGCGGTCTGGTCGCGCTACTATCCCAAAGGTCAGTTCCCTGGGGAGCCAAATAGCGACAGCGGCAGCAACATCATGTTCTCGGTCTCGCGCGATGGGGGGGCCACTTGGCAATTGCAGCTCGAATCGCACCCCGAAGAAGCCAGCGACCCGATCACGGTTATTTACACCAAGGGCTATTTCTCCGGCGACTTCACCGAGGGAGTGGGCCTGGAGAATTGGTCACACGTTGCGGTTGGGCCTGAGGGCGACATCTATGTCTCGCATTTCCTTGGCGGACAGTTCGCGGTCCACCATTCGAAGAACGCCGGGGCGAGCTTTTCCCACCCTGATGCAGCGACCAATGCCTTATTCCCGTTCGGCGGTAACGTGCCGGCGGTTCCCGGCCTGCTTTCCAACAATAATTTTCGCGTTCAGTCGGTACGGTCCATCGTCGCGGACCCAATTGAGCCAGGCTATGTCTACGTGGTTGAAACCAAACCCGCCGTCGATCCTCAGGGAAACACCCTGGACGAGGACGAAATCATTTTCGCTCGCTCGGAGGACTACGGACGCACCTGGCAAAGGACGTTCAAGGTCGGCGCCAACTCGGCGGCGAACGTGCTCAATGACGAGAATGAAGCTCGCAGCGCGACCGGTGCAGCTGACGACGTGACCGCAGCGCAGTTTCTACCCAAAATTGTCGCCGATGCCACGGGGAAAATCGCCGTCATTTGGTACGACGTCCGCCGCGATCCGTTGGGACACAAGATCGACGTGTTTGGCACGATCAGCGGCGACCACGGCAAAACGTTCAGCCCCAACTTCCGTGTCACCGATCAGTCGTTCGATGCCGACAATGGGAAGTTCACCGACGCGCGGGGCAATCCGACGTTTTACCTCGGCGATTTTCTCGGCCTCGCGCTAGGCGGCGGCACTGCGTTCGCGGCCTGGGCCGACACGCGCAATGGCAACCAGGACATTCTGTTCTCCAGCTTCTCGCTCAACCCACCGCCGCTTCCGCTCAACGATCGCTACGAGGATAATGACTCGCGCGAGACGGCGACTAATCTCGCCCGCGTCATCGAGCGCGATCTTCCCAAGCTCGCGCTCGTCTATGGTGAGGAAGATTGGTTCAAGTTTGAGACCGGTTCGACGGGACCTCTTTCCGTCTCGGCGACGCTAGCGGCCGCCGGCCCAAATGTTCGCCTGGAGCTGTACAATCTGCAGGCGGGAAACCTCCACCTCGTGGCGGCTGGCACTGAGAATGGATTGGCGACTTCGGTCGCGCTCAGCAGCTCGGCGAGCGCCACATACTGGGTGCGCGTGCTGAGCGGCGACGACGCCCAGCTCAATACGTCGGTCCGCTACACGTTGTCGATCAAGTCGCTCACCGACAATCTTGGCACCCGCGCCTTCGGCGCCGTTCCGGGGCAAACGCTCGAAATCGGCGACGACTTCCACTACGCCCTCACCTCCGCCGCAGCAGGGTCTTTTCACGTGGCTTTGACGCGGGCGGCCAATTTTGCCGGTGAAATCCATCTGGAGTTGCTCGACCCTGCAACGCTCGACGTAATTTTTGAGGGCACATTGGTCGGCGACGAGCTGGTGGCCGACGCCGCCGTCACCCGTGGACAGAAAGTTTACGTCCACATCTATGGTGACGAAGACTCGCATGGCTCGTTCGATTTGTCGTTCAAGAACCTCGACCAGTTCTCGCTCGAAGACATCAGCACGGTTTTCTATCCCACCGGGCTCGGACCGTCCGAATCGGCCTTGGCGGACCTGAATGGAGACGGCGCGGTCGACATCGTCGTTTCTCACGTCGGCCAGAACATCCTCAGCGTGCTGATGAACAACGGCGACGGAACCTACCAGGCCCCGCGCGAGCTCACGATCGGCGCGTTTCAGCAAGGGGGGCCGTTCACGATCCAGGGGATCCAGAATTTTCACCGCGATCTGGCGATTGCGAATTTCAATCCGCCAGGCCCCGGTCGTGTCGGCGACAACTTTCTGGACATCGTGGTCGTCAACACCTCGTCGAGCGACATCTCGGTGTTGCTCGGCAACGGCGATGGCACTTTCCAGCCCCAGCGCCGCTTCGACGCCACCGCGGCGCCTTATGCCATGGCCGTCGGCGATCTGAACAACGACTTGATCCCCGATGTGGTCGTGATCGACTCGACGTCCGACCCCACAGCGCAAGGGGCCGTGCTGCTCTCGCGCGGCGACGGCACCTTCCAGCTTCCCAAGCCTTTCAGCCTGCCCGACCGCGAGCCCAACCGCACCAATTCGATTCTCATTGTCGACGTCAATCGCGACGGGAAGAACGACCTGGTGGAACGTGATTTTATTTCCGGCACGACGATCTTTCTCGGCAATGGCGACGGGACGTTTCAGCTCAACGCGGAGTCGATTATCGGCGCGAGCGGGCCGGGGCTGGCAGTCGCCGATCTCGACGGCGACGGGGATCTGGACGTCGTCACCACGCAGAACAACACCAGCAATGTCGTTTACGTGCTGCAGAACCCCGACGGTACCTTCGAGGCAGAGCCGTGGGTGCAGGAAGTTGGACAGTTTCCGGCCGCCGTCCAAGTTGTCGACGTCGCCAGCGTAATCGAAGTCGACGGCGAGAAGGTTGCCGTTTTCGGAACACCGGATGGCCTGCCCGACCTCGTGGTAGCCAACAACGGCTACACGCTTCCGACGCTCTCCGGTCCGGCGAATGTCGTCGTCATGGCAGGGTTGAAACGTAACGGCGCTTTTGACGGCTTTACAGATCCCGTCGAGATCGCACCCGCGAAGGGGCCGCTCGACGTCAAAGTCGCGGACATCAACGGCGATGCGCCGGATGACAAACCTGATGACATCGTCCTGCTCGATCGGGACGGCGTCTTGATCGCATTTGGAAAGAAACCCATCATTGTGCCGAACACTACACCTGCCACCGCGCGCGATCTTGGGACCGTGGTCCACACGATTCAGCCGACGCTCACGATCGTGCCGGGGTACACGGAGGACTACTACAAGCTCACGGTTCCGACCGAAGCTTTCGCCGGCGCCCGCGACCAGGTGCTCGATTTCTCAGCCGGTTTTGCCTACGAGGAAGGCGCGGGGCTGATGATGCAGATTCTCGATGCGGCCGGGAATGTGCTGGCCGCCGGGGATCGCGTCCGCGTGGTCGCCGCACAAGGCGAGGAGCTTTTCGTGCGGATCTTTGCGGCCGCGACGGAAGCGGCCGGCGCGTACACGCTCATCGTCAACACGCTGCCGCAAGTCGCAGCCATCGAAGCGCAAAGCCTGCTGCCAGGCGTCGGCGGTTTGCCGGGCGGGCCCACCACGAGCCTGGTCGTCGTGTTCCAAGGCGACCGGCTGAACGTCGCCGCGGCGGAGAACAAGGAGAATTACAGTGTCCTCTGGCTGGGGCCCGATGGCGTCCTCGGTGGGGGCGACGACGACCCGATCAAGATCGGCGACGGCCTGCCGCAGGATGCTAAGAGCGTCCTTTACGATCCAAGTCGCAACAACGTCGACGCCGCCAGTGGCCGCTCGATCCCCACCGCGCTTCGCCAAACCGTGACGCTGCTCTTCGGTGAGCCGCTGCCGGCGGGAAACTATCTCATCGAAGTCGACGAAACGGTCATGTCGTCGACGTTTAATGTCGAAGAACTGGCGCAGCTCTCGCCTGCGGCCGGCTTCCATGGCCACCCGGTCGTCTCGGTCGAGGGTGGGGAGGTCACCGAAGGCGTCAGCCGGACGCGGCAGAATCTGGTGCGGCCAACCGGCGCGCTCGGTGATTTGAACGAGCTCGAAGATGGCACGAACTTCCTCACGCAATCGCACAATGATCTCGGCGCGCTGCTCGACTCGCTGCTCACGGCGCTGGGCGACGATCCGGAGATCACCGATCGGTTGCTGCAGCAAATCATCGCCATCGTGTTGCCGGGGCTGTTGGGTCCCAACGGCGAGCCGATCGTTCCGCTGGCAGTGATACCGATCGATCCGACGTCGATCGGCCTGGTGGCGCCCGATGGCGCGTCGCTGACTCACGACTTGCGCACCAATACGCTCACGAGCAACTTGCCACAGACGTTTATCGAAGTCGGCGGCAATCTCGAGCTGATTGTGATCGCCAATCCGGTCGGCAACTACGAATTGACCCTCGCCGACGTGCCGGCACGGGCTCGCGCCGGCGTCGTCTACTTCGGCCGGCAGGGCGCCGAACACGATACTTTTACCGACGCTCTGCGGGCCAAGACGCTTTCGACGACGTTTGTCGCCGACGGCTTCAGCCTTAACGTCCGCTACGCCGCTTCGATCGCGGCGAAGGCTGCCGACGCGGCACCGACGTTTGTGGCGTTCGTCGCTCCGCAATTCGTGCCGCGACTCGTCTCGACTTCGATTATCACTTCGACTAGCTCATTGAATGCCGTCGCCCCCAGCTTGTTGTTGAGCGTCGCCAATCGTTCGAAATACATTCTTGGGGGGAACAATCTGCTCAAAACATTCGGCAGCGGCGGATCGCTCACGCGTTCACTGTTTCGCGCTGCGGAAGACGTCTGGGATCTGGTGTTTAGCGGCTGGGCCCCGGTGCGGCAGCTGCTGGGCGATACGCCGCTCGGCGACGAACTGCTGGAAGACTCCGCGACGCCGGACGGTCGCGACTCTGGAATCAAAGGAGCTCTGGAGCGGGCCTGGGAGTCGTTCGGCGACATGATCGACGAGATTTTGACACCGCCGGAGAATACGGATGCAGTTGACTCCGACGATCCCCAAACTTCGCGGTCTCAGAGTTCGCAAAACGAACGTCATCAGGCACAGAGCTCCGACGCCCCGCCGAGCGACTCACAATCGAATGCCGGCTCAGGAAATTCGGTGAACAGTGGCGTGGCGCCAATCGCGCCTGCCTCGGCGGCGCCGCTCCCCGTGAGCGAAACAACGGATGCCGCACCCAGCAGCCCGGAGGGACCCACGCATGCCACTGCCGCCTGACAACTACTTTTCCTCGCTAAACGGCGCGGCCGAAGGCAAGCTCAACGCGTTTCGCCCGTACCTGCGCATGCTGGCCAGACTGCAATTCGACGAAAACCTGCAAGCCAAGCTCGACGAATCGGACATCGTGCAACAAACGCTGCTCGAAGCCCACCGCTCGTTGGAACACTTTCGCGGCCAGAGCGACGAAGAATTGGCCGGCTGGCTGCGGCAGATCCTGGTGCGGAACATGGCGGACGAGATTCGCAAGTTCCGCTCCGGTAAGCGCGACTTGCGGCTCGAAGCGTCGCTGCAGGCGTCGCTCAATGCCTCGACGGTGCGGCTGGAGCGATTCCTGGCCTGTGACGACGGCACTCCGAGCCAGATCGCGATGGCGAACGAGCAGATGATCGCGCTGGCGACTGCTTTGATGTCCCTTCCGGACGATCAGCGCCGCGCCGTCGAGCTGTTTCATTTGCAGGGGCATTCGGCCGCCGAGGTGGCCAAACGGCTCGACCGCACAGAGGTGGCCGTGGCCGGTCTGCTGCGGCGCGGTTTGAAGCGACTGCGTGAATTGGTGCGTGACGACAACTTGAGGTGAACCATGATTTCGCAGGGCCAGCTCCCCAACGGGGAGAGCCAATTCATCGACCAGGTAATTGCGGAATATTTGCAGGCAGAAGCGGAGGGCCGAGTCGGCGACCGACAAGCGTGGCTGGATCGTTATCCGAGTTGCGCCGGCGAGCTTGCCGAGTTTCTTGAGGACCGCGAACGCTTCCATCGGATCGTCGGTCCGATCCATTTGCAGCGATCGCTTTCGGACAATTTCAAGCAGAACCGGCTGCCGGACGACGACGAAGAGGGCGCCCAGACGGTCGAACTCTCGCCGCTCCCGCCAAAACTTTCGACGACGCGCTACTCGCCGCTCCGTTTTCACGCCCGCGGCGGCATGGGCGAGATCTGGCTTGCCAAGGACGATCGCATCGGCCGCACGGTGGCTCTCAAGAAACTCCGCCCGGGCCGCGAGAATCAGCAGCTGCGGTTCTTCGCCGAAGCGCAAATCACTGGCCAACTGGAACACCCGAGCGTCGTGCCGCTGCACGACATCGGCGTGGACGACGCGGGGCAGCCGTTCTACGTGATGAAATTTATCCACGGCCGGCGGCTGCGCGAGGCGATCGCCAATTTTCACGCCCACAAAAGCTCCGCCGACTGGTCCGACGACCTGGAGTTTCGCCGGCTCTTGGAGACGCTGGTGAGCGTCTGCAATGTCGTCGCCTACGCCCACCACAAGGGCGTCGTGCACCGCGACATCAAGCCAGACAACATCCTGCTCGGTCCGTACGGCGAAGTCGTCGTCGTCGATTGGGGCCTGGCGAAGGTAATCGGACAACCGGATGAAGAGCGCGGCTCGGTCGTGCGGCTGAGCGGCAGCGGTTCGACCGCCACTCAGGATGGAGCGATCGTCGGGTCGCCTTTGTATATGTCTCCCGAAGGGGCCAAGGGTCAGCCGGACGCGGTGGACCAGGCCAGCGACGTCTATCTGCTGGGCGCGACGCTGTATGAAATGCTCTGTGCGCAGCCGCCGCGGCAGGCGGCCAGCAGCTGGGAGTTGATCGATCTGGCGCTGAACAGCCGGCCGAAGAGCCCGCGGGCGGTCGATCCGCGCGTGCCGCGGCCGCTCGAAGCGATATGCCTCAAGGCGATGGCCTTCGACAAGCAGGACCGATACGCGACGCCGCTCGCACTGGCGGAAGACATCGAACGATTTTTGGCCGGAGCGGCGACAACCGCGTACGTTGAACCCTTGTGGGCTCGCGCCGGACGCTGGGTGCGACGGCATCGGCGCGGGATCACCCAGGCGGCGGCTGCGGCGCTGCTGTTGCTGGTCACCGGATATGCCTTTCATGCGCGCCAGGAAGCCGGCGCACTGGCCGCGAGAGAAGAGGCGCGCGACCAAATGGCCGAGTATCGACGCCTGGCCGACGAAGCCCAATTTTTCGCCGCGAACACCGATGCCATTTCGGAGCGTGTGCCGTACTATGAGCCGCGTCGCGCGACTGTGGCCGGCGAAGCGGCGCTGGCGATTGCCGAGCCCTGGAAAGCGACCGGCCTGGGGCTGCCGCTCGTCGACGCGCGGGCCGATCTGCGGCAGTCGCAATACGCGCTCTTGCTGCTGCTGGCCCAGGCCAAGTTGCACAGCCTAGCGGCGGAAGACTCGCCACGCGAGGCGCTGTCGCTCGTGGACCGGGCTCGCTCTTGGGGAACTCCTACGCGCGGTTATTTTCAGCTGCGTGCCGAGTGCCTCTCCGCGCTCGGTGAGAGCGAGGCCGCGGAGCGGGAACGCAACCGTGCGGCGGCCGACGCGACTCCGGTTACAGCGCAGGATTGTTTCCTGGCCGGCGAAAAGCTGCGACTGCTGGACATCGGCGCCGGCGCGCTGGCGGCAAGCAATGCGAGCGCTAGGCGCGATCACTTGTCGGCGGCGCTGGAAGAATACCGCCAGGCGCTGCGATTGGATCCGCGTCACTACTGGGCGCGGTTTCAATCGGGTCGCTGTTTGGTGGCGCTCGGCCGCGCGCCCGAGGCAGTCGGTGCTCTCGACGGCTGTGTCGCGCTGCGGCCGGCGTCACCCTGGGCCTATTCGGTGCGGGGGCTGGCGAGCGCCCTGGCGGGGCAACATGCCAACGCGCTGGCCGACCTGGATCAGGCGATGCAAATTGACCCAGCGTTCGAGCCCGCCAAGCTCAACCGCGGTATCGTCCATTGGATCGGCGGCAATCGCGAGGAGGCGATTGCCGACTTCACGACCGCACTCGCCTCTCCAGACGACAAGCGGCTGCATGAAGCGGCCCTCTATCGCGGCCAGCTGCTGCTGGAGAACGGTCAACCGCGCGATGCTCTCGCGGATTTTTCCGCCGTCGTTGCCGCGCGCCCGGACATCCGCTTGGCGTATTGGTATCGCGCGCTGGCGAACTATCGTCTGGGAGAGACGTCGGCCGGGCTGGCGGACGTGAAATCGTTCGTAGCGCTCGGCGTCCCAGGAGGCCGCGACGCTCTGTCGGCTCAGAATCACTTCTTGCTGGGAAAGTCCTTGCGAAACCTGGCTCAGCAACTTCCGGCCGACTTCCGACAAGAACCGTTGCGGACGGCGGTCGCCGAACTGGAAGCAGGCCTCGACGCCGGCCCTCCCACGGCCGACATGTGGCAGCAGTTGGGCGCAGTCCGCGAGTTGCAGCAAGACCCGAACGCCGCGATCGATGCCTACACACGCGGCCTGACACTTTCGCCCGAACATGCGCAGCTTCGCAACATGCGCGGCTGGGCCTATGCCAACAATGGCGAATACGAATTGGCAGAGAGTGATTTCACAAGAGTGGTCACCGAATCAACCGACGACGCCGAAGCGCACGCCGGGCTAGGCTTTGTATTTGCCCAGTTCGGTCGTGAAGACTCTGCTCGAAGGGAGGCTTCTACCGCGATGCTTGCCGCCGATGGGAACCATATAGTGTTGCACAATGTGGCGTGCATCTTCGGCAAACTATCCGCCTTGGAAACCGAACGAAGAATCGAATATGAAAACCAAGCTTTGTCAGCGCTCAGGCGGGCAGTGACGCTTTCTCGCCAGACTCCTTTGGGGGGCGATGCCGACGAGATGACCCTAATCCGCAAGGAATCGTCGTTTCCAAAGTCGCTCAGAAGCAGACACGAATTTCAGCGGCTCAATTCCGATCGCACTTCCGTATTTTGATCCACTTGCGGAAATGGGCGCCACTCTCCAGCCAGGGAAGTTTCTCGCACTGCCCTGGCACTTGACCGCGCGACGACGTGTCGACGTTGGTGAACACAAGCGCGGCGTCAAACAAGGCCGTGCGACCCCTTGTCGGGGGTGCTCTATGCAAATGCCATCTCGGACAATTAATTCCAACGCACTCGAAGGCTGTCCGCCGGAGAAAAGAGTCAAAACATTTTGAAATAATGCTTGCGAATCGAGGCTCTAGATTCCCATAATCATCCGTCTTTGCTTTTCAGATGGATCGCAGTTTCGTCCTTCGACCCTTTCGCTCTTGGGGCAGATCCAATGCCCGCGACTTCCGTCCAGTTGAGAGTCTTTCTACTCTGGGCTGCGCTAATTATTCTCCCATGCACGAGTGGGGTCGCGGGTACGGATGGGATCGATCCACAGGATGACACATTTGGGCTTCCTGCGACAATTCACGACATCGCGTCTTTTGGATCAGCCGTTTCTGCAGATTCAGTCAGCTTTACGATTGAGTTCTACAATTCGATCGCTGCTCCATCGGCCTTCACGGCGAATAGCGTCGTTGGGTACATCGATCTCGATCTCGACCAGAACCCGCTCACGGGGGCGCTCGCGCAAAAGTCCGTGTTCAGCCCTCACGGAGACAGCGGCCTCGGTACGGAATTTCACGTCGATCTGTTCAGCGAGCGCTTTCACGCCGGTGAAGCCGAGATCGTCGATACGGCGACCTTCCAGCCGATCGGCGTGGCAGCAGTAACGTACGACGCCTCGACGATGAACGTGCGCGTACCTCTGGCTTTGTTAGGGGGCGATGCGCTGTTCAACTATGGCATCATCGTGGGCGACTTCTTGGATATGAGTGATGAAGCGCCGAATGATGGATTTGCCACGACGATTCCGGAGCCCGGCGGCCTATCGTATTTCGTCATCAATCTCGCCATCGGCACTCTCAGTGTCCGCAGCAGGCGGGGGGGACTCCTTCGCATCTGAAATCGCGTTCAGGACCGAACAAAATGGGCCGACGTGCACGCAATCGCAAACAACATCGAAAGCGCGGCCCCCATGCCCCAAGGCGATCCCTCTGGTGCGAAAACCTCGAATCACGGGTAATGCCGGGTTCAATGTTGTCAACGCTCTTCGGGCTGCTCGGTGGGGCGGAAGCCGCTTCGAATATCGCAAAATCTATCGGACGCCCTGAGGACGGAAGTACCACTTCACTTGCCGAGGCAAAAAAGGCAGTTCGACGGCAGCCGGACGACTCCCTCGCGCGTCAATGCGAGTACGAGTCGCTCGCGAGCAATAGTCTCGCGCGTCAAAAGAGCACGTTGCGGGAACTGGTCTCTCATCGACAGCAGGGAGTACGGCAAGGGATCGGGGGCAGTCGTTCAGAACCAGGGACAACCATCCCGTCCTTGTACGGATTTTCGCTCGACGTGTGGCACCGGAGCGATCGGTCGGACGGCGGGACGCCGAATGAGACTGGGGGAGCGCAATTAACCGACTCGCCGTCGTACCCATCTCCGAGCTTTGGAGGCGGCGGCGGTGGCGGAGGATCAAGCGGCACGGGCGGGGGCGGAGGTGGTGGGGGTCATAGCCGATCGATTCCTTCTGCACCGGCCAATTCGGCCGAATTTAGCGCGGCCGGTGGGCCATCGTTCTCTATCCAGAGCCAAGTTGTTGCATCCACGTCGACGCCGGCCGCTGCGTTGCCGACGGCCGCATTGACTGCACAAAACTCTTCAACCATTGGCACTCAGACGCCGAGCCCGGCCGGCGCCGGCAGTAGCGGGAGTTCTGCTGCCGGTCCCGCGGCACAATCCGCGACTACGCCCGCCTATTTGCCGGGCGACTTCAATCAAGATCAATCCGTGGATGCGGCCGATTACACAGTCTGGCGAAACAACCGCGGCGTCGTGCGAAACGCTTCAACGTCGCAGGGGGACGGCGACTTCGACGGCGATGTGGACGACGCGGACTATACGATTTGGAAAAACCACTTTGGCCAAACGGCGCATTCCAAGGCAACTCAGCAGGCAGTACAAGTCGCCGCCGGCTTTGGCGACGGCGAGATCGACTGGGAGTTAGGGCAGCAGGGAGGTTCGGCAGCAGGACAAGGATCGGTGGAGATTGCGGAAGGAGCAGCGACTATCCGCGAGGGCGACTCTTTCCTGGTCACTTTGTCTCGAACATTCGAGGTACCCGACGAATCGTCCGTCGTCAGTTTTACCTTTGAAGGGCCGGAATTCGATACGACCAGCACAGGAGCAGTGCGCGACGCGTTTGAAGTTGCCCTGCTCGACGAGCACGGCAACTCGCTGATTCACACGATTGTTCCGACGCGCGATGCAGCCTTCAACATCACCGCGGGGCAAGCGGCGGTCGCCTCCCAGGATGTGACGCTCGTCGGCAATCGGGTTACCCTCGACTTGTCAGACGCACTCGCCGGAATGTCGGCGACGCTTGTCTTCCGGTTGGTGAACAGCGACGGCGACGAGCAAACGTCGGTGCGCATCTCCGACGTTGAAATTCCGTCGGTCGGTATCTTGCCGGTGAGGAGCATCGACAATCGCAGCTGGGGATACAGCGAACGCGGCCTTTGGCAAAACCGAACGAACGGGGGCTGGCAAGGGAACTATCGCGTGCTGCCCGCCGGCAGCACGACGGGTAGCGCAAGCTGGGTGACGATCCTCCCGGCCGCCAACTACGAGATTTTTGCTACTTGGACTCCGAGCGCGACGAGCGCTGCCAATGCGGTTTACCAGATTTATGACGGCGCGACACTCGTCGGCACCGTGACGCGGAATCAGCAAGTCGCACCCACGTTGGGAGAGTTTGACAATCAACTTTGGGACAGCCTGGGAACTTTCTCGATTTCTTCCGGTGTGCCCACCGTCAAGCTGTTGGGAAACAGTGCGGGAAGCGTTGCGGCAGACGGCGTCCTCTTCGCAGCGCCGCGGACGAAGACAGCCGCACTGGATCGAGAAATTGCAGCGGCAGCGCGACAGAGCACGAATGTTATTGACTTCCGCTCGCTCGTTGACGTCTCGCAGACCGTTCAGCCCGTGTCGGCGCAGACCTCATTTCGCGAGAACGGATCGGAGCTCTTTGCCGACATTCGGTTGCACAATGGCGGGACGTATGGCGTCGGTGGTCCGCTGGTGGTAGTGATCGAAAGCGTAAGCGATTTGGCAATTCAGCCGACCGACTTCGACGGCCTGACGCCCGAAGGTCGTCCGTACTATGACTTCAGCAACTTTGTCAGCGGCAGCGAGCTGTCGCCGGGCGAGGAAGTTGGCGGCCGCAGCTTGTCGTTCGTCAATGCCGCGCGGATGCCCTTTACACTGGATCTGCACGTGATGGGGCGATTGAACCGCGCCCCTGCTTTCACGGGCGAGCCGGACACCGAAGCGCTCGCCAACCGGTCGTACAGCTTTACCGCGCAGGCGAGCGACCCAGACGGCGACCAGCTCACGTTCAGCGCACCAATCCGGCCCGCAGGTTTGAGCATCGATGCCGCGACCGGCGTTGTCACCTGGAAACCAACGGCCGCCGACGTGGGAAATCACACCGTGACGCTGCGCGTCGAGGACGGCCGCGGCGGTTCGGACGAACAATCGTTCACGATCGAGGTGCTGGCAAGTGTGCCGAATCGTCCGCCTCTGTTTACATCGCAGCCGGTAATCAAGGCAACCGTGGGTACGCAGTACCATTACGACGCGGATGCTGTTGACCCGGACAGCGATCCTTTGATCTACACGCATGGGCCGTTGACGAAATCCGTCCCCATCATCAATCACAGCTTCGAGGCTCAGGTCCTGCCGGAGGACCAGCTCACCATCGGTTTGATAACGGGCTGGACGCTGCTTAACGGAGCGTCGGCGGGCGCCTGGAATCCCGGGCCTGCACGGTACCCCGGCGGGCTGGCGCCGGACGGAGAGAACATTGCGTTTAGCAATGACCCGGCTATAACGCAGATCTTGTCAGAGCGTTTGACCGTAAATACGCGCTACACGCTGCGTGTCGCAGTCGGGGATCGACTCGATAACACGCTCAACGCGTTTTCCGTCCAACTCCGCGCGGGTGGGCAACTGTTAGCTTCGTCGTCGTCGCCGCTGCCCGGGAACGGCACGTTCATTGATATTCCGGTCACGTTCGACGCGCCGGCCGATCATGCGATGCTGGGCCAGCCGTTAGAAATAGCGCTTTCCGGAAGCAGCGGTGTGACATTCGATAATGTCCGTCTGACGGCGACGGAGATTTACGCGCCACCGGCCGGAGTAACCATCGACGCGGTTACGGGGATGGTTTCCTGGACGCCGACAGTCGATCAAATCGGCACACATCGAGTCCTGCTCAGTGCGTCCGATGGTCAAGGCGGCGTGGCGGTGCAGAGCTACAACGTCGAGGTCGAGCCGAGCGCGAGTAATCACGCGCCGGTAATTGTCTCCGAACCAGCAACGACGCTCAAAACCGGACCGCACACGGAGAGTCCCAATCGCCTGACTCTCAACTTTGAGGGACTTCCCGCCGCACCAAACTTCGTGCAAAACAGCCCCGTTCCGCCAGAGGCCAGGCTGTCCGATCAGTTCCTGCTCAGTCATGGCGTGACATTTCGTTCCGATACGGGCATTCCATTTATTGCCGTCGTCAATCTGGGTGTGGGGCATGCACAGAGTGGCGCGCTCGGAATTGGCGGCATGCGTAACGAGACCAACATCGATTATTCAGCGCCAATCATCGCCGAGTTTTCGCTGCCTGGTGATCTGAACACACTGGCGCTCACCGACTTCGTTTCCATCAAAGCCGATCGAGCGGGAGACGGGCAAACGATTGCCATGGAAGCTTACGACCTCAGCGGACGACTGTTGGCCCGGACCTCGCTGGTCGACGCCGACGGACCAACGCTTTCGCTCGCAGCAATTGGTATTCATTCGGTGAAAATCCTGGGCAGCAGCTCATCGGCTTTCGATGATTTCACCTACGGCGAGCTCTACGCGAGTGAACTCTTCGAGTATGACGTCGAGGCCATTGACGAGGATAGCGACACACTGACTTATTCGCTCACCGCGGCGCCGCCGGGTGCGAAGATCGACACGAGCGCCGGCCGGATCAAGTGGTACTTTGGGCCGGCAGACATCGGCACGCAACCGGTCAGCGTGCGCGTTGACGACGGCCACGGTGGATTCGACACGCAGGATTTCGTCGTCGATGTATCTCATGGCCAGGCGGGCCAGATCAGCGGAACAAAATTCAACGACCTCAATCATAACGGCGTGAAGGACACGGCGATCTTCGATAATGGCGAAGTGCAAGACATCTACAATCTCGTCGTGCGCGGCAGCGACGCGATTTATCTCGCCGGGCGGACGGATGTCTCCATTCCACTGTTGGGCGCGTCCAGCCCGGCATTTCCGCTGGCCCGGCACACGTTCGTCAACTCCGACTTTGTGCCGGAAACCTTCCCCACTCCAATTGAAGTCGCGGGGGGCGACGTGATTCTGCTGGCCAATCCAGCGATCGGGGGGATCCACTTCTTCAATGGACTGGGAAACGCAAGCAATCGGTTTGGACCGGAAGGCAATGGAGTCGACGGCAGTAACTTGACGGCGGTTGGCGGACTGAGCGGCTACGTTGGCCCGCAGGGCGCACTGGTCGGCGTATTCCTGGACGATGCGAATCCGGCGGTCGGACCACCGCCGGCAACGCTCAACTTCAACGGGGTTGGCAAGGAATTCGCCAGTCTCGCGCCGGGATTGCGGCAGGTCTTCTACATCGGCGACGGACGCACTTCGCAGGGCATCGCCCAGCAATTTATCGCTCCGACGGGCGCAACGCGGCTGTTCGTCGGCATTGCCGACGGCGCGTCCTTCATAGGCCCGCCTGGTTTCTACGAAGACAACGACGGCACCTACGAGGTGCGAATCGGTGTCAACCAGAATCCCAACGGCACGCCGATTCCCGAGCCGGGACTCCCCGGCTGGACGGTCTATCTCGACCAGAACGAGAACGGCCAGCGCGACGCGAACGAGCGATTTACCATCACCGATGCAGACGGTAACTATGAATTCAGCAGTCTAGCGCCCGACACGTACGTCGTCGCGGAAGTGAACCAACCAGGTTGGGAGCAAACCGGACCGGCCAGCAGAACTCACACCATCGTGGTGGGCTCCGGCGCCGACATTGCCGAGGTCAACTTCGGCAATCGTGAGCGAGACGACACCAACAACCGCCCCCCGGCTTTTAATAGCGTATCGCCCGCCACCGCACGCGTCGGGCAGGCGTACCAGTACCAAGTCTCGGCCACCGACCCCGATGGCAATGCAATCATCTTCGATCTTCCCGTCCGACCTGCCGGCATGGTGATCGACAGTCTGACGGGCGCGCTGGCCTGGCGTCCGCTGGCCAATCAAATCGGCGTTCAGGACGCAATTGTGCGCGCCAAGGATATTCACGGCGCCGTCACATTGCAGCAGTTTAAAATCACCGTCGCCGCAAACTCGCCGCCGATCATCACCGCTACGCCCGAGGGTCCGGCCGTCGTCGGCCGGCCCTATGAAGCGCGATTTCGCGCGCAAGATGCCGACGGCGACACGGTGGTGTTCCATGTCAGCCAGGCGCCGAATGGGATGACGGTTGGCCTGGTTTCCGGCCTCGTGAATTGGACGCCGACGGCCGGCCAACTGGGAGTTCAAACGATAATTGTGACGGCGCTCGATGACGCGGGTGGTCAGGTCACTGCCGCGGTCCAACTGGAGGTCGTCGCATCTGCCGTAAATATCGCACCGGCAATCAACTCTACACCTCGAGACCGATTGCGCCTTGGCGGCAGGTATGTGTATCGCGTTGAAGCCTCGGACGCGAGCCACGATCCGATCGCCTTGAGTCTGTCGCAGGCGCCGGCCGGCATGACGATCGATCCGTTCACCGCCTTGATCGAGTGGAATCCTACGCCGGAACAACTTGGGGACAACTCCGTCGTCGTGCGCGCCGACGACGGTCAGGGTGGCGTGACGTTGCAGTTGTTTGTGGTGGAAGTCGTGACGGCAGCTGCCAACGAGCCCCCTCAAATCGTGTCCACGCCCGTATTGACGGCTGCCAGCTCTCAGACGTACGCCTACAATTTGCGGGGTGTCGATGCCGACGGAGACCCATTGGTGTGGAGTCTCGACGCCGCGCCGAGTGGAATGTCCTTCGACCCGACGCTAGGCACCATCCGTTGGACACCGGCCGACGACCAGGTGGGTTCGTCAAATGTCGTCGTGCGAGTCACGGATGCTCAAGGCGGCCAAGCAATGCAAAGCTTCGCGATCACCGTCAGCGCCGGCAACCGGCCGCCCGCAATTTCATCCACACCGGTCACCCAAGGCACAGTCGGGCAGGCATACCTGTATGCGGTCGAGGCTACCGATCCGGACGGCGACCCGCTGATCCCGCTCGACATGCTCGACTGTGTCGACATGCCGGCCGGACTGGTCAGTTGGTGGCGCGGGGATGGAAACATCGACGATGCCCAGGGCGCGAACGATGGCGCGCTCGAGAATGGCGCCGCGTACGTGACGGGCAAGGTGGGCCTGGGTTTCAACTTCGATGGCAGTAACGATTATCTCGCCGTGCCGGACAATGCCAATCTGCGGCCCGCACAGTTCACACTCGAGGCCTGGATCAGGCCGAATTCCACGAGCGGGTTCGACTCGGTGATCGCCAAGGGTGCCTCGGGGCAGACTCCCGGCTATCACGGGGATGCCAACGGGTTTTGGCTGGGGTTGGCCGACGGCATTCCGCGTATGTACACGGGCCATTTCAGTGGCCTCGACCATTTCATTTCCGGTGCGACAGCGCTCGCACCGAATCAGTGGCACCACCTGGCGGGGACGTTTGACGGCACGACCAAGGCGCTCTATGCAGACGGAGTGTTGGTGGCCAGTGCGACTGTCGCCAGCCCGATTCGCTACGACAGCTTCGCCGTACCGCTCACGATCGGCGAGGACTGGGTCAACGGCGCCGCGTCCGGGCAGTACCAATTCCATGGTCAAATCGATGAGCCCAGCGTTTACGACCGGGCTTTGTCGGCCGCGCAGATCAATGCCATCTTTAATGCCGACGACGGAAAATGTGTTGATGTCCATGCCGCCGGCTTCCAGCTCACATCGTTCCCGACCGGCATGACGATCGATGCGGCCACGGGCCTCGTTCAATGGACGCCGACGGCCGGGCAGGCTGGTCCGCAAAACGTGACGGTGCGCGTCGAAGACGGCCGCGGCGGGCAGGCAACTCAATCGTACACGGTGGTAGTAGGCTCTCAGACTATCAATCGTCCGCCCTCGATTACAACTTTGCCGTCGACCGGCGCCTTGGCCGGTCAGGGCTACAGCTATGACGCAGATGCCAGCGACCCGGAGGGCGGATCACTGACGTTCGAGCTGCGCACGGCTCCTGCGGGCATGACCATCAACGCCACAACTGGCGCAATCGGCTGGACGCCCAATTCCTCTCAGGTCGGCAGTCACCCCGTGACGCTCGCCGCGAGAGACGCTGCCGGCAACACGGCTTTCCAGAGCTATGTGCTCAACGTTCGCCTGGTGAATCGGCCGCCGGCAATCAACTCCACGCCGATTCAGTTCGCGACACCGAACGACGTATACCGTTACGACGTGATCGCCAGCGATCCGGACGGTGACCGGCTGACGTATCAGCTTGCCTCGGCCCCCGGCGGGATGACCATCGACGCCTCGGGGCGAATCGCCTGGCCTGTAGGCGCTGCGGACGTCGGCACTCATCCCATCACCGTCACGGTTACAGACCTGTTCGGCGTCTCCATGAGCCAGAGCTTCGACCTCGTCGTTAGCAGCGACGACGAGGCGCCAAACGTCGACGTCGAGTTCAGCGAGTCGCCCGCCAATCTGGGATCGTTGGTGACTATCCTCGTTTCCGCCGGCGACAATGTCGGAGTCGAGGAGCTGCTGCTCAGCGTCGGCGGGGTCCCGCTTACGGTCGACCCCAGCGGCAGAGCGGAGTTCAGCGCCGACCAGGTTGGAACTTTCGACGTCGTCGTCACGGCGACGGACGCCGCCGGTAATTCCGGCCAGATCTCGACAACGCTGGCGGTGATCGATCAAAGCGACGCAAATGTGCCGGAGGTCGAGATCACTTCACCGAGCGACGAAGCGGTGATTACACAGCCGGTCGACGTCATCGGCACAGTCGACGACGACAACCTGAGCTTTTACACGCTGGAAGTGGCAGTGCTGGGCAGCAGCCGCTTCAGCGAAATTGCCCGCGGCACTAGCGCCGTCGCCAACGGCGTGCTCGGCACGCTCGACCCCACGATGCTGGCGAACGACATTTACACTCTGCGGCTGACGGCTGTCGATGCAGGCGGCAACTCGTCGTCGGTCGAACAGATCGTCCACGTCGAGGGTGACCTCAAGCTCGGAAACTTCGCGCTGTCTTTTTCCGACCTGACCGTGCCGGTGCTTGGCGTGCCGATCACCGTCGCGCGGACATACGATACTTTGAGCGCCGGCGAGGCAAGGGAGCTTGGGTACGGCTGGCGGCTCGAGTTTCGCGAGACAAACCTCCGCACGAGCGTCGTACCGACAGGCTTGGAAGACGTCGGCATCTTTAATCCGTTCAATATCCGCACGCGAGTCTACGTGACGTTGCCCGGCGGCAAACGCGAGTCGTTCACATTCCGGCCCGAATTGGCCGATGGCCTCCGCGGCACGTTTCTGGGGATTTTTGAACCGCGGTTCGAACCGGGCAACGGCGTCACCAGCTCGCTCACGGTCACGCCGGCCGATCTGAGGTTGAACGCCTTGGGCGAAGTATTTGACTATGGAACGGGCACAGCCTACAACCCCACGTCGCCCCTGTTTGGCGGGACGTTTGTGTTGACGACCAAAGACGGCATTGCCTATCGCATCGACGGACGAACCGGCCAACTAACCACGCTCAGCGACACGAACGACAATATCTTGCGATTCAGTGACAACGGCATCACGGGCCCCGGCGGGGTAAACGTCGCGTTCGAGCGCGATCCGCAAGGGCGAATTATCAGCGTCATCGATCCGGCAGGCCAGCGCATTCGCTACCAGTACGACGCCCAAGGCGACCTGGTTGCCGTCATCGATCGGGCGAACAATTCAACTCACTTCGTGTATCGCGAAAACCCCGCGCACTATTTGGAGCAAGTGATCGATCCGCTTGGCCGGACGGGAATCCGCGCCGAGTATGACGCGCAGGGCCGGCTGAGCAATTCCGTGGACGCCGCCGGCAACCCAACGCGCTTCACTTATGACCCATCGAACCAGATCGCGACGGTCACCGATGCGCTGGGGCACCAGACGATTGAAGAATACGATTCACGCGGAAACACACTCACCCATATCGACGCGCTTGGCGCCGTCACGCGCCGGACGTTCGACATCGACAACAACCAGCTCACCGAGACTGACGCACTCGGCCGGACGACCACGTTCACTTACAACGACCGTGGCGACGTCCTCACCCAGACCAATCCGCTCGGAGAGACCACGATTTCGACCTACGAGACCTTCACATACGGCGTGACGGCGGAAGCGGCAGTGGAGGGAAAAGCGGCGCTCCCATTCACTCGCGTCAAGAGTTTGACTGATCCTCTTGGAAACACGACGCGGAACAACTACGACCGAAAAGGTAACCTGATTGCGCGGACAGATCCGTTAGGGAATGTGACGTCGACAGACTACGACAGCGCCGGCTACCCAATCTTGTTCATCGACGCTCTCGGAAATACGTCCCAAAACGCTTACGACGGCAGCGGCAATCGCACGCAATTGGTCGATCCGAAAGGTCATGTTTCGAACTTTAGCTATGATGCCAACGGCAACCCGCTCTCCCAGACTCAGGAAGATGGTTCGGGGTGGAACCTGAACTACAACGCCGAGGGACTACCGACCAACATCGGCCTGATCGGCGTGCCGCGCTCGTTTCAGTATGACGCGGTGAACCAGATCACGCAGTTCAGCGACGCATCCGGGACGATTGCCACGCTCAGCTACGACGTGCTGGGAAACATGACCCAGCTCATACTGGCCGACGGGACGATCCCCGTAACCAACACTTATGACGCCGAGGGAAACCTGCTCACGACAACAGATTCGCTTGGCAACGCCACCCGCTACACGTACGACGCAGTCAATCGTCTGGTCCAGACTACCTTCGCCGACGGCTCAACGGAGAAGCTTACCTACAATCTGTCGGGCGAGCTAGTCGAGTTGGTGGATGCACTCGGAAATGACACGCAGTATGTTTACGACGCCGCCGGAAGAGAGATCCAGGTCATTGATGCTACGGGCGGCGTCACCGGCACGCAGTATGACGCAGCCGGTCGTACGGTGGCGATGACCGATCCGCTTGGCCACACTACCAGAATTCAATATGACGCCAACGGTCAGAGGATCGCGATCATTGCTCCGGACGGTGCGACAACGCGAAGCGCTTATGATGCGAACGGGCGCCTTTCGCAAACCATCGACGCCGTCGGCAACGTCACGACGAGCACCTACGACGCCGCCGGCAACCTCGTTTCCGTAACCGATGCCCTCGGCAACATTACTCATTACGAATACGGCGACAACAACGAGCGCGTAGCAACCGTCGATGCCAACGGTCACACCACCCGCTACCGCTACGACACACAAGGGCACGTCATAGAAACGACTCAGCCCAACGGTGATACGGATAGCTCCACTTACGATTCGGCCGGCCGGCTGGCGACCACTACCGACGGCAACGGTAAGACGACGAGCTACGGCTACGATGTTCGCGGCCGGATGACGACGCGCACACTGCCGGACGGCTCTCAGGAGACCTACACCTACACGAGCGACGGCCTCGTGAGCTCCTTCACCGACGCGCGCGGAATAACGCAGTACGAATATGACCCCGTCATGCGCCGTCTGGTGCAGGTGGCGAACCCCGACGGCACTCAAGTCAACTATGCCTACGACGCCGCTGGCAACCGGACTTCCCTGACGGCGACCACGGGCGCCACGAGTCTGACCACCAATTTCACGTTCGACACGCTTAATCGGCTGGCGACCGTGACCGATCCGGATCTGGGCGTCACGCGATACACCTACGACGCCGCCAATAACCTGGTTCGAACGGAGCTCCCCAACGGTGTCGTCGAAACCCGCAGCTACGACGACTCAAACCGGCTCCTGTTTCTGGAGAATAGCGGACCGTCGGGAGCTATCAGCAGCCAGCTCTATACGCTGACCCCAACAGGTCACCGTGCCTCGATGATCGACCACGACGGCCGCCGCGTCGACTACACGTACGACGACCTCGATCGCCTGACGCGCGAAGCGATCACCGACGCGGTCTTCGGCGACAGAACAATCGACTACACTTTTGATCCCGTCGGCAACCGCCTGACCAGGGACGACTCGGCCCAAGGACTGACCGAGTACACCTACGACATCAACGACCGCCTTCTGACCGAGACACTGGCAGGTGACGTAACACAGTACAGCTACGACGACAACGGCAACATGTTGTCGCGCGCGAGTGCGACCGATAGCGCCTTCTACCACTGGGACTTCAAGAATCGCCTGGTCTCGGCGGATACCGACGGCGATGGCACGGTCGATCTGGAAAATGAGTATGACGACAATAGCATCCGTGTGTCTCAGACGGCCGGGGGCCAGGAAACCCGCTACCTGATCGACCCGTTGGAACAGTTCGCTAAGGTCGTGCTCGAATACCGTCCGAGCGGCGTGGTAGTTGCCTCGAATGTGTTCGGGCACGAGCTGATCAGTCAGGAACGCGACGGCGTGCGGGTCTTCTATCACGCGGACGGCTTGGGAAGCACCCGTGCACTCACGGACGGTGCCGGCGCGGTCTTGAACCGATACGTTTACGACGCCTTTGGCAGGATTCTCAATCAGAGCGGCGGCACGTCAAATTCCTACCTGTTCGCGGGCGAGCAACGCGACATGGCTCTGGGATTGGACTACCTGCGGGCGCGGTACTACGATCCGGCCACGGGCCGCTTCGTCAGCCGGGACACGTACTCCGGTTCCGATGTGAATCCGCTTTCCCGCAATCGATACCTGTACGCCTTGGCAAATCCGGTCAACTATACCGACCCGAGTGGGAATATCTCTTTGATCGAACTCGCAGGAAGCGACACCATTCAAAAAGTCTTAAGGTTTGCCGAACGCGCGGTGAGCGCTGCGCAACGCGCGAACTCGTGGGCACAAGGAATCTTACGTGCGCTGCAATACATTGGTGGCGCGATGACCCTCTATAGTGCCGGCGTGGCGTTTGCGGACCCTGCCCGCGCAGGCTCTTTCTTCACCGGTCTGAAGTTTGGGGTGGCTAAAGTGCCGCTCGGTATCAGAAGCGAAATCTGGCTCATCAAGACTGGGGCCATGATGGTCCGTCATCGCCTTACTTACTTAACCACGCCACTTCCTAACGATTGGGCTGCCGCCGTGGAACCGAAGGACTCAACGCACGTCTATCTCGACCCAGTGAGATTTCTCGCACTGCATATTTTGCCGATTCAACCGCTAGAACTGTGCATGGTCGGGGCGCTGGTGCATGAATTCGCTCACCTGCGATCGGCGGGGGCAATTGGCGATAAAACGGTTCTCGGAGGGCCCGCCTACGGGATCGACGCCTTGCGGCTCAATCCACCGCAGGCGCTGTATAACGCCGATAACTACAGAATTGCCGTCCAGGCCATCGTTTTCGGGATCGATGCGGATGACGCGCTCAACCCATCGCTACATGGTGCGGTGACCTATCACTTAGGGCTATTCAAGAAATGAGCGACCGTTGCAGCGTGGCCTGGGTTGCTAGTTTCTTCTGAGCTGGAGCGCATCGATGTCGTGATGGTCGAGCTGGAAAGTTATCGTCGACGCTCCTTGGCAAGAGCAACGCGGATGCTGGCGGAGACCTCCGCTTTCGCAGCATCAGAGAGGAATCGCCAGGCGGCGAATTGTTTCGCCAGAGATTGGTCGCAAAGCTGCGAATTACGGCTCAGCGCGGAGTCTGAATTGCAGACTTGGACGGATGTTGTTCCCGATCGAGTGAGATTGCAGCTTGTCCCCTCGACGCCCGCGGGACTTTTCTGGATTCGTATGCGCGGATTCGCGATACGCTTCATCGAGCAGCCGCACGACTTCTTGGCAGTCTGTCAACGCCTGCCCTGGCGGAGCGTGAACGCCGTCGAGCGCCGCGAGTTCCTCTAGATCGAGTATTGTGACGAATGATTCGTCGATTTCGCCGGCGGCATCTTGAACGCCGGCGAGATTGAGCTTGAGGTGCTTGGCAAGAAATTTGTACACGGCTTTGCGTTTCGACGGGCCGTAGTCGTGGCCTTCGTCGGGGAAATGGGCGTTCTCGACGTTGTCCTCTGCGCCGAGCAGCCCGTAGATTCGCCGGATGTACGGGAACTCGACTTGCGGCGTGTTGGCCGTCCAGTCGTCGCCGTCGGAGACGAGGAGTTGCGGCTTGGGAGCGAAGCTGGCGGCGATTTCTACGTTGTTGGTTTCGATACCGTCGCAGACGTGAATCGGCATGCCGCTCTCGCACGTGCAGCCGCCGTAGAAATGTGCGGAAACCTGCACCACTGGCACCGAGACGTCAATTCGGTCGTCGATGGCCGCGAGGATGAACGTTTGCGTGCCACCGCCCGAAGCCCCGGTGATCGCCAGCCGCTCAGCATCGACGCCCGGCTGCGAGAGCAGGAAGTCGAGCGCCCGCATGCTCGAATAGGTCTGGATCCGTAAGCCCTCGGGATGTTTGTGGTCGCACTGCGTCGACTCGCCAAAGCCGAGCATGTCCCAAGCGAACAGGGTCGCTCCCATCCGCGCGAGCGACGCGGCAAGCTTTTGCGTCGGCTCTTGGCGGCGGCCGTTCTCCCAATGGCCGTGAGCGATGAGGATCCCAGGCATCGAGTCCGTCGGATTGGATGGAGTATATAGATTTCCGGTCACGCGAAAGCCGGGCAGGGCGTCAAACGCTACGTTGGCGACGTTGTAGCCGTCCAGCTCGCGGCGCGAATGCACGACGGGATTCAGCGGGCAAGGCGGCGGCAAATGCTCCAGCTTCGCGCCGCGGAGAATGTTTGCTCGGATCTTTGCCGCGCGCTTCCGCCAGGCGTCGGCATCCGGGATCGCCTGAGCCATGGTCGACAATCGCTGGGCCGCCTCCGGCTCGGAAAAAACCTGGCCCTGGCGTAGCTTCCCAGTTGCTTCGGCGCCGCGAGCAGTTGGCGCTGGTAAACCAGTGCCACAGAGGCACACGGCAACGGCGAATGACGGCAATGCAATTGGTATCGCACGTTGTCTCATCATGGTGGAGTCCAATCGAACGGTCGGCGGTGGTCGACACGTCGGCCGACGCTGCCGCTAGTGAGCGACTTGCAGCTTGATGACGGAATCGATCGCATCGGGCGCTGTGGACGGCAACTCGATCGTGAGCCCGTCCGCCGATTGCTCAAACTTCACCGGCTTG
The DNA here is from genome assembly GCA_050248495.1 of Pirellulales bacterium. Taxonomy (GTDB): domain Bacteria; phylum Planctomycetota; class Planctomycetia; order Pirellulales; family Lacipirellulaceae; genus DASYDU01. The sequence continues at coordinate 67,149 of JBFWSG010000022.1, read as the reverse complement.
CCCCCGGCAAGCAGTTGGGCCGACTTCACGCTCCCTTTGTACGCGGGGACTTGCAATTTTCCGTCCGCCGGCCACTCGAAGACGTGCAGATAGAGTTCGTCTTCGGTGTTGCCGAGGCGCTGCGTCGCGCGGCCCCAGGGTGATTTCTCGAATGGGCTCGCCGAAGTGCCGTAGATCGATTCTCCGTTGACGTCCATCCACTTGCCCATCGCCGCCAGACGTTCCAGGCTCGCGTCCGGAATGCGGCCTTCGACGGTCGGGCCGACGTTGAGCAGGTAGTTGCCGCCCTTGGACGCGATATCGACCAGATTGCGGATCAGTGTCTCGGGCGACTTCCAGTTGTGGTCGTTCTTCTTGAAGCCCCAGGTGTCGTTCATCGTCATGCACGATTCCCAATCGACGCCCGGCATGCCGGTGGCCGGAATTTCCTGTTCGGGAGTGCCAAAGTCGCCGGCGTGCGGTCTGCCGTCTTTGCTCTCGCGTTGCGGGTAGCGCTCCTTGCCGACGCGGTTGTTGACGATCAGGGTCGGCTTGCGCTGGAGCAAGAACGTGTAGATTTCCTGGCCGTCCTCCTCGCGCCACCAGTCGGGCCATTCGCCGTCGAACCAGAGGACTTCGGGGTTGCAGCTGTCGAGTAACTCGCCCAGCTGCTGTTTCATGTACGCGATGTACGCGTCGCGCTGACCCTCTTTGATCTTCGTCGGATTGTATTCCTTTCCGCCGCGGTCTTGCGCCGGATGATGCCAATCCATGATCGAATAGTAGGTGCAGAACTTGATGCCCTCGGCGCGGCAGGCCTCGGCGAGCGGCGTCAATAAGTCCTTGCCATAGGGCGTGGCGTCGACGACGTCGTAGTCCGTGGCCGCAGTGTCGAACAGACAGAAGCCGTCGTGATGCTTCGAGGTGATCACGACATACTTCACTCCCGCTTCCTTGGCCGCCCGCGCCCAGGCTTGGGGATCATACGCCGTAGGATTGAACTGTTTGGTCAGCTGCTCGTATTCCGCGACGGGAATGTCGGCGCTGTTCATGATCCACTCACCGATGCCGGGGATCTCTTTGCCCTGCCACTCGCCGGCCGGCGCCGCGTAAAGCCCCCAATGGATGAACATCCCCAGCCGCGCGTCGCGCCACCACTTCATCCGCGCGTCGCGCTCGGCGGAAGTTTCGGCGTGGAGCGCCGACACAACAACAAGACTGAGAACGATTCCGACAGCGCACGACAGGGAAAGTGGCCGGTTCATGGATACGCCTGCAGGGTGAAGGGTCGGGACAAGTGCCCCCATCATATTCATTCGAGCGCCAGGTCGGAAGCAGCACCGGCGTTCGCGCGTCTTCGTCGCATTGAGCGCCACCGCGGAATTTGATAATTTCGTGGCAAAACCTGAATCGAAATCGCCTTTTTGGGAGACTGATGCCATGGCACATTCGCCGCGCTTTGAGAAACTGGTGAGCGACGTCAAGAGCCGCGTGAAGCAGGTGTCGGCCGAAGAGGCGCGGCAGCTGCAGCTCCACGGCGCGGTGCTAGTCGACGTGCGCGAGAGTGAAGAATACCAACAGGGCCACGCGGTCGGGGCGCTACCGATCGGCCGCGGAGTGCTGGAGCTGAAGATCGAAGGCGCAGTTCCCGATCCTGCGACGCCAATCATTTGCTACTGCGGAGGCGGCAGCCGTTCGGCGCTGGCGGCCGATAACCTTCAGAAGATGGGATACACCAACGTGGCGTCGCTAGCGACCGGTTTTCGTGGTTGGAAGCAGGCAGGGCTTCCAACGGAATGACCCGCAGTTGCGTAGTTACAGCGGCGTGAAGTCGGCCGCTGATTCGATGCCCAGCGCAAACTCGGCGAGCAAGTCGGCCGCGTGGTCGATGTCTTCGAGGGAGATCATTTCGACCGCGCTGTGCATGTAGCGGTTGGGGATGCTCACGAGCCCCGCGGCCACGCCGGCCCGCGTGATCTGGATGGCGTTGGCGTCGGTGCCGGTGCCGCGGCCGCTGGCGGCGAGCTGCACAATGATCTCGGCCTTTTCGGCCGCTTTCCGCAAGCGGTTGACGACGACCGGGCTCATGTTGGGGCCGCGGTAGACGACTGGCCCGCCGCCGAGCTTGATGTCCCCTTCCTGCGTCTTGTCGATCGACGGGCAGTCGGTGGCGTGGGTGACGTCGATGGCGACGCCGACGTGCGGATCAACTCCATAGGCGCTCGTGATCGCGCCGCGGAGGCCGATTTCCTCTTGCACGGTCGAAACCGCGTAGAGGGCGACTTCCAAGCGGCCGCGCTGCTGGGCGCGCCGTAGCGCCTCGAAGGCGACCCACAGGCCGACCTTGTCGTCCATGCCGGGCGAATTGGCCATGCCGTTGCGCATTTCCTGGTAGCGGAGCTCGAGCGTCACGGGGTCGCCCACTTGCACGGCCGCGGCGGCCTCTTCGCGGTCCTTGGCGCCGATGTCGAGCCACAAATCCTTGTGCTTCACGGCCACCTTGCGTTCATCCTGCTCGATGAGATGGATCGCTTTGCGCGAGATGACCGCGGGAATTGGGCCGCTGGCGGTGTAGATCGTCACTCGCTGGCCGACGAGCTGTTGCGGATCCCAGCCGCCGATCGTGTTCGTGTAGATGTAACCGCACTCGTTGATGTGGCTCACGATAAGCCCGATCTGGTCGCAATGGCCGGCGTACATCACGCGCAAGCCGCCCTCGGGGTTGCCGCAGGCGATCACGTTGCCGTGCAGGTCGGTCCGCACCTCGTCGGCAAAGGATTTCGCATACTTGCGGACGATCTCCTGCACCGGCTGCTCGTAACCGGAGGGGCTGGGAGTCTCGAGAATTTGCTCGAAAAACTTCTTCGCTGCCTTTTCCATCTTGCTCGCTTTCTCGTGCTGTCAGTGCCGGCGACCGATTGCGCCGCGTCGTTTCCCATTCCTGTTGTCGTTTCGCTTGATCGCAGTGCAACGAGGCGTCGATGAATTGGACGGCCGTCGATTTCCATCACGCCGGCAATTCTCTCAATCGCTTTGCTGCAATGTCTCGTCGATTGCAAGCCATTTTGATTGCCATCGTGATCTCCACCGGGTTCACCGGTTGCGCTCACGATCCATTCGCTTGCTGCGACCGCCGGGCCAGCCTCGCCGACTGGTTTGACATGTACGGCCCGACCGGCTGCTATTGTCCGGACGGCAGCCCGCGCTGCTCGAACGGCAACTGTCGCTAGCGCGCTGCAAGCAGTTGCAGCAGCTCCATTCGCGCGCTCGTCGACCAGGCAAGCCCTGCCGATTGTAGTGATTTTTCTAAGCGCGCGCAAGATCGAGCGTCGATGTAATCGAGGCCGTGGGCAAACTTGCGTCGCGCAGGAAGTGCGATTCCGCGAGATTTTGCCGCGAGGTGGATGTATTGCGACGCTCATTGCCGCGAACGATCGTCCGCGAGCCGTCGCCTAAGGGGGGAATCATGCAAGCGAGCCTGAGGGCTTTTCTGGTGGCGTGCGCGCTGGTCGCCGCGTCGACGACGTACGGCGTCGGTCTCTGTGAATACCTGGGAATTGGCCAGAGTGCGTGCGGCTGCGGCAACCCGAATTGCTGCGACGGCTGCGAGCCGAATCGCTGGATCGACGGCGGTTGTGGCTGCGGTGGCGGATGCGGCGACTGTTGTGAGGCCGGCTGCGGCTGCGAAGCCAGCTGCGGTTGCGGCGGGTGCTGCGATTCGTGCGGCTGTGGGAGCTATTGCGTCGACGGACGCAAGTTTGCCGGGCGCACCTACAACTGCGGCTGCGAAAGCTACATGCCGATGCGTGGCTGCACCGGCCCGTCGTGCTGCGGTTCCTCGTGTGGCGGTGGGTGCGGCTGCGGCGATTGCTGTGAAGCTGGTTGCGGCTGCGAAGCGGGCTGTGGTTGCGAATCCAGCTGCGGTTGCGGCGATTGCTGCGAGGCTTCTTGCGGCTGCGGCAGCTGCGGATGCAAGAAGACCGGCTGCTTTACCGGAATCGTCGGCGCCTGTGGCCGGATGTGCTCGGCGCTTTGCGGCGGCGGATCCTGCGGCTGCAGCGGTGAAATCTACTGGAGCGAATGGCACAACGATCCACCGCGCTGCTGTGACCCCTGCAATCGCTGTGGACAATGGGTCGGACCACCTTCGGGCGGCGGTTGTGGCTGCGGCGGTTGCGGTTGTGGTGGCTGTGGTGACGGCGGCTGCGGCCCGAGCGGCTGCGGTTGTGGCGGCGGGGGCGGCTGTGGCTGCAACGGCGGCTACGGCAGCACTTACGATGGCGGTTACGGCAGCTCGTATGCCGCGAACCGGCCGACAGGCACTGCCCACGGCGGCACGACGTTCGCCGCGAAGCAACGGCCGGCTCGTTCCACCGCGGCCAACAGCAGCTCCGCCATTGCCCGCAAGGCGCCAAGCCCACCCCGTACTACGCAATCGGCTCGCAGGCCGCAGCAGGGCGCGAAGCAACAAGTTCAGCGCTGATTTGAGCTCGACGCGTCGGGTGGCTGGGGTCGAGGCGGAGCCGAGCCCCCAGGCATTTATCCAACGAGCAAACGGCTGGGGGCTCGCTGTCGCTCGACCGCCAGCCACCCTCTACGGCCTGACGCGCGAGAATAGTCGCCGCGCGTTGGCCGTTGTCAATTCGGCGAACGATTCCATCGACACACCGCGGGCCGCTGCCAGGCACTCCGCGGTGTGTTTCACTTGGGCCGGTTCATTCCGCTTGATCTTGCGGACGGGCTCGGGCGACAGGTAGGGCGAGTCTGTCTCGATAAGAATGCGGTCGGCGGGAATTTCAGCCGCAACGGCCCGCAGCTCGTCCGATTTCTTGTACGTGACCATGCCGGCGAAGCTGATGTAGAGGCCCATCGCCAGACACTCTTCGGCCATTGCCTGGCCGCCGGTGAAGGAATGCATCACGCCGACGAGCGGTCCGCGCCGATATGCATCCCGCAGCGCGATGAGAATATCTTCGTCGCAATCGCGCATGTGGACGATAAATGGCAAGCCGCATTTCTCGGCAAGCCGCATGTGGCGATCGAAGTAGTCCTGCTGGACGTCGAAGGGCGTGAAGTCCCAATGCCGGTCGAGCCCCGTTTCGCCGATCGCCACGACGCCAGGTTCCTCCGCCAACGCGACGACGCGATCCCAATCGCCCTCCTGAGCCTCGGCAATGTAGTTCGGTTGCATGCCGACCGCCGCGTAAACGCCATTGAACTCTGCCGCCAACCGCACGCAGATCTCGCTCGTCGGCGCGGTGGTGCCGATGGAGATGATGTTCCCGACGCCCGCTGATTTTGCCCGGGCAACGACTTCCGCTCGGTCGGCGTCGAAATCCGCCTGATCCAGGTGCGCATGCGTGTCGAAGAGTTGCATGGCGCGTCACCGAGCAACGGGGCGGCTACACGGCCGGCTTGGCAGGAGTCAGGCCTTCGAGCGTGGCCAGATGCCGCTTCGCCATGTTGAAGGCCTCGGCCACAAGCGGCTCGGCCTGCGGGGCGAGATTCGTGAGTTTGGCGACCGGCTCCAGGCTCTCGACGTCCTGCTGGCCGTAACCGACCGCCTCACGCAGCATGTAGTCGATCGACAGGTCGTGCGTGTCGGTGAACTCCATGGGGAACTCGCCCGTGTCGGGGAGGCCGCCCAGCTCGTCGATCGCATCGTAAACCTTTTCCGCCATGGCGTCTTGCTCGGTGACGATTCGCTCCAGCGCTTCGAGCACGCGTTCATGGCCCGGCGGCACCCAGGGCCGCGACCAGCGCAGGTATTGCGGGAACGACCGCAGCGCCGTGGCGAGCACGCGATTCAGAGCGGCGATCGATTCGGCGTTGGTCGCGTTCGACATGGCAGGTATGGCGTACGGCAAGGCGATCGGCCCTTTACAAGATTTACAGGAACAGTTGCTGCGTGGCCTGGTGGGCGAATTCCAAGAGCCAGGCCGGCCGCATGCCGAAGTACAGCACCGGAATCGCCACAATCAAAACATAGAACGCAGGCAGGATGCCGAGCGTCACGGGGCCACGCGTTTCGGGCTCCGGATCGATCGACACCGTCTTGGCGACGCGGAGATAATAGATCAGCGAGATCACGGTATTGAAGCCGGCGATCACCAGGAGTGTCATCATGATCGGCCCACCCGCGTCGACCAGGGCGGCGAACACGGCGAATTTGCCGATAAAGCCGGCCAGCGGCGGAATGCCGATCAGGCTCACCAGGATCGTCACCAGGGCCACGGCCACCACGGGTACTGAGCGAATCAGGCCCGCGTAGTCGGCGATCTCTTCGCTGCCGATCGCGCCGCGGAGGAACGCCACGATGGCAAACGCGCCGAGGTTCATGAAGACATAGGCACCGAGATAGAACACGAGGGCCGAGACGGCCTCGCGGGCCGAGACTTCGTTCGTGCCGGCGAGCTGCACGGCGGCGGCGACGGCCATCATCATGTAGCCGGCGTGGGCAATCGTCGAATAGGCGAGCAGGCGCTTGATGTTCGTCTGGCCGTAGGCGGCGAGGTTGCCGAAGGTGCAGGTCACCGCGGCGACGATTGCCAGCAGGTAGACGATGAAGGTGCGGACAGGAGCGAGGGGGGGACCGGGCGTGGCCGATTTGAGATCGTCGGGCTTGGAGTCGGTGGCGCTGTTCGATGTTGGCGTCTTTGCGGACTCCCCGGCAGCTGAAGCTGCCTCGCCGGTGCTTTCTTGAAGAAACGAGACGGTGTGGGCTGGGATCAGTTGGGCGTGTGCGACTTCTTGGGCGGGGGGCGCGACGCTGACGCCGAGCGCGACGCGGACCAAGAGGGCCATCGCGGCGGCTTTCGAGGCGACCGAGAGGAAGGCGTCAACTTCCGCCGAGGCCCCTTCGAACACGTCCGGGCACCAGAAGTGGAATGGCACGGCGGAGAGCTTGAACGCCAGGCCGACCATGATCATCAGGCCCGCGAGCGCCAGCACCATCAACTCGCCGCCGCTTTCGGATGCCATCATCGTGGGGACTTCGCTCGTGAGCTTGGCGGCGATCGACGGGATGTGGGCCGTGCCCAACAGGCCTGCCAAGAGGCTGATGCCGTAGAGCATCACGCCCGCGGCGCCGGCGCCGTAGACCGCATACTTGAGGGCCGCTTCGCTCGCCCGCCGACGGCCCTTGAGGATGCCGGCGAGCACATACGAAGGCACGCTCGCCATTTCGACCGAGAGGAAGAGCGTCATCAAATGGTTGGCCGACGCCATCAGGCACATGCCAAGGGTCGCGCCCAACAGCAGCGAATAGAAGTCTTGTCCATCCTCGCGGTCCGCCAGGCCCGTCATCCGGACCAGGATGATGAACCAGAACGCGAACGCCAAGAGAAACAGCCGGAAGTAGACCGTGAGCGAATCGTATACGAGCATGCCGGTGAAGATCTCGTGCCGGCCGACGTCGCCGATCTTGGCGAGGCCGCCCTCAGGCAGCGCGTACCAGGCTGCGACCACTGTGCCCGCGAGCGCGAACCAGAACGGATTCACCAGTCGATCAATGCTGCACAAGCGCACCAGCAGCATCACGACGATCGTCGCGCAAATCGCCAGCTCCGGCTTGAAGAGCGCGAGGCTCGCCAGCGTGTCCGACTGCAGGTTTGTTACGAGGGATTGGAAGTCCATGGGTGGCGAACGCGTTTACTACTGGATGCCCAACTATCGGCAATGACGAATTAACGAATGACCAATGACGAATGCGTCGAGCCGCGACCCTTCGTCATTTGGAATTCGTCATTCGTCACTGCCTCGGTGCTTTCGGTGGTGAATTTGTCCGCGTTGTTGTTTTGTTCGGCCGCCGTCTCGGTCTTTTCCGCGGCTTGCAGCTTGGCGGGCTCGTTTTGCTTGGTCCAGTCGGCAAGCTCGACGACCGTCTGGTCGACCGACGGCTGCATGTACTTGAATAGCGCGTTTGGATTCACGCCGAAATAGATCGCAAACACGAGCAGCGGCACCGCGATCGTGAGCTCCCGCGGAGTGATCGGGGTGAGCGCTTCCGGGTGCGGGCCCTTGTATTCGGCGCCGAGGTACACGCGCTGAATCGCCCAGAGGATGTAGCCGGCCGTGAGGATCACGACAAAGGCCGAGATCACGGCGAGCAGCATGCTGTACTTCCAGACCGAGAGCACGACGAGCACTTCACCGATGAAACCGCACAAGCCAGGGAGGCCCAAGCCGGCGAAGAAGATGCCGACCGCCAACGCACTATAAATCGGCATCTTGGCGAACAGGCCGCCGAAGCGGTTGAGATCGCGGTGATGGACGCGTTCGTAGACCACGCCGACCATGAAGAACATGCCGGCCGAGCTCAGGCCGTGGCCAATCATCTGGAACATCGCGCCGTTCATGCCCATCTTCCAATAGTCGGGATTGAACGCCGTGCCGGCGACCGCGCTCCAGACGCCGAAGCCGAGCACCACGTAACCCATGTGGCTCACCGAACTGTAGGCGACCATTCGCTTGAAGTCGGTTTGCGCCAGGGCGGCGAAGGCTCCGTAAACCATGCTCAAGACGCCGATGCCGGAAACAACGTAGGCGAGGTCGTAGCCCGCCTCGGGGCAGATCGGGTAGCAGATGCGGATGATGCCATAGCCGCCCATCTTCAGCAGGATGCCGGCGAGGATCATCGAGATCGGCGTGGGGGCCTCGACGTGGGCATCGGGCAACCACGTGTGGACCGGCACGCTGGGCACCTTGATGATGAAGCCGATGAACAACAGCACGAAAGCCCACCACTCGAGCGTCAAGCCGCCAAGGGTCTTCGTCTTGAAGAGCTGCGTGTGCTGTCCCATTTCCTGCAGGGCTAGGATGTTAAACGTGTGCTGCGGCGTGGTCGCCGAGCGGATGGCGTTGACGGCTTCGGTGCGGCCGGCCTCATCGAGGGTGGTGCTCACCGAGCCGGTCGCCACGAGCTGCTCCGGCGAAAGCTGCCGCAGGTCGCTGCTGAAATAGAGCATCAGAATGGCGATCAACATCAGCACGCCGCCCAAGAGCGTGTACAGGAAGAACTTGATCGCGGCATACTCCTTGTTTGGTCCGCCCCACACGCCGATCAGGAAGTACATCGGCAGCAGCATCACTTCCCAGAACACGTAGAACAGGAAGAAATCGAGTGCCAGGAAGACGCCGATCATACCGGTCACCAGGAGCAGGTAGAGCACACAGTAGGCCTTTTCGTGCTTCGTGATCGGCCAGCTGGCGCCCATCGCCAGCATGCTGATAAACGTGGTGAGGGCCACCAGCGGGAAGCTGATGCCGTCGGTGCCCATCGCGTAGCGGATGCCGAACGTGGGGATCCAATCGACGGCGAACAGATTCTGCATCGCCGCTTCGCCCGCTTTGAACTGCACCGGGCCGTCGCCGAAGATCATCACCATCGACATCACGAAACAGACGACCATCGTGGCCAGCGTGGTCCACTTGGCTTGCTCGCCGTTGATCGGAGCGATCGAAATGAACAGCGCGACCACCGCCGGCAGGAAGACCAGGACGCTGATGAAGGCGACTGGGGTTGATATAAGTTCGGACATGGCGAAATTCGCAATCAGGTTTCAGAGCTTAAGGAAGGCGAGCTCGCTTCAGCGAGCAGGAGTTGCTATCCTGCGACGGCGTATCTCCACACGCTGGCGACCAAAAAGATCACCACGGTACAAACCACGATAAACATCACATATTGACGCAAGCGACCGGTCTGCACGGTTCGCAGAGCGAGACCCAAGTTCCAGGTCTCTTCGGCAACCGTGTTGACCGTATTGTCGATCACGAACTTGTCGCCGACCTTTGCGACGATGACAGCAATGAACTTTCCGATATTTGCCAAGGCGTGAATGATGCCGTCGATCAATCCCTTGTCCATCCAGGCAGCGATGAACTGACCGATCGCCAAAGCCGGCCGCACGAACACGAAGTCGTACAACTCGTCGAACCACCACTTGTGCCAGGAGAGCGAGTACAGCGGCCGGAGCGTCTGGGCCAGTTGCTCGGCGCTCACGCTTTGCCACAGGTAGATCACCATGGCGATCAGGATGCCGGAGACGGCCGCCGTGATGGCCGCCCAGCCGGCCGGAACCTTGACTTCCGGCGCGTGGGCCAGGTGCTCGCTGGGGATCGTCAGTTCCGGGAACAAGACGCCGCTCGTCGTGTTGCGCGTCCCCACCGGCCGAGCCTGTTCCAGGAGATGCTCGACGCCGAAGCCGCTCAGCACACCAGGCGACCAGGACGGAAAGCTCCAACCAGCGCACACGGCGAACACCGCCAGCAGCACTAGCGGCCCCGTCATCACCTGCGGCGATTCGTGCGCGTGGTCGTATTTGTGATGGTCCCGCGGCTCGCCGGCGAACGTCATGAACCACAAGCGGAACATGTAAAACGCGGTGAGCCCCGCCGTGAACAGCGGCACCCAGAAGAAGACCCACGAAAACGCCGTCGTGGCCTTGTTCGAGTTCCAATGGCTCAGTGCCTGCTCGACGATCATGTCCTTCGAGTGGAAACCGCTGAAGCCGGCCAAGAACGGCACGCCGATGCCCGCGATCGCCAGGCAGCCGATGAGCATCGTGTAGGCCGTAATCGGCATCTTCTTGCGGAGGCCGCCCATCACCCGCATGTCATTCGAGTGAACGGCGTGAATTACCGAGCCGGAGCAGAGGAACAAGAGACTCTTGAAGAACGCATGCGTGATCAGATGGAACAGCCCGGCCAGCCAGCCGCCGAGGCCGAGTGCGAGCATCATGAAGCCGAGCTGGCTGATTGTGGAATAGGCGAGCACCCGCTTGATGTCGACCGCTGTGACGGCGATCGTCGCGGCGATGAACAGCGTGATGCAGCCGACGCTGGCGATCACGAGCAGCGCTTCGGGCGTAAAGATCGGGTACACCCGGCCCACCAGGAACACGCCCGCGGCCACCATCGTCGCCGAGTGGACGAGCGCGGACACCGGCGTCGGGCCTTCCATCGCGTCGGGCAACCAGACGTGGAGCGGGAACTGGGCACTCTTGCCGATGCAGCCACAAAACACGCCGACCCCCGCCACGAACAACAGCCAGTGGCCCCAGGGCGTATCGGCTTCGCCGCGCAGGCGGCTCACCACGGAGTTGACCGCGGCCGCGGGGTCGTTCGGCGACGCGGCGACCGCCTTTGCCACCTGGTCCCGTGCTTCAAAGGCCAACATGCTGTCGGGTGGCACGAGCTTGAAGTTGTTGGCTTCGGTCCGCAGCTGGCTAAAGATGCCCGGCCGCGTGTTGCCGCCCGCCTCTTTCATGTCGCCGAAGTTGAACGTGCCGAGGGTCGACCAGATCGCCATCAGGCCGATCAACATGCCGAAGTCGCCGACGCGATTGACGATAAACGCCTTGTTGGCCGCCGTGCTCGCGCTGTGCCGCTCGATGTAGAAGCCGATCAGGAAGTAGGAGCAGATGCCCACCAATTCCCAGAACACGAAGGTCATCGCCAGGTTGCCGGAGACGCAAATCCCCAGCATCGAGAACGAGAACAACGACAGATACTGAAAGAAGCGGTGGAACCGGCCGCGGCGATGCAGATGATGGCCGTCGGAGGTGTGGACCTCGTGGTCGGTGTAGTCGTGCAGCTCGTCGTGCATGTAGCCGAAGGCGTAGATGTGCACGCACGAGGCAATCAGCGTCACCATGCAGAACATCGTGACGGTGAGCGTGTCGACGTAATAGCCGATGGTGAGCGTCAGCGCGCCCCAGGTGCCGAGCGTGTACCAGTTGCCGGTGATGTAGGGCGGATGGCCGTTGTTGTGCTCGCCGTGGGCCGCGTGTTCACCTTCTGCCGCGTGTTCACCATCTGCCGCGTGTTCACCATCTGCACCATGTTCGCCTCCCGCCGCATGCTCCTCATGATGCTCGGCCGCTACCAAGGGATGGGCGGGCAGCCAGTAGCGGAACATGGCGACCGAGCTGAGCAGGAACCCGCCCACGATCGCGCCGATGGCGATGTAGGCCGCGAGCTTCTGATTCGCGTACGGCACGCGGATGCCGACGTACTGTGGAATCGAATAGCCGATCGAGATCACGGCAAACGACAAGAGCGGCAGCACCAAGGCGGCCAGCAACAAGTTCGGAATTGCCGTTTCAGGAGTCATGTTCAATCCGTGAATGACGAATTCCTAATGACGAATGACGAAAAGAGCCCTAATCGCTGATGGCCTTCGTCACTAGTCATTCGACATTCGACATTTTCCTCTGTGATCTCTGTGCACTCTGTGGTTAATTTCTAACCTTGCAGTTGATCCGCCCGATCGACGTCGATCGTGCTGAAGCTGTTGTAAAAATTCAGGGCGATGGCCAGGGCCACCGCCGCTTCGGCCGCCGCCAGCACGATCACGAACAGCGACATCAGCTGGCCGTCGAGGCCGAGCGTGTTGGCGTCGTTTCGCAGATACGGGCTGCCGAAGGCGATGAAGTTCAAATTCGCGCCGTTGAGCACCAATTCGATCCCCATCAGGATGCCGAGCGCGTTCCGCTTGGTCGCCATACAAAGCGCGCCGCATACGAACAGCACCGCGCCCACGATCAGGTAATGCGACACCCCGACTGGCTGCGTGAGATCGAACAAGTTGGCGAACAGTAGTGCGTTCATGGATTGGGCAGCCATCAGGTGGCGGGCAGCGGGCTGCGCTTCTGCCGTGCGCGGGCTAGGTAGGCGGCCCCCAGCAGCACGACCAGCAAGTGCACGGAAATGATTTCAAACACCAGCAAGTAGCCGGAGTGGTTCGGTGCGTCGACCCGCGCTCCGAGCAGGCCCATGCCGATCGGGGCCGCGGTCGGCTTCAAAGGAATCGCCTCGGCCGCCGAGCGTTCGAGGCCTTCCCAGGCCGGCACGCTCAAGGCCGCATATACGAGCACGGACAGCAAACACGCGCCGACGATCCCCGCGGCCAGCATTTCAAACTGGCTAGTCTTCATCGAAATGAAGCGCTCCTGGGAGGTGAGCATCACGCCGAAGATCAAGAGCACCAGCGTGCCGCCGACGTAAATCAAGAGCTGCATCGCCCCGACGAAGTCGGCCCCCGCGAGGAAGAACAACCCCGCCGTGGCCGCCAGCGAAATCACGAGATAAAACGCCATCCGCACGATGTTCGCGCTCAGCACCACTCCGATCGCGAAGCCGCAGGCGATGAAGCTCATCAGCCAGAAAAAAACGGTCGGCCAGTAGAGCATGGTGTCCATCTAGATGGCCTCCTGCTCAAAGTTGGCCGCCACGGTCGCCGGCGGATTAGTATCAGCCGGCGCCGCCGGCCAGCTCTCGCGCAGGTTGTGGACCGGAATCTCCGTGCGAACGACGAGCCCATTGGGCCACATGAACTGCCATACGGTCGCGCCCAGGAAGCAGACGGCCGCAATCGGCACGCAGTATTTCAAGCAAGTGGTGATAACCTGGTCGATGCGCAGGCGAGGCAGCGTCCAGCGAACCCACATCATCAGCGTCACGCCCGTCACACCCTTGCCAATGACGTTGATGCAGCCCAGCAGATTGCCCAAATAACCCCAAACCGGTCCGTGTTCGAACGTCAGGCCTAGCATCGATGAGACGGGCACCGGCCCGTTCCAGCCTCCGAGGAACAGAATCGCGGCCAGCAAGCTCACCGCCATCATCGAGCCATACTCGGCCATGAAGAAGAAGCTCCATCGCAGGCCGGAGTATTCGGTATGGAACCCGGCCACGAGCTCGCTTTCCGCTTCCGCCAGGTCGAACGGCGCCCGGTTCACGCTCGCGGTGGCACAGGTGAAATAGACCCAGAAAATGATGAACGTGAACGGATCGTGGAACAAATACCAGTTCCAGAACCAGCCCGACTGGGCGTCGCCGATGAACACGAGGTCCATCGAGCCGGCGATCAGCACGGGCACCACGGCACACAGGCCGAGCGGCACCTCGTAGCTAACGACTTGGGCCGCTTCGCGCATCGCACCGAACAGCGACCACTTCGACGCCGACGAGTACCCTGCCAGGATCACGCCGAACACTTCCAGGCCGATTACGGCGATGATGAAAAACACGCCGATGTTGATGTGCTGCGCGACGAACGGCATGTCTCGACCCGCGAAGGGGAGCGCGATCAGCGCCGTGAACGACGCGCAGAAACTCACATAAGGGGCGATCTTGAACAGGAACTCATCCGCCCCTTCGGGCATCAGGTCTTCCTTGGTGATCAGCTTCAGGCCGTCGGCCAAGGTCTGCAGCCAGCCGAACTTGCCGCCGACGCGGGTCGGTCCCAGGCGATCCTGGATGCGGCCGGCCACCTTGCGCTCCAGCCAGATGAAGACGAGCGCACCGACCGCGATCAAATTGATCAGGAGAAAGATGTGGACCAAGCTGGCGAGAACGTACCCGGCAATGCTTTCGGGCGCAACCGACAATCCACCTGGCAGCCAGGTGAGCAGCCAATTCACCAGCGTATTGATTCCTTCTGCCACGTATCGACGTCCGTCCGCTCGTCAAACTTCCATCGCCGCAAGTCCATTCGGCATTGGACAGTTGCGGAAGATTGTGAAATATCTCACAGACTGTTCGTGCCTACTAGTGCCGCTCAAAAATTTGAGTGTGATCTGGCCCACTACCGATCAATCTCGCCCATCACAATGTCGAGCGACCCGACGATCGCCGGCACGTCGGCAATCAGGCAGCCTCGGCAAAGCGCGTTGGTGATCGACAGGTTGCAGAAGCAGCTGCTTCGCGCCCGCGCCCGCCAGGGAATCGAGTCGCCCGAGCTCACGAGGTAGAAGCCCATCTGGCCCTTCGGGCACTCGGTTTCCAAATACACTTCGCCCTTGGGCAGCTTCGCGGTGAGCTTCATCGGCTCGCCGTAGCTGTCGGTTGAACGGTTGTAGCGGTCGATCGCCTGGCGGCAGAGGTCGATGCTTTGCACCACTTCGAGCATTCGCACGTAGAACCGGTGCCAACAATCACCGAGCACCGCTTCGTGCGGCACTTCGGGATATTCGTGGTCGTTCGGGTAGTGACCGTTGCGCTCGCAGATCACCTCGAACGCGTAACCATCGTACATCGACGTGTAAATCTCTTCGCCGTCGCGGCGGAGGTCATGATCGATGCCGCTGCCGCGGAGCACCGGGCCGCTCGTGCCGAAGCTAATTGCCATCTCCGGCGACAAGACGCCGATGCCGGCCGTCCGCTTCACGAAGATCGCATTGGTCGTGAGCAGCGCGTGGTATTCCTGAATGATCGGCCAGAACTGGTCGAGGAAGGCCGAGCACTTGTCCGTCCAACCGCGCGGAAGATCTGCCGTCGCGCCGCCGGGCGTGAGATAGCTGTACGTGAGCCGCGCGCCGCAGGCCTCTTCGAACAGGTCGAGAATCTTCTCGCGCTCGCGGAAGGCGTACAAAAACGGACTGAATGTGCCGAGGTCGAGGCCGTATGCGCCCATGCCCACCAAGTGGCTGGCGATCCGGTTCATCTCGGCGATCAGTACCCGCAGATGCCGCCCGCGTTCCGGCACGCGATAGTTCATCAGCTTCTCGACCGTCAGCGCCCAGCCGAGATTCATGTTCATCCCGGCGAGGTAATCCATCCGGTCGGTGTAGGGGATCCATTGCCGCGGTGTGAGATTCTCACCGATCTTCTCGGCACAGCGGTGGAGATAGCCGATGTGGGGCGTCACTTCGGAGACGATCTCGCCGTCGGTTCGCAGCACGAGCCGCAACACGCCGTGCGTGCTGGGATGCTGCGGGCCCATGTTCACGAGCATCTCGTCCGTGCGGACGTCGAACTCGATGATGCGGGGATCTTCGACGGCGGTCGACATGATACGTTTTCCGAACTCTTGGTTATCTTCCGCGAATACCGTGGTACTCGAGCGGCATTTCGTAGTCTTTGCGGAGCGGGTGTCCGATCCAATCTTCGGGGCAAAGGATCCGCCGCAGGTTTGGATGGCCGACGAAATCGATACCCGAAAGGTCGTACACCTCCCGCTCATGCCAATCGGCCGTGTCCCACAGGCCGCACACGCTGGGCACTTGTGGCAGCTCGCCAGGATGGTCGTCTTTCCACCGCGGCAAAATCACCTTGAGCACGAGGCTATGTTTGTGCTTCATGCTGAACAGGTGGTAAACGACTTCCGTGTGGGGCTGCCACTCGCTCTTGGCGGCCTTCTTCTCGTCCGTATGGAGATAGTCGACGCCCGAGACGCAATTGAGATAGTCGAAGCACAGCGTCGGTTCGTCGCGCAGGTAGCGGGCCACTTCGAGCAGCCCCTCCGGAGTGACCTCGATCCACGGGTCGAGGTTCTCGAAGTTCGCACCAGCGATCTTATCGCCGAACTTCGCTTTGAGTTGATCGACGAATGTTGTGCCCGACATGTTTGTCTATTGTTTCCGAGTGTCTTCTCGAACAGCTTGCCTGCCCGAACGGCGCTGTATGTCCTAGTGGTGCTACGCCGAGAGAATCGATTGACTTGGTTCTAGAGCCCGCGTGGGCGGGGCCCGATGGGCGGGCGTCTTGTCCTGTCGAGAAACCGCGCGCACCCAGTCCAGGTCGCCGCGCTTCCAGACATAGAAAAAGCCAACCATGAGCACGCCAAAAAATACGAGGATGTCGTAGAGTGAAATCACTGCCATCGTGCGGGCCGTCTGATGCACGGCGGCGGCGCTGCGTCCCACCGGATTACCGGCCACGCCGAGCTGGCCGGCAGCTTCATCCGACAGCGTCGGCAGCTTCGTGTCCTGGATGCCTAGCTCCTGCAGCCGGTTGAGCGCGAGCGGCGAGAGTTGATCGGCGGGCGCCGCCGGATCAAGCTGAGCTGCGACTACCGGCGTGTCTTCTCCGGCGAGCTGCGTTGCCTTGCCAAAGACCACTGCCCACGGGAAGAAGAATGCCACTTCCACGTCGAAAATAATGAACAGCAGCGCCACCACGTAGAACCGCAAATCGAACTGGACGAAGCTCGAACCGATTGTCGGCTCCCCGCATTCGTACACTTCGAGCTTCTCCTCGTTCGGCAGCACCGGACGCAAGAACCGCCCGAGGAGCAAATTGGCGAACAAAAACACGAAGCCCACGCCGGCAAACAGCGTCAGGTAAGCGACGATTGCGAGGGGCGTGGCCATAGTTCAGAAGCTCTTAGCTCTTAGCCTTTAGCTTTAAAAACTCGGCTCCTAGCTAACAGCTAAACGCTAAGAGCTAACAGCTTTCTTCTTTATTGATTCGGTCCGCCGTGCACCGGCTCCGTGATCACCTTCGAGTCCGCAACTGCTGTCGGGTTGAGCGTCGAGCGGCCCCACGCCACGTCGACCGGCATCCGCGAAAAGTCAACGATGCATCCGTCGCGGCTGTAACAACTCAAGTCGTGCGTCGCCCCCATGAAGATGCAATCCACCGGGCAGGGCTCGACGCACAGCGCACAGAACATGCACTTCGTGTAGTCGATCGTGTAGCCCGTGATCTTGAAGCCCTTGCCGCCAGTGACTTTCTCTTTACCGATGTAAATGCAGTCCACTGGGCAAGCTTTCGCACACTGATCGCACGCGATGCACGTGGTGAGGTCGAAGCGATGGAAGCCGCGATATCGCGCCGCGACGGGAACCGGCAATTCCGGATACTCGAAGTGTTCGGTAAACGCCTTCCGCTCTGGCTGGTACGTCTTGATCCACGTCCGCAGCGTGATCCACATGCCGTGGGCGACGGTGTACACCGCTTCGACCACGTTGCCGAACCACGGCCAGACGGCCTTGACTTGATTGATCATTCCGAAGCTCGAAATTCCTTATCGAGCGGCGACAGAGGACACCGCTTTGCGTGCTATCACGTCCCGATTGACCCATGATTATAGGGAGGCACACTTCGACCGCAACCGCCAATCGATGCGACGTGCTGCGCGAAGCGTGATCCGACGTCAAAGTTTGCCGACGCAGCGGTTAGATCGCGAATACGCGGTCGGACTCATCTCTCCGAAGTGCGCGAGTAGTCTGGCTGCACCGCGTCACGAGATCAAACGAAGCTGGGCGCGAAAGATTTCCGGCGAGGCATTGCCCGCGGGGTCAGGCGGTTAGATTGTCCGGCGACAGCTTCAAGCCGAACCGTCCAGAGTGGCTGCGGGTCGGCCGGATTGGACGGCTGGAAGCGGTCGTCCGTGCGGGATCGAAATTAGCCCCTAGGCTGGTCAATTCGACAGCTCGTCTTGCGGCGTAACACCTGCTGTAGTAAGTGCTTGCGAATTGCGATGCGGCAACTGGAGGTATGGCTGTTAAGCTGCGGAAGCTCGCCAAGCTACGGATTTCACTCCAAATCTCGTGCCGAAAGCCCCTCCAAACGGCAAAAAAACGGTCCCTGGGGCGTCAACTTTGCTTGACTGGGCCCCTATACCACGTAGAGTGGATTGAAGGAGACCATCGGTCCCCACGGCCGAACGTCCGCCGAGCGCAGTGGGTCGTCGCCCCCCGCGGCGTGGCGAGTTGCGCCGTGGAGCCGCCCGCAGCTGAGCTGTGTTCGATGTCTCCTCGAAGGAATCGACCATGTTAGTTCTGTCACGGAAAAAGAACGAGAGCATCATCATCAACGATGACATTACGATCGTCGTGGTGGAAATCCGCGGCGATAAGGTGCGCCTGGGAGTGGAAGCTCCCAAGGAAGTGCCCGTCCACCGTAATGAGGTCTACGAAGCGATCCGTCGCAACCAGAGTGAAAGCAATTCACCTGCCGTTGAGCCCGACGCGACCAGCGCTGCCGAGTAGACCGCTGTCAGTTGAGCGAATGGAATTGCCTTTCTCGTCGATCGAACGCCTTCTCTAGTGCAACTGTGCTGCGCGGTCCGCGCGCCGAGTCAAGCTGCCAATTGCGGCATTTGCAGGGCCTCCCGCGTCCGGCACCCGCCTTGACGACTCCACGCTGCAACCCTATACAGCTAGGGAACGTACGTTGATCTTCGCCGCCCATTTGGTCGCGGCCAGGCCCTATATCGAGGACATGCCGTCAAGGGGGTCGGGTCGCGCTTCGCGCTGAAGTTCACCGCGGCCCCGTCGTCTAGCGGTCTAGGACACCGGCCTTTCACGCCGGTAACACGGGTTCGAGTCCCGTCGGGGTCACTAACCTACTGTCATCGCGCATGGACAGGCGGTCCTCCAAGAAAAGGACCGTCGCGCAAGAGTCGTCGGCCAACCGGTAAGACTACTTCGGCAGGGAATGCCATGGCAACGCGCCGCAATTACAGGCGAAGTCGGGGTCTTGCTGCGCGCTTCGCAGCAAGCTGTTTTCTGTGTTTGGCGTCCAGCGACTTCGTCGAGGCTGCGTGGACGACGGTGATCGATAACGGCTCGCCTGTTAACCGCGTCGACATTGTGTTCGTCGGGGACGGCTACACCCAGGCCAATCTCGCGGCCGGACTCTATTCGAGCCATCTGGATCAATATCTCGACTACATGTTCGGCAGCGGCGGCAACCTGACCGACCCTTTTCCGCGGTACCGGAATTTCTTCAACGCGCACCAGATTGACGTCGTCAGCGCCGAATCGGGGGCTGATCACCCTGCGCAGAGCGTCTTTCGCGATACGGCGCTCGATGCGGCCTACGATACCGCCGGGATCAATCGGCTGCTGACGATTAACGACAGCAAAGCGAATGTGGTTGTCTCTCAGAACTTGCAGGGGAGCGGAATCACCGCAGACATGCGCTTTGCCACGGTGAATGACGCCACTTATGGCGGCTCGGGCGGTCAGTGGGCCGTGTTTGCCGGGGCCAACGGTTCGGCGGGCGATCTCGCCCTGCACGAGATGAGCCACGCCTTTTCCGCTACGGCCGATGAATACTCGACCCAATCGGGCGCTTTTCCCTACGGCGAGCCGTCGGCAGTCAATGTCACGCGAAACGCCTCTGGGACAAAGTGGTCCCAATGGCTGGGCTTCGAGGACCCGCGCGCCGACTATCTTTCGATCGGTGCGTTCCAAGGTGCTGCTGACTATGCCACCGGTATCTATCGGCCATCGCTCGACAGCAAGATGCGCACGCTGGGGCGGCCGTTCAACGCCGTGGTCCGCGAAAAGACGATCCTCGATATCTATCGGTATGTCGATCCGCTTGACGACTGGCTCGCAAACACCGAGACCGTCGACGCTGGAGGGCTGTGGGTCGATACCGTCGATCCGAACGTTGTGCTGGTCGACTGGTACGTGAACGGTCAGCTCGTCGCGGCCGACCATGGCGAGCATTTCGATTTGGCCGACTTCCATTTTGCCGCGGGAACCTACACCGTGCGCGCTCATGCCTACGACGGTGTCGTCACGCATGCCGAGGACGGCAGCCTGTTGGATCTGGTGCGCGTGAATCTGGCCGATCTGCAGCAGGATATCGTATGGACCGTGGCCTTTGCCGGCGCAGAGACGATTCCCGGCGACTACAATGGCGACGGGACGGTGGACGAAACTGACCTGGCGGTCTGGACGCAGGATTTTGGCTCGAATGTCGAGCTTGCAGCCGATGGCAATGGGAACCGCGTTGTGGATGCGGCGGACTACACGGTGTGGCGGAATGCTGCCGATCTCGGTGCCGGTGTGTCAAGCGGCGGGTCGCATGTACCCGAGCCCAGCGAATTGGCGCTCGCATTGGCAGCCCTGGGAGGGACGCTCGGCGTGGACGCCCGCTTTCGCGGGACTGTTTGCCCGCGGTGCGGCCGCGTATAGTTGCCTGGGGTTTTTCCTCGGCAGCGAGCGACGTCCAGGCTGACATGACTGATCGACTTTCGACGAGCGTCCGGCACGAGCCCCTCCGTTACGAAGCACTTCTCGTTGTTTCCTTCGGCGGCCCGGACGGCCCGGACGACGTGCTGCCGTTTCTCGAAAACGTGCTGCGGGGCCGCAACGTTCCTCGAGAGCGAATGCTGGAGGTCGCCGAGCACTACCATCGCTTTGGCGGCAAAAGTCCGATCAATGAGCAGAACCGCCAACTGATCGCCGCCCTGCAACAGGAACTCGCCACACACGGGCTCTCGCTGCCGATCTATTGGGGCAACCGCAACTGGCATCCGCTGCTGGCTGATACGCTGCGTCAGATGGCCGCCGACGGCGTGAGCCGCGCGCTGGCATTCGTCACGAGCGCATTCAGTTCTTACTCCGGTTGCCGCCAGTATCGAGAAAATATCGCACAAGCGCTGCAAGAAGTTGGAACCTCCGCGCCCGAGATCGACAAGCTCCGCGTGTTCTTCAACCACCCGGGCTTCATCGAGCCGATGATCGAGCGGACGCGCGACGCGCTGGAGCAGATTCCGGCCGCGCGGCGCGACGCAACGCCGCTAATCTTTACTGCCCACAGCATTCCGCAGGCGATGGCCGCCGGCTGCCGCTACGAGGAGCAGCTCCGCGACGCTTGTCAGCTGGTTAGTGCGGGAGTCGGACGCGACGCGTGGCAGCTGGTGTATCAGAGCCGCAGCGGTCCGCCGAGTCAGCCGTGGCTGGAGCCGGACGTGATGGACTTCATCCGGCAGCGTCATACCGCGAGTCCGCTCCGCGACGTGGTCGTCGTGCCCATCGGTTTCATTTCCGATCATCTGGAAGTGATTTATGACCTCGACACCGAGGCTAAACAAGAGTGTGCTGACCTCGACATTGAGCTGGTCCGTGCGGCCACCGTGGGCACCCACCCTCGCTTCGTGACGATGATCCGTCAGCTCATTGAAGAGCGGCTGACCGACAATCCCCGGCGTCTGGCCCTGGGCGGGCTCGGTCCCAAAGAAGACGTCTGTCCCGACGACTGTTGCCTGTACAGGCCGGAGCGCCCTGCCTCGCTCGTTCCGGACGGCGGCACCGCTTAGCAGCCGCTATTTCGGTCGCTGTGCCGCTATTTTGTCACGCGAATTTCGCAGAATTAGACCGCTTTTTTCTGCGTCATTTTGGTCGTCTTTTCCGTTTTCCTGCTTACAATGAAAGTAGATTTCGGCCGTTTGCAATATGGCCAAATCTTCTTGCGCTACGTATCCCGCGCTACCGGAACATTCACGAGACTTCTCCATGACGCTATTACAGCTACGGCCGCGCGCATGCGCTGGTCGACGGAACCGCTCTGTTTCTATCCTGCCGATTGCTGCCTCGCTGACCGCAATGGTCGCGGCGACGTGCATGTTCGCACCTGCTGCCAACGCCCAGAACCGCTTCTGGATCACAACTTCCGGAGGCGCGTTCAGCAACAACGCCAACTGGTCCACAACGGCCGGCGGGGTGGGTGGTGCATCGTTTCCCGTTGCGGCCAACACCGCGAATTTCACCACAAACCAGACGTATACCGTCAGCTATTCGACCGACATTACCAACACCGGCCTCGTGGTCGCCAACGGCACAGTGACCTTCGATCTCAACGGCAACGACTATATCCTCACCGCCGCCAGTGGCACGCTCATCGGAGCCGGCGGATCGTCGACGACTCCGCTCACGGGAAAACTGACCATCAAGGACGGCCTCTTGGGCGTCGACTCGGCTGGGGACGTCGTTTCGATTGGTTCAGCTGGTTTTTCCAGTGGTGAATTGAAGATCACCACCGGCGGCCGCCTGGGGAATGGCACGCTCGATCCCAACTTGTTCGTCGGTCAACTGGCGAACGGCACGCTCACACTCGAGGATAACGGCCGCGCCGATGTGGGATCGCTGATTCTCGGTCAGGAAGACGGGGTTTCCGGCACGGTAACGGTCAATGGCGTGAACGCCGTCCTCGATGCCAGCCAGGCGGCCACCATTGGCTTCAACGGCACTGGCACGCTGACGGTGCAGTCCGGCGGTTTGATGAATGTCGCCGGCAACATTCGGCTCGGCAATGCGCTGGGCGCCAACGGCACCGCCACAATTACAGGCCTGTCCTCGCGCTGGATCCAGGGTGGCACATTGACCGTCGGCGAAGCGGGCGACGGCTCGATGAGCGTCCAGTCCGCAGCCCAGGTCGACACCGCAAGTAACGTGTTGATCGGTAACAGCGACACGGGCTTCGGCACGGCCGTGGTTACCGGGCTCGATTCGACTTGGAACATGGGTGGCACGTTGCTTGTGGGCGGTTCCGGCTTGGGCAACTTCGCCGTCTCGACGGCGGCCCGGGCGACGACCACGGGAGCGACCACGATCGGCTCCCTGGCGGGGGGCGAAGGGAACGTCGCCATTGCGGGCACTGGTTCCCGCTGGACGACCGCCGCCGTCACTGTCGGGGCCGCGGGTTCCGCCAATATTTCCGTCAACTCTGGCGGCGTCGTGAACACGACCGGTGCCGTCACTCTGGCCTCGTTGGCGACCGGCGTCGGCAAGGCGACGGTGACCGGTTCCGGGTCCGCTTGGAGCATCTCGGGCGGCATGAGCGTTGCCGCGGCCGGCGCCGGCGCTCTGACCGTCGAATCAGACGCCAGCCTCACCGTGGGCACTGTGCTTTCGATCGGTGACCCGGCCGGTACGCAGAACGGTACGCTCAATTTCACCGGCGGAACGATTACCGCCGGCAGCTTCACCCGGGCAGCCAGCTCCACGCTCAACTGGACGAACGGAACGATGTTTATCAACGGCGGCACCTTCAACAACGGCGGCGCGGCTCTGACGCTCAATGGTTCCGGTCTGAACGATGTGCCGGCGCTGCGCTTGGGCAGCGGTGCGCAGTCGTCCGCCGCCAACACGCCGAGCGTGACGATCGGCGGCAATCGACAAGGTGGATTGGTGGTGAGCGGCGGATCGAGCTTTCAAACTACGACTGCCTCGTTGGGCGCCCAAGATGGCGGCACCGGTTCGCTCCGCGTCGAAGGCGCCAACAGCACGTTTGTCGCCACGGGCGGAATGGGCGTGGGCGGCACCACCACGGCCGCGGGCGGCCTGGGGACCATCACGATCGGCCCGGGTGGCACCGTGAACTCAGGCGGCACGCTCAAGCTCTGGGGCGGCGGCTCGATTGTGATGTCCGGTGGCACGATGCGATTTTCGACCCTCGAAGCCAACGGGGGCAAATTTACGTTCAACTCCGGCACGATCGAAGTGCAGCAGAACTTCGTCGCCAACGACGCCGCGCTCGATGCAATCGTCGGTTCGACCCGAGTGCTGGGCTTTGGTCGAAAAATCGACACGCTGGCCAACACGTTTAATCTCCAGTCGGATTTGAGCGTGACGGGCGGGGCCACGGCCGGCAATGTCTTGCTGGTCAATAGCGGCGTCGTCGCCCGCTTCGAATCCGCCGGAACGGGAACCTTTGCCGCCGGCGTGACCAACCCGGCCGGCGCGCGAATCTTCGTCACTGATGGCACGCTCAGCGCCGGGACGACCTTCGCCAACGGCGGTGAGCTGCATCTCGCCGGCGCCGTTGCGACGGTCAACGCCGCCGCCATGTCGAACTCCGGGCTGGTCGAAGGTTCGGGCCGCATCAACAGTCCGATCACGAACAATTCGCCCGGCCAGATCCGCGTTCAAAGCGGCCAGCGGTTGGAAATTCTGGGCGCCTCGGGAACCACCATTAACAACGGCCTGGTCGACGTCGACGGCGGCACGATCGAGTTCGGCAGGCCGGTGACCAACAGCAGCGCCAGCCCGAGCACTGGCATGATCGCCGCCCGCGAAGCGACGCTCCGCTTTAACGGGAGCTTGTCGAACAACGGGGCGCTCACATTCGCGGCCGGCGTGTCCGACGTCTTTGGCGACGTCACGAACATGAACAACTTGAACACTCCTGGCCGCATCATCGTCACCGGTGGCGCCCAGGCCAACTTCTTCGACGACGTCGTGAACAACGGTAGCATCCAGGTCAGCGCCTCCGGCACCCTCAAGAGCACTGCGGTGTTCCTTGGCAGCCTCTCGGGCAACGGGGTCACGGGCACCGGGCAGGTCTTCATCGAAGGGGACGCCCGTCCCGGCTTCAGCCCCGGCACGATGGCCTTCGGCGGCGACGTGAGCTTCGGTCCCCTGAGCACGCTCAACATCGAGCTCGCCGGCACGACGCCCGGCACGCAGTACGACCGTGTGACTGTGGCCCAAACGGCCTCGATCGACGGCGATCTCAATGTTTCGCTGTTGGGCGGCTATCGCCCGGCGATCGGCACCAGCTTCCAAGTCGTCGCCGCGACCGGCGGACTCACCGGCACTTTCGACAGCGAGTCGCTCCCCGAGTTGGCCGGCGGCGCCAGCTGGAGCGTCGACTACAGCGCGAACGCCGTGACGCTCGAAGTCGGCGGCGTGCTCGGCGACTTCAACCACGACGGCCGCGTCGACGCCGCGGACTTCAGCGTCTGGCGGGACAAGTTTGGCACCAACACGCTCGCCGCCGACGCCTCGGGCAACGGCAGCGTCGACCAGGCTGACTACAACATCTGGAAGGCGAACTTCGGCCAGGTGGCGGCGGCAGGCGATGGCTCGCTCGGGCCAGCAGCGGCTGTGCCCGAGCCTTCCTCGATCGCGCTGGTGTCGCTCGTCGTCTCAACCGCGATGGTTGCCGCGCCAGGCCGTCGGGTGTCGCGCTGCAATATCGCACGTTGACGCTACTTCTGGCCGGCTGGTAGAACGGTCGCCATGACGCTCCTCTCGCAAATCGAACGCCGACCACTAGGAAACTCCGGCTTTGCGATCGCGCCCGTGGCACTCGGCTGCTGGCCGATTGCGGGCGTGACGACGCTCGGCACGACCGAGGCCGATAGCATCGCCACGATCCAGAAGTGTTTCGATGTTGGCGTGAATCATCTCGACACGGCCTACGTCTACGGACCCAACGGCGAAAGCGAAAATCTCATTCGCCGCGCATTGGGCAACCGCCGCGACGAAATGGTCATCGCCACCAAGTGCGGCATACACTACGAAGGCGGCGAGATGGTCACCTGCGGCCGCGCCGAGGTGCTCCGCCGCGAATGTGACGAGAGCCTCCGCCGGCTGGGGACGGATCACGTCGAGCTGCTCTATTTGCATTCGCCGGATGAAAGGGTTCCGATTGAAGAGTCGGCCGCCGCGCTGGGCGAGCTGATGGCCGCGGGCAAGACGCGCGCCGTTGGCGCCTCGAATTGTAGGCTTGACGAGCTGCTGGCGTTTCAGGCCATTACGCCGCTCGCCGCGGTGCAGCTTCCCTATAACATGCTGCAGCGCGACATCGAGCAGCGCACGCTGCCCTGGTGCCGGTCGAATAACATCGCGGTGACGATCTACTGGCCGTTGATGAAGGGGCTGCTGGCCGGCAAGTTTACGCGCGAGCACCAGTTCGACGCGCGCGACAAACGTCAAACCATGCCCATGTTTCAGGGCGAAGAGTGGCAGAAGAATCAGGATTTCCTCGACGCCCTCCGCCGCGCCGCCGCACTCTCTGGCCACTCCATCGCTCAACTGGTAGTTAATTGGACGATCCACCAGAGCGGGATTACCGCCGCCCTCTGTGGTGCCAAGCGTCCCGAGCAAATTGCCGAAACGGCCGCCGCGATGCTCCGGTCTCTGTCTCCCGAGCAGCTGTCGCTCGTCGATGCTGCCATTGCCGCTCGCGGCCGCGCCGCCGCGAAGCGCCTCTTCGTTTAACTCCTTATGGGGTCAGAGAGCTGGGGGCCTGCGCAAAGCCGCCGCACGGTTTTGTTGCCCGCTCTTCGACGGCCGCGTTAGAATAGGGCGGCCAGTGGGATGCTCAACCATGGGAGGTCGCCTCAATGTCTCGGCAGACTCGCCTTGACTGGTTCTCGTTGCGCGCCGAGGCGCGGAGGCTCAATCGGCAGCCGAGCTTGCGCGAGCGCCGCCGCCGGCCGCTCCGTTTCGAGCCTCTCGAAGATCGCCGGGTGCTGGCGATCGTTGTCGACACGCTCGTCGACGAGAACGACGGGGTCGGCGTCGGCGGAATTTCGCTCCGCGACGCGATTGCCGCCGCAGCGCCGAACGAATTCATCAATTTCGCGCCGGAGCTCACCGCCGCGGGCCCGGCAACGATCTCGCTCACCCAAGGCGAGCTGGTCATCAACAAACCGCTCTCGATCAGCGGGCCGGGGGCGAGCCTGCTCACGGTCGACGCCTCGGCCAGCGATCCCACGCCCGATCAAAACATTGGCGACGGCCACCGCGTGTTTCGTATCGATGATGGGAACTCCAGTCTCGCGGTGGTCAGCATCTCGCTCCTCACGATCTCCGGCGGCGACACGGCGGGCGACGGCGGCGGCATCGAGAATCACGAAAACTTGAGCGTTTCGGACTCGGTCATCTCCGGCAACGCGGCCGATGACGGCGGCGCTTTGTACAACACCACGGGTTACGCGACGCTTACGCGCGTCACCTTGCGCGACAACGCCGCGGTAGATGACGGCGGTGCGATCGCCAACGGCGTCGGTCGCGTCACGATCCAGGACAGCTCCTTGATCGCCAATTCGGCCGGTGACGACGGCGGCGGCATTTTCAACGCATCGGACATGGGCGGCCAACACAACTTGACGATTCGCAACTCGACCCTCACCGGCAACACGGCCGCGGGCTGGGGCGGCGCGGTGTTCAATTTCTCCGGCATCGCCTCGATCGAGTTCAGCACGATCGCCCGCAATACGTCCACATCCGGCACGGCCGGCGGGGTCGGCAGCTGGGGCGACACGAACACGACGCGCACCGACGTCCGCTCCTCGATCATCGCCGGCAACTCGGGCAGCGACGTCGATCATGTGACCGGCGTCCCGGGCCCCGCCAACTCGTTCAATTCGCTCAAGTACAATCTGATCGGCCTTGGCACGTCGCTTGCCAAGTTCAACCAGGTCGGCGACCAGACGGGCGTCGCCGATCCGCGCCTCGGCCCGCTCGGCGACTACGGCGGGTCGACACAAACGCTGCCGCTATTGTTCAACAGCCCGGCCCTTGACGCCGGCGATCCGCTCGCGTTCGCGGGTTTTGGGGGCGTGCCGAACGAAGATCAGCGCGGCTTTTTCCGTGTGGCCGATGGCAACGGCGATGCCACCGCCCGCATCGACATTGGCGCCTTCGAAAGCGACGCGCGCTACCTTCAGGTCGACACCACAATCGACGAGAACGACGGCGACTACTCGCCCGGTGACCTTTCGCTCCGCGAGGCGATCTCACTTTCCAATCTGTTTGCCACGGTGGATGTGATCTTCTTCCGGCCGGACCTGTCCGGCCAGACGATCACGCTTCACCAGGGTGAGCTGACGATCAACGACAGCGCGACCGTTGACGCCTCCGCGCTCGCCGCGAGAATTACAATCGACGCCAGCGGCAACGACATCACGCCCGGCGTGGAAGATGGCAACGGCTCGCGCGTGCTGGTGCTACAGGACGACGGCATTTACTTCAACCAGATCACGCTCCGCAAGCTGACGCTGACCGGCGCCGACGGCAACGGCAGCGGCGGCGCGATCTTCAACAACGACGTCACGACCGTCGAAGACTGCACGATCACCGGCAACTCCAGTCAATGGGGCGCCGGCGTTTACAACACGGCCGCTGGCAGCCTGGTGGTCGCGCGAAGCACGATCTCGGGGAATTCCGCAATCTCGCCGATCCCCGAGGCCATCGGCTCCGGTGGCGGTCTCTACAATTGGGGCGGCAACCTCCAGGTGCTCGACAGCGTCGTCACCGGCAACGATTCGGTGAGCGA
Organism: Pirellulales bacterium; assembly: GCA_050248495.1. Classification (GTDB taxonomy): domain Bacteria; phylum Planctomycetota; class Planctomycetia; order Pirellulales; family Lacipirellulaceae; genus DASYDU01. Next base: position 38,637 of record JBFWSG010000022.1, on the reverse strand, counting down.
TGCCGGCGGCATTCAGAACGTCAACGGCGGCTATCTGACCGTGGCACGGAGCACGGTGAGCGGCAACTCGGCCCTCCATTTCGGCGGCGGCATTCGCAACGGCGACGGCTACGTCCGCATCGAGAGCAGCACGATCAGCGGCAATTCCGCTCAGAAGGGGGGCGGTATCCACGTTGATACGCCCAATTTCCGCTACACGATGATTTTGAACTCGACGGTGTCGGGCAACGTCGCGCCGCTCGGCGGCGGGGGCCTCTCGAACGACAGCGGCAAAGTTCGCTTTCAGTTTTCGACGGTGACCGAGAATGTGTCCAACGACTTCGCCGGCAGCGGTGTCCTCGCGGCGCCGTCGCCTGGGGATTCGCCCGTTTCCTTCTATCACACGATCGTCGCCGACAACTTCGACCCCAATGGCCCACGGCCGGCGGGTGCTTTAGACATCGGCGTCTCCGGCCCGACCAACAGCTTGATTTCCCAAGGCTACAACCTCATCGGCACGGGCAGCTTCGTCGCGGAGACCTTCGTCGAGAACGGTGACCAGATCATCGGGACCGCCGACCCCGGCCTCGGCCCGCTCGCCGACAACGGCGGAGAGACCAAGACACATGCCCTGCTCGCCGGCAGCCCGGCCATCGATGCCGGCAGCCCGTCGGTTTTCGCGGGCGGCGAAGGGGGCGGTCCGCTTTACGACCAGCGCGGTCCTGGTTTCGACCGTATTCGCGACGGAAACGGCATCGAAATTGCTGTTATCGACATCGGCGCATTCGAGGTGCAGCAGTTCACGAATGTGCCCGCACTTCCCGGTGATTACAACCACGACGACATCGTCGACGCTGCCGACTACACCGTCTGGCGTGATACGCTGAACCAATCCGTGGATGCCTACAGCGGGGCCGATGGCGACGGCGACGGCACCGTCGACCAGGATGACTACGGCGTCTGGAAATTGCATTTCGGCCAGTCGCTGCCCGGCAGCGGCGCGCAGGTCGAGGCCCTGCTCGCTGCCGGCGGCGGTTCAGTCGATGGATCGATCCTCGTCACCACGCTCGACGACACGACGGACTTTTCGGACGGACTGACTTCGCTCCGCGAGGCCATCTTCGCCGCCAACATCGTTGGCGGCCCAAACGTGATCGAATTCGCGGAGTCGCTCACGGCCGCAGGCCGCGCGACGATCCTGCTCACACAGGGCGAACTCAAAATTTTGGACGCGGTCTCAATTCTCGGCCCCGGCGCTGCGCTGCTTGCGATCGATGCTTCCAGCAATGACCCAGACATGGAGCACGAGGTACTCGGCAACGGCAGTCGCATTTTCAACGTGGATGATGGCAACGCTTTGCAGTTCAGCGACGTGACGATTCGCGGACTTACGCTCACCGGCGGCGACAGCGAGCTTGGCGGCGCCATCCGGTCGGTGGAGGCACTGCGCGCCGAGGAACTCGTCGTTGCCGATAACTGGGCTGCCATCGGTGGTGCAATCGCGCTGATCGGCTCCGGCGCGGAGTCGGTCGTCGCCGATTGTATCATCAACGGCAACCAAGCCGGTTCCCAGGGCGGAGCCATATGGACGCAGGCCAGTCCGGGGGGCACAGTTTCCGTTCGCGGCAATACCATCTTCGATAACGAGGCGAATCGCGGCGGGGCATTGTACATCGGAGCTGGACCAATAGATGGTCGGGTAATCATTTCGTCCAACACAATCACTGCAAACCTGGCGAAACAGCAGGGCGGGGCGATCTTCATCACTCCGCAATCGCCTATAGTCACGATTCGTGACTCCTCGATCTCAGGTAACACCTCGGCCCAACAGGGCGGCGGTATCTCCGCCAACGGTGCCCGCAACCTTTCAATCATCAACAGCTTCATTCTTGACAACCGCAGCACGAGTACCAATTCTCAAACAGGGCGGGGCGGAGGTATTTACAGCAATACTGGCGACCTGGCGATCGCCGGCAGCACCATCTCCGGCAATCGTGCGCTCATCGGTGGCGGCATCTACGGCCGCAACGGCGAGTTGTCCGTACAATTCAGCACGCTGAGCGAAAACACCGCTACCGCGGGCAACGGCGGCGGCATCTATTCCAACCGCGACCGGCTGACGCTCCTGGGCAGCTCAATCACGGGCAATGAAGCGCTCGGCCCGACCGCTGCCATGGGCCGCGGCGGCGGCGTTTGGCACGCCCCGAATTTCGCTGCCACGTCGACCATCGCCGACAACGTGATTGGCGAGAATTCGGCCCAGATGTACGGCGGCGGTCTGTACTTCCGGCCCACTCAGGAGACGGCGGCCAGCGCTCTTCTGGCAGTCACCAATCTCACAATTACCGGAAACAAGGCGACCCGCGGCGGCGGCATTGCGGCTGGCTTCGGCACGCAAGGTGCAAATCTCGGCACGCTCATCGTCAACGGCGGATCGATTCAAGATAATACCGCCAGTTCAACCGGTGGCGGCATCTACATGCGGATTGGCAATCTCACTGTCAACGGCACAACGATTGCCGGCAATAGCGCTGGAAACAACGGGGGAGGTGTGGCGGGTCCGACCGTTGCCGGCCAGAACATTCAAATGACGTTCGACGGCGCCACGCTCCGCGACAACCGGGCGGCGAACACCGGGGACATTGGCGATGGCGGCGGGATTTGGCTGTCCTCCGGCGGCTCCGCTTCGGTATTGTCTCTTACGCGCACCCAGGTCGTTGGAAATACCGCGCGGCGCGGCGGCGGAATCTACCGCAATGGCGCCAGTTCCCAGAGCTCCATGCTGATCGCTTCGAGTGTCGTCAGCGGCAACATTGGCACCGGTGCCGGCGGCGGGCTGTACAACCTCGGCGGGTTGGTTGCGATTGCGAATTCAACCTTCGAATCGAACCGGGTAACCGGCAACGTTCGCACCTCGGGTGGAGGAGCGATATTCAACCGCCAGGCGGACCTGCTCGTGACCAATACGACCATCTCCGGAAACACCGCTATGCAGTCACTGGGTGGCGGAATTTATCATTCCGGCGGCGACCTCAGCGTCATGGGCAGCACCATCGCAGGAAACTCGACGATGCAGGCTGGAGCAGGCGTATGGGCCAACAGCTCTATCTCGGATCGCATCTCATTCCACTCGACGACGGTCTCCGGCAACTTGTCGTCCCAAGCGACGGGCGGATTGTGGCTGCAAGGCGACGTGACGCTGCGGCATTCCACCATCGTCCTGAATCGCACCCTCAATTCGTCCAACTTCGCGGCGGGGGTGCAGTTTAGCGGCCCGCTTGAGCTGGATCACGTGATCATCGCCCAGAATCTCTCGTCTAATGGCAATGAGCTCGATCTGTCCAATCCTGGATTGACTTTCGCCAGCATCCGCTCCAGCCTTATCGGCAGCAACGCCTCGACGTCTCTGGTTGCTGCTCCGGTAGGCTCGCCGGACGCCGATGGCAATCTCATCGGCGCGGCAGACGGCGGCGTAATCGATCCGCTGCTGGCGCCCCTGTTCACCAACGGTGGGCCAACCAAGACGCACTCGCTGTTGCCGGGTAGTCCCGCCATCGATGGCGGTGCACTGGTTTCTGGTACGCCGCTCGGTTTCGACCAGCGCGGCAATCCCTTCAGCCGCATGGTGGATGGCGACGGAGACGGAGTGATACGAATCGACATGGGTGCATACGAATCGCAAGGAATTCCACAGTTTACGTCCGGCGACTTCAATCGCGACGGCGTGGTTGACGCCTGCGACTATTTGATCTGGCGCGATACGCTGGGGGTCACGGTCGAACCCTACCATGGCGCCGACGGTGACGGCGACGGGCTCGTCGGCGAGAGCGATTTCGACATCTGGAAGGCCCATTTCGGGCGGGGATTGTCGTTCACGTCCGGCGGCAGCGGTGCGTTCACCGCCGCCACAGCGGGTTCGGAACCCGATAACGGCGCTACGATCGAATCAATTCCCCAGCCCCTTGCTCCGCCGGGGGTAATACAAACTGCCCCTCCACGCCAATCCGTTCGACGTGCGCGGTTGACTTCCGCTTCTACCGACCAGGTACTTGCCTGGTGGTCGGCGAGGCATCGAATTGTCGCGACTCATGACGCGGCGACACCAGTGGATTCCCACGGCGAGTGCGACGATACACACGATGAAGTTACTACGCTGGACCTGGCCTTCGAGGCGCTCGCTGGTTAAGCGCGAAACAGAGTGGCACCGGCCGCCGGCCGGTGAAATCGAACCCGTTCGCTTTGGTCCTTGAGCGATGGCCAAACGACGCTCAGCGCCCGTCCGGCTTGTTCGGCGGCTCCAGCAACCAGCTCGGCGCGGGAATGCGGCGGTATCGGGCCACAAGCAGGAGAATACCCGTGGCAATGACGAGCACCGGAATCTCCATATCCACTTCCAGCCGCCCGGTTTGCCGCAGCAACGAAAGGCAACTGGCCAAAACAAACAGCGGTCCGATGACGATCGTCGACTTATCAATGCCGCTCACCGCCAGCGCCAACACTCCCACCAACGCCAGTCCGAGCGTCCAGATCCAATTGATTTCCGGCGCCACCCCCATCGCAGTGAGCAGCCAGCCGGCGCCCAGTGTGATCAGCAGCACCGGCAACACTAAAGTCTTCTTATCGGACATCGTCAGCTACTGGTGGTTGCCGTCGCACACTCGGAATGGCGTCCTGCCGGGCGGGTTCGGTGAACGCAAGATAGTAGCCGTTCGGATCGCGGATGCCGAACTCCCGCATCCCGTAGTCCATGACTTCGGGACCCCACACGAACGGCACCTTGCCCTGCCATTCGGCGGCCAGCGCTTCGACGCTATCGGGATAGAAATAGAGCGTGCCGCTGCAGCTGGGCGTGTAACGCGTCGAATGCGGCGCGTCGACGTAGAAGTGGATCGCCACTTCGTCGCGCCGCACCTCGGTCCATTCCGGATCGCTCTCTATCGGATAGAAGCCGGTTTGGACGAATCCCAACCGCTCGATGTAGAACTCCAACGTTCGCCGCATGTCGGACACGAGCAAACTGGGCACGACGCGATTTCCGAGCTTCACCGCCATGGCCGGACCCTCCCCTGAACTTCGTCACTTCAGTCGAACTGAGTAACCAACTGCTGCCGCACTCTCAAATCCCCGCGCTTCCTCAAATCCCGATGGCCGCCAGCGCGTCGGCCACCTTGCCGAGCGAGATCGACAGCTCCGGATGATCGGCTTCGAACTTCAAGAGCAGGTCTTTGAGCCCGCCGGTCACGCTTTCCGAGTCCTCGCTGCCGGCCTCGCCCTTCTGCTCGAGAATCCGCGAGATATCCGCCGTCAGTTTGCGGAGCAGCTCCAGATTCTCGGGATTGACGTCGTCGGCCCGAGAGATTTCGGCGTGAAGCTGGGCAAGCTTGTGCGTGAGCTCGTGCTGTTCCATAAGAATCAGCCTAACCCGGCGAGCGCACCACGACAAGGACGCGTGTCCGCGCCGCAGATCCCGCAGCGCGGACCACGAGCGTCTTGAATTTTCGTTCCGCTACGGCCTCTCTCTTGGGGACCAGACTTTTCGAGAAGTTCTGGCGCCCTTCCAGCGCCTACCAGCGCTTGCCGCCGCGGCCGGCATCGCGGCCGCCACCGCCGCCGCGCGGTCCACCGCGGCCGCCGCCACCGCCGCCCATGCTCGCCTTCGGGCGGGCTTCGTTCACGGTGATCGTGCGTCCATCCAGCTCGGTGCCGTTGATGGCGTCAATCGCGGCGCGGGCCTCGCCGTCGTTGTTCATCGTCACGAAAGCAAACCCGCGCGGGCGTCCCGTGTCGCGATCCGAAATAATCGCCACTTCCTCGACCTGGCCGTGGGCCGAGAACTCGTTCTGCAACGTCTCCTCCGTCGTCGAAAAGGAAAGGTTGCCCACATACAGCTTCATCTCACTACTCCAAACAAACACTTTCCGCGATCGCTGGGGACCTACAAGGGCTCCAAGAACTTTCGGGAAAGAAAAGGAACTCGACAGATAAGCTCAAGCGCAGTTCAAGCGGCAAGCCTGCTTTCGTTCTCGAATCGAGTTCGCGCAAAGGCATACGCTACTTGTCCGTGCGACTCGCACAAAGCAATCGCCTGGCCCCTCAGTATAGCGGGGTGTTTTTTTCGCGTCTAACTCGGCAGCACACAGTGGCGACACTTCGTCGCGCTGCGTGATTCGATTTGCGCGCTAACGATTGCGGTGACAGCTTCAGTTACACTATTCGACTGTCGAGTGCGCAGGCTTCCGCAACTTGATTGGCGAACTTACGCCAGAGAATTGCCAGGAAAGAATTGCCGGCCAACAGATCGCAGCGCGAAGCGCGTCGGCTTCAACCATCGTGCGCTGCGACGAGTGCGCGAATTCGCTCGGCAGAAAGTTGCCGCAAGCTATCAACCACCGCGTCGGCCGCCGACAACTCGTCGCGTTCGAGAGTTCCGGTGAGTCCGATGGCCGTCATACCGGCGCGCTTGGCGGCCGTGATCCCGTGCACCGCATCTTCGACCACCGCACATCCGGCCGGCGCCACGCCGACCCGCTCGGCGGCGATTTGAAAGACTTGCGGATCGGGCTTTCCGCGAGTGACGTCGGCGCCGGTCACCGTCGCGTCGAAATGCACTCCGGCCGCCAATTGCTCGACCACCAGTGCCACGTTTTCCGGCGGGCCCGAGGAGCCGATCGCCAGTCGGAAGCCGTCCAATTTGAGTGCCTGGAGCAGCTCGACCGCTCCGTCCATCGCGGGGAAACTCTCGCGGAGCAATTCCCGATAGATCGCTTCCTTGCGCGTGTCCCAGGCGACGACCTGCTCGTCACGCAGGTTGTCGCCCAGGGATCGACGCAGGATGTCGCGGCTGGTGCGGCCAAAGTCGGCCGCAAACTGCTCCTCGCTGTACGCGATGCCCAGCTCCCCATAGAACCGCTGCCAGCTGACGAAATGCGCGTGGTACGAGTCCACGAGCACGCCGTCCATGTCGAAGATGACAGCGAGAGTTTGCATTTTCTAAGTCGCCTAATGGCAGAGTGGCACGTCCCTGAGGCTCGGCGAAGGGCGTGGCCGTGCGCTTCAATTCGCCGACCACGCCCGTCGCTGGATGCTCCTGACGTGCCGCCAAAATTCTTTACTTGCGATTCACGATCTCGCTGCCGGCGATCGTGCACAGCGCCATCAACGTTTCCGCGTCGATGTCGTTGGCGATTGCTTCGACGTGACCGTCGAGGAAACCGAACATGGCCACGCCCGGATGCAGCGAGCCGAACTTCCGATTGCTCGGATCATCCGGCGACGAAGCGATGCCGTCATCCGAGGTGTCGCCGTCCAGCACGTCGCCGCTCTGGCGGAGGATCGTAAAGCGATTATCGCCGGCCAGGAATGCCGTGTCACCCTGCTGGGCCTGACGACGAGATTCTTCGAATTTCTCGTCCTCACGCGGGATGTGCCGCTCGCCGATGGCGATTGTCGATGACAATCCGTCGATCACGCGGCGGATGGCGATCCGCGACCCGCTGTAGATCGGTCCCGCAACGCTGGTGTCGACGGCTTTGTCCGTAAACGCGTCGTTAACGAGATTCTCCATGCCGGTCTCGATTTTGTAGCCGGCGTTGGCGGCGTAGTCGCCGAGCGAGGCCACGCCTTGTTTGTCGGCGTCCGGCGCTGCGTCGTTGTTGTCGAAATTGCGATCCGCGGCCGCCTTCCGCCGCGACGGGCAGGCGTAGACGTTGATCGGCGTCCGCATCGTTGCGCTGTTGGGCTCATCGTCCACGCGCGCGCCCTTGTGGTACGCGGTGAACAATGCCATCTCTTCGATCTGCGGCAACAGCTGGAAGGACCACGAGACGCCGGTCTGATCCGGCTTGTCGCGGCCCGCGGGGAAACTCTTCTTGGCATCGTGGTGCGTCTGCACCGCCAACACGATTTGCTTCACATGATTCTGGCACTCGCTCCGTCGAGCCGATTCGCGGGCGGCCTGGATTGCCGGCAGCAACAAGGCCACCAGAATGCCGATAATCGCGATCACGACCAGAACCTCAACCAATGTGAATGCACGTAACGAGCGCGAAATGTTGCGCTGCATGCTTGCCTCGCTTTCTGAGGTAGGAATTAGAAGGCAGTTAAAACGGGAGGGAATCTAGGCGGGAGGGGAGTGCTTGTCGGGCGGTCTCCTTTCGAGTGAATGGCGCCGGCCGTCGGCCGATGCGAGTCCTGGTAGCTAATCCAGCTGCTCGATCGTGCCCTGGTCGCCGATCGAGCTCTTGAGCATCAGCGGAATTTTTTCGATCTCCCGCTCGATGCCTTCGACGTGGCCGTCGAGATAGACGAATTGCACGATGGCGGAATGGGGACCGCCAAAGCGATGGTCTTCCCGATCGTCGCGCAAGCGCTTCTCATCGGGTGAGCCGGGCAGCCCGTCTTCGGTGCCACTCATGATCGTGTGAATGGTGTCGGCCGAGAAGAACGCAGTGTCGCCAATTTCCCAATGAGGCCTTTCCTCGCCCCAAGCTGGATCGAGCGGCGGAATATGTCGCTCGCCGACCGCGAGTGTATTGGCCAGGCCGTCGATCACTCGCCGCGCGTTGATCTTCGAACCGCTGAAGATCGGCCCGGCCAATCCAATGTTTAGCTCACCGCCTTTGAAGTCGTTCTCTTCCATGTTGGTGTCTTCTTCGTGACCGGCGTTCGCCGAATAGTCGCCAGGCGCAGCTGCTGACTTCACGAGCGGCGGGTCGTTGTCGTTATCGAAATCTCGATCTGCGATCGCGCTACGCCGGCTTGGACATACGAAGACCGCAACGGGTGTCCGCATCGCCTTGCTGTTCGAATCGCGAAACACCTCATCCTTTTCCACGTAACCGTCGTAGATCGCCTGCTCTTCCATGAACGGCAGAACACGAAACGCCCACGAGGTTCCCCACTGTTTCGTCTGGTCTCGCCCCATCGGGTAGAACTTCGCCGTATCGTGATACAGCTGGATTGCCAGACCGATCTGCTTCAAATGGTTCGAGCATTCGCTCCGCCGCGCCGCTTCGCGGGCCGCCTGAATCGCCGGCAGCAAGAGTGCCACCAGGACGCCGATGATCGCAATCACGACCAGCAGCTCGACGAGCGTAAATCCGCCCACACGCTCTCCGCCGCGCGATTTCATCGAAAGCTCCAAATTCAAGGTAGGACCGCGCGAGCCTGCTGCTCGCAGGTGGCGGCAATCGTGGGGCGACGCGCTGCGTCGTCCGCGTGGGTGCAGCATCTCTGGAGCAATCTCATCACGGCCAGAGATCACGCTGCAAATCGCCGATCGACGCCCCAGCCGTGCGCTCGACGATGCGCCCACCCTAACGCAATCGTCCACAAAAAGCAACGGAATTCCGCCACCGCACCCGCTACGCACGGTGTTTGCGAAGAGTTCGCAATTTAGACAAGAATTCCTGGCGAGTTTCGGACCCTGTGCGCAGCGATGCGGCCGTTCTGCGTATTCCCCGCGATGACATCAATCAGTTCACCAGCGCTCGCTGCGTCGCTTTGAATCGTCACAGAAGCGTAGCGGCACGAGGTGCCGATCCACTCTCCCTCTTCGTTCGATTCCACGAGCACGCGCAGTTGCATGCCGCGTAAGTGCGCGAAGTACTCCTCGCGCAGCTCCGCTTCGACCGCCGCCAGCTCGCGCGATCGCGCTTGCTGCACGTGCGCCGGTACCTGATTGGGCATCGTTGCCGCCGGCGTGCCTCGCCGCGCGCTGAACGGAAAAATGTGAATCTTCGAGAAGCCGACGGTTCGCGCTGTAGTGATCGTTTCCGCAAACTCGGCGTCTGTCTCACCGGGAAAACCGACGATGATGTCAGTTGTGATCGCCGGCCTGTCGAGCCGCTCCTTCATCAGCCCACAGCGATCGATGAAACGCTGACTGCCCCAGCGCCGCCGCATCCGCGCGAGCACGCTGTCGCTGCCGCTCTGCATCGAAATGTGCAAGTGCGGGCAGACCTTATCGCCGTGGTCGGCAAGCACGTCGACCAGTTCGCGCGTGACCTCCGTCGCCTCGATGCTGGAGAGTCGCACGCGAAAATCGCCCGGCAGCGCCGCAAGCCGCCGCACCAGGTGCGAGAGCCGGACCCAATCGCACTTCGCCGCGCCGCGATTCCATTCGACGCCGTAGTGCCCTAAGTGAATCCCCGTGAGCACGACCTCTCGGTAGCCGTTCGCCGCGAGCCGCCTCACTTCGTCGACAATGTGCTCGATCGGCCGGCTGGCGAGCTGCGGCCGCACGTACGGAATGATGCAGAAGCTGCACCGCAGCAGACAGCCATCCTGCACTTTTACATAGGCCCGATGCCGTCGCCCAAACGTCGAAATGCCAGTCGGCACATCAGTCACGCCGAAACGCCCCAACAAATCGGGCAGCTCGCGCTTATCGGTGACCACTTCGGTTACATTCGGCAGCCGCGACACTTCCTCGGGCGCTCGCGTCGCATAGCACCCCATCACGACGATCTTCGCCGCCGGGTTCCGCCGCGCAAGTCGCCGAATCGTCTGCCGGCTCTTCGAGTCGCCCTCCTGCGTCACCGTGCAGGTGTTGACGATGCACAGATCCGCCGCTTCTTCTTCCGCGGCATCTTGATAGCCAATTCCGATCAGCCCCTCGCGCACGAACTCCGTCTCGTACTGATTGACTTTGCAACCGAGGGTGACCGTCTTGAGTTTCATTTCGAAGGGGGAGGGCGGAAGGGGGAAGGGGGAGGGTGTAGCGGCTAGCGCCGTGATTTGAGCGTTTTGATGGAGGCGACTGTCATTTTGAGCAACTCTTCACACTCACTTTGCAAATCGGCCACGCTTTCGGCCGTCATAATTCCCGACTCAACGACTAGTTCAATCCACAGCATCGACTCGTCGAGTTCCTGTTCAACAATCCCAAGCTTGGCAAGTAGCTCGGCATTCGTACGTCCACGACTTGCTCCCGATAATTTGCCGCGACCGAAGTGCCCGACCTAAGAAGTTGTTTTCCCAACACCCTCGCAACATCGGAACTCGGCAAAGCCGAACACAATCGAATCACCCGTAAAGCAAACTTCTTGGTCCGGTCACGCAACTCATACTCAACCATAGTTGCCTTACCTTCCCCCTTCCTCCCTCCGCCTTCCCCCTTAGCTTGCCGATTCGATCGTCGCGTGCATCGAGCCCTTGCAGTTCTTCATCCGCTCGTCTTTGCCGTAGGCGACGATCTGGTCGCGTTTCAGCTCCGCATGTTCCTTCGTGGTTGTCAGCACGATCACTTTACCCTTCGTGTCGACTTCCTCGGCCATCTTGTGGCACTGCTCCTTGGTGTGCCCGAACAGTTCCCGCAGCATCTTCTCGACGTACTCGTACGTGTGCTGGTCGCTGTCCCAGAGAATCACGTGGTACCGCGGCACCTCGCGCTTTTTGCGCTCGGCCTTCTTCTTCGGCTCGGCGACGACCGCGGCGGTGCCGCCCGTGTCTTCCACGCCTGCCTCGTCGCCCGCCGCGTCTTGCGAATCCATTGCTTCAGCCCACCCTCTCTAAACGCCGCCTCGTATGTCCCGATGACACGACGCCGGCGGTGGTGTAAGTCGTTGCGCCCCATTATATTGGACGGCCAACTTCCGGCCAACCACTCGCCACGCCATGACAGCATTCGCCGATTACATCGCGTCCCATCAGCAAGTTTTCGTCGACGACCTGTGCGACCTGTTGCGCATTCCCAGCGTCAGCGCCGATTCGCAGCACGTGCCCGACATCCGCCGCGCCGCGGAATGGATGGCCGCGCGCTTTGAGCGGATGGGACTTAAGACCGAACTCGTTCCGACCTCCGGCCATCCGTTCGTCGTCGCCGAGTCGCCGCCCATCCCAGGGAAACCGATCGCGCTTGTCTATGGCCACTACGACGTGCAGCCGCCTGATCCGCTCAACGAATGGACGACGCCTCCTTTCGAGCCGTCGATCCGGCACGGCAATGTCTACGCCCGTGGCTCGACCGACGACAAGGGGCAAATGCTCACCCATGTGATGAGCGTCGAGTCGTGGCTCAAGTCGGGCCAGCAGTTACCACTCCAAGTAAAATTCCTCATCGAAGGCGAAGAGGAGATCGGCAGCGCCAACCTGGAGCCTTTCGTCGCCGCGAACCGTGAGCGCTTGGCGTGCGACTGCGTCGTGATCAGCGACTGCGGCCAGTTCGCCCCCAATGTCCCCGCGATCACCTATGGTCTCCGTGGCATCGCGTACTACGAACTGAAGCTCTTCGGCCCGCGACAGGATCTCCACTCCGGCACCTTCGGCGGCGGCGTCACCAACCCGGCCGGCGCGCTGGTCGCGCTGCTCGCCTCGCTCAAAGACGCCAATGGCCGCATCCAAGTCCCCGGTTTCTACGACGACGTCGTGCCGCTCACCGAACTTGAACGCGAGCAATTCCGCCAGCTGCCGTTCAGCGAGGACGAGTTCCATCGGCAGCTGGCCGTCGAGGGCTCCTGGGGCGAGGCCGGCTTTACGAACATCGAACGCCGTTGGGCTCGACCCACTTGCGATATCAACGGCCTCACCAGCGGCTACCAGGGCGAAGGTGCGAAGACGGTCCTCCCGGCACGCGCCAGTGCCAAGCTCAGTTTCCGGCTGGTCCCCAACCAGGACCCGCACAAGATCACCGCCGCCCTGAAGCAGTTTCTCGAGTCCCGCCTCCCCCCCGGCATACGGATGGAGCTTGTCGACCACCACGGCGCACCCGGCGTAGTCGTGCCGCTGGAGAGTTCCTATATTAAGGCCGCCGCCGCTGCGATCGAATCCGGCTTCGGCACCGCTCCGGTCTATATCCGCGAAGGCGGTTCGATCCCGATCGTCAACACCTTTACCCGCGAACTCGACGCCGACGTGTTGCTGTTGGGCTGGGGCCAAAACGACGACAACACCCACAGCCCGAACGAGAAATTCTCACTAGCCGACTACCAGCGAGGCATCCTCTCCAGCGCCTATCTGTGGAGCGAACTCGCCAAACTCCCGGCATAACTGCCTTTCCTGACCTCTGGCCTCTGACCTCTTCTTCCAATGCTCGACCGCAGATTCATTCTCGAAAACCCCGAGCTCGTTCAGCAAAACTGCGACCGCCGCGGCGTGAAAGCCGACGTCGTCCGCTTCGTGCAGCTCGAGACCGAGCGTCGCAATCTGCAAGCGGAAGTCGAGGAGCTCTCGCGGCAGGCGAATGTCGTGAGCAAGTCGATCGGCCAGGCCAAGACCGACGCCGAACGGGAAGAGCGCAAAGAAGAAGGTCGCCGTCTCCGCGAAAGCAAGGAATCCAAGCAAGCCGACATCGATCGCATCGCCGCCGAGGTCGCCGCGATTCATAATAGTATGCCGAACATGACGCATCCCGAGTCGCCCATCGGCGGCGAGGATGCGAGCAAACAGATTCGCACCGGCGCGGTCGACGTCCGCCGTATGAGTTTCCCGGTTCAGGACCACGTCGCCATCGCCGAGCAGCACAAGCTCGTCGACTTCGAGGGCGGGGCGCGCATCGCCGGCCACGGCTTCTACTTTCTCAAGAACGAGTGCGTGCTCCTGGAACTCGCCCTGCAGCAGTACGCGCTGCAGAAGCTTGTCGGCGAAAACTTCACCCCGCTGATTACTCCCGACCTCGCCCGCGGCGACATCCTGAAGGGCATCGGCTTTATCCCCCGCGGCCCGGAGACGCAGATCTACAGCGTCGAGAACCATGACCTGAATCTGGTGGCCACGGCCGAAGTCACGCTCGGCGGTCTCTTTGCCGGCCAGGTCATCGACGCCGACGAGCTTCCGATCAAGCTCTGCGGCATCAGCCATTGCTTCCGCACCGAAGCGGGCGCCGCCGGCCGCGCCTCGCGCGGTCTTTACCGCGTCCACCAGTTCACCAAGGTCGAGATGTTCGCTTTCACCCGCCCGGAAGAAAGCGATGACATGCTCAACTACTTTCGTGACCTGGAGTGCGAAATCTTCGACGGTCTCGGCATCCCGTATCGCGTGCTCGACATCGCTTCCGGCGACCTCGGCGGCCCCGCCTACCGCAAGTTCGACCTTGAGGCCTGGATGCCTGGCCGCGGCGAGAATGGCGAATACGGCGAGGTCACCAGCGCCTCCAATTGCACCGACTACCAATCTCGCCGCCTCGACATTCGCTTTAAGAACAAGAACGAAAAGGGCACCCACCTGGTGCACACGCTCAACGGCACCGCTGTGGCCATCAGCCGGGCCATGATTGCCATCCTGGAAAACTACCAGCAGGCGGACGGGTCCATCTCAATTCCCGAAGTTCTTCGCCCCTGGGTCGGCAAAGACCGCATCGGCGGCAACGGGGCGTGACTGAGTACTCAGTACGGAGTACTCGGTACTTCGTGTCTCAACAAAAAAAACGACCCCCGCCTCGCAGACGGGAGTCGTTTTGATTTGTCGCAATCTTTCACGGGGAAAGACTGCCGATGGCTCAGCCACCGCAACCGCACGAAGGAGCGGCATCGCAACCGCACGAGGCTTCGCAACCACACGAAGCTTCGCAGCAGCAGCCGTGATGACGGTGGAACAAGCGGCCCAGGCAGCCCAGGATGCAGCAGCGGCGGGGCTTGCAGCACGAATCACAGCAGCTATCGCAGCCGCAGCTGGCTTCGCAGCCACAGCTCGGCTCGGCAGCGCAACCGCAGCTCGGCTCAGCGGCACAGCTGGCCTCGGCGGCGCAGCCACAGCTGGCCTCTTCGGCACAACCGCAGCTCGCTTCACAACCACAGGTCTCTTCACAGCAGCAATCGTGCTTGTGGAAGAGATTGAGCAAGCAGCACCGGTGACCGCAGCCACCGCAGCCAAAACAGGCCGAAGCGCTGCCGGCGCTCGACAGCACCGCAGCGACGCCCAGGACCAGCGTCGCAAGAGCAAAACGAACGTTCATCGGGAGACTCCTACATGAAACGGAAACGGGAGGGAAACACCACAGTTAGGTGCACCGGGATGCGAACTCGCCGAACCGCGTCCGCGACACGTGGAAAGTGCCGCCTTGCCGTTCGACGTCGGATCGCCGCATTTGCCAGCGCACCGACGCTTGAAACGTCATCACACGCTATCGTCTACCCAGTTAGAAAAGCTTTACCGACCCGCCGATTTTGACACCCATTCCCGAGAAACCGTGTGCAAAATACCGGTCGTGACGCCCTTAACGCCCCGCTCCGACATCCAGACGGACTGGCCACATTCGTTGCTCGGAATTCGCCGTAGCGAGCGGACAGCGATACGCGCTCCAATCCCCTCTCGTTTTCCAACTGAAGCCGTGCTGGGAATAACTCCCCACTGCGAGTACGATAAGCGGTGGGAGCACTGGAGAATTGCCATGTCGAATCGCTTCGCTTTTCGGGCCGTTGCGTTTCTCGTTTCCTGGTGCCTCACGCTCAGTTCGGCCTACGCACAATTCGGCAATCAGCAAGTCGGCAACGCTCCGCAGCAGAACGCGGTTTTTGGTCCTGCATTGGGCGTCAACGCCGCCGGCAATTTCGGCAATGGACAAGGGAACTCCGGCAGCTCCGGCGGCGCCGCGAGCGCAGACTTCGATTCCCTCATCGACCTGATTACCTCGACGGTCGCCCAGGATACCTGGGCGGAGAACGGCGGCGGGGAAGCCGAGATTCGCCCGTTCCCGACGGGCGTGCTCGTCGATGCCGCGGGGACGCTCAAGCTCGTCAAGTCTGCGGCCCCGAGCGCGGAGCTTGCCGGGCGACGTGTCGCGGCGCCGCCTGCTTCGTCGGCAACTTCGGCGGACGCCCGCCGGGCATCGAAGCTGCGGTTCGTCTCGCTCCCGCGGCTGGAACGCGAAATCATCCGCCGACAGAGTGCGCATGAGAAGTTCGACCCAACCATGCTGACCCTCGCCGGCTTGCAGAGGGTCGAATACGTTTTTGTTTGTCCAGAATCGAATGATCTGGTCCTCGCCGGTCCGGCAGGTGACTGGCAGATTGATCCTGTTGGCCGCATCCTGTCTGCGGATACGGGCGCTCCCGTCATCCGCCTCGACGACCTGCTGACGCTGCTCCGCCGCTCGCAGCAATCGAAGAGCAGCTTTTTTGGCTGCATGATCAACCCGCGACAAGCGGCCCTCGCGGCGACGCAGACCGTCCTCGACAAGAGTGCACAGCGGCCGCTCGAACCGGGCCGGCGGAAAGAATGGCTCGAAGAGATTCGCTCCACGCTCGGCCGGCAAGACGTCGAAATCTTCGGGATCGATCCCACCAGCCGCGTCGCCCGTGTGCTGGTCGAGGCGGACGTCCACATGAAGCTGATCGGCATGGGCCTTGAAGACGGCGTGCCGGGCGTCGAAAGCTACCTCGACTCTGCTAAGCAAGCCCAGCGAGCCGGGTCGTCCTCGACCCCGAGTGCAATGGCAGTCTTGCGTTGGTGGTTCGCCCTTAACTACGTCGCCATCCAGACCTCTGCCGACGGCAACGCTTTCCAGCTCGTCGGTGATGGCGTCCGCGTGCTGAGCGAGAACGAAGCCTTGGCCGCCCAGGGCCAACGCATCCACACCGGCCAGAGCGATCCGCTCAACCAGCAGTTCGCCGACAGCTTTACGGCCCACGTGGCCCAGCTCAGCGACAAGTATCCGATCTACGGCGAACTTCGGACAATCTTCGATCTATCGTTGGCGCTGGCGCTCATCGACGGCGATCACCTGGCCGAGCGCGCCCATTGGAAGCCCTCGCGCTTCCTCGACAACGAGAAGCTGCGGTTGCCGCAAATGCCGGCTCCGCGCGAGGTCGACACGGTCGCCAATTGTGTCGTCGTCAATCGCCGCCAGGTGATTGCCGGAGTGAGTGGCGGTGTGATGGTCGATTCCGCAGCGACGCTCGCCAATCGCATCGATGACAGCGCCGGTGCACTCGCCAGAATTCCACGCGTGGCTCCGCGAAAGGAAGCCAAAGACAGCCCCATCACATGGTGGTGGGACGCGGCGACCTCGCGGTAGACTTCAGCGAGCTCAGTCGAGCTGCGAGCGGGCGCTTCGGTTAACGCGCCAAATCCTCGACCAGATCCACCCGCTCAAACGCTCGCGCGAGCATCCACCGCACGAATCCCGCCACCACCGCCGGCCCCACGAACATTCCCAGCGTAAACAGCAGGTAGGCGTCGACTCCGATCGCGCGCGCCATCGCCGCCGCGACGAATCCCCACACCGCCATCGCGCCTAGTCCTGCCGAGAAGAACAGTCCCTTGGCCGTGAACGTGAGCATTGTGCGGGCAAAGATTTCGAGCCCTTCCTGCTGCACTCGATAGGGGTAGAGCAGGTAAATGAGGTTGTCCAATGCGAACACGAACACATTGAGCGGCAACATCACCAGCATCGCACCGACCACGTACTGCGGCGCGAGTGACCGCGCCGCCGCCGCGAACACGAGTACGACGGCTTGAAACAGCGAGGCGACGATCACCGGCGCGAGCGTTTGTCCCGCAACGACGGCCGACGCCGAAATCGGCAGGCCCTTCAGCAGAGCCAGCCGATCGAGGTCGCGGCGAAAGTCGAACCGCAGCGCCGTCGGCAGCAGCAGAAACGTGTAAAACGCCAAGGTCCCCGCGGTGGCCAGGAACGCGACATTTGGCTCGGCGATGACAAAGCAGGGCGCCGCCGCCAAGATCGCGGGCGCGATCATCGCCGTCAGCACGCTTCCCCATTGCCTCCGCACGCCGACCAGTTGCCGCCAAACGATCGGTCCCAGCCCGTGCCACCGCACGACTCGAATCACCAAAGAACGCATGCCGTCAGCATCATGAACCGACTCTCGCGCCACTGCTGCTGCAGCAACTTTCGCGTAGTTCGCCTGTTCACGCGCGACCGCGCGTTTGGTGACGAACGAATACAGCGGCGCGATGCTCGCGCCCATCGCGAGGACGAACGCAGAACTCGCGGCGGCAAGTGCAAGCCCATGAACGTCGATTGCTGTGGCCGTAATCAAATCGACAAATGGCCGGAACGGGAGGGCTGCGTAACCGATCGTCGTCGGCTCCAGTGCCTTCAAAATGGCCAGGAAACGATCGAGCACTCCGTCGCCAAGCTCGACTTTTCCTGCGAGTAGATCGGAGCGGGCGATGGTGACCCAGACTGCGACGCCAGCCGCGACGAGCCCTGCGACGACGATCGCCCGATAAAAGATGTAAGCGCGCCGGCTCAGGCCCCACGTCACGAGATCGACGATCATCCGCACGAACTCAAGCAGCAGCATCGCCAAGAGCAAGCCCACAAAGGCCAGCGGCAGGCAGCGGAGATCGGGAAGCAAGAGGACGCCGAACAGGACCGTCTTCACAATCGTCGTCACCGTGACCGAAGCAAGCTGGTAACCCACCAAATCGCGTGGTCGCAGCGGCATGCTCAATAGCGTCTCCCGCTCCGCATCCGTCCACTCGAAAGGATGTTCCGGACGGAAGAAGGCGGCTTTCGCCAGGTGCCAGGTGGCGTAGAGCACAAAGCCCCACGACAACAGCGCTCGCAATGTTTCCAGCGAAGCCGATTCGCGGAGCCACACAGTCATCACCGCGTTGCCGAGCCAGATCACCGCCAGCACACCAGCCACGAGCGACAGCACCAGCCGCCGCTTCTGGCGGAACCGCTGCCACAGCCGCCGGCGCCTGCCGCGGCTTTGCAGGCGGAGCAGCTCCAGCGCGGCGGGATGAAACGGGAGCGAAATCATGACGAGGTGGCGGCGAAGAACATATCTTCGAGCCGCGCCGTAGCTTCCATTTCTTCGAAGCAGTTGCGCAGCTCGCCGAGCGGCCCGCAATACTTTTCTTCGCCGGCGGCCAGGATCAGCACATGCGTGCACAGATCCTCAACCATCGCCAAGAGGTGGGAGCTGATCACGACCGCCGACCCCGCGTTCGCCCGTTCGCGGAGCGAACGCTTGAGCACGCGGATGCCCTGCGGATCGAGGCCCGTGAGCGGCTCGTCGAAGAGCAGCGCCTGCGGGTCGTACAGGTACGCACAGCAAATCGCCAGCTTCTGCCGCATGCCGCGCGAGAGCTTGCCCGCCGGCATGTCGACGCGCTGTGCGAGTTCGAACTCTTCCAGCAGCCGCCGTGATTTCGCCTCGGCGTCTGCGACCTCGTACACACTTGCGTAGAACGACAAATGCTCGGCGACCGTCAAATCGGAAAACAGCGGGGGCTCATCCGGCACGAACGCCGTGCGTCGCTTGGCCTCGATTGGCGAGGCGGCCACATCGAACCCCGCCACGCTCAGACGCCCGCGGCTGGCCGGGATGATCCCCGCGATCGCCCGCATGGTGGTCGTCTTGCCGGCGCCATTGGGCCCGATCAGTCCCAGAATCTCGCCCGCGCCGACGCGAAACGAAACGCCGCGCACCGCGACATGACTGGCGTAAGCCTTGTGAAAATCGTGGACTTCGATCACGCGAGTCGCCTTTGCCAAGCGGTGAGAGTGATTGTCCGAACGGCCGCACTTCCAAGTCTATCGCGTGCCGTGGCCACAACTGGCTGTAGTTCCCGTGTCGCTTCCTTTGGCGCGAATCGGATATGCGGATGACGCTGCTTATGCCGGTCGATGGTGCGCACTCCACCATCCGGCAGCGTCTGCCGAAGTCCATGAATCGGTGTCGGCCAGCGCGTCAAGTGCCGCGGCAAGGCTTCGAGCATCGGGGAAGCGATCGTCGGGACGTTTCGCAAGCGAGCGCATCAGGATCTGAGCGAGCTCCTCCGGAACCTGCGGAATGAGTTCAGCCAGCGGGCGCGGAGATTCATAGAGATGAGCGGCCAACACTTGGACGTGCGAGCGATAGCCGAAGGGAGGCTGGCCCGTGATCGCGAAGTAGGCGACGGCACCCAAACTGTAAACGTCACTACGGGCATCGAGTTCGCGCGCGCCACTGGCTTGCTCCGGTGACATGTAAGCGGGGGTACCCGCAATGACGCCGTCGATGGAGCACGATTGGCCGTTGCCGGCCGACACGTCGCGGACCAGGCCGAAGTCGAGTACTTTCACGACGTCGTGCACGCCGCCACGTTCGCAAACGATGAGGTTGGCGGGCTTGATGTCGCGGTGAATCAGGCCGATCGCGTGGGCTTCCTGGAGCGCCGAGCAGGCTTGCCGGAGCAAATGGCAAACTCGCGCCGGCGGCAACGGACCGAAGCGGCGTACCATGTCTTCCAGATTGAGGCCCGGCAAGTATTCCATCGCATAGTAAAAGGTGCCGTCGGCGGCGATGCCGTAGTCGTAGATGGTCACCGTGTTCCAATGCTTCAATCGGGCGGTGGCCTGCACCTCGCGCTCGAAGCGTCGCAAGGCGGCGGGATCGCCGGCCCGCTCGGGGCGAATGATCTTCACGGCGCACGGTTGCTTGAGGAGCACGTGCTCGGCCAGGTAGACCTCGCCCATGCCGCCGGAGCCCAGTCGCTGTCGCAGCCGATATTGCCCGAGCCGCCGGGCGATGAATGCCTCGCGCTGCAAAACGTTGATGCGATGGCAGCCGTAGACGCTGCAGGCGACGGCTACGCCGACCCACATGGCCACCCACAGAAAGCCCTCGAAGAACGGTTCGCGGTAGGTCGTCCAGATTTCGGGAGTGAACGGCAGTCCGCCCAAGAGCACTGACAGCGGCAGTAAGGCGATCGTAAGGGCGACGATCAGGCATCGCCAAAATGTGTTGGGGATCAGCACACCGTAACAGGCGATGACTGGAAAGTAGAACAGCGCCATCGAGTTGAATAAATATCCGGAATCGTGTCCGGGAGTGCGAAGCGCTCGGAGCAAGTCGCCTTGGAGCCAGGTCATGTCGACCAATACGGCTGTCAGTTGAACCAACGGTGCGGCGACAAGTACGACTTCGATCGTACGGAGCCAGCCGACAGCCAAAGGTCGACGTCTTAGCAGAAGAAAAACGGAGCAAATAATGGCGATCGTCAACACCGACCACACAATCGCCATATGAAGACGATAAAACGGCCACTGGTCGATGTGCCAGAACGTGCGAAGTTGCCAACCCGACTGTAAATAAACGAGCATGGTGACAATGCTCATGAATCGCAGCCGCCGCTGTAGCAGTGCATTCAACTCGACCGTGCCCCGCACACTGCTTCCGGCAACAAAGCGCGGGGCAATTGCATCGTCCGGAGTCGATTGCTGTTGTTTCAGCCGCGGTTCATATGATTCACCGGAACCGCCGACCTGCAGATGCTCGCCCTCGTTTTCCAGCAAAGCTGCGATCGGAGTCGGTTCGACCGAACGATTTTGGTCTTCGCGATCGATTCCCGCGTCAACTTCAAACAACATTCGCAGCGACTCGGCAACTCCGGGAAACCGCTGCAGATACTCTGCAAGCGTTGGCTTGCTTCCGCACTCCCGGCGCAAGAGGACTTCGTTGTAGATCAGGTCGAGGATCGAGTCGTCGCTCGATCGCAATTCAGGATAGCGCTCGAGTTGTTTCTCGACGAGTTCTCCAGCGCCGCTGCGCCAGCGCATCCTTTGGTCGGCGAGCGCGCTCTCGAGCAATCGTTGCGTCGAGCCGGAGCCCGTTCGATCGGAGAGCGTGGACTCGTCGGTCATAGCTCGTCTTCCACGCCCAGCTCCCGTGCAACGCGGTCGATCGCACGGGTGAGCTTCATTCGTAATGCGTCCGGCGAACCTCCGAGCTGATCGGCGACCGCGGCCCAGTCGCGTCCCTCGTGGCGCAATTCCGCGAGTGCCCGTTCGTCCGGCGACAGCCGGCGGCGAACGTGGTCCAACAAATCGCGGGCCGCAACCTGCCGGCTGGGCGTGGCGACCGAACCGACGAGCTGCTGGTCGTCGGCCGCGGCGACCGTGCGGCGGCGGTCGCGGCGTTGAGCTTGTTCACGTCGCACTTGGGCGGCCAGCTTGCTTCGCGCCATCGTGGCCAGCAGTTTCACCAGCTGCTCGGGCGTATCGAGCGAGTACTGGCCCAGATTCACACGGACGAAAAAGCTGGCCAGCACCGACTGGCAGATGTCGGTCGAATCGAGGACCGCGGTCAACGGGGCATTGGCCAGCCGCAGTCGCACGACCCGGCGGATCGTCGGCTCGTAGATCCGCACCAGTTCGGCAGCCGCATCCTGGTCCCCCTTCCGCACTTGCGCGAGCAACTCCCCAAAGGCGGCCGGTAGGTCCATGGCGGTTTGCACGCTGCGCGGTAAGTGATTGAGGAGAGCCTCCAGTTTAGCACGGGCTCGTCGGCCAGCAGGTGTCCATCCGGGACGGCGGCCTCCACAAATCTTTGGATTTTCTGTTCGGCAGCCGCACGGATCGCAGTCTGAGGGTGTCAGGCGATATCGACGCTGCCGACTGTTCAGCACTTAACCCTTTCTTTACCAATACGTTGCGACTGAAATCGGAAGGAAAAAAACGATGGCCGCCAGGTTCCAATCTACATGTGGAAATCGAACTGACACCAGCGCGTCGACGACGCGAGTGGTTGACGGGATAGTCAACTGCGCTTTTCTGCGTTGGGCGCTGTTAGTGCCACTCGTTTTGGTTCTGCTGAGCCAAAGTTCCCGACCAGCCCAGGCAGTCAACTACAACCGCAACACCGGCCCGGGGATCTTCCGGCAGGCCTCGCTCTGGAGCCCCTACTTTCCGCCGACGTCCTTCGGGCCGGGAGGTTTCAGCGATACTGTGAAATTCAACCTGAGCACGAACCCTGACACGCCTTACACTGTGACCAACGTCAGCGGCGAGAACGACCGCATGCTGGTCGGCAACGATTCGCTCGTGCTCAACGTCGATCAGTATTCGCTGCTGAACAACGGCTCGGGAGGGCCCGCCTTGACCATGGGGCTGGCCGCCAATGATCTCGCCTTCGTGACGATGACGGGAGCAGCTTCGTCACTCCTATCGACCGGTTTCACGGAGCTGGCCACGGTTTCGAACAGCACGGCAACCTTGTACGTGCGCAACATTCAGTGGAACAGCAGCGTCGTTGAACTTGGCACCCGCGGAATAGCCACCTTGGGAATCTACGACGGGGCGCACGTCACGCAATCGGGCCAATTGGATTCCGGCTCCGACCCGGGAAGCTCCGGCCAGATTATCATCGACGGACCAGGCACGACTTACGCCCAAAACGGCAACCTGACGATGGGCTTAGGTGGAAAAGGATATCTCAACGTAATCCACGGGGCACAGTTGAACTCGATACGTACTGTGTTGGGCGACTTCGCAAATTCGGTCGGATACGCCTCGGTTACAGACCCGGACACGACTTGGACCAACTCGAGTTACCTGCAAATCGGCGTCCGCGGGACGGCTAGTTTGTATGTGAACAATGGGGGGCAGGCGACGACAGGACGTACCGCCGTCGGCGTCTACTCGACCAGCTCGGCGACGGCCACGGTGAGAACACCCGGTGCGAGCTGGACGGTTACGGACACGCTCTCGATCGGCGGAGACTCGTACACCGGTGAGACGCAAGGACATGGCACGGTGACGGTGAAAGAGGACGGGCGGATTTCGGTAGCCGGTACAACGACGATCTACCCAGGCGGTGTGCTCAATCTACAAGGTGGCTCGTTCCAGGCCCCGGCGATCTCCCTGCAAGGCGGAGCTTTCAATTGGACGGGCGGTGCCCTGACGGTCGGCACGTATAACGCCAACTTGACGAATGCGAGCGGGGTTCTGGCCCCCGGCGCCGTGACCGGCAGCACAACCGTCGCCGGGAGCTATTCGCAATTGGCTCAGGGCAAACTCGCCATCGACATCGGCGGAACCTCCGCGGGCACGACGTACGACTCGGTCGGCGTATCTGGCTCGGCGATCCTCGGCGGATCGCTGGAACTCAATCTCGCCAATAGCTTTGCCCCGCACGCGGCCGACACGTTCTCGATCTTCAACGCCGTGGGCGGTGTGCTGGGTGTGTTTGGCAACGTTGGCAGCGGGCAGCGGCTCGCGCTGGAGAACGGCGCGGGGTCTTTCCTGGTGAACTACGGGGTCACCAGCACCTACAACTCGAACCAAATCGTGCTCTCCAACTTCGTCCGTACTTTCACGGCGGATTTCGATGTGGATGGTGACGTCGACGTGGACGACTACGCGATCTGGAAGGGCGCGTTCGGACTCACCGACCGCGGTGACGCCAATGGCGACAACCTCAGCAACGCGGCCGACTACTCGATCTGGCGCGATCAATTCGGATCGATGGTCGGCCCCGGCGCCGGAGCTTTGGTGGGCGCCGTACCAGAACCTGCGTCCCTATGGGTGGGTGCAGCTGTTATCCCTTTGGGGCTAGGAATGCCATTTCGCAGACTCCGCTCCCCGAACCAGCTCGGCAAATGGTGATCGAGAAAGGTTTGCTAGGTTTTTCTGCCGGCCCGAACATCGACGACATTCGCGTAGAGGGACTCTATCGCCAATTCGTTGCCACGTTAATGTCCAAAATTGGTCGCTCTTCTGGGTTCCAGGCCACCTGCCCGTGGCCCTGCCTATCCTGTATCCTTGACCTCATGTCGACATTTGCCGCCATCATCACTGCCGCCGGGAAGAGCACGCGCTTTGGCGATCGCAATTACAAGAAGCCCTTCGCCATGCTCGGCGGACGGGCGGTGTGGTTGCATTCGGTCGATCGCTTTCAGAATCACAAGGATGTCAAGCAGACGATCGTCACGGTGGCCCGCGAGGACCGCGAAGATTTTGATCGCAAGTTCGGCGCTAATATTGCCATTATGGGGATTGAGGTGGTGGAGGGCGGAGAGCACCGGGCCGATTCAGTGCAGCGGGCGCTGGAGCGCGTGCGGAGCGACATCGATTTCGTGGCGGTGCACGATGCGGCGCGGCCGTGCGTCGCCGACAAGTGGATCGAGCAGGTGTTCGAGGCGGCGGAGAAGAGCGGCGCCGCGATCCTGGCGACGCCGATCGCAGAGACGCTCAAACGCGTCGACAACGCCAAGACGATCACCGCGACGGTGGATCGCGCGGGACTGTGGGCCGCGCAAACGCCGCAGGTGTTTCGGCGGTCGCTCTTGATCGAGGCGTATGCGAAGCGCGGGGGCGAGGCGGCGACCGACGATGCGCAGCTCGTTGAGAAGCTGGGGCATCCGGTGACTGTGGTCGCCTGCTCGGCGATGAACCTCAAGATCACCACCCGGGACGATCTCAAGGTCGCAGAGCAAATCCTGAAGGTGCTCCCCAAGCCCAAGCCGGATGGGTTCAATCATCCCTTCGCGGCGGACGACCTGTTTCGCTGAACAAATTGCGGATTGCGGATTTCGGATTGCGGATTGTAAATTGCATTCCTCAATCCGCAATCCCAAATCCGCAATCGAAATGAGTTTCCTCGACGATCTCCGCTGGCGGGGCCTGGTGCATCAGACGACCGACGATGCCGGGCTCGGTGATTGGCTTGCCGCGCGGTCGCGCGTGGTCTATGCCGGATTCGATCCGACAGCCGACAGCATGCACGTGGGGCACCTCTTGCCCGTGATGATGCTGCGGCGCTTCCAGCGGGCCGGGCACAAACCGATCGCGGTCGTGGGAGGCGCGACGGGGATGATCGGCGACCCCAGCGGCAAGAGCCAGGAACGCAATCTCTTGTCGAAGGAAGCGCTCGAAGCAAACGTCGCGGGGCTGCGCGAACAAATGCGCGGCTTCCTCGACTTCGAGGGCCAGCACGCCGCCGAGCTGGTCAACAACTTCGACTGGATCGGTCCGTGGAGTTATCTCGAGTTCTTGCGCGACGTGGGCAAGAATTTTCCCGTGAACGTGATGCTGGCGAAGGACTCCGTAAAAGGTCGGCTGGGGCGCGAGGACTCTCATGCGGGCGAACAGAGCGGCATGAGCTACACCGAGTTCAGCTACATGCTGCTGCAGGCGTTTGACTTCGTGCACCTCTATGACGCGTTCGGCTGCGAGCTGCAGGTCGGCGGCAGCGACCAGTGGGGCAACATCACCGCGGGCATCGATCTCGCCAGGCGGATGCGCGGCGTGCAGCTCTACGGCATCACCTGCCCGCTGCTCACGAAGTCCGACGGCACGAAGATGGGGAAGACCGAGCAGGGAGCGCTGTGGCTCGCGCCCGAGCGGACCAGTCCTTACCAGTTCTACCAATATTGGATCAACGTCGACGACGCGGACGTGGGGCTGTGCCTGCGGATGCTCACGGAGTTGCCGCAGGAAGAGATCGAGGCGCTCGACTCGGCCCGCGCGGAGGACGCAGCCGCCCGTGCGAGCCAGACGTGCCTCGCGGAGGAAATGACGCGGCTGGTACATGGCGACGACGGTCTCGCGGCTGCCCGCCGGGCCACCGAAATCTTCTTCGGCGCCGAAATCGCCGATCTCGACGACCGGCAACTCGGGCAAATTTTCGCCGACGTCCCCAGCGAAACCGTCTCCGTCGAACTGCTCTCGAACGACGGCGGGCTGACAATCGTCGACGCCCTGGTGACCGCCGGCCTTGCCAAGAGCAAGGGCGAGGCCCGCCGCACGGTCGAGCAGGGCGGGGCGTACATCAATAACCGCCGGGCATCCGGGGTCGAGATGCGGCTGACGGCGGCCGATCTGGCGAGCGAGTCCGTCATGGTGCTGCGGACGGGGAAGAAAAAGTACGCGTTATTGCGGTTTGCGTAGGCCTTGGGGGCAACTTGCGACCCCCGGACGCGCCATCTATAGTGACATGCTTACCCCGACATTTCGGCGAACCAGAGGGGTCGGACCCGCGTAGCGAAGTGGTGTCGGGGTAAGAAGTTAGCGAATTCTGTGGCCGGCGGTCGTCTGGCGTGGGTTTCGGCAACGTAAGTTCCAGCAGAACGATCCAGTCTGGCAGTGTTGATTTGGCAGCTGGGCCTGAGCGAGGTTTTGGCGTATGGCAGGCGAAACGGTCATTGAAACCCGAGCCCTCTCGAAGGTGTACCGCGACTTCTGGGGCCGGCAAAAGGTGCGGGCCCTCAAGGCGCTCGACCTGGAGATTAAGCAGGGCGAAATCTTTGGCCTCTTGGGGCCGAACGGCTCCGGCAAGACCACGACCATCAAGCTGCTCCTGGGCCTGTTGTTCCCGACTGAAGGACAGGCGCTCGTCTTCGGCAAAGACGCCACGGATGTGAGCAAGAACCACCGCATCGGCTACTTGCCGGAAGAGTCGTATCTCTATCGCTTCCTGAACGCCGACGAAACGCTCGACTTCTACGGCCGGCTGTTCGACATTCCGCACAAGGAACTCAAGAAGCGGATCGACAACCTGATCCACATGGTCGGCCTGGACCGCGCCCGCAAGCGCCAGCTCAAGGAATACTCCAAAGGCATGACCCGCCGCATCGGTCTGGCTCAGGCGCTGATCAACGAGCCGGAGCTGATCCTGCTCGACGAACCCACGAGCGGCCTCGACCCGATCGGCACCCGCGAAATGAAAGACCTGATCATCAAGCTCAAGGAAGAGGGCAAGACGGTCGTCATGTGCAGCCACCTGCTGGCCGACGTACAGGACGTTTGCGACCGGATTGCGATTCTGCATCAGGGTGAACTGAAGGAGCTCGGCCGAGTCGACTCGCTGCTCACAGTGGCCGATGTGACGCAAATCCGCGGCCGCAACTTGAGCCCGCAATGCCAGGACGAGATTCGCCAGGTCATCCAGCGGCATCACGGCGAGCTGGTGAGCATCGAACATCCGACGACCACGCTCGAGGAACTGTTCTTGTCGATTGTCCGTGATAGCGAAGCCCGTCCGGGCCGCCGCGCGGTGGCGAGCGATGGCCAGGCGGTGGCCGCTGGAAAATAAGTCAAATCATTCATTCCGGCCAATCGGCCTTTGAGAATCGCATTCATCCCCTGGGCGCCTTCATCCCCTGAGCATCGACGCTCGGGAAGCTAACGGCCGACGATGGTACTCGAAAATCAACCGCTCGACTTCATGGTGTGGCTGCTCGGCGGCTCCGGTCAAATCGGAGCAGTGCCGAGGTTTCTACTGATCGTGCTGGTGTTGGGCGTTTTGGCGCTACTGGTCGGATTCCTCATCGCGCTGGTCCGCTACGGACCGATGAAGGCCGGCGATCTGACGTACCGGGTGGTGACCAACGGCTTTTCAGAGCTCGCGCTCACGTCGCCGCGGCGGGTGTGGGCAATTGCGCGGCTCGCGATCAAAGAATCTTTCCGCCGGCGCGTGGTCGTGGCGCTCGTCGTGTTTTTCTTGATCCTGCTGTTCGCCGGCTGGTTTCTCAAAACCGATTATCCCCAGCCCGCGAAGCTGCTGTTCAGCTTTGTGCTTACGGCGACCACCTACCTGATCCTGCTGATCGCGCTACTATTGAGCACGTTCAGCCTGCCGAATGATTTCAAGACCAAGACGATCTACACGGTAGTCACCAAGCCGGTGCGGGCAGGCGACATCGTGCTCGGGCGGATCCTCGGCTTTACCTTGGTGGGCACGATCATGCTCGCCATCATGAGCTG
>JBFWSG010000022.1:0-10183 GCA_050248495.1 Pirellulales bacterium | reverse complement strand
CGAATGATTTCAAGACCAAGACGATCTACACGGTAGTCACCAAGCCGGTGCGGGCAGGCGACATCGTGCTCGGGCGGATCCTCGGCTTTACCTTGGTGGGCACGATCATGCTCGCCATCATGAGCTGCTTCGGGTACCTGTTCGTGGTGCGGACGCTCTACCACACGCATCAGGTCGAAGTCACCCGTCTCGAAGACGTCAAGAATTCCGACGGCGAAGTTGTCGGCCGGATCGGCCGCACGACGCTCGACGACTACCACCGACACGAAGTCGACCTCGATGCCGAAGGCAACGGCAAGGCGCTCTCGACCAACGAACACGAGCACTCGATCACGAATGAAGGCACGGCCGAAAACCCGCGGTACGTCGTTTCCGGGCCGGAAGGATTCTTGCGGGCCCGCGTGCCGCAATACGGCCAGTTGAAATTCCTCGATCGCCGCGGCGCCCCGGCGCCGCGCGGCATCAGCGTCGGCAGCGAATGGACGTACCGCAGCTTCATTGAAGGCGGCAGCGCCGCGGCGGCCGTCTGGACGCTCAGCGGCATCAATGAGTCGGTGCTCCGCACTAACGCGGAGGGCCAGAAGTACCTGCCGCTGGAATTGATCGTCCGCGTGTTCCGCACGTACAAGGGCGAGATCGAGCAGGGCATCCAGGGCAGTATCCGGCTCCGCAATCCGGACAATCCCGACATCAAGAGCAACGAAGACATTTTCACGGCCAAGGACGCGTCGATCAACACGTTCGACATCCCAGTGAAGCTCTACAGCGGCCAGAAGGAGATCGACCTGCTCAAGGATCTCGTGACCAAGGACGGCCGCGTGGAAGTGGTCGTGCAGTGTCTCGATAGCGCTCAATACTACGGCTTTGCCCAGCCGGACCTTTACTTGCGGCTGCCGGACGCCTCGCCCTTGTGGAACTACCTCAAGGCGCAAGTCGGCATCTGGGTGCAGATGGTGATCGTGATTTCGATTGGCGTCACGGCGAGCACGCTGCTCAACGGGCCGGTGGCCGTGCTGTTTACGATTTCATTCATCGTGCTCGGCTTCTTCCGGGAGTTCTTTGTCAACGTCGCCACTGGCAAGCAGGTGGGCGGCGGGCCGATCGAGTCCTTGGTCCGGCTCGTGACGCAGAAGAATCAAACGACGGGACTCGAAAACGGCGGCTTCGCCGTGCAATTGATGGAGGGGGTCGACTGGGTCCTCAAGCAGGCGATGCTGAGTCTGGCCCAGGTGCTGCCTGACTTCCGCTCGTTCAGCACCGTGGATTATGTGGCCTACGGCTTCAACATTCCCTCGAATCAGATCGTACAAAACCTGGCGGTCACGCTGGGTTACGTGATCGGCCTGTTCGTGATCGGCTATTTCTGCCTCCGCACGCGCGAGGTGGCCAAATGACGGAACGTCGTTCGTTTTATCGCAAAGTGGCCTACGGCATGGCGATCGCCGTGCTGTTGTTTCCCTTGGCGCTCTTGAGCCGGCCGTCGACGCCGCCCAACCCGAAGACCGGCAGCCCCGGCGATCAGGGCGGCAAACTGGCCCGCTTGCGAAACGACCCCGAGCATCCGCTCAGCCAGGCCAGCCTCGGTGAAATCGACCCGGCGAGCGAAACGATGAAGCTGGCCACGCTGGGCTTGCGCGGCGTGGCCGTGAACATGCTCTGGGAAAAGGCCAACTACTACAAGAAGACCGAAGACTGGACGAACCTCACCGCCACGCTCGAACAATTGGCCAAGCTGCAGCCGAACTTCATCACGTTCTGGAAGTTCCAGGCCTGGAACCTCACCTACAACGTCTCGGTCGAGTTCGACGACTATCACGATCGTTATTCGTTCGTCCGCCGCGGCATTCAGTTCCTCAAGGAAGGCGAGAAATACAACCGCGACAATCCGCACCTGCTCTGGGACCTTGGCTGGTTCATCGGTCAGAAGATCGGCCGGGCGGACGAGCACGTGCAGTATCGCCGGTTGTTTATTCGGGATGACGACTTCCATCCCGAAGACTTGCCGCTCGACCAGCGCGACAACTGGCTCGTGGGCAAGGAGTACTATCTGAAGGGCGTCGACGCGGTTGACAACAAGGGCAAGAGCATGGGCCGCAAGAGCCCGCGCATCTTCTACTCCAGCCCGGCGATGTCGCAGATGAACTACTCCGAGGCCGTGGAGGAGGAAGGGCAATTCGACAAGGCCCGCCGCGGTTGGGTCGAGGCCCAGAAGGAGTGGGAAGAATTCGGGCGCTTGCCGATCGAGCATTCGACGGGCGTCGTGCTCCACCTCGGTGAAGAAGAGGAATTGACCGAGCGGGTCAATAAGATGCGGGACGACCTCGGCTCGATGTCGCCCGGCTTGCGGGACAAGATGGTCGCCGAGAAGCGCGCGGCCCTCAAGCCGGAGGAGCGGACCGCGCTCGATACCGACCCCACAAAGCGTACGACGCAGCAGACCGAGCTGGCCTATGAGGCGACGCAGAAGCTCGAAGTCACCGACCGCGAGCTGGGCGAACGAATCGGCAAAGAAAACCCCGATATGATGAAGCACGCCCTGATTTTGGCGGGCGACTTGGAACGCGAGAATCAGCGGCTGCGGTTCACGATCAATTACAAGTCCGACAGCAACTACGACTACTGGTACACGCGGGCCAAGCTGGAGCAAACGCCCAATGCGCTGGCCGCCCGCGAAGCAATGTTCAACGCCTCGCGCGCGTTCAAACAGGGCGATCCGTTCGGCGCTCGCAAGCTGTACGAGCAGGGTTTCGCCAAGTGGCGGCAGGTGTTTGACGAGTTCCCCGACGCGCTCAAGAACGAGTCGTCCACTGGTGACGATTTGATTCAATATATTCTGCAATACCGCAACGTGCTCGATCAGATGGATGAGACCTTGGGCGAGGACTTCCCGCTGTGGGACGTGATCGAGCGGTTCGACAACGAACAGAAGTTGCAGGATGAGTTGAGTAAGCATTTGCAGAAGATTGGACGTGCGCCAGTGAATGCGCCGGCAGCGGCGGAAGCAAAGGCAGCACCCAAGGGCGCCGACGCGACAAAGAAAGACGCAGCAAAGAAGGACGCAGCCAAGAAGCCTGAGGCCCAAGAGCCGAAGGAGGGCGCCGCCGAAACTGCCGCTCCCGCCGCAAACTCTGCGGAAACTACGCAGCCTTCAGACGCGGCGAGCAAGTAATCTCGCGTTGTAGTGCGCCATTTGTTCTCCACTCCGGGCCGACTCTTCGCGCCCGTGCCACGCCGCTAGCACGGCAATTCATCGCGGTTTTCCCGCGGAAATCCGCTTCGGTCGCGCTCCCTTGCCGGTCGATACACTCCGAAGAGACGGATTGTTCCGTCGCATCAAGAGAGTGTTGCTAGCGATCGAGAAGCGGACCATGATACGAGCGGCAAGCATTTGGGGACGTTGGCTCGCAGTGGGCGCGATGGTGAGCGGAATCTGGTGCATCGGTCCGGCGTGCACCATGGCGGACACCGTCCAGGCGACGCGCGTGATCGAATGCGGACTCGACGACGCGCACTGCCCGACGGTCGTCACCAGCGTGAGCATGTCGCCTGATGGCCGGTCAATCGCGGTCGCTTGCGACGATCATTTGATCCGCATCTGGGATGCGGCGACCGGCCAGCTCCATGCGCGGCTCACGGGACACGATGATTGGGTCCGCGCCGTCGCGTACTCTCCCGACGGGCAGCAGATCGCTTCCGGAGGGAACGATCACACGGTGCGCCTCTGGCAGGCCGCCGATGGCGAACAGACGTTTGAGTCGCCCCGCTTCGCCAGCGCAATCGATGCCGTTTCGTTTCATCCGAACGGGCAGCAACTCGCGGTCGTGGGGTTCTGCAATTCGCTCTCGATCATTAACACATCGTCCGGACAAGTAACGCAGCAGCTCGAATGCCCGACAAAGGACGTGCGCACCGTCGCCTTTTCCCGCGACGGGTTGCGGATGGCCGTGGCCGGACGCGATGGAACGATTCGCCTCTGGAACGTATCGACCGGCGCATTGGAGCGCGACATTCCGTCGAGCCGCCAGCGGGTTCGAGCGCTGGCCTTTTCGCCGGATGGCACGTGGCTGGCCTCGGCCGGCGAAGGAATCACGGTGCACGTGATCGACCTCTCCGGTGGGGGCCAGGATATTTCGCTCACCGCGCGACCCGCCAAAGTATTCGCGGCTGTGTTCCTCAACGATAAAACGCTGGCCACGGCCGGCAGCGACAACCGCATTTGCATCTGGGACCTCGCCACGCGGACCGTCACCAGGGAACTCGTCGGTCACACCGGTTCGGTGGCCGCCTTGGCTTGCGACAGCACGGGGACGGTCTTGGTGTCCGGCGGCTATGACACGACACTGCGGATCTGGAATCTGGCCGAAGGCGGATTGCAGCCTTCGGTCGCGCGGTCGCTCGATGCACGGGCGGCGGGGGAAGCAACGAAGTAGATGATTGCGGATTTGGGATTGCGGATTGCGAATTCGAGACGTTGAAACCGCCATTCGCAATCCGAAGTCCGCAATTGCAGCACGGAGGCAGCTTGTGGGAATACTTTCTTCGCTCGGCGTCTTGAATTTCAGCAAGCGGCGCTCGCGGCGGGCCAGGCCGCAATCGGTGTCGACTTCGCTCGCGCCCCGCCGCGCTCGGCGGTTTTCGATCGAATCGCTGGAAGAACGCCGCTTGATGGCGGGCGACGTGGTGCCGCAGGTGCTGTTGGGCTCGGTCTACTTCGAAGAGGCGACCGGCGACGACAGCCGGCCGGACGTGATCCAGGTCACCTTTGAAGGCGGCGCGGCCGGCACGACGCTCACCAAGCTCGTGATCGACGGCGACAAGGACGGGCTCGGCCTGTCGACGGGCGACATCTTTTTCGACATCGCCGAGGGCGGCCTCGGCGCGTTCGGCGACGTCGGCTTTTCGATCCTCAGCCACTCCGGCTTCAACGTCGACACGATCAAGGTCGTCGACGGCGGCACGAAGATCGAGTTCACGTTTAGTGGTTTCGACGCCGGCGAGATTTTCGAGTTCTCGCTCGATGCTGACGAAGCGCAGTTCGTCGACGGCAGCACCATCGATACCAACGCGCTCGTGGAAGGCGGCGAATTTCAGCGATCGCGGATGATCGGCACGTTCAACGCCCCTCACTTCGTCGACCTCACGATGTCGACCGACTATTGGGATGCCTTCGATCCAAAATTCGCCACGGCCCAGACGGCCACCGGGCTGACGCTCGATTTGCCCAACGACCGCTACGAGCCGGCGCACGATTTCACCGACCGCACGGCGGGCGCGATCGTTCATGCCGCCCAGGTCCCGCTGGCCACGATCTCGGGCTACGTCTACCACGACCGCGACGACGACGGCATTCGCGATACTCCCGCCGAACAAGGCATCGGCGGCGTGACGCTCGAGCTGTTGAAGGACGGCGTGGGCACCAACATCAAGACCACCACGCGGGCCGACGGGTACTACGAATTCATCGACCTCGTGCCCGGGAATTACGGCGTCCGCGAGACGCAGCCCGCCGGCTGGTTCGACGGCAAAGACACGGCGGGCAGCCACGGCGGCACGGCTGGGAACGACGTCATCACCGGCGCGGTGCTCAACTACGGCGACGATGGCATCAACTACAACTTCGGCGAGCTGCTGCCCGGCTCGATTTCCGGCCGCGTGATCCTCTCGCAAGGGCCGGCCTGCGACTTCGACGACCCGCAGCAATTCCTGGAAGGCATCCGCATCGATTTGCTCGATACCGCCGACAACGTGCTGCAGACGACTTACACGAACGCGGTCGGCGAGTATGAGTTCACCGGCCTGGCGCCGGGATCGTACCAGGTTCGCGAACACCAGCCGCAGCAGTACTATGACGGCGGCGAGCGGATCGGCTCGGCCGGCGGCTCAAAGTTCGACGTCGGCAACCAGTACAGCGTATTTGCGGGCATCGTGATCACGTCCGATCTCGACGCGGTGCACTACGACTTCTGCGAGCACATCGGCGCGGACCTGTCCGGCTGGGTGTATCACGACCGCTCGAACGAAGGCAATTTCAATCGCCCCGGCGAAGAGGGAATTGGCGGCGTCACGGTCGAGCTGTTGCTCAACGGCGTTGTCGTCGGGACGACGGTCACGTCGACCTCGCAGGGCAACGTCGGCTATTACCAGTTCACGAATCTGGCCCCGGGCACCTACACGGTCCGCGAAGTGCAGCCCGCCAATTGGCTCGACGGCAAGGACCGCGAGGGGAGCAAGGGGGGCGTCGCGGGGAACGACATCATTACGCAGATCGTGCTCGACTACGGCGACGACGCGGTCGAGTACAACTTCGGCGAATTGCTGCCCGGTTCGATCCGCGGCCGCGTCCACGCCGACGATGGCGAAGATTGCGACTTCGACCACCCCGAGCACATGCTCGAAGGCGTGCAGATCGATTTGCTCGATGCGGCCGGCAATGTGCTAGCGACCACCTACACCGACGCCGACGGCGCCTACGAGTTCACCGGTCTCGCCCCCGGAGAATACCAGGTCCGGGAACACCAGCCGACCGAGTACTTCGACGGCGGCGAACGGATCGGCACGGCCGGCGGCACGAAATTCGACATCGGCGAACAGTTCAGCGTGTTCGCGGGAATCAACCTTACTTCGGGCTTCAACGCTATTAACTACGACTTCTGCGAGAAGCCTCCGGCGTCGATCAGCGGCCGGATTCACGCGGACACGGGGCCGGAATGCGACTTCGATAATCCCGAATTGCTGCTCGAAGGCGTACGGGTCGATTTGCTCGATGCGGATGGAAACGTCGTCGCCACAACGCTCACCAACGCCGACGGAGAGTACTCGTTCACTGGCTTGCGCAAGGGCATCTACCAGGTCCGCGAGCACCAGCCGGAGGAATACTACGATGGCGGCGAGCGCGTTGGCACTGCGGGAGGCCGCTCGTTCGACGTCGGCGAGCAGTACAGCATGTTTGCCGACATCGTGCTCGTGCCCGGCATGAACGCGATTCAGTACGACTTCTGCGAAAAGATCGGCGTGATGCTCTCGGGCAACGTGTATCACGACCGCTCGAACGACGGCGTGTTCAACCGCGACACGGAAGAAGGCATCGCCGGCGTGGTGGTCAAGCTGCTCGACGCGAACGGCAACGACACCGGCCTGCGGGCCACTACCAACGCCCAGGGCTTCTACAAGTTCAACAACCTGCGGGCCAGCAAGTACACGGTCGTCGAAGTTCATCCCAGCGGCTGGATCGACGGCATCGACACGGCAGGTAACCTCGGCGGCAATGCGGCGCCGGTTCCTGGAGACTCGATCAGCAATGTGATGATCGGCTGGGGTGAGATGGGCAGCGAGTACAATTTTGGCGAGCTAAAGCCCGGCTCGATTCGCGGCCGCGTGTTCCTCTGCATCGATCCGAATCAGACGAACAAGCCGCCGATTCCCGGTGTGCGGGTCGATCTCGTCGATGGCGACGGCGTCGTGATCGATCACACGTTCACCGACGCGAACGGCGAGTACCGGTTCGACAATTTGCCGCCGGGCCAATATAGTGTCGTCGAACATCAGCCGACGCAGTATTTCGACAACAAGTCGTACCTGGGCAGCGGCGGCGGCAAGCTCGTGTCGTCGAACGTGATCAGCGAGATCCGCGTCGGTTCGGACGTGCACCTGGTGGAATACAACTTCTGCGAAATCCCGCCGGGGCAACTCTCGGGGTATGTGTTTCTCGACGGCGCGCCGATCGGGACCAACGATTCGCTCACTCCGCAGCAGATCTACGCGCTCCGCGACGGCTTCCGCACGCCGGATGACACGCCGCTGGCAAACATCGTGCTCGAACTCCGCAACGGCACGGATGGCACGCCGATCACCGGCGACATGGCGCTGCCGGGCGTGTATGGCGACGGGCCGATTCGAGTGACGACGAACGCTTTTGGCTTCTATCATTTTGTGGGACTTCGCCCCGGCACCTACGCGGTCGTCGAGATTCACCCGTCGCAGTACATCGATCACCGCGATATGCCGGGCCTCTCGGGTGGCTTTGCGGTGAACCCGGAGGGCATCCCTGCCACGCGCGATCCGGGCGACATCATCGCCGACGACATCTCGCTGATTCTCAATGATTTTCGCGATCAGTTCGGCAACAACGCGATCGTGCGGATTCCCGTGGCCGCGGGGCAGCACTCGCAAGAGAACAATTTCGCCGAAGTGACCACGCAACCGGTGCGGCTGATTCCGCCGCTGGAGTACGCGCCGCCCGTGCCGCCGATCCACGTCTATGGCGAGCCAAATTTCCCGGCCAATCCGCTGCTTTGGAAGCGGCCGCCGCTGCCGACGAGGATTCCCGATTGGATCGGCGGGTCGTCGAAGGCGCTCGGCCAAACGTGGCACTTGAGCGTGGTGAACGCCGGCCAGCCGCGGAGCGTCCGCGAGACGATGACGATGTATCGGCTGACCGCGGCCCCGATCACGGCCGCGGCCTGGAACGATGTGCCGATGAATGCCGGGCACTGGACGCTGGGCCGTTTCGAAGGCGGCAACGTGTCGATCCTCCGCGAAGAGACGTTCGGCCACCCGGATGGCAAGCCGATCACGGGCGACTTCAACGGCGACGGCTTGTGGGACGTCGGCGTGTTCGACGATGGCCGCTGGTATCTCGACCTCAACGGCAACGGCACGTGGGACGAGGGCGACCTGTGGGCCAAGCTCGGCAATGACGGCGATCTACCGGTCACTGGCGATTGGGACGACGACGGCAAGACGGACATCGGCATCTACGGCCCGGCGTGGGCCCGCGACCCCTGGGCGATATACAACGAGCCCGGCATGCCGGACGCCGACAACTATCCGACCAATCCGCTTGCCAAGACGAAAAACGTGCCGCCGAAATTCGACGAAGCCACCAGCGGCGGCCGGCTGATGAAGCGGACCTCGCAAGGCAAGCCGCGGGCTGACCTCATCGACCACGTCTTCCTTTACGGCGCATCGGGCGATGTGCCGGTCACGGGCGACTGGAACGGCGACGGCATCCGCACGATCGGCGTCTTCCGCGACGGCGAGTGGACGGTCGACCTCGACGGCGACGGCCGACTCACCGAAGCCGACGGCCGCTTCACTTACGGCCAGGCCGGTGACCAACCGGTGATCGGCGACTTCAACGGCGACGGCGTCGACGAGCTGGGCGTCTACCAAAACGGCCAGTGGATCATCGACACCAACGGCGACCGTCAAATCGACGCGCACGACACTGTGTTCGCACTGGGCGAAGCCGGCGACACCCCGGTGGTCGGCGACTGGGACGGCGACGGCACGGACGACCCCGGCACTTATCGACCAGGCGTGGTCGAGGATCGGGTGTCGCGGCGGGCGGGTTAGCATCGTTTGAATTGAAGGCACTCGACTAAGTGTTTCGAGCCTGCGCCTGTTTCAATTCTGCAAACCCGATAGCGGAAATCATCCGCGTCTTTCCGGTGCTTGATTTTTCTCTCCGGGGGGTGTTCAATGCACGCGCCAGGAGGCTCCGCTCCGGGCGCGGTTGGGCCATGCCGGTGTGCGTGGCGAGTGGCAGGCGCCGAGCAACCTTGGATGCGTGCCGTCCCGTTGTAGTGCGGTTTGCCGAAAGGTCGAGATCGCGCGCGTGGAGGAAGGTCGATGGCCACCTCGTTTGCCAACGCGGTACTCGCACAGAGCGTTCCGCAGGCCGTGCGCAGCGTCGTCCTCCCGCGGCGCGAGCGGTACTTTGCTTCGCCGGCCGATTGGCAGGATGAGGTCCTCTATTTTCTCCTGGTCGATCGGTTCAGCGACGGTCAGGAAAGTTCGCGGCCGCTGGTGAATCGCGGTAATCTGGCGCTGTCGCGTCCCGCGGCGCCCGATGGAACGCCTTGGCGGTGGGACAAATGGGCCGAGTCGGGCGGCGATCGCTGGCAGGGCGGAACGATTGCGGGGGTGGAGACGAAGCTCCCGTACCTGCGCGATCTGGGGATCACCGCCATTTGGCTCAGCCCGGTGTTCAAGCAGCGCGGGCATCTCAATACGTTCCACGGGTACGGCATCCAGAATTTTCTGGATGTCGATCCACGCTTCGGCACGCGGGCCGATCTGGTGCAGCTGGTCGACGCGGCGCACCAGCTGGGCATCCGAATTATTTTGGACATCATCTTCAATCACTCCGGGCACAACTGGAACTACCCAGGGAACATCGAGC
>JBFWSG010000021.1:0-93269 GCA_050248495.1 Pirellulales bacterium | reverse complement strand
GTTTTTGCGACTGCTCAACCGAGGGACACACTCTCGGCACGCGCGAACTCGCGAAAACACGGCGAATGCTACGCCTCACCGCAACCGACTAGCAAGCTCGCCGGGATTTTGCGACTGCTCAACCATTGAACGCCACTACCCCTCAAGCGCGCTGGGTGGCGCAGATGGCCGCAGTCGGTCATCGCCTGTTCCCAGCCAAAAAGGTTCCAGGAACCTTTTTAATCGCGCGGCAGCCAGACTGACATTTCCGATTGGCCGCGGTTCGACCAGGCGAAATAGGGGATCAGCCGTAGCGGAATTCTGCGAGTTTTCCCGGCAGCGAGGGGTCGATAAAGCTGGCCCTCCCAGTCGCCAGATGATGCGGCGACCCCCTCGGTTTCGATGACCGTCACCCCACCGAGCAGGTTGGGATCGAAGCGAGCGGTGAGCCAGGCGTTGGTAGGGAATGACACTTCGGCGACGCGTACGCCCGGCGGCAGGTCGGGCGACTCGAGACAGTAGACAATGGGCCCGCGCTGAATGGCAACCTGATTGCGTGCTTCTTCGACGAGCGGATTGGCCTCCACGAGTTGCGGCAACATCTTCAGGTCTAGTTCGACCACGTCGCCCGACATCCAAGCGCGGCGCAGCGTGGCGTAGGTTCCAGGCAGCGCGATTGCACTATCCGCCTTCCCGTTCACACTGATCGTCGCCGCCTCGGCCCAACCGGGAATCCGCAGTTTCAGCGCGAACTCGTTGGCCGGGCACTGGTCGATCGTGATGCGGACATTTCCTTCCCACGGATATTTCGTCTCTTGTCTGAGTTTCAAGGGCTTGCCGCCGAGTTTTGTGGCGAGCGTATTGCCGCCATACAGATTCACCCACACTGCATCGTCGCTCGTGGAATAGGCAAATCCACCGACCTCGGCGATGGTTCGCAGCACGTTCGGCGGGCAGCAAAACGACGTCATAAAGGGCACGCGGACCCGCGGCCAGCGGAGCGCCGTCGGCAGCGGTTCGGTTTGACGCAGCGGATTCACGTAGAAATAGTCTGTGCCATCGAGGCTCACACCGCTGAGCACCGCGTTGTAGAGGGCGAGCTCTAAGACGTCGACGTACCGCGCCTCGCCGGTGATGAGAAACATTCGCCAGTTCCACAGCACATTGCCGATTGCGGCGCATGTTTCGTTGTGGGCCGTAGTGTTGGGGAGCTGGTAATTGCGGCCATAGGCCTGGTGCACGCGGGTGATGTGAGCCTGATCTTCGGAGCCATCCGGCGAGGCCCCGTCGTAAAGAGCCCCGCACGCGCCGGTGATATACAACTTCTTGTGGACGACGTTGTCCCAGATTGGCTCGAGGGCGGAGAGCAGTTTCTCGTCGCCATCCTCGGCGTACAGATCGGCGGCGCCGGCAAACAGATAGTTCGCCCGCACCGCATGGCCAAGTGCCTCGCGTTGCTCGACGAACGGCATCCGGTCCTGGTTGTCGTCGCCGCCGTCGGGGATGGCGATGTTCCGCATATCGAGGAATTTCTCGGCGAGCGCGAGATACCGTTTCTCGCCCGTGACGCGATACAAGTCGACCATCGCCATGTAGTGCGACGGGCAGACGGAATTGCGGGCCAGCTCCGGCGACGGATCGGCGAACGTCTTTTCCAGGAAGTCCGCGGTTTTGCGGGCGACGTTTAAAAACTTGTCGCTGCCGGTGACCTGGTGGTGCAAGCAGGCGGCCGTGATGAGATGCCCCATGTTGTACATCTCAAAATTGTGTCGATCCTGGAAGGGCTGAGCGGTCTGGTCGCCGTGGCGCTGGCGGATCAATACGGGGGTGTGGATGTAACCGTCGGCGCGCTGGGCCCGCGCGATGACGTCGATCGACTCATCCAGAATTGCCAGCAGCTTTGCGTCGCCCGTGACGGCATATGTCGCGGTGACGCCTTCGAGAAATTTGTAGAAGTCGCCGTCGTTCCAAGGAGCGCCGTGGTAGTCGCCCTCCGCGTCGCCGGCCGCAATTTGGAAGTGAACCAGAAACGGCTTGTATTTGGTGCCCCGCATGATCTCCCACATCGCGGGGATCGATTGACTGCGGTTCACGTCGAACCGCTCGGCCCAAAAGCCATCCGTCCATTTCACGTCGGAGAGCGGCAAGGGGTGCGTGACCACATGCGGGCTGGGCCGTTCCGCCGCGCAGGCAACAGTTGCTGCAGGCAGCATCAGGCTGAGAAGAATTAGACCAATTTGCCGCTTCGTGCTCTGCATGAACCAATGCTTTCACATTCTGGCGCGCCAAGACGCAAAGGCGCAAAGATCGCAAAGGAATACGAAAAGACCTTGTCCTCTTTGCGCTCTTTGCACCTTTGCGTCTTGGCGAGAAATAGAGCCTGCGGTTGCCAATTGCTTACGGCAATTAGTTGTCAACGCGTCGAATCCGCAGCGCCAGCCACGGTTTGTTCGGGAGTTCGATCGTGCGATCTTGTGTGTCGTACGCTGCGTAATCTTCCTCTTTCGGTTGACGTATTTCGAATTCGCCCTCGACGGGAGTGACCGTCATATTCCACGTGTCGAGCACGTCGACTTTGAATTTCATGCCGCCGGCGAGTTCGTTGGGGTCGTCGCGCTTGCGGCGGGGAAGTTCGAATTTCCAATGTCCTGGCGATTGGCGGCCGAAGTAGACGAGGTAGTACTCGCCCGGCTTGCCGGCGACATTGGCGACTTGCCATTTGTCGATCGTGTCGATGTAGTCCGGGCCGTCGGCCAGGATGTCGCGCAAGAAAGCGATTCGCTTGGGGCTCTCGCCTTTGAGCTTGCCCCCCTTGGCCCACCAGAGCACATCGTCGGGACTGAGATAGCATTCGCCGTGGCCGGGGTAAGTGCCCGCCATGACGCACTCCCAAAAGCGATGAACCATTTCTTCAGCCGATAGATTGCCCCAGCGGAGCGGGATGTTGCCCTCGTACTTGATCTCGTCGAAGACGATCGGCTTGCGATATGCGTCGCGATAGAGGATTGCCCGGCCCGCTTCCTCGGCGGCCGAGCCATTCTGGATGCTGGCGTGCGTGAGTTTTGGATTGGTGTGGTTGTAGAGCACGCGGCCGTTATGGATCGAGGTCAGCCGGTGATACGGATCGGCGTCCGTGACCACATCGATCATGCGGTCCCAATCGCTCTCTTGCTTCTCGGTCATGAAGTCGTATTCGTTGGCGAGCGACCACCAGACGTTGCGCAAGGGCGCCAGCCGAGCCACGACGTATTTCAGGTAGCGGTCGTCGACGTCATCCGGCATGCGGTCGAAACCCCAGTGCCCTAGGTCGTAGGGGTGCAACAGGATGATGTCGGCCTCGATGCCGAGGTCGCGGAGCTGCGCGATCCGCTGTTCCAGGTGCTGGAAAAACTTGGGGTTGAAGCGAGTGAACTCCCAGTCCTTTGGCGGCGTGCCTGCGAATGGATAGAG
This sequence comes from Pirellulales bacterium, assembly GCA_050248495.1. Lineage (GTDB taxonomy): Bacteria > Planctomycetota > Planctomycetia > Pirellulales > Lacipirellulaceae > DASYDU01. The sequence continues at coordinate 89,840 of JBFWSG010000021.1, read as the reverse complement.
CGGCGGCTCATTCTGGTTCCAAGTGTACCGCTTGGGAAAGACGCACATCCGGAGCTTGTTGAATGGCGATGCCGCCAAGGTGTCGAGGGTCTGTTCTTCGAGCTCGTCACCCTGATGCGTCCAGACATAACAGGTGGTGCCGAGCTGGCGATAAGGCGTGCCGTCAGCATACGCGAAGTGAAACGTGTCTTTTACTTGCACAGGGCCATGATTCTTGCCGGTCGGGACGATGACCTCAAATTCACCGCTTTTTCCCGACAGCTCGGGCTTGTTGCTTTTGGTCGTGTAAGTCCAGTGGCCGATTCGATCCGGCATGAAACGAATGCGGTACATTCCATCGCCATCGTAGAATCCGGCGACTGTTTGCTGGCGTCCATCGCATTCGAAGGTGCCAGTGAGTTCGACGTCGAGAAATGGATTGCCGTTCGTTGGCCCTGGTAGCGCGGCTTCGAACGCGTCCCATTGTTCGATGGGCGCTGCGGTTTTGCCGACGTCTGCCGGAACCGCCGCCCACGCGCTGGCGCACGCGCACCAAATCGCCAGCACTGAGAGCCCTTGCCACAGCCGACGAAGTCTCGAGAGTCCTCGCCGGCCGTTCCGCCCGATGTCCTGAAGCATGGGGTAATGTCTCCCGGAATTCGTTGCCCGTAAATCGAGCCTCTGGCATACTGAAAATGGCTAACCGATTGAACCATTTCAGTGAAGTCGCGTTCCGAACGACTCCATTATCTCTCGCTCCGGCGAGCGTGACAACCAATCGACCGGACATGTCGAGTCACCGCGGGAGTATTCTCAACAGGATGGCGGCGATGAAGTCATTTCATTCGTGTGCGGCGCTAGCGCTGCTGCTGTTCGCGGCTCCGAACTTTTCGCTCGCCGGGGGGCCGCTGCGGATCGACGTCAGTCCGCGGCTCGATCGCAAGGATCATCTCAGCCGCGACCTGGTGAATTGGACGATCGCGGCGGACGAACCTGTGGTGATCGAGCAAGGTGGAATCGAATTGACGCTGCGCGCCGCAGATGAAAAGTCGCCAATCAAAGCCGACTGGTGGAAGGCTGGTCTGGTGTACGACGCGACGATGGCCTCGGACGGCGCGTACATGGAAGATGGCGGCCTCTTGCTCACAATGCGCGGCCTCGCGCCGGGAAAGCACTCGCTGGTGACGTATCACAACTCGATTTGGGACGCTGAACTTGGGCCGTTCGAAGTGCTCGTTGATGGAAAGCCCTTGGTTTCGGGCATTCGACCCAGCAAGCGCGTCACTTCCGAGGGGGCTGCGGCCAGCGCGTTTGTCGAGTTTGAGGCCACTGACGGTAAGGGCGTGATCGTCGAAATTCGCACCGAGTCGTCGAGCACGGACCGCCGCACGATTCTCAACGGGCTCGAGATCGACACGGTCGATCCGACGAAGAAGGCCACGGCCCCGGCGCCGCTCGCGGGCGATGAGCATGTCGCCGCGCGACCGACGCTGAGCTGGAAGGCAGCGAAAAGCGCGACGGCCCACGAGGTCTATTTCGGAACGGATCCGGCCGCCGTCGCGGCCGCCACCCCGAACTCAGCAGAGTCTCGCGGCCGCCAAACAGCCACTGAATTTACGTCTGACGCCGTCGATCCGTCTGTCACCTACTATTGGCGAGTCGACGAAGTTGCGGGCAAGGAGTCATCGAGGGTCACCAAGGGGGACGTCTGGTCGTTCCGTGTACGCCAGCTCGCGTTCCCCGGCGCGGAGGGCTATGGACGGTTCGCTCGCGGCGGGCGCGGCGGACGCGTCATCGAAGTCACGAATCTCAACGATAGCGGGCCGGGCAGCTTGCGTGCCGCCGTGGAAGCCGAGGGCCCGAGAACTGTTGTCTTCAACGTCGGCGGGCTGATTACGCTCGAATCGAAGCTGATCATTCACAACCCCTATCTCTCGATCGCCGGTCAGACCGCGCCCGGCAAAGGCATCTGCATCCGCAAGTACAATATGGGCGTGGGCGGTTCGCACGACATCATCATTCGTTACGTCCGCGTGCGGCCAGGGAATATTGCGGGCGTGACGCTCGACGGCATGGGGCTGGCCGGCACAGATCACTCAATCATCGACCATTGCAGCATCAGCTGGACTCAAGATGAATCGTTCAGTTCCCGCGCGGCGAAGAACATCACGTTTCAACGAAATTTGATCTCCGAAGCCCTCAATATCGCCGGCCACAAGAACTACGAGAAGGGCAAGCAGCATGGATACGCCGCAAGCATTGGCGGCGACGTCGGCAGCTTCCACCACAACTTGCTGGCCCACTGTGCGGGCCGCAATTGGAGCCTCGCCGGCGGTCTGGACAAGGCGGGCCGCCACACGGGTCGGCTCGATATTCGTAACAATGTGGTGTACAACTGGGGCCATCGCACGACGGACGGCGGCGTCCACGAGCTCAACTACGTCAATAACTACTACAAGCCGGGGCCGGCTTCGGAAGTATTTCACGTGCTGATGCCCGAGCGCGACCTGGTGCACGCCTTCGGTCCGCAGGACTACTATGTCGAAGGCAACGTGATGGAAGGGCATTACGGCGCGGATCAGCCGCTCCAGGGTGTCCGCGGCCAGCGACACGAGCCGATCGAGGACTTCATCGTGGACAAGCCGTTTTTTGAGTCTTACGTGTCGACGCAATCGGCTGACGAAGCTTATGAGGACGTGCTCGCCGACGTCGGCTGCAACGTGCCTGCGCTGGATACGCACGATCAGAGGGTGATCGAAGAGACCCGCGCCGGCACGGCTGCGTACAAGGGCAGCGTTAGCGGCATCCCAGGGTTGCCCGACAAGCAAGACGACGTCGGCGGCTGGGAGAACTACCCTGAAGCGAAGCGCGACGCCAACTGGGACACGGATCACGATGGCTTGCCGAACGCATGGGAAGTGAGCCACCAGCTCAATCCGAATTCGGCGGCCGGCGACTTTGGCGAAGCGAACGCTGATCTCGACGGCGACGGCTTCACAAATCTCGAGGACTATCTCAACAGCCTGACGGTCCGACCATGACGAGCCGTGTCGCGCGAATTCTGTCGATGCTGTTGTTCGCGGCAGCAGTGGCGGCTGAGAGGCCGTCACACGGCGATGAGACAAAACCGGCCGCCGGCGACTCGGTTTACCTTTTCACTTCGTTCCGCGATAACGGCGAAGACGGTCTGCGGTTCTTGTGGAGCGAAGACGGCTACCAATGGACCGAAGTGCCGGGTGCGTTTTTGAAGCCGCGCGTCGGGCCGAGCCAGCTGATGCGCGACCCGAGTTTACTGCGCGGCCCTGAGGGAACATATCACCTGGTGTGGACCACCGGCTGGCGCGGCGACCAGGGTTTTGGTTATGCCAACTCGAGGGATCTCGTCCACTGGTCCGAACAGAAGTTTGTGCCAGTGATGCAACATGAGCCGACGACGGTCAACGTCTGGGCGCCCGAGTTGTTCTACGACGAACCGAATGGCCAGTACATCATCTGCTGGGCGTCGACGATTCCGGGGCGGTTTCCGGATGATGCCGAACCGCACGACAACAACCAGCGGATGTACTACACCACGACCCGCGACTTTCAGACGTTCGCGCCGTCCAGGCTGTTCTTCGATCCCGGCTTCAGCGTGATCGACTGCGTGATCGTGCGTGACGCAGAGCGCTATGTGCTGGTCCTCAAGGAAAACACGCGACCGATGCGGGCTCTGCGTGTGGCGTTTGGCGATTCGCCGCTGGGACCTTGGCGCGATGTTTCCAGACCGTTCACGGAGAATTTCACGGAAGGCCCGTCGGTGCTCAAGGTGGGCGACGACTGGCTAATCTATTACGACGCCTATCGTGCCGGCGTTTACGGTGCGGCCAAGACGCGCGACTTTAAGACGTTTACCGACATCACGAAGGAAGTTTCGTTCCCCAAGGGTCACAAGCACGGTACCGTGCTGCGCGTGCCGCGTAAGGACCTGAAATATCTGCAGGAGGTCGGGCCACAGCAGGTGCCGAACACGCGATTGCCGCTCGAGTCGAAGTTGTCGCCCGAGCAAATCAACGAGCGGCTCTCAGCAATCGACGAAGTCGCCAACCGCGGACCCTTTCAACCGAATTGGGAATCGCTTGGAAAGTTCCAGACGCCAAAGTGGTACGTGGACGCAAAATTCGGCATCTTCATTCACTGGGGAGCGTACTCGGTGCCCGGCTTCGGCAGCGAATGGTACCCGCGGGAAATGTACCGGCCCGGCAGCCGCGAATTCGCACATCATGTCGCCACTTATGGCCCGCAGTCGAAGTTCGGCTATAAGGACTTCATCCCGCAGTTCAAGGCGGAGAGTTTTGACGCTCGAGCTTGGGCAGAGCTATTCAAGGAAGCCGGCGCCAAGTATGTCATCCCCGTCGCCGAACATCACGACGGCTTTCCGATGTATGAGAGCGACGTCTCCGATTGGTGCGCCGCGAAGCAGGGTCCGCAGCGCGACGTGGTCGGCCAACTGGCGGAAGCCTGTCGCGGCGAGGGACTCGTGTTCGGCGCCTCATCCCATCGAGCCGAACACTGGTGGTTCTTCGACAACGGCATGTACTTCGATTCCGACGTGCGCGATCCCAAGAATGCAGCACTCTATGGGCCCGCGTCGAACCAGCGGACCGCCGAAAACCAATCCGAGCCGCCCGATGAGCAGTTCCTCGACGACTGGCTGCTGCGTTCGTGTGAAATCGTCGACAAGTATCATCCGCGAGTCGTGTGGTTCGATTGGTGGATCGGCCAGCCCGTGTTTCAGCCCTACCTGCAGCGATTTGCCGCCTACTACTACAATCGCGGCGCGGAGTGGGGGACGCCGGTGGCGATCAACTTCAAGGATTGGGAAAACCGCTCCTTCCCGCCAGGCACCGGCGTGTTCGATATCGAGCGCGGCCAATCGGCCGACATCCGCCCCGCGCTGTGGCAAACCGACACCAGCATCTCCAAGAACTCTTGGGGATACGTGACCAAGCAAGACTACAAGAATCCGAACGACATCGTCGACGATCTGGTCGACATCGTGAGCAAGAATGGCGTGCTGCTATTGAACATCGGCCCGAAACCGGATGGCACGATCCCGGAAAAAGAACAGGAAATTCTTCGCGCGATCGGCCGCTGGCTCTCCGTAAACGGCGAAGCGATCTATGGCACGCGACCCTGGACGAAATTCGGCGAGGGGCCGACGCAAATCGTGGCTGGTTCGTTTGCGGACGTGGAGCGGCAGCCCTTTACGGGAGAAGATTTTCGCTTCACCACGAAGAATGGTGCACTCTATGCGATTGCGCTGGGCCGGCCGCAGGACGGGAAGCTTTTGGTGCGTTCGCTCGCCGCCAGTGTCGGACGGGTAAAAAGTGTTGAATTGCTTGGCCACTCGGGGAAACTCGATTGGCAAGCGACCGAGGTGGGGCTGCAAGTCACGCTCCCAGACCCGTTACCGAGTGAATTTGCAGTCGCGCTGAAGATCACGGGCGACGATTTATAGACGCCCTGTAGTACTCCACTCGCTGCGAAATGCGTCGGGCCTCCCCTTGATGGTGGCCCTCCTGCGCCAGCAAGAATGCATGAAAATCCTTGCTGTTTCCTGGTTCGGATTCTAGGATAGAGGTTGGCAAGGCAGGCTCCGCGGACCCCGCGGATAACTGGGGAATCCGGGAGGTGCGCTAATGAACCTGAGACAATCGCGCGTCGCCGACGTGCGACGCGCCTGCGGTGTCCTCGTCGCCTTCGTCAGCGCACTTTGGTTTGTAGTGACATTTTCAGCGCATTCTTACGCCAGTGAGACCGCCTCCGTCGGTCCCCTGCGCGTCACGACAAGTCTTCCCCTTTCGGATCGTCAAAAGAATTTCACTTGGGCCGGCAGCACCACATCGCAAGGCGACGCTGTGCTCGGCAGCGACGTCGCCCGCACGTCCTTCGGTTTGAGCGGCGGCGGCATCAAGATCGGCATCATCTCCGATTCGTTCAACTTCATGAATGGGATGGACGCTGGAATCGCCTCGGGAGACTTGCCCGGGCCGGGCAATCCATATGGATTCACTTCCCCGGTGACGATTTTGAACGACGATCTTTTTCCCGGGAACATGGATGAAGGACGCGCGATCGCGGAAGTCATTCATGACCTTGCCCCTGGCGCACAGCTTTTGTTCCACTCCGCATTCAACAACCCCCAATCGTCACCGGGCGGTTCCATTGCCGCGGCGATCGACAGTCTGGTGGCTGCCGGAGCGAACATCATCATCGACGACGTGTTCTCGATCGGTTCACCCACCTTCCAGGACGGCGTCGCCGCCCGCGCCGTCAACAAGGCCTTCGCCAGCGGCGTGGCCTACTTTTCGAGCGCCGGCAACAACTCGAACAACGCCTATCAGGGAATGTTTTCCGCAACAGGGATCAACCACGATTTCGACGCCAATCTGAACGAGGGGGGCGACACCTTGCTCGACATCGGGACGATTCCGGCCGGTGGCTCGGTGATCGCCGGCCTCTGGTGGGACGATGCCTATGCGTCGCTCGGCGGAACTCCGACTTCCGACTTTCAGTTCGGCATCTACAACATGACCGACGGTGTCGCGGAAGGGGGCTCGGCCCAGAATCAGTTGGCCGGCGCCGATCCGTTCGAGGCGTTCGGCTTTACCAACAACAACACCACCGCGAAACAGTATGGATTGTTTGTTGAACATGCCGGCGGCGATCCGAACAAGCTGCTCAAGATTCAGGTCTTCGATCGCTCGATCGTCGACGATGACGACACCGACTCGCCGACGATCGGCGGGCATAGTGCCGCCGCCGGAGCACTTGCAATTGGCGCTACGCCGTTTTATAACCCGGACACGGCCGAGCTGTTCACGTCCCAAGGTCCGACGACCATTCTTTACGACACGGACGGCAACCGCTTGGCTACGCCGGAAATCCGCAGCACGCCTGCGCTGACGGGGATCGACGGCGTCAACACTTCGTTCTTTTTCGCCGACACCGCCTGGGACGACGATAGCTTTCCGAATTTCTTCGGCACCTCGGCCGCGACTCCGCATGTGGCGGCAATCGCGGCACTCGTCATGGAAAGAGCTACCCAACTGGGCAGATTCATGACACCGGCCGAATTGTATGAGATCTTAAAGCATTCCACCGTCGACATGGGTGAGACGGGGTACGACTCGATCACCGGATACGGCCGGCTGGATGCCATGCTGGCGATCTCGTCGGTGTCGGCGCCGGAGCCGGGGGCGATGACAATGTTGCTGCTTGCTGCGGTCTCGATTGGCGGAATCCGGGTCCGCATCCGCAAGTAAATCCTGCGAAGTACAGTTCGCGCGATTACAATGCTTGGATGACTGCATTCTTCCGGCCTGGCGGCAAAATCGCTGGAGTTCTGCTCAGCGCGATCTGGTTGATCATCGGAGTCGGGACTTCGAGCATCTCGCTTGCGGAACCAGCCGTGCTTCATGCGGCCGACTTCGAACATTACGTCACCGAGTTCAACGCGGCCGACGCCGAGTCGATCCGCACGACCATCCCCAATTCCGAGGCCTGGTCTTGGATTTCTCAGAACGTGCCACTGTTTGATTGCCCCAACAGAGAATTCGAGCGGATCTATTACTACCGCTGGTGGACGTACCGCAAACATCTCCGCGAAACGCCGCTGGGATTCGTGATCACAGAATTCCTGGCGCCAGTGGGTCACGCCGGGCCCTTCAATACCATCTCTTGTGCGTTCGGGCATCATTTGGCAGAGGGTCGCTGGCTGCGGAACCAGAAGCCGCTCGACGAATACATCCAGTTCTGGTTTCACTCGGGACCGAATGGCGGCCCGGCCGAGCACTTTCACAAGTTCAGCAGTTGGGCTGCTGCGGCGATTTATGACCGCTATCTCGTGACTGGCGACCGCCCGGAAACGGTCGCTTTGCTCGATGACTTGATTGCGGACTATGGTGTGTGGGAAGCCGAGCGCGGTTTGCCAGACGGATTGTTCTGGCAATTCGACGTCCGCGACGGCATGGAGGAGTCGATCAGCGGCAGCCGCACTGCCCGGCAGGCACGACCGACGATCAACAGCTACATGGCCGCAAATGCCGCTGCGATCAGCAACATCGCCAAGCTGGGGGGCCGTGAGGACGTGGCTCAGGAATTTGCGGCCAAAGCGGCCGCGATCCGCGCGAAAATGATTGGGGCGCTGTGGGATGGCGACGCGAAGTTTTTCAAAGTCCGCCGCGAGGACGGCACGCTCTCCGACGCCCGCGAGGCAATCGGCTTCGTACCGTTCACATTTGGTCTTGCGGAGCCGCAACATGCCGAGGCACTCGCGCAACTGAAAGAGGACGCCGGTTTTCGCGCGCCCTGCGGACTCACGACGGCCGAGCGCCGCCACCCGCAATTTCGCACGCATGGAACTGGCACCTGCGAATGGGACGGCGCGGTTTGGCCGTTCGCCACGAGCCAAATGCTCGACGGAATGGCCAATGTGCTGCGCGGTCCGCCGCAACCGCATGTTTCGCGGCGCGACTACTTCGACGAGCTTGTGAAGTACGCTCGCTCGCAGCAGCAGGACGGCAAGCCCTACATCGGCGAGTACCTCGATGAGTCGACCGGAGAGTGGCTGATCCCAGGACCCAAGGCCGAACGAAGCCGGTACTACAATCACTCGACGTTTGCCGATCTGGTGATTGCCGCCTTGGTGGGCCTGGTCCCGCGCGAAGGCGACGTGATCGAAGTCGATCCGCTGCTGCCAGACGACGCGTGGGACTGGTTCTGCCTCGACAACGTGCCGTACCACGGACATACGCTGACGATTCTCTGGGATCGCACCGGCAAGCATTATGGCCGCGGCGATGGCCTGGCGATCTTTGTCGACGGCGAAGAAGTGGCCCGGCAACCGCGACTAGAGAAGATCACGGCCAGGCTCCCGGCCAATCCGCAGTCCGCAATCCGTGATCCGAAATCGTCCGCACCGCGGCTCTGGTACGACGAACCCGCGAAACGCTGGACCGACGCCCTGCCGATCGGCAACGGCCGGCTGGGCGCGATGGTCTACGGCGGCACGGCGCAGGACCGCTTGCAGTTCAACGAGGACACGCTCTGGACTGGCGGCCCACACAGCTATGCCCATCCCGGTGCGGCCAAGTATTTGGGCCAATTGCGTCAACTGCTTCTCGAAGGCAAGCAACGTGCGGCCGAGAAACTCGCCAGCGAGCACTTCATGTCGGTGCCGCTGCGACAGATGGCGTACCAGCCGTTTGGCGACGTTTACTTTCTGTTCTACAAGCACGAATTGACCAGCAAATTCCGACGCTCGCTCGACCTCGATACGGCGATCGCCCGCACCGAATACGAGGCCGACGGCGTGCGATTCACGCGCGAAGCATTCGCCAGCTATCCGGACCGCGCGATCCTGGTGCGGTTCGCGTCGAGCGAACCGGGGTCGCTTGGCTTCACTGCCAAGCTAAGCAGTCCACACAAGGAATCGAGCGTCGCGGCGGCCGATGCGAAGACGCTCGAACTGACTGGCCGCGTGGCGGACGTCCGGACGCCTGAGGGCCAAACACTGCCGAGCGCGATCCGGTTCGCGTCTCGACTCCGCTTGTTGGAGACCGATGGCGAGGTCGCCGTTGACGATTGCCGGCTCAAAGTGAAGCGCGCCACTCATGCTACGTTGGCTCTCACCGGGGCGACCAATTTCGTCAACTTCCGCGACACGTCGGCCGACCCGATAGCCCGCGCTGCCACCGACATGGAGAGGCTCGACGGCAAATCGTGGGAACAAATGCGCCGCGACCACGTGGCCGATTACCAGCAGCTCTTTCGCCGCGCGTCCATCGATTTGGGACCGCCGCCGGCAGAGGACCTGCCGACCGATGAACGCGTGTTGGCTGCGAAAAAATCGCCCGATCCGGCACTGGCCGCGTTGTTCTTTCAATATGGCCGTTATTTGTTGATCGCTTCGAGCCGGCCGGGTTCGCAGCCGGCGAATCTGCAGGGACTGTGGAATGCCGAGCTCGTGCCGCCTTGGGACAGCAAGTACACGACCAACATCAACGCCGAGATGAACTATTGGCCGGCCGAAGTGGGCAACCTCGCCGAGTGCGCGGAGCCACTGTTCGCCGCGATTTCCGACCTCGCGGTGTCTGGCGCCGAGACGGCCCGCGTCCACTACGACGCCCCCGGCTGGGTGCTGCATCACAACTTCGATTTGTGGCGCGGCACGGCGCCGATCAACGCTTCGGACCACGGCATCTGGCCCTCTGGCGGCGCGTGGCTCGCGCAACATTTGTGGTGGCACTACTTATATTCCGGTGACGAAGGATTTCTTCGCCAAAAGGCGTATCCATTGATGAAGGGCGCGAGTGAATTCTATGCAACCTACCTGTTCGAGGATCCTCGCAGCGACAAACGCCGGCTCATCAGCGGACCGAGCAATTCGCCCGAACAAGGCGGGCTGGTGCTCGGGCCGACAATGGATCACCAGATCGTTCGCAGCCTCTTCGCCAACACGATCGAAGCGTCCACGATTCTCGGTGTCGACCCCGAGTTCCGAGAGAAGCTCGTTCAACTCGCGGCACGGATCGCGCCGAACAAGATCGGCAAGCACGGGCAGCTGCAAGAGTGGCTCGAGGATGTGGACGATCCATCGAACCGGCATCGGCATGTGTCCCATTTGTGGGGCGTCTTCCCCGGCGAGGAAATCAACGCCGACACCCCGGAGTTGTTCGAGGCGGCGCGCAAGTCGCTCGACATGCGCGGCGACGGGGGCACGGGTTGGTCGTTGGCCTGGAAGATTAACCTGTGGGCCCGGCTCGGCGACGGCAATCGCGCTCACCGGGTGCTCGACAATTTGCTCACGCTGACCGATTCGCCGAAGACGGAATATAACGGCGGCGGCGTCTACACCAACTTGTTCGACGCCCATCCGCCGTTCCAGATCGACGGGAACTTCGGGGCCACGAGCGGCATCGCCGAGATGCTGTTGCAGTCGCATCGCCGCACGGCGGATGGCACGCGGATCGTCGAGCTGCTGCCAGCGCTTCCGGATGCATGGCCCACAGGGAGCGTCACCGGCCTGCGGGCCCGCGACGGCTTCGAAATCGACCTCGCCTGGCAGGACGGCCAGCTCACGACGGCCACGATCTTCTCGAAGCGAGGCAAGCCAGTGGTGGTACGGTACGGCGATAAGGAGGAGCGTCATGCGACGACCTCCGGCGAGGCGGTGACCGTGGGAAGAGCCGGGCGTCGGGCGTCAGGTGACTAGCGTGCTGATATTTCTGTCGGACAATGCAAAACGATTTCGGCGGAACAGGGACCGATGCCTCTTGTGCTTCGCACTTCCGTTGGGGCAACCGGTGCTTCCTGACGGTCCGCGAGTGGTGCAGAAGAGGCAAGTGTTAGCGATTAGAATGGGCAGCCACGCGGCAGGTTCGGGGACGTTTGCTGCGGTGGTGAAGGAGCCGGCGCCGACGGGGGTCGTGGCGCCGAAGCGTTCGCGCCAGTACAGGTAGTCGGCGACGTCGGTGACGGTCGGTGAGACTTCTTCGGCGGCCAGGCTGCCGCCGGCGAGCTTGTCGCGCCAGACGGCGTAGTCGGCAGCGTCAACGGTGCCATTGCTGTTGTAGTCGCCCTGGACCACGGCTGCGTTCACGTCGAACTGCAAGTAGGGGGCAAAGCTGCCGGCCGGGCCGGTGAGGACGCCGGTTTCGGTCTGCGCGGCTTCGCGCGAGGCAATCCGCCACTGTCCAGTGCTGGAGTCCTGGTAGGAGATGAGGAGCGTGAGCAGGTTGAGGCTGCCCAGGTCTTGGACGAGCGAGGTGAGCGCGGCGGGGTTGATCGTAGCGACGTTGCCTTCGTTGCCGACTCCAGAGACGTCGAAGTTGCCGAGGCTTTGCAGCTTGCCGCCAACGTCGAGGAGGTTTGTCGTCGAGTCGGCGTCGAATGTGAAGCCGGGCATTGAGCCATAAGTGATGGTGGCTTCGTCCCAATTTTCGCCCGCATTGCCCGGGGTGAGCGCGTAGAGCCGCAGCGTCTTGGCGTTGTTCGCATTGGAGCGGAACATGGTGGCTCGGAGGGCAACGTTCTCGACGAGCGATTTGTCGACTACCGCGCTGAAGTCGAACCTGAGCGCGATCCATTCGTTGCGATTGGTGGGGGCGGTGGCGAAGTTCCAGCGGGCATTGAGTGACGAGCCCGTGCCCGAGCCAGTGTCCGTGGCGTCGCCGACGCCGGTCGTGCCGTTCTCGCGGAGCTCGGCGTCGGCGCTGGTTTTGAGCGTGACGGCGTGAGCGGAGGGCAGGCCGCAAAGAACCAGCAAGATGACAATCGCCACCGGTCGCCTGCGACGATTGAAGGTGATCAGCAGTCCGCCAGCCGAGAGCAACAGGCCGAGCGTCGCTGGTTCGGGCACGGCGGCGCCACCCACAAACGTCAGCCAAAGGCTGTCTTCGATTTGTTCCACGGTATAACCGGGGGCAATGTTGTTGAAGCTGCCGAAGATGTTGTCGGCGGTGAGAACCTGCCAGCTTTGGCCGACGGTCGGGGTGAACCCGGGCTGCGGGGCGACGGCGAGGCTGCCGCCGAGGGTGGCCACTCCGTCGACCGCAACGCTACCGACGAGATGGTCCAGCAGCACTTCGATCACGCCGCTGTGAATCGTGAGGTCGCCCTGGACAAACGTGGACGTTATGCCGAGCTCCGTCGCCGCGTTGGTGGCCAGCGTGCCGCCATGGAGGTCGAGGTCAAAGTCGATGAGCCCGGCTTGCAACTTGCCGCCGGTGAACGAGAACTCGGCCCCATCGTTTTTGACGAGCATCGGGGTGTTGAGCTGGCCGCCGAGGAGCAGATACTGGCCGGCAAAAATTAGGACGCCGCCCTGGAGGACGCGAACTTCGCCGCCATGTTGTTCGACGCGGCCGGCGCTGACGGTGAGCGTGTTGGTGACTTCGAGCCAGCCGCTGGTGACGTAGAGGCGGGCGTTCTGATTGAGGCGGAGCGACCCCGCCTTCTGGCCGACGGCGTCGACGAAGGCGGCGGCATTGTTGATCCGCACGTCGTCGAGCCGCGAGGGCTCCCAGCGATTGGTCCAGCGGCGCCAATCGGCGTAGCGGCCGATGCCGGTGAATTCGAGCGGGCCTGGCGCGGCGAACGCGGCCCGGTCATTGAGGTATTCCTCGAGGTCGGTGTAGCCGTCGAAGTCGAAGTCGCCATTGTTGTTGGCGACGGCTGGGTTGGTGCCATGCTTTGCTTCCCAGTAGTTCGGGATGCCGTCGCCGTCGGTGTCGGGCGAGGCCGAGCCGCCGCCGAGCGCGCCGAAGCCGCCGTTGGTGACGCCGCGGGCGACGAGCTCGTTCTCGTGGGCGATGATCGTGCCGGTGCGATTGACGACGTCGTTGTAGAGCAGCGCGTCGACTTCGTCGCGGTCCCAGGGGGTGGCGCCGAACTCGGCGAGCACACGCTCGTAGGCGGCCTGGGGCGTCGCGTTTTTCCAGAGGGCGGGTGTGGCGTAGGGCGCGGCGGCCCAGGTGTAGGTGCCCGTCACCACCCCGGCGAGGCCAGTGCCGTCGATGCCGTTGCCGATGTAGAGCGCGCCGTCGTGCACGGCGTCGCCATCGTTGTCGAAGGCGTTGGTGCCGAAGTAGAGGCCGTAGTTCCAGGAGCGGCCAAGCACGACCATCGGCCGCCCGGTATCGCCGGGGCCGGTGATGTAGTAGTTGCCGTCGACGTTGGCGGTCCAGAAATAGTCGGTTGTGTCCGAGTCTCCGGCGATGAAACCGTTATTGTAGTCGTAAGTGATGTTGTTGACCCAATCGATGGTTTCGTTGACCCGGGCCTTGGGATTGCGGGTGTTGTTGTGGGCGTAGAGATTGTGGTGGAAGCTGAGACGTTGGGCCTGTTCGATCAGCGAGCCGGCGGAGTGGTCTTCGAGGCCGAAGCTCACGTCGCTGTATTGCAGCGTGAAATCGGAGGCGGCGACGGAGAAGTTTTCGTCGTGACTGAAGCCGGCGGAAATGTGGTCGTAAATCACGCGCTGGGCGTCGGAGTTGGCGCCCGCGGAATCGACGCGGCCGGCATCTTTGCCCGGCCGGAATCGCATGTGGCGGATCACGATGTCGTCACCGCCAACCGAAAACTGGTCGCCACGAATGCCGATGCCTCCCGGGGCGGTCTGGCCCGCGATGGTAATATTGTGTTTGTCGCTGTTGATGCCAAGCTTGCTGCCGATTGTGATCCAACCGCCGACGTCGAAGACGATGGTGCGGCCACTCATTGGGGCATTGTCAATGCCGTAGCGGAGGCTGCCGGCGCCCGTGTCGTTGAGGTTTGTGACGTGGTAGACGTCGCCACCTCGGCCTCCTTTGGCTACGGCGCCAAACCCCTCGGCCTGCGGAAAGGCTTTGATCTGGGCGAAGGCGGACCCGTTGAGCAGGCAGAAGGTAAAGCAAGCGACAGAAATCGCTACACCAGGCATTCGCATGAAGTTCATGCCTCGATCCGACGTCGGACTGCGGCGGCAAAGAATGGAGCCATCGCCAGTATCGTAAGAAGCGTGGCGGGCTCCGGCACAGCCGCGATGGCGCCGGCACCTGCGACATGCCCAAAGTTGTCGCGCCAAATGTTGTAGTCTTCTTCGTCAACGACGCCCGGAGTGGCCGTTTCATTGTTGAGCGGGGTGCCATTCTCCAATGCGTCGCGCCAGACCGTGTAGTCCGCGGCGTCGACATTGCCGTCGTCGTTGTAGTCGCCCGCCACCGGGTCGACCGCAATGACTTCGAGGTAGCTGAGCATGTCGCCGCGCACGAAGTGCCAGGCGCGACCGGCGACAAGCTCCGGCAGATCGAAGCTGGCGAACAAGCCGCTGGTGCCAAGCTGAGAGGCTACGACGGGTACGTGGTCGCCTAGCTGCGGCGTATAGAGTCCGCCGCCGAGGTCGATGGGGACGACGCGAAGCATGCCGCCGAGCGTCGTGCTGCCATCAATGACGAGGATGTCGGCCTCGCCGGGGGCGGTGCCGCCGACCTCGAGTTCGAGGACGCCGCTGGAGAGTGTTAGGTCGCCGAGCACGTGGGTCGCGCCGAGGCTTTCTCCGACGACGGCGGAACCTGGCGCGAGGGTGCCGCCGTCGTTTTCAAAGGTGAAGCCGACGGTCTCGGCGCTGAGCGTGCCGCCGGTGAAGTTAAACGAGCCGCCGTCGCCTTTGAGGAGCGTCTTGGTGACGAGCCGGCCGCCGGAAAGGTTGAGGGCGGCCGTGGCACTGTTGTTGTCGCCAATGACCACTGCTCCGTCGCTGAGCCCATGCTCCTCGTCGTGTACCTGGAGCCAGCCGGCGGTAATGTTTAGCGTGGCATCATCGAGAGCGGCGGTGCCCAACAGCACGTTGCCCGCGTGCTGCCCGACGGCGTCGACGGCGACCGTGCCGTTGTCGATGACGGCGGTGTCGAAGCGCGACGGCTGCCAGTTGTGGACCACAACTGCATCAGGATTGGCGTCCCAATTGGTGATCTGCGCGTAGCGGCTGTTGGTGGCGCCGTTGAAGAGGATCGCGTTGGGTGCGGGCCAGGCGGCGACGTCGTTGAGATATTCTTCGAGGTTGGTGTAGCCATCGTTGTCGAAGTCGGCCGCGTCGTCGCGGGCGTTTGGGTCGAGGTTGTGCTGTTGTTCCCACCCGGCGGGCATGCCGTCTCCGATGCCATAACCAACGCTGGCCTCGGCATCCCAATCGGCGGCGCGGCTGGTCTGCGGGGTATTCTTGAGAGTCCGCCACTCGACGCCTTCGTTCGGATCGTTGTTCCAAGGGTCGTCGGCCCAGGCCTTGATCTTGCCGGTGCCGGTGCGGGCCTCGTGAATGATGCGTTCGTCCGGAGTGTCGATCACCTCGTCGCGCGTCCACCAGTTGGCGCCCATGTAGTCGAGGACACGGTCGAAGGCAGCGGCGGCGGTGTCGGTCGTGCCAGAATAGGTGGCGACGCCGCCGCGCCAGAGTGGACTGGCCGCGCCGCCCGCGGCGAGCGGATTGCCGTCATTGGCGTCACCATCCTTGTTGCTGTCGAGCAAGTTGCCGTTGCGATAGACAGTAGCGCTCGCACTGAGGACGCCGGTGCCGCCGCTGGAGTTATTGAGGCCGGGGTTGCTGCCGCCGATCGGGTTTTCGCCACCGGCGCCGGCGAGATAGAAGTTGTTGACCAGGTTCAGGGACGTTGCGCCGCTTTTGCTGCCGGCCGTGCCGAACCAGTTGTAGAAGACGTTGTTGCGAAAGTCGTAAAACGCGCCGAGGCTGCCGCTCTTGGACTGCATCTGCGGCACGCGGGCCTTTTCGTGGGCGTAGAGATTGTGATGGAAGCTGATGGCCGCCTGCGCTGTCGAGTTGCCGGCCTCCAGCAGCGAGCCGAGCGCATGCCCCGTGAGGCCGCCCCCTTCTGCGTCCCACTGCGGGTAGTTCTGGCCTTGCGAGATGTTGCTGTACTGGACGGTGATGTTGTTGGCGACTTCGTTCATCGAGATCGATTCGTCGGTGGCGTAGAGCGTGCTGACGTGGTCGATCATGATGTTGGTGCCCGCGATGTCCATCGCGTCGTAAACCGTGTTATCGGGGAACCATTGGCTGGCGTCGGTGCTCGCGCCGGCGGTGCCTGGCACGCCGGGCATGGGATCGCCCGGCTTCCACCAGCCGGTGAGGCCGTAGCCGGCGGCAACCGTGACATTGCGGATGATGTTGTTGTTGCCTTGCGGCTTGAGTCCGCCGCCCATGAAGATCACGCCCGAGCCGGGTGCAGTTTGTCCAGCGAGCGTGACGCTGGTGCCGCCGATCGTGAGACGCGATTGGGCATCCCAGCCATTACCGTTCGGATCCCAACCGACTTGCGGCAGGCGGCCCAGATTGAACACACCGCCGACATCGAACACGATCGTGCGGGGAACGCCCGCGGGAAAATTGGCGCTGCTGAGTCCGTAGCGGATTGTGCCGAAATCGTTGCGCGCGGGGTCGTCGATGGCGGAATTCAGCTTGGTGACGTGATAGACGATGCCGCCGCGGCCGCCGCTGACGTTGGCCGCCGCGCCGTCGGCTCCGGAGAATGCGGGAATTGCCTGCGCCCATGCGGCTGGGGCTTCCCAAAAGGCGAGTGTCTCAAGAACTAAGAGCGCACCAAGAACCAGTCGAATCCGCCGCTGCATCACCGCGTTCCTCTCCATCCACCGAAAACTACTTGCGGGGCCGTTCCGTAGAAAGGAATTGACCCGATTGCCCTGCAAGCGTGCCATTTCTGAGTATAATGTGGGCCGCTTTTGATGGACAGTTTTTCGCCCGCTCGCCGGGCCTTCTTCTTCCCCTCATATTGAGACACCGACAACGTCGGGCGGATTTTGAATGATGCGTTTTCACTCTCTTCAGCGCTCGTCGCGTTCGCTTGTCGTCGCATTGACGTTGGCCTTCGTCGCCGGTGTTTGTTCCGCCGCGCTCTCTGCGGCGCCGCTGAGCGTCGAGCGGCTGCGCTGCGAATACCGTGCGAATCCCTTGGGCATCGACAGCGAGCATCCGCGGTTGAGTTGGAATCTCGCATCGAGTGACAATGCCGCACGCGGCGCGGCACAGAGCGCGTACCAAATCCTGGTCGCCAGTTCGGCGGACAAGCTCGCCAAAGACGAAGGCGATCTCTGGGACAGCGGCCGAGTGGAGTCGGACAAGTCGATCCAGATTGAATACGCGGGCAAGCCGCTCGCCACGCGCGAAGAATGTTTCTGGAAGGTTCGCGTGTGGGATCAAGATGGCGACGCTTCGTCTTGGAGCGAACCGGCCCGTTGGACGATGGGCATCTTGAAGCCGGACGACTGGCACGCGAAGTGGAT
Organism: Pirellulales bacterium; assembly: GCA_050248495.1. Lineage (GTDB taxonomy): Bacteria > Planctomycetota > Planctomycetia > Pirellulales > Lacipirellulaceae > DASYDU01. The sequence continues at coordinate 72,026 of JBFWSG010000021.1, read as the reverse complement.
CGGGCTCGACGGCGACGAAGAGCCGGTGGCGCTCAAAGACACGTATTGGATCTGGGCGCCGGAAGGCCAGGCCGACAAGGGCGTGCCGCCGGGCGAGCGCTATTTCCGCCGCACGTTCGACGTGCCGGCCGACCGCAAGCTCGTGGAAGCTCGCTATCTGGCGACGGCGGACGACCAGTGTAAGGCGTTCATCAATAGTCGCGACATCGGCGGACGCGACAACTTTCGCACGGTCAAGGACCAGGACCTGACGACCGACATCAAGCCCGGTAAGAATCTGCTGGCGGTGCTCGGGATCAACAAAAATACCGAGCCCAATCCCGCGGGGATCGTCGGCGTTTTGACGCTCAAATTCGATCGCGGCGAGCCGATCGTCATCCGCACCGACGGAAGTTGGAAGGTGTCGGACAAGTCCGCGGACGGCTGGAACACGGACCCGAACTTCGATGATTCGAAGTGGCAAGCGGCTCAGGTCACGGGTCCCGTGGGTATGCAGCCGTGGGGCGACGTTCGCGCTCCGGAAGACCGCCGACTCCCGGCGCGGTATGTGCGGAAGGAGTTTACGAGCGACAAGGGGAAGAAAATTCGCCGCGCGACCGTGTCGCTTTCGGGACTTGGTCTCTCGGAACTTTACCTGAACGGCACAAAGGTGGGAGACGCGGTGTTGTCGCCCGGGGCCACCGAGTATCCGAAGCGAGCGCTCTACGTGACGTACGACGTCACCGATCGAATCAAGTCCGGCGACAACACGCTCGGAGTGATTCTCGGCAACGGCCGGTTCTACTCGATGCGGAGCAAAGTCTATTCGGGCATGCCTCACTACGGCTTCCCAAAGCTGCTCTTGAACCTCACGCTCGAGTACGACGACGGCTCGACGCAGGAGATCGTCAGCGACGATTCGTGGAAGCTCTCGGCCGACGGTCCGATCCTCGCCAACAACGAGTACGACGGCGAAGAGTTCGACGCCCGCAAGGAGTTCAATGGCTGGAGTGAGCCGGGCTTTGACGATGCCAAATGGCAGAATGTCGAAATGGTCGACGCGCCCGAAGGCGTGATCGCGGCGCAGATGATCGAGCCGATCCGCATCGTGGAAACCATCCAGCCCATCAAGATCACCGAGCCGAAGCCCGGCGTGTTCATCGTCGACATGGGACAGAACATGGTCGGCTGGTGCCGGCTCCAAGTGAGCGGCCCCGCCGGGACGAAGATCCAGCTCCGCCATGCGGAGACGCTTAATCCCGATGGCACGCTGTATCTGGCCAACATTCGCGGCGCGAAGGTCACGGACGTCTACACGCTCCAAGGGGATGGCGCCGAAACCTGGGAGCCGCGGTTCACCTATCACGGCTTCCGCTTTGTGGAAATTACCGGTTTCCCCGGCAAGCCCACACTCGACACGCTCACCGGCTGCGTGGTGCACGACGATCTGGAGGTCGTCGGCCAGTTTGCCTGTTCGAATGAGCTCATCAACCAGATTTACAAGAACGTTTTCTGGGGCACGCGCGGCAACTACCGCAGCCTGCCCACCGATTGCCCGCAGCGCGACGAGCGACAGGGCTGGATGGGCGACCGCTCGGAGGAATCGAAGGGCGAGTCGTATATTTTCGACATCGCGGCCCTTTACTCCAAATGGCTGCAGGACATGGAAGACTCGCAGCGCCCGAGCGGCAGCGTGCCCGACGTCTGCCCGGCCCACTGGCCGATCTATTCGGACAACGTCACCTGGCCTTCGAGCACGGTGATCGTGCCGAACATGTTGCTGCGGCAGTATGGAGATGCGGCGATCGTCGCCCGCCACTACGACAGCGCAAAGAAATGGGTCGACTACATGCTCGGCTTCGTCCAAGACGGAATCATCGACCGCGATTCTTATGGCGATTGGTGCGTTCCCCCAGAGGATCCGAAGCTCATCCACTCGCAAGATTCAGGCCGCAAGACCGATAAGGCCTTGCTGGCCACGTCGTATCTGTACTACGACCTGCGGCTGATGGAGCGTTACGCCACCATGCTCGGCAAGCTGGAAGACGCCCAGCACTTCGCCCATAAAGCGGAGAAGCTTGCCGCGGCGTTCAACGCCAAGTTCCTCAAAGCCAACGAGGGTCAATACGATAACGGCTCGCAAACGTCGTGCGTCCTGCCGCTGCGGTTCGGTCTCGTGCCCAAAGAGTTCGAGCCGGAGATCTTTGCCCACCTCGTCGACAAGATCGAGAACCAATCGAAGGGCCATATCGGCACGGGGCTGATCGGCGGTCAGTATTTGAACCAGGTGCTCGCCGACTATGGCCGCCCCGATCTTTCCTACACGATGGCCACGCAGACCGAATATCCCGGCTGGGGCTACATGATCAAAGAGGGTGCAACGACGATCTGGGAACTGTGGAACGGCAACACGGCCGACCCTTCGATGAATTCGCACAATCATGTGATGCTGGTCGGCGACTTCGTGATCTGGTTATACGAAGACGTCGCCGGCATCGCTCCGGACGATGCCATTCCCGGTTTCAAGCACATCGTGATGCGGCCGCACCCGGTGGGCGATCTGGCCTGGGTCAAAGGCAGCCTCCGCTCACCCTACGGGCTCATCCGCAGCGAATGGCAGAACGAGGGCGAAGCGTTTAAGTGGCAGATCACGGTGCCGCCCAATACAACGGCAACCGCGTATGTGCCGGCCGCCAACGCGGATGCGGTCATGGAAAGCGGCAAAAGTGCCAAGAGCGCCGACGGCGTCAAGTTCGTACGTTCTGAAGATGGTCGTGCAGTCTTCGAACTTACGAGCGGCAGCTACAAGTTCGAAAGCAAGTAGGTCAGGCGCCCAGCTCAGGCCGCCTTTTTGGCCTTCTTCGCGTCGGCCTTTTTCTCCGCCGCCCCGAGCTGCTCCGCCATTCGTTGGCGGAACTCGGCGACGTTGTCCTTGTTGACGACCTCGACACCGTAGAACACCGCTCCGCGGCCGCCCATCGGCACAGCTACGGCGTCGCCGCGCTTCAGATTGCACAAAATCTTCACCGCCTCGTAACCGAAGCCGAATGAGTCTTGCGCCAGCGTGGCGAAGATGTGGCCATCCTCGACGCCTTGCAGCGTCGCCGGCGCGTCGTCAAAGGCTACGACCTTCACCTTGTCGAGCTGCCCATCCTCCTTAAGGACTTTCATGATCGTCGGTCCGTGCTGTGCGTTCATCCCCACGAGGCAGGCCAGGTCGGGATTCGCTTTGAGGACTTCGCGAATGTTCGCCGCGCACTTCTCCGCATTGCCGCCATCCTCGTAGAAACCGACGATCGTGTATTTGAGCGGATCGCCCTCTTTCACGTCGTCGTCGGCGTACTGATTGATCCGTTCGGTGAAGGCACCCCTGCGGTCGATGATATTTTCCTTTGTCGAGTTGGCGACGAGCACGGCGATCTTGCCGCCGTCGGGAATGGCATCGCGGACGAGCCGGGCGCAGGCGCGGCCGGCAGCGAAATTCGTCGTGCCAACGTGGCTCTGGCGCATCGAGTCGGACGCGTCGGAGTCGAATGTCACGAGGAGCGTTTTCTTGGAGAGCGCGTTGATCAATTGGGTCTGGCCCTCGGCGTCCAGCGGGCTCACGGCCACGCCGTCCACCGGCTTCTCCCGCAGGCCTTCGAGCAGCTTGGTCTGCTCCTCGACGCCTTCCGCCACGCTCGGCATCTCAATATCCAGCTTTGCGTCGTATTCGTCGGCTGCCGATTTCGCTCCGTTGACGGTCCGTTGCCAATAGGGCCCGGAACCGCCGGTGATGAACACAATGTTCACTTGCGGCGGTGGAGGAGGCTCTCGAAAGACGGTCATGTTGTAACCGACCGCCGCCAACAGCGCGATACCAGCAATGGCCCAAAGGACGATTCGCTGAGAGTTCATCCCACACCTCCCCTACCGAAGGCCGACGCGAATAAGAAGTTCCAGACCAGAAAAGTGCCCCCGCGCGCCAAGCCGCGGGGCAAGACTTCGTTATACCTCCGCCGCTGCCGCAAAGCAACGATTCAAGCTGCGCTCGACAGAACTCGCGAAGCAGGCGGTTTCACGGGCCGTAATACTGCGGATAGGTCGTCGGCGTCGGCGGCCGCAGCTTATAGGTGCCCTGCAAGAAAGTCACCAGGTCCACCAGCTGCGTCACCGTCATCACGTCGTTGTAGACGGTCATCTTCGATTTGCCTTCCTGCGATACCAGCGTTTCCGAATAGCCTTGCGCGAGTCGGTGCGAAGGGTTGATGATCGCGGTCACCAGGTCGTCGTAGTTTCGCACTCGTTCGACTGCCCCGCCGAGCTCCACTACGGCCTGATCACGCTGCTCGCCCATCGGCATTTCGACACCACTCACCGTATGGCAATCGTAGCAGCGAAAATGGATGAACGCTTCCTTGCCGCGACCTGCGTCACCGGGCGGGAGCGTGAAGCCTTCGTATCCGCCCGAGCATCCACAAAGGAATGCTCCGCACACCAACGTCGCGCACCACTTGATCATCTTCATGGCGAGTCCCTCCATCGAAATGGGCATCCCTGCCGTGGTCAGCCGTCGCGGCGTACGCCGCAAGCGGCGTCTGGGCATCTGACTGAACATGAAGGGGAATGGTGCACCTTGCGTGCCACAACGCAGTATCGCTCGACGGCGACTCGCCGAATGAAGATGTGCAGGAGGTCCGAACGTGCGGGAGTGCGCGCAATCGTATCAAAACCGCCCGCACCGGGAGGTCTTGAAGCCGGCCGCGACTGGCGTGCATTGCCAGCCGCGCTGGCAGCTTACCAGGGGACCATCTGCGACAACGCCCAGCAATTGATCGCCACGATGAACAGCCCCAGAAGCGCCCAGACCATGGACGACAGCCTGACCGGATCACTCAGGTTGGCGCGAACCAATAGCTCGTTCATGCCCATCATCATGCCCGCGCTCAAGGTAATCGCCCAGAGTGCAAGCCGCTGGCCTTTCATGTTCGCTTGAGCGACGGGCAAGAGCAGAAAACCAATCGGCAAAACGAACACCAGCAGAAACGACAATCCGCCCATCAACGCGAGGTAGGCGTTGCAATTCATCCACTGATCGGGAAGCAGGGCAAAATTGAAGTGTGCCGCCACGCGTTCCGGCAGCACCTGTTTGGCGCGGGCATACGAACGTGTGCACTCGATCAGCGCCACGACGCCCACGACGGCCGGCAGAATGCGGCCAGGAAGCCAGACGCACGCCGCCACCAGCACCAATCCCCACAGCGACCACGAGAAACGATCCGTCGGACGTACCTGGTCTTTCATCGATCGACTCACGCGCGCGGCCCGAGATATCGATTCGGCACGTTCGAGAGAAGTATTGGTCGGCACAAAGCGCCCATGCGCGAAATGCTGCAACTGGGTCCGCCTGGCTCCTACAGTTCCCTAGGCCAGCAAATCGTGCACAACATGCGCCGGCAGCACGCCGGTGAGCTTCTGATCGAGGCCCTGCGATTTGAACGTGAAACGCTCGTGGTTGAAGCCCAAGAGGTGCAGAATCGTGGCGTGCAAGTCACGTACGTGAACCGGATTCTCGGTCACGTTGAAGCCCAAGTCGTCGGTCGCGCCGTAGACCATTCCAGACTTTGTGCCGCCGCCGGCGAGCCACATCGTGAAGGCGTTGGGGTGGTGGTCGCGGCCGTCGAACGTCGTCCCCTGAACCATCGGCGTGCGGCCGAACTCGCCGCCCCAGACCACCAGTGTCTCGTCCAACAGGCCGCGCTGCTTCAAGTCGGTGACGAGCGCCGCACACGCCTGGTCAGTCGCCAGGCAGTTTTTCTGGATGTCCTTGGTGAGCTCGCCGTGCTGGTCCCAGGCCTCGTGAAAGATTTCCACGAAGCGGACGCCGCGCTCGACCAACCGCCGTGCCAGCACACACGTATTGGCGAACGACGGCTTCCCCGGCTCGGCCCCGTACATTTTGAGGATGTGTTCCGGCTCGCGGCCAATGTCGATCGCCTCCGGGGCGCTCGACTGCATGCGGTAGGCCATTTCGAACGAATTGATCCGGGTGGCGATCTCGGGATCGCCGACCTCGCCGAAATGCTGCTGATTGATCGCATTGATCGCGTCAAGGGAATCGCGCTGCAGGCGGTTGTCGACGCCGCGCGGATTCGACAGGAACAGCACTGGATCGCCGCTGGTACGGAAAGGCACGCCTTGATAGGTCGTCGGCAAGAAACCGCTGCCCCAGTTCGAGGCGCCGCCGCTGGGCCCCTTCGTGCCGGTGCTGAAGACGATGAACCCGGGCAAATTCTGCGATTCGCTCCCCAAGCCATAGAACGTCCAGGAGCCGAGGCTCGGCTTGCCGAACTGCTGCGAGCCGGTGCTCATCAGGAGCTGGCCCGGCGCGTGATTGAACGCGTCGGTCTGCATCGACTTCACCAGCGTCAGGTCGTCGATGATCTGGGCGGTGTACGGCAGGAGTTCAGAAATCTTGGTGCCAGATTGCCCACAGGGGGCGAACTTGAATTTCGGCCCCATCAATTTCGAATTCGGATTGATGAACGCGGCCCGGTAGCCCTTAAGCAGCTCGGGCGGCGGCAGCGTTTTGTCAAACTTCACCAGCTGCGGCTTGTAGTCGAGCAGCTCCAGGTGGCTCGGCGCCCCGGCCATGAACAGGTAGATCACGTTCTTGGCCCGCGGCGTGAAATGGGGCCGCGGCCGGAGAGTGTCGGAACTCGCGAGGGCCGTGCCCGCGAGTTGCCCCAAGGCAATCGACCCCAAGCCGACGCCACATTCCTTCAAGAACCAGCGCCGCGCCAACAGCTGCGGCGGAATATTTCGGTAGATGTGATCGCTGCAGCTCATGGTTCAGGTGAGTAGGTGAATAAGTAATTAAGTGAGTAGGTGACGGCTACTCACTCACTTACTCACCTGCTAACTTACTCACTCCTTCGTGATCGTTTCGTCCAAGTTTAACACTACCCGAGCCAGGGCCGTCCAGGCCGCCAGTTCGTTGACCTTCTCCTTCGCGGGCGGTTTCGCGGTGGTCGCGGAATCCTCGCTCTTCTCCTCGCCCGTTGCCAGCACGCTGGCCTCGGTGTCGGATGCCGCGAAGCGGCTTCGCTGCTGCTCCAGGAATTTTTGCAGCACGCCAAACTCCTCGTCCCGCGGCTCGCGGCCCAGGCAACGCCGCACGGTATACGACAACCGCTGCGAGTCGCTCTCGCCCCCTTCGGTGACAATCTTTGTCGCCAGCGCCCGCGAACACTCGACAAAAATCTCTTCGTTGAGCGTCGTGAGCGCCTGCAGCGGCGTGTTCGATCGAGCCCGCCGCGGGCAGGAAACTTCACCCGTGGGTGCGTCGAAGTTTTGCAGCACCGGATAGGGCGACGTGCGATAGCGGAACGTGTAGAGCGCCCGGCGGTACTTCTCGGCGCCCTGGTCGAAATACCACGGCTTCACGTCGTAACTGGCCGGCTTCTGAAATAGGAATTCCGGCGCTGGAGGATAGACGCTCCGGCCGCCGATCTCCAAATTCAGCAAGCCGCTCGCCGCGAGCGCAACGTCGCGGACTGTCTCGGCGTCGACGCGAAACCTCGGCCCACGTTCCAGCAGCCGGTTGTCCGGGTCTTGCGCGAGTTGCTGGCTGCCGACGTGCGACGACTGCTGGTACGTTGTTGACGACAAGATCAACTCGTGCAGGTGCTTCAAGCTCCAGCCGTGTTCCATGAAGTCGACGGCGAGCCAATCCAACAGCTCGGGATGGGACGGCGGTTCGCCCTGCGTGCCAAGATCTTCCACCGTCATCGATAGCCCGGTGCCAAAGTAGGCCTGCCAAACACGATTCACCAGTGCCCGGGCAGTCGTCGGCGATTTGCGGTCGGCGAGCCAGCGGGCAAATGTCAGGCGGTCCAGCGGCACGTCGTGTGGAAGCGGAGGCAAGAACTCGGGAACTCCCGGCTCGACTTCTTCCACCGGCGCAAGGAAATTCCCGCGATCGAGCCGATGCGTGTGGCGCGGGATGCTGCGCTCGGCGACGGCCAGCTGCGATGTGCCGCGCGGATGCTCAGCCCATAGTGCTTCGATCTTGTCGTTCGCGTCTTTCCATTCGGGCACCGTCGTCCGCCAATAGCTGAACACGGTGGCGACTTGTTCTTCCGTTCGATTGGCGGGCACAATCGCCAAGATCTCGCGCACCGCCGCGGGCACCGGATCGGCGACAGGGTTCTCGGCCGAAGTCACTGAGAACCGGAAGTGCCCCAGATTCTGATCATAGGGACCAAATTCATAGTTTTGACCGTGCCACTGCGCGAGCCGAAATGTCAGCCGCACTCCCTCTTTGGCATCAATTGGCTTGTCGAGCACGAACACGGCCTTGCGCGCCACATTGCTGCGACCGGGGCCGATGTCGATGCCCCAGGCCGTTTTGTCGTCGCCATCGATCGCCATGCCGACCGGGCCGGTGACGCGATCCTTCTTGTATTGATCGTAGAAGTGTTTGTTGTCGATGGGCGTCTTGGGCGGATTCACGTCGGCGGTGGCGGACTTAATTTTTACGGCCTCGTTCTTCTCCGCATCGGCCGGCGGGCCCGAAAGGAGCGTGAACTCGGTCAGCGCGCACATCCCGATATACGACCGGCCGGGCCCTTCGAGCGGCAAACTCGGGTCGGTGAGCAGTTCGAGCCGAACGGCCGTGATCTTGTCGCCGCGAACCACCGCCGGGTAGTCCAACGTCCCGTTTGCCGGTGAATAGCCCGCCGCCAGGATCGAACCGTCCGGCTGCAAGAACTGCTTCTGTCCGGTCTCGGTCTCGGTGCCGGTCCGCACCACGCTCCAGCCCGGCTGGTCGTTCAGCACGGTTTGTTCCCAATTTGCCATCTTCTCGCGCCAATCGGGCGTCGACGACTTGAGTTCTTCCTCTGTCTGCTTGATTTGGCTGAGAATCTGCTCGCGCCGCGCTTCTTGGTCGTCGGTGTAGACTGCGATTGTTTTTTCGTGGCAATTGTTGAGGAACGCGAAGATCCGATAGTAGTCGGTTTGAGTTATGGGATCGTATTTGTGCGTGTGGCACTGGGCACACTGCACCGTGAGACCGAGCACGGCCTTGCCGATCGCGTCCATCCGATCGAACATCGCTTCCATGCGGAACTGCTCCGGATCGATGCCGCCCTCCTCGTTGGTCATCGAGTTCCGCAAGAAGCCGGTGGCGATCCGGTCGGCCTGTGTCGCGCCTGGCAGCATGTCGCCGGCGATCTGCTTCACCAGAAATTGGTTGTACGGCATGTCGTCGTTGAGCGACCGGACGACCCAATCGCGATACATCCAGACGTCGCGCGGCTTGTCCTTTTCAAAGCCGTCGGAGTCGGCATAGCGAGCGGCATCGAGCCATACGCGGCCCCACCGTTCGCCGTAATGGGGCGAAGCGAGCAGCCGCGTCACTTCCTTTTGATACGCCGCGTCGAGGCCCAGTGCGGTCACGTTCGATTGAAATGCATCTATCTCGGCGAGCGTCGGCGGCAGACCGATCAGATCGAGTGACAGCCGCCGCAGAAGTTCCAACGGTTCGGCCCGCGGCGACGGCGACATCCCAGCCGACTTCAACCTCGCGAGAATAAACGCATCGATCGGGTTCCGCACGCTCTGGCCGTCGTCCACCTTCGGCAAATCCGGCCGCACCGGCGCGACAAAGGCCCAGTGCTTTTTGAACTCGGCACCTTGCGCGACCCAGCGCTTCAGGATGTCGACCTGTTCCGGTGTCAGCGTCTTTCCGGAGTCAGCAGGCGGCATGCGCGTTTCGGCGTCATGGGAAGTGATCCGCGCAATCAGCTCGCTCGCATCTGGATCGCCGGGGACGATCATCTCCGTCGCACCCACGGCATCATCCGTGCTGTCCCAAACGTCAAGCCGCAAGTCGGCCTGCCGGCTTTTGGGGTCGGGGCCGTGGCAGCGAAAGCATTTGTCCGAGAGGATTGGCCGCACGTCCCGCGTGAAATCGACCTTCGCAGTCGCGTCGGCCGCCCAGGCCGGCGTCGTGGCGATTGTCACCGCCAGTGTCACTGCCCACGGCAGCCAATTGCTCGATACTCGGGAAAGTTCGTCGCGCATGGTTCCAGGCAACTGCACAACCGAAGAAGGAGCCAGGACGTTCGCCGGAATCGAGAATTCGGGGCCGCGACCGGCGACACGCCCATTATACTCGATCGTCGCAAGCCCGTAACGTGGTAGCGTGCGACCAAATCGCTCAGTTCAAGACGATGCGAAAAGTCGCAAATCACGTACGTTGCGGCTGCAGCCCCAACTGAAAGCCCAGCTCCTGCAGAATTGTCGCCACGTGTGCCTGCTCGGCCGCCGACAACGGCTCAAGCGGTGGGGCGACTTCCGCTGCGGCAATTCCCATCGCGGCGAGCGCGCCTTTCAGCCCCTTGATCACCGACGGCGCGGTGATCGTTTCGCCGGCCACGCGGTAGATCTGGGCCAGGCGATCGACCTGGTCCACTAGATGGGGCAGCACGTCGCCTTGTTCGGCGATCGCGGTTTCGGTGGTGGCGAGTGTGGCCTCGTAGAGCTGCACGAAGGCCTGCGGCCAGACATTCGCCCCGCCACACACACCGCCATCCGCGCCCAATTCGAGCACCTGCAGCAGCAAATGTTCCTGCCCCACCAACAGCGACCAATCATCCCGCTGCCGGCCGATCGTCAACAGATCGCGAAAGTATTCAAGATCGCCCGAACTGTCTTTCATGCCGACGATGGCCGGCTCGTCGACCAGCTGCTGGACTGATTCGAGCTCGAAGCTGGTCCGCGTGAGCGACGGCATGTTGTAAAGCGTCACGGGCAGCGGCGACTCGGCCGCGAGCTGTTTCACATAGCCGACCAGCTCATCTTGCGTGATCGGATAGTAATACGGTGCCGATAGCACCACCGCATCCGCCCCCGCGTCAGCCGCGTGGCGAGCCAAATGGAGCGATTCGGCGCGACAGGGGTCGGTGATGCCGACCAGCACGGGCACGCGCCCGTCGACGATCGCACAGGTGCGGTCGATCAGTTGCCGCCGCACGCGATGGCTGATCGAAGGCCCCTCGCCGCATGAGCCGAGCGCGAACAATCCATGCACTCCGCCGGCGAGCATGTATTCGATCAACCGCTCCAGCCCTGCTTCGTCGAGCCGATCCGGCCCCACGAGTGGCGTCACCAGAGGAGGAATAATTCCGCGAATCGGTCGTTCGAGTTCTCGATAGCTCATGTGAAATTTTACCTTACAGAACTACCCTCGGCGAATCAGCATTGGATCGCGTGGGAACATATCGGCCAGCGCGCCGCAGTCATTCGACGCGATTTGCCCTCGCGGGAGCGCGAATTCGCGATACGGCCAGACCGACCAGAAAAATTGTCAGTGTCCCCACCACGATGGTCAAGTTGGCGTTCAACGGGTTGCGAAGTGAAGGCGGCACATCCCACAGCGTCGGCAAAGTCATCCAGAAAATCACGAGCACGCCGACCACGACACCGATCGCGCCGGCCACATTGTCGGCCCGCTTCGCAAGCAAGCCGAGCAAGAACAAACCCAACACGCCGCCGGAAAAAACTCCCGCCATGTTCCACCAGGCGTCGAGCGCCATCTCGACGCGAATCATGGCGAACGCAATCCCCACGCTCGCCAGGCCCCACACGAACGTGGCGAGATACAGCACAAACATCGACTCCCGCTGGCCGGCCTGCGGACGCAGGTAGCGCTGATAGATGTCGCAAAACGTGAGCGTCGCCATGCTGTTGAGATTCGAGTCCATCGAGGCGGCGAAGATTCCTGCAACCACCAGCCCGGCGGCGCCCAGCGGCAACTGCGTCTTGATGAAATGCGGAAACACCTTGTCGGCCGCTATTCCGGCGCCGAGCAGCCCCGGCTGCAGCTTGTAGAATACGTACAGCCCCGTGCCAATGAAGAAAAAGATCGCCGCCACCGGCAGGTATAGTACGGCGGTGATCCAAATGCTCTTGGCAGCCTCGCGATCGTCGCGGGCCGTGATGTAACGCTGGACGTAGCTCTGATCGATGCCAAAATTTGTCAGGTGCGTGAACAGACCGAAGAAGAGCATCACCCAGAATGTGGGTTCCTCTGTAGTGAGCGAGGCACCGAAGCTGCCGAGCGAAAACTTGTCCTCCGCGACGCCGGTGGCCACGATTTCGCGCAATCCCCCCGGAGTCTGCCACACGATCGACGCGAGGCACAAGAGAGTCCCTGCCACCAGCACCGCGCTTTGCAGTACGCCGGTCCAGACCACCGCCTTGATCCCGCCCACTAGCGTGTAGAACGTCATCAACGCGCCCGTTGCCAGGATCGTCACCTCGACGCGCCAGCCCGTGAGCGGCGCGACGGCGAGCGCGAGCAAGTAGATCACCGTCCCCATCCGCGCCATTTGATACAGCAGAAAACAGACGACCGCATACGTCCGTGCCCACGGCCCAAAGCGGCGCTCCAAATGCTCGTACGCCGATACTTCACCGGTGTGCCGATAAAACGGCATGAACCAACGCACGGCCACCGCAGCAGCGATCGGCGTGGCGATCGAGAATACAAATGGGTTCCAATTATCCGCGTAGGCCTTCCCCGGATTCGCCAGAAATGAAATGCTGCTGACATAAGAGCCGAACATCGAGAGACCGACCGCCCAGCCGGGCAGCGAACGACCGGCAGCCATGTATTCGTCGGGGCTGCTGCCGTGCCGTCCGAGCCACAGGCCGATGCCGACGACCGTCACGAGGTAGCCCACCAGCACGAACAAGTCGACGGTGGAGAGCATCAGTCGGGGAGCCTCACGCTGGCTGGCCACTCGCCGTCGACGATTGGCGTCAGCTGCAGCTTCGCCGGGTCGATCACGATGTGCCGCACGCGCCGCCGCTCCCACGTGTACGTAACGTGGACCAATCCGTCCTTGGTTTGAATCACGGCCGGGTAGGAGAATTCGCCGCCGCTGTCCTCGAGCACGAGCGCGGCCTGCCAATGAACCCCGTCGTCGCTCACCGCCACGTTGAGCACGCCGCGCGAGTCGGCCGTCGGCGCATCCTCCGCCGGCCGCTGCCGATGGTTGTACACCAATAACTGACGCCCGTCGGCGAGCGTCACGGCGTCGGTGCCCGAGCTGGGATTCGGCAACTCGGTCGACTCCAGTTTCGACCAGGTGCGGCCCTGGTCGGTGGACCACGTGGTCCAGACGTTCCCCTTGCGGCGCCGATCGCGGGCCAGGATTTGCCAGCGGCCGTCGCGCTGGAAGAGCAAGCTTGGCTGAATCGCCCCCTGCGCGACGCCGTCGTTGAGCGGCGCGGTGCGCGTCCACGTGCGGCCCAAGTCCGTCGTCCATTCGAGATGCAGCCGCCATCCCTGGTCCTCGGTGCTCGACGGGCACACGAGCGTGCCATCCACTAGCTCAATGGCCTTATTCTTCACCGGCCCGATGATTCCCTGCGGCAACCGTCGCGGCTGGCTCCAGGTCGCGCCGCCGTCGTCCGAAGTCGCCAGCATGCCCCACCACGCATCCGGTGAAGGCCCGCACTTGTAGAACAACAGCAGCGGCCCCTTCCGCGGCTGAAACAATACGGGGTTCCAACAGGGCTCGCGCTCGACAGAACCATCTGGCCGGGTGTACTGAATTCCGTTCGCAACTTCGGCGGGAGCAGTCCATTTGCCGTCAACGTGTCGCGCTACCCAGATGCCGACGTCCGGATCGCGCTCCCGTGTCCCGCCGAACCACGCCGCGACGAGGCCCGTCGGCGTCTCGACGATCGTCGACGCATGGCACTGCGGGTGAGGTGCTGTGTCGAAGATAAACTCCGACAGCACGACGCCCGGTCGCGATTCGCTCCCGCGCGCGGCGGGCGCCTGAACGAGGAGCAGGCACAGAACGATTGCCGCCACACGGCCCGCTGCTCGAGTGCTCATAGAAATCCAACCGCCAAAAACAGGGTCGTTCATTGGTCCTTCCATGTTAGTTGGTGTCGACGCCGATTGCCCACGGGGTGGCGGGCCCGCCTTGCAATTTGTCTTAAAACAGCTTGTCCGGCACATGCCGGCAAATTGCCCTGCAACTTGCGAGCGCTGGTCGAGGCGATCAGAATAGGCGGTTTCCGCGGGGACACTTCATGGCGGCACAGAAGATCGCGCTCGGCGTAGATTTTGGCACCGAATCGGTCCGCGCGCTGGCGGTCGACCTCGACGGCAAGGAACGCGGTTCGGCCGTCGTGCCTTACAAGCACGGCCAGATCGTCGAATCGCTGCCCACCGCTCCGAGCAAGAAGCTGCCGCCCCACTACGCACTGCAACATCCGCAAGATTGGGTCGATAGCTCGGCGCGTGCAGTGAAGCGGGCGCTCAAAGATGCCGGCGTTCGCGCGGAGACCGTAATCGGCATCGGCGTCGACTTCACCAGCTGCACAATGCTCCCCGCGCTTGCCGACGGCACGCCCCTCTGCCTGCTGCCGAAGTTCGCAAAACGACCGCTCGCCTGGCCCAAGCTTTGGAAGCATCACGGCGCCGCCGCGCAGACGGAGCGAATGAACACGGTCGCCAGCGAACGCAATGAGTCGTTCCTGAAGCGTTACGGCGGCATCATTGGCCTGGAGTGGTTCTTTCCCAAGATCTACGAGACGCTGGAAAACGACTCAGCTGTGTTCGACGCGGCAGAAGTCTGGCTCGAAGCGGGCGACTGGTACGTCTGGCAGTTGGTGGGTGGCGAGGCGGCGACGTTACCTCGCTCGACGTGCCAGGCGGGCTACAAAGGGCTCTGGTCGGCGGACGAGGGCTATCCCTCGACGAGTTACCTCGCGGCTGTCGACTCGCGGCTGCCCGTGGTCGTCGAGCGCAAACTGCCGGGCCGATTGATCGCTCCTGGCCAAGGAGCCGGCGAACTCTCTGCCGCAATGGCGAAGAAACTCGGACTTAAGGCGGGTACGCCCGTGAGCGCCGCGATCATCGACGCCCATTCCGGCGTGCCGGGCGCGGGCGCCGCGAAGCCGGGCGTCCTGGTGATGGTGCTGGGCACCAGCAGCTGCCACATGCTCAACGCCGCGGAGGATCGTTTCGTGCCGGGCATTTCCGGAGTCGTGAAGGATGGCATCCTGCCCGGATTCTATGGTTACGAAACGGGCCAGGCCGCGGTCGGCGACGCCTTCGATTGGCTCCGCCGGCTGCTCGGCCACACGAAGCACGACAATCTGGCCAAGGAAGCCGCGGCGATTCCGCCCGGCTCCGATGGAGTCCGCGCGCTCGACTGGATGAATGGCTGCCGGACGCCGCTGATGGACGGCAACGTCCGCGGCGCTTTCGCCGGCCTGACGTTACATCACAAGCCGGCGCACCTGTACCGCGCGCTCATGGAAGGCTCGGCGCTGGGGCTGCGGTGGATCGTCGAAACGCTGGAAGCAGGCGGCGTTCCGGTGCGCGAGTTCGTGGCCACCGGCGGACTGCCGCACCACAATCCGCTGTTGGTGCAGATCTATGCCGACGTGCTCGGCGAGCCGATCACGGTGCATCCTTGCAAGCACGGCCCCGCGCTCGGAGCGGCGATCCTCGGCACGCTGGCGGCCGGCGAGCGAGCCAGTGGCTTCCGCTCGGCCGAGGCGGCGATCCGCACGATGGCCGAACCGCGCGCAAATGTTCCCGCGCGCAGCGCCCGCGTCGTGAAGCCGGACGCCAAAACGCGCGAGGCCTACCAACGCGCCTACCAGGAATACCTCGAAATCGCCAAGTTCTTTGAAAAGGATTGATTCATGGCTACGCCCAATACCAAAGATGTGTACCTCGTTGCCAGCGGCGACCTGCGACTCTCGGCGAACCAGCGGTGCTGGCCCGCGCAGCAGGAAATGGAACGCGCCCTCGGCCGCGCCGTCGCCGATGCCGGCTGCCATCTCATCCGCGCCCATCAGGAGCAGCCCAGCGCGGGTCACGGCTTCATCGATTCGCAAAAGCTCGGGATGCAGGTATTCCGCGAGATTCCGCCGACCGCGCCGCTCGTCGTCGCCGAGGCCGTCTGGCAGTATTCGCACCATGTGCTCGCGGGGCTCACGACGCACCGCGGTCCGATCCTCACGGTGGCCAACTGGTCCGGCCAGTGGCCCGGCCTCGTGGGCATGCTGAACCTCAACGGCTCGCTGACCAAGGCCGGCGTGCCCTATTCGACGCTCTGGAGCGAACAATTCGAGGACGACTATTTCAAATCGCGCCTCCAGGAATGGCTCACCACGGGCCACACGTCGCACGACAAGTCGCACGTCGTGCCTTTCGAAAAAATGAAGTTCGCTGCCGATTCGACCAGGCTCGGCAAAGAGCTCGCCGCCGCGCTCCAGCGCGACAAAGCGATTATGGGCATCTTCGACGAAGGCTGCATGGGCATGTTCAACGCCATCATCCCCGACCACCTGCTCCACCCGACGGGCGTCTTCAAAGAGCGACTCAGCCAGTCGGCCCTGTACTACGAGACGACGCAAGTGAAAGACGACGAGGCAGCCGCCGTCTACAAGTGGTTTGTCGACCGCGGCATGAAGTTTCACACGGGCCCAAATCATGTCGCCGATCTCACCGAAGCGCAGATCCTGCAGCAGTGCAAGATGTACGTCGCCGCGTTGCGGATTGCCGACGATTTTGGCTGCAGCCTGATCGGTATCCAATATCAGCAGGGGCTCAAGGACCTGCTGCCGGCAAGCGATCTGGTTGAAGGAACGCTCAACAACACCGTGCGCCCGCCGGTGAAGAGCCGAGACGGCAAACGTGTCCTCTACGACGGCCAACCGCTGACCCACTTCAACGAAGTCGACGAATGCGCCGGTCTTGATGGCTGGATCACCAACCGTGTGCAGACCGCGCTGGGCCAGCCGATTGAAAACACGCTCCACGACGTCCGTTGGGCTGATGCCGACCAATCGGGCACCACCAAGGATTACGTCTGGGTCTTCGAGATCAGCGGCTCCGCGCCGCCGGCCCACTTTGACGGCGGCTGGGCCGGGGCGGAGGGCTTCCGGCAACCGGCGATGTACTTTCCCAACGGCGGCAGCACGTTGCGTGGCATTTCGAAGCCGGGTGAAATCGTCTGGTCGCGGATCTACATTGAGGACGGAAAACTGTGCCTGGACATTGGGCGCGGCGCCGCGATCTCGCTACCGCGTGCGGAGACCGAGCGCCGCTGGAATTCGACCACACCCGAATGGCCGATCATGCACGCGGTGCTCTACGGCGTCTCGCGCGACCAGATGATGGCCCAGCACAAGGCGAACCACGTGCAGGTGGTCTATTCCAGCGATGCGGCCGCGGCCGATCGCACGCTCGAAGTGAAGGCTGCCATGGCCTATGCGCTGGGCCTCCGCGTCAACGAGTGTGGCTCGCGCTCGCGTCCGCAGGGCTGAGCGGCTGCCTCAGCGCCTGCTCCAGATCGTCGGCACTCAACTCGTAGATCAAGATCGAATAGCCAATCGTGTCGTCCGGCTCTCGCTGCCGCAGATACGCGCACAAGCGAGCCAACCGCAGGCTGTCGAAGTATTCCAGGCCAGCGGGATCGGTGGTCGACGCGGACATCTCCGCGCGAAGCTGCTGATAGATTTTCTCCGACTTTTCGGTCCAAGGGCCCCGCGGATCGACGTACACACCTTGCAGCATCGAGGCACTGATGCAGTAGACTCCCGGTTTCAGTTCGTACCAGTGGGGCGGCCGGTGTTCCGGGGACATCGGGAGCAAAATCGCATCCACGCCATAAGCCTGCGGGCTGCCGGTGCCGAAGTACGACAGATAAATCGGCTCGTCTCGGCCCTCGGCCCGCCGCTCGTCGATCCAGCGCTTCAATCCCGGCAAATCCTGGCCCCAATCGAGCGAGCTGTCGACGAGACGACGATAACCGTGCCGCGGCCCACCGGCGAGCTCGTTGAAGTAAGCCAGATAGTGCGGATAAATCGCCAGCGACTCACCGGCCAGCCAGGCGATCGCCACAACAGGTATCGACCGTAACCACCAGCGCCGACTGCCGAACCATGTTGCTACCACGCCGCATAAGATGAACATCACGGGATATGTCGGCAGAATGTGACGATGCCCAATGTTCAGGTTCGAACGCAGCGCGATCCACCAGTAGATCACGAAAAACACCAGCAGCGGAGCGCTTCGATACAGGGTTCGCCTGACGCGTCGACGGGCTGGGCGCGAACCGCGCCGCCAGATGGCGATCGGAGTTGCTGCCGCGGCTGCAACCATCGCCAGCGTCGGCAGCGGCGTCTTGAGCGCCAGCGCCATCGGAAAAAACCAGCGGAAGCCCGTGTCGCTGAATTCCCCGTTCAAGAACGAAGCCCGCGCCTCCGTTGACCGGACCGCATAGGCAAAGCCGAACAAAAACGGCTCCGGCAAGAGACGCCAAGCGTTCGCCCGCCGCACGGCCGAACCCAGCATGCTGCCGCGCGACAGCGAATCGACCGAGTGCTCGCCAAACAGCCGATCCTCACCGGTCGACGGCTCGCGGAAGATCGTCGGCTGGAATCCATATACCGTCCAGATCACGCCAACGATCAAGAGAGCCTGACACACGGCGGAGAGCGCCAACAGGCAAAATTGCTGCCATTCTCCCACGATCACCGATGACGTTTTCCACCATCCCGCAAGCAACGGCCGCCGCGCCGCCATTCTCAGCACGAACAATAGAAACACCACTGGCAGAATCACGATCGCCGACATCTTGGCCACCGCCAAGAGTCCCAGGGCGACGCCGCTCGCCACAGTGTTCGGCAAGGTCACTTTGTGCAATCCGCGCCATAAGCAGCCGAGCGCGACGACGAACATCAGCGTGGCCGCCACGTCCGAAGTCGCCAAAGCGGAATGGGCCAGCATCGACGGGCAAAGAACGTAGAGCGCTAGCGAGATCAATCCCCCGGCAACACCGAAAAGCCGCCTCGACCAGGCGTAAACGACCGCTCCGAGCACCATCCCCAAGAGCACGACCATGCCACGGGCCCGCCACAGCATCTGCCGAAAATCGTTGCCAAGCTCGTAAAAGAACGGATAGCCAAGCGTCCACACGTCGGAAGCCCGCCAGCGTGGATCGTCGTGCGCCGGAAACTTGACGCCGCCGATCACCAAGGGCAGCGCCTCAAGCCTCTGCGGCAGGACGCCATTCTCAGGCTGCAATCGATAGTCGCTGTAGAGCCAATAGCTGCAGCCGGCCGTGATGTGGGCGATCTCATCGTACGTCGTCGATTTGTACCGTACCGCCGACCAGGCCAGAGCACCGAAAAGCAGAAGCAGCGCGCACACGATTGGCCAGGGATGCAACGCACCTGTCCTTTTCGCGACGGACATACGGGCCTCAAACTCTGGCGATTCTGAAAGGCACCCTTTCGGCCGCAGCGGCCGATCCTCTCTCATTTAAGCCACGCACCGTGATTCGGTCCACTTCAGCGAGTACACTGGAAAATCGAACCACGCACACCGGCGCACAACCCATTTCCCATCCAGCGTCGGCGACCAACGAACCCGCGAGCCTCGTGTCCTTTGAACTCCGGCATCTTACCTGCTGAGCCGCTAAAACTCTCCGTTGCGATTCCGCTCTTGAACGAGGAGGCGGTCGTCGATGAATTGCTCCAGCGGACGCGAAAAGTGCTCGATGCGCTCAACGGCGGACCGCATGAGATCGTGCTGGTCGACGACGGCAGCACCGACAACACGCTCGCCCGCCTGATCGCCGCTGCCGATGAGGACCCGCGAATTGTCGTCGTTTCCCTCTCGCGCAACTTCGGGCACCAGGCTGCGATCACGGCGGCGCTGGATCACGTAACTGGCGACGCTGTCGTCGTAATGGACGGCGACCTGCAGGATACGCCGGAAACCATTCCTCGCTTTCTCGATGAATTCCGCCAAGGGTTCGACGTCGTGTATGCGGTGCGGACCGACCGCAAGGAAAGCTGGCCGATGCGGTTGGGCTACGACTTGTTCTATCGTCTGATCGCGTCGCTGGCCGAAGTGCCGCTCCCGGTTGGCGCCGGCGACTTCGGGCTCATGTCGCGCCGCGTCGTCGACTTGCTGCGGCAAGCGCCGGAGCAGCACCGTTACCTCCGCGGCCTGCGCAGCTGGGTTGGCTTTCGCCAGATCGGCATTCCCGTCGAGCGCGCTGCCCGCCAGGGAGGACAGCCCAAATACGACCTCGTGAAGCTCCTGCGACTCGCGTCCGACGGCATCGTGTCGTTCTCGACGTGGCCGTTGCGGCTTGCCACACTTACCGGATTCGTAGCCCTCATGGCTACGCTGATGAGCACGTTCTACATGCTGATTGCATCTTTGCTCCGGGCCGAGCTGCCGCAGGGCGTCACCGTGGTTGTGATCGTCATCTTGTTTCTTGCCGGTGTTCAGCTGTTGTGCCTTGGGATCATCGGCGAGTACGTTGGACGAATCCACACCGAGGCGAAGCGGCGGCCGCCCTATGTCGTCGACCGCGTGATTCGCCGGCGTGTTGACGAATCAACCCGCGTTATTTGACGCGAGAGAATCGAGAATATGTCGCCCGTTTCAAGCTCGAACACAAATCGGTCGGTCGGCGTCATTGGGCTCGGCTTGCTCGGTTCGGCTCTCTGCGAGCGACTGCTCGGCGCCCGCTTCGAAGTGGCAGCCTGGAACCGTTCGCGCGACAAGGCCGAGCCGCTCATCGCCCGCGGCGCGCGTTGGAGCGACAACCCGTTTGACGATTGCCAGCGTGTGGTCGTCTGCCTTTACACTTCGCAGGTCGTCGGCGAGGTGCTGGATGCGATGCGATCCGGCTTGCAGCCGGGGCAGATCGTCGTTGACACCACGACCGGCGACCCAGCGGAAACAATATCCCTGGGCGAACGCCTCGCCAAACTTGGCGTTGAGTATCTCGAATCTCCGATCGCCGCTTCCAGCGAACAGACCCGCCAGGGCCAGGCGATGGCGATCGTCGCGGGCCCGGATGCAGCCTTCGCCTCCTGCCGCGATATCTTTGCTGCAATCGGCGGCAAAACGATTCATGTCGGTTCCGCCTGGGGCGCCGCCGCCAAAGTCAAGCTGGTCAACAACCTGGTGCTCGGCCTCAACCGCGTAGCGCTTGCCGAGGGCCTGGTCTTCGCCAAAGCGATCGGTCTCGACCCGGCGAAAACGCTGGATGTCCTAAAAGAAGGGAATTCGTACTCGGGGGTGATGGATACCAAAGGCCGCAAGATGATCGAGGGCGATTTTTCTCTGCAGGCCAAGCTCTCGCAACACGCCAAGGACGTGCGGATTATTCTGGAGGAAGCGGCCCGCGGCGGCGCCAGTTTGCCCCTTTCGGAGCTGCATCTGCGACTGCTGGGTGAGGCCGAATCGGCTGGATTCGGCGACGCGGACAATAGCGCGATCATCCGCGCGATCGAAGGCCCCGCGACCGAGAACAAGGGGCGATGACGACGCCGATCCGTTGTCCACTTCCTGCGATTGGTTGATACTGGAACGAGACGCAATTCTTCTCGGTCCGCCGCGCTTCGCCATGTCGCAACCGACTCGCCGCACGTTCCTGATGTCAGCCGCCCTTGGCACTGCCGCGCTCGGCTTGCCGAAGTCGCTCCGCGCCGCGCCGAGCGCTAACGACCAGATTCGCTTTGGGCTGATCGGCTGCGGCGTCCGCGGCAATGCCTTTGTGTCGCGGGCCGCAATGGTCTGCGATCCGGACCAGTCGCGGCTGGATGCGGCCGCCAAAAGTGCCGGCGTGGCTTCGACCGACGCGGTGACCGACCTCCGCCGCGTGCTCGACCGAAGGGACATCGACGCGGTGGTGATCGCGACGCCCGACCACTGGCATGCCCCGGCCGCAATCCTAGCCTGCCAAGCTGGGAAGCACGTCTATGTCGAGAAACCCTGCAGCCACAATTTCCGCGAGAGCCAGTTGCTCGTCGCCGCTGCTCGCAACCACAAGGTGGTCGTCCAGCACGGCACTCAGCAGCGGAGCCGTGAGTTCACCCGCAACGCGATCCAGCAGCTCCGCGAAGGCGTCATTGGCGACGTGCTCGCCGCCAAGGCCTGGAACATTCAAGAGCGCAAGGACATCGGCCATGCCCAGCCCGGTGTAGCGCCGCCGGGAGTCGACTACGAGTTGTGGGTCGGTCCGGCGGAGATGGTCCCCTTCCAGTCGAATCGTTTCCACAGCGACTGGCACTGGTGGTACAACTTCGGCACCGGCGACATCGGCAACGACGGGGCGCACGAACTCGACTATGCCCGTTGGGGACTCGGTGTCGACTCGTTGCCGTCAAAGGTAACGGCCGTCGGCGGAAAATATTTCTTCGACGACGACCAACAGTTTCCCGACACGGCGACCTGCATCTGGGAATGGCCTGCTGCCGGCAATCACGGCCCGCGGCAGCTCACGTTCGAGATGCGTCTCTGGTCGAAGAACTATCCCTACAACTGCGACTCCGGCGTCGAGTTCTACGGCACCGACGGCCGGATGATGCTCAGCAAGCGCGGCAAGCTGGCGATCGTCGATGCCGACAACAAAACGGTTCGCGCCGAACAGGCCCACGACGAGCAAGGCTGGAGCCATTTCGACGACTTCGCCGCCGCCATCCGCGACGGACACCGTCCTCATGCCCATATCGAGGAAGGCCATCGCACGGTCGGCCTGATCCATTTGGCCAATGCCTCGCTTCGCGTCGGCCGTTCGCTCGACTTCGATCCGCAGGGCGAAAAAATTATTGGTGACGAAGAGGCAAGCGCCCTCGTCACGCGAACCTATCGCGAAGGCGGACACTGGGCCAAACCGCAAGGAGTCTAGCGACCATGTTGCGGAGGCGGATTCTGGCGGCGCTCGCGGTGTTGCTCTCGACGTCAGCGGTTCTACAAGCGGTCGAGGCCAAGGATTCAATCGCCGGCGACGTTGACGTTGTTGAGCAGGCAGGCGGGTATGCGATCACCGTAAACGGCAAACCGGTCGCGAGCTACGTTTACAGTGACCCGCAGATCACGCGTCCTTATTTCGCTCACGTCCACGCGCCCGATGGAACGCAAGTCACGCGCCACCATCCTCCCATCGCCGGCCAGGATACGCTGGACCACCCCGAGTTTCACCCAGGGATCTGGCTGGCCTTTGGCGACCTTAGCGGAAACGACTACTGGCGGATGAAGGCCAAAGTCCGCAGCGAGGCGATCGAATCAGGCTTAACTGAACATCCTGGTATGGTACGTCTCGCGGGCAGGAATGAGTATCTCGACGCGAGCGACGAATCCAAAGTCGTGTGCACCGAGTCGTTCGATGATGAATTTGTTGTTCGACCAGAGGGCTATCTGCTTCTGCTCGATTCCACGTTTACTTCGCCCCACGAATTCTATTTCGGCGACCAGGAAGAAATGGGCCTCGGCATCCGCGTCGCCACGCCAATGCGCGTCGAAAAGGGGGACGGCTCGCTGCCGCCGGGCACCGGCAACATTACTGACGCCAAAGGTCGCAAGAACGGCGCGGAAGTGGGCGGCAACTCGGCCGACTGGTGCGACTACAGCGGCACGGTCGATGGCAAGCATGTCGGCATGACGATCTTCTGTCATCCGGATAACTTTCGGCCCAGTTGGTTCCACGCCCGCGACTATGGTTTCATGGCCGCCAACGCCTTTGGTCGCGCGGCTTTCAAGAAGGGCGAGCCAAGCAAAGTCGTCGTCAAGCCTGGCGAATCACTGCGTCTTCGCTACGGAATCCTGATCCACGCTGATGAAGACGGCAAATCGCCCAACTTGAATGCCGCGTTCAAAGAATACGTCGAGCTGGCCGGCCAATAGGAGCGACTTCATGGCAGCAGAAGTCACTTCTCCTTCGCTCGAGCTTTCCCAGGCGGCCCGCAATGCCGTCCTGGCGGCGGCCTTTCTCGGGCTCGTGTTCGATGGCATCGAGCTCGGCCTGATGCCCGTGGCCTCGCTCTCCGTTACGCAGAGTTTGCTGGGCGAGGACTACACCAAAGCGCTGGGCGGGCATTGGTTCGCCTGGTTCACTGCCGCTTTGATGTTCGGCGCGGCGATCGGCGGCAGCTTGCTCGGCAACCTGGGCGATCGAATCGGCCGCGCCCGCGCGATGGGTGTAAGCATCCTGTTCTACTCGTCGTTCGCCGGCCTTGGCGCTTTTGTTTCCAGCTGCGAACAAATGCTGCTGCTTCGCTTCCTGGTCGGCCTCGGCGTCGGCGGCATGTGGCCCAACGGGGTGGCGCTCGTGGCCGAATGCTGGCCCAACACGTCGCGCCCGACCGTCTCCGGAATTCTCGGCGCGGGGATCAACGTCGGCATTGTTTGCCTGTCGCTGTTGGGCACGGTCCGGCCGATCACGCCGAATTCCTGGCGATGGTTATTCATGCTGGCCGCCATCCCGGCCGTGCTGGGAGTCGTCGTGCTGACGCTCCTTCCCGAATCACCCAAATGGCTTGCATCTCGCGACGCGGAGAAAAAGCCTGCGCCGCCCCTCACTTCCTTATTCCGCGGCAGTCTGTTGCGGCCGACCCTCATCGGCATTCTGCTCGCTTCGGTGCCGCTGGTGGGCGCCTGGGCTGGCAGCAAGTGGATGCTCCCGTGGGCGGATCAAGTTGGGGGCGCGACGCACGCCCACTACAAATCGTCCGTCCAATGGTGGTGGGCGATCGGCGCCACCATCGGCAGCTTTTTTGGCTCACCGCTCGCCGCATATGCCGGTCGGCGATTTTCGTATTTCGCCATCAGTCTGGGGGCCACTGCGCTCACCTGGTCGATGTTCAAACTCACCGCGCCGCTGGAGCCGGCCTTTCTCTACGTGGTCTTCGCGCAGGGCCTAGTGGCGACGTTGTATTTCGGGTGGCTGCCACTCTATTTGCCGGAGCTTTTCCCCGTCGAAGTCCGCGCGACCGGGGCCGGCATCTCCATGAACATCGGCCGCTTCGTTACCGCATTTGCCATCCTCGCAATCGGTTCGCAGTTCACCGGCGATTACTCGCAAATCGGCGCGGCCTGCGCTTTCATTTACGCCGTCGGCATGCTGATCATTTTCTGGGCTCCGAACACGGAAGGGAAGCAATTATGACTATCCAATTCAACCGCCGCAGTTTTCTCCGCGGTGCCTCGGCCGCGTTCGGCGCCAGTATGTTGACGAGTGTCACCCCGGCGCTCGCTGCAGCGCCGGTTGCCACGAGCGAGCGCTACAAAATCGGCGTCTGCGATTGGATGATTCTCAAGCGGCAAAAGCTCGGCGCGTTCAAATGGACCAAAGACATCGGCGCCGATGGCGTCGAAGTCGACATGGGTTCGCTCGGCCAACGCGAGACTTTCGACAACCAGCTGGCGAGTCCCGATATCCGCCGACAGTTTCTCGACACGGCCCGCGACACCGGCCTATCGATCTGCTCACTGGCCATGAGCGGCTTCTACGCCCAGTCGTTCGCCGAGCGCCCCACCGTGCCGAGAATGCTCCAGGATTGCATCGACACGATGGTGGCCATGAACGTGAAGGTCGCCTACCTGCCGCTGGGAGTGCGCAGCGACCTCGTCAAGCACCCCGAGTTGAGGCCGGCCGTCGTCGAGCGGCTTCGTGCGATTGCTCCCCAGGCCGAGGCGGCCGGCGTCGTGATCGGCATCGAAACCGCGCTCGATGCCGCCGGCGAAGCCGCGCTGCTGGATGAAATCGGCTCGCCTGCGGTCCGCAGCTATTTCAACTTCGCCAATGCTTTGCAGAATGGGCGCGACCTCACCACGGAACTTCGCACACTCGGCCGCGACCGCATCTGCCAGATCCACGCCACCGACGAAGACGGCGTGCTGCTACAAGACAACAAACGCCTCGACATGCACGCAGTGAAACACACGCTTCACGACATAAACTGGAGCGGCTGGCTGGTGCTCGAACGCTCGCGCGACGCACGGGACGCCCGCAACGTGCTCAAGAACTATGGCTCCAACGCGGCCTACCTGAAATCGATTTTTCAGCCGGCTTAAGACGTTGCTCTCTGCGTTTCCCCGCGACCGTCACACGTCGCAGTGCATCAACAATTCGTCCTTCCCCACGCGGTGGCAGAAGTCGCCGAACGTTTCGCCGTCGTGCCGGCCTTCCTTGAATAGTTGCAGCACTGGCACCAGCGTCGGCACCACCTTGTCCGTCGGCACGAGGTCCTTGTAGATAAAGTTGAGCCGGTCGCCGATCGTCCGGCCGCCGAGGAAGATGGTGTACTTGTCTTTCGTCTTGCCCACGAGACCGATGTCCGAGTTGTAGGGCCGGGCGCACCCGTTCGGGCAGCCCGTCATCCGCGTCGTGAAGACTTCGTTTTCGAGGCCCAGTGTTTTGAGCTCCGCTTCGAACTGATCGATGATCGACGGCAGCACGCGCTCGCTCTCGGTCACCGCGAGGCCGCACGTCGGCAGCGCCGGGCAGGCCATCGACCAGCGGCGGACCGTCGAAATCTCCTCGGTGAGCGGCACGCCATGCCGCTTGAGAATTTCTTCCAATCTGCCGCGATCTTCCGGCGCGATGTCGCAGAAGATGATTCCCTGGTGTGGCGTCAATCGCACCGGCAATCGCATCGTCGTGCACACCTCGCGGAGCGCCGTCTTGAGCCGCACCTCGTCGGTGTCTTTGATCCGGCCGTTCTCCACATTCAGGCCGTAAAACCACTTGCCGTCGCCCTGCTCGTGCCAGCCCATGCCGTCGTTGAAGCCATACACTTCCATCGGCCGCGACCGTTCGAGCGACTCGCCGAAATACTCTTCGACCTTCTCGCGGAACCGCTCGATGCCCCAATTGTGGATCAAGTACTTCATCCGCGCGACCTTGCGATCCTCGCGGTTGCCGAAGTCGCGCTGCACCTTGACGATCGCGATGCACAAATCGACCGCCTGATCGGCCGGAATGTAGCAGAGCGGCAAGGCCACGGCCGGGAACGTCTTCTTCGCACTCGGTGTCACACCGAATCCGCCGCCCACCAGCACGTTGTAGCCGACGACCTTCCAGTTCTCACACACCGCCAACAAGCCGATGTCATTGGAGTAAACGTCGACGCTGTTGTCGCCCGGCAGGCCGATGGCGATTTTGAACTTCCGCGGCAGATACGTCTTGCCGTAAATCGGCTCGACTGGATCGTCGCCGGGCATCGGTCGACCTGCTGCCAAAGTTGCCGGCAAGCCGACCTCGCCCAAGTCGACGCTCTCGCCGGTTTCGCCGTTCGTGAGCCATATGCGGTGATACGCCTTGGTCCGCGGATTGAGTTGCTTGACGATTTCGCCGGCGAGCTCGAACAGCTCTTCGTGAACGCCGTCGCCGTTGTAAGGGCAGGGGGAGCACATCACGTTTCGCTTCACGTCGCCGCAGGCCGCCAGCGTCGTGAGCTGAATTTCGTTGATCCGCGCGATGGTCTTCTTGAGGTCTTGCTTTAAGACGCCATGTAGCTGCAACCCTTGCCGAGTCGTGATCCGCAGCGTCGTGTTGCCAACTTCATCGCAGAGATCGATTTCCGCCAGCAGCTGGTCGCTCGTGAGCCGACCACCAGGAATCGCCGTCCGCACCATGAAGCTGAAGAATTTTGCCTTGACCGGCCCCTCGGGCCCCGCTTCCGCACGCGCTTCGGACCGCCGCTCGCGGTCATCCTGCTGATACGTCCCGTGATGCTTCAGCAAATTGACGCTGCCCTTCGACACATGGTCCGTGTCGTCGGCCAGGTCCTGCGAAATCTGCCCCGACAGATAGTTGCTCTCGGCTTTGAGCTTCTCGACGGGGCTCAGCTCCGGTGTGCCGCCACCGTCGCCTCCGGCTTCGGCGCCATTGGAACCGTGGGCCGCCGCATCCGCCTTCTTGGCGGCAATTTTCTCGAGCATCTCTTGCACGTTCGCCATGTATCTACACCAGGGAGTCGTTTCCAACCCGTATCTTTACCAAACCGCTAAACATTGCCTAAATTCGCGCATCTGCCTGTGCCAATAATACCTTGAATAAGGCGGAAGGGGAAAGGCGGAAGGGCGAAGGACCGAGTACATCGGAATTGGCGATACATAGAGTTGCGGCCTGGTTTTCGCAATACTAGGGCCGATGAGCACTCCGCCGCCTCCTCCCAGCCGCCTTCCGCCTTCCGTCTGGCTCGCCACTGGCTTGGGAGTTGGACTCATTGCCCCAGCACCAGGGACCTTTGGCGCAGCGATCGGTTCGCTGCTCGCCTTGGGAATCAGCTATCTGCCGGGCTACGGGTGGCAGCTCGCGGCCATCGCGGCGCTCGTCGCCGCCGGCGTTCCGCTCTGCACCGCGGCCGGCCGCGCGCTCGGCGGCAAGAAGGACAACCAGGCCATTATCTGGGATGAGATCACAACCGTCCCGCTGGTATTCCTTTTCGTACCGCTGGCGAATTGGAAGACGCTGTTCGCCGGCTTCGTGCTGCATCGCCTCTTCGACATCACCAAGCCGCCGCCGGCACGCCAATTGGAGCACTTGCGCGACGGTCTGGGCGTGATGGCCGACGACGTCGTTGCCTCTCTCTATGCCGCGCTTGCGCTCTATCTCGTGAGCCGCTTCGCCTATCCCCTAACCGCCTAACACCCCATCCCATTTCCCGCTAGAATCACGTCCTGCCGCCCACTCTCCACTCTCAACCCTCGATCCTCAACCCTCGCAATGCCAGCCAATATCCTCGACGGCAAGAAACTCGCCCAGCAGATCCGCTCCGAGCTCGCCGAGGAGGTGATCGAGTTCATCCAGAACAACGGCGTCGTTCCTTGCCTCGCCGCGATCCTCGTAGGCGAAGACCCGGCGAGCGAGGTCTATGTCCGCAACAAACGCCGCGCCTGCGAAGAGATCGGCATCGAGAGCCAGCTTCATCGCCTGAGTGCCGACACGTCGCAGGAAGACCTGCTCCGCCTGATCGCCAAGCTCAACAAATCGGACGAAGTGCACGGCATCCTCGTGCAGTCGCCGTTCCCATCGCACATCGAGCCCTTTCGCGTCGTGCAGGCGGTCGCGCCGTCAAAAGATGTCGACGTCTTCCATCCCGAAAACGTCGGCCGACTCGTACTCGGCCGCCCGCGGTTCTTGCCCTGCACGCCGCACGGAGTGCAGCAGCTCCTGGTGCGCAACGGCATTGAGATCGCCGGTCGGCACGTCGTCATCGTCGGCCGCAGCGACATCGTCGGCAAGCCGCTCGCCAACATGCTCGTGCAGAAAGGCAAGGGCGCGGACGCCACGGTCACCGTCACCCATAGCCGCACGCCCAACCTCGCCGCCGTCTGCCGCACCGCCGACATCCTCGTCGCCGCCGTCGGCCGCGCGAAGCTGATCACCGCAGAATACATTAAACCAGGGGCCGCGGTCGTCGACGTCGGCATCAACCGCACCGACAAAGGCCTCGCGGGCGACGTCGACTTCGACGCTGTGAAGGAAGTCGCCGGTGCCATCTCCCCCGTCCCCGGCGGCGTCGGCCCGCTGACCGTCGCCATGCTGATGCGCAACACCCTCACCGCCGCGCAAGCCTTGGAAACCTAGCACTGGGAGAACGAGGCTCCCGCCGAGCCTAGGCATACTTACCAGCTGCCTTACTCCCTGCCCCCTGCTCCGTGCTCCCTGCTCTTCACTCGCTGCCTCACCGCCTCATAAAACAGCACCGCCGCGGTCGTCGACACGTTGAGGCTGTCGGCGATCCCGCGCATCGGCAGCCGCACTGCTTCCGCTCCCACGCTGCGCCAGGCATCGGTGAGACCTTCCGCCTCGCTCCCCAGCACCATCGCCACGCCGCCGCGCAAATCTGCGCTCGTGTACTCGACCGTCGCCTCGGGCCGTGCCGCCACGACCCGCAACCCGCGTACCCGCAGCCACGCGATCGTCTCCGCCGCAGTTGCTTCCACCACGTTCGTTTTGAAAACCGTCCCCAGGCTCGCGCGGATCGTGTTCGGATTGAACAAGTCGGTCGCCCCATCAGCCACGATTACGCCATCCACGCCGGCCGCATCCGCGCTCCGCAAAATCGCCCCGACATTCCCCGGCTTCTCGACGCCCTCGATGACTGCGAGCAGAGGCTGCGGCGGCAACTTTCTCTCCAGCTCCGAGAGCCCCCGTCGCGGCGTCTCGGCCACCACGACAACCCCCGTCTGCTCTCGCTCTCCAAAACAAAGCTTCTCGAACACCTCCGCCGTCACCGACAAAATCTCCGCCCCCTTCTCCGCCAATAAAGGTTCCAGGAGCCTTTTCTCGCTTCCGCCGGATCCCGTCTCGCACACAAACGCCATTAACGGCCGCACACCGGCCTCCACCGCCCGCCGTATCTCCCGCTCGCCGTCGATCAAATGCCGACCCGACTGACGCCGCTCGCGACCCTCGCGCAGACGCACCGCCTCCTTCACCCGTGGATTCTGCCGGCTGGTAATGACGGGCTCGTTCATAGCGACCAAGGCAAGTGACAATCGATCGGAATCGCTCTATTGTAGTGGGAAAGAGAGCAGCAGATTAGCTCTCAGCCGTCAGCCTTCGGCCAATCCGCAATCGTCACTCCCCGCACCTGGCCTCCAGGACCCTGCCCCTTGCTCCATGTCGAAGACTCGCCGTGGCGATCTACCCGCCCCATGCCCACCCACCTCTTCACCTACGGCACGCTCATGTTTCCCGAAGTCTGGCGGATCGTCGTCGGTCGCGACTTCGAGTCGCGTCCTGCCACGCTCGCCAACTACCAAATTTTCCGCGTCGCCGACGCCGTCTACCCAGGCATCATCGCCAGCGACACGAATCCGCCCCTTAACCCTCAACCCTTAACCCTCAACCCTCAACTCCCCCCCGTCCCCGGCGTCCTGTATCTCGACGTCGACGCCGCCTCTCTGATCCGCCTCGACCGCTTCGAAGGCCACGACTACCGCCGCCTCCAAGTCGAAGTCGCCACCGCCGACAACCAGCCGATCCGCGCCGACACCTATATCATTCCGCCCGACCATCGCCACCTGCTCACAGACGAAATCTGGACCGCGGCAAATTTCGCCGCCCGCGGTCACCTGGCCGAGTTCATCGCCCGCTACGGCGGCTTCCACCGCCTCGACCAATGAAAAATACCTGGCAGTCTTCACCGATCGTTGACAGGCTCGGTGCGCCTCCTGGAATTCAGCTCGTTCGAGTAAGATAAGACTCCTGCGTTCGTCACGGACATCCGGTCACGACGAGCCGTAGCAGATAGTGAAGTGGTCCGATGTTTCGGTAGCCCAATAGTCAATTGGTCCGGTAGCTCAGCGGTTAGAGCAGGGGACTCATAATCCCTTGGTCGGGGGTTCGAATCCCTCCCGGACTATTTTTGCCCCGCTTCCGCGCCGGTCATCGCAAATGACCTCGATGCTCGATTGGGGACTCTCACGCCATGGCGCAAAGGAACGAGCAGGCAGCAGAAGGCGGGGAGCAGAAAACGGTGATTGGAGGAGGGGATTCTCGCCTGCCAAGAGTGTGGCACAGATTATGGCCGAGTACGACCTCCATCATGCGGTGCTGTTGGCGAATTTGATCTTGGATCGGGCGGTGACGCTGCACACTGGCTGTGAGCAATTGAGCGTGCTGCTCGAGCGACTGGGAATGGCACGAATCGAACCGTACCGAGCGATTTCCGAAGCTGCTGAAACGAACCTCCGGCCGCCGGCGATCCCTTACTCCCGCCATCATCAAAGCTCGGAGGAAGACTACGCGCGAAATACGGAGGAATTCGCCGCCTTCAATCGAGCCCAGCATGATGTGTTCGCGGCCTGCCGCGCGCTAGTGCAACAGTTCGGCGAAGCGTGATCGGGCTGTCCGAGTTAACGCCAGGCGTTCTCGATCCTCGATCCTCGATCCTCGATCCTCGATCCTCGATGCTCGATCCTCGATGCTGGATCGCCGCGGGTTTGGAGATCGTGGCTGGCTGGATTTCGTTTGGGGATTGGCGGAATGGGATTTGGACGAAGCTAATTGAATGTCAATCGGGCAGAATTAGACTGTACGGCCAAAAAGCTCGCCACTCCCAAGTGCGAGCCTCTAACTCCTGGCGCACTACAAAAATCGTTCTTCATCATGCTGTCTTTCGTACTCTGCCATCGACGACCGATTTTGGTATTCCGCGGCTGCCCACGCACGAATGCCTCGTATGGGATGATTCAGAAATCTTTGCGCCAATTCCGCTTCACTGCGAAATTTTTCCTCGCCATTACCGCTCCAGAATTCAACGACATGGCATCCGCTAATAAAGGATTGAATCACTTGATCGTCATCGAATTTACGGAGCACACTATCCAACACTTGGGGCAGCACAGGCTCACCTTTTTCGTCAGCGTAGGGTGCTGGCAGGTGTTGTGCAATTGCTCTCGCACCCATCAATCCGTGCACCTGGACCCAATCATTCACAACATCATCTGGAATCGCGCTTATCACTTTGCGCATGTCATGCGCGGCGAGCCGCCATTTGTTGTTTTTGTCCAAGAATAGATCCCCGAGTGTCGACATTACTTCATTTGGATACTGAGCAGCAAGTTTAATAAGCAAGGTCTTGGCCTGATTGGCAAACTGTGGGCTATCACTCTTCAGCGCCCTTACTAGCAATTGAATGGATCTGGCTGCATCGTACTCACATAGCATGACAATCAAGTGTCCCCACTCGTGAGACATACGCCGTTCGTTGACTTGAACAGAAAGTTCGAGTAGTCCAAATGACTTAGATGAGATTTCAGGCTCATCAAACAGTCTTGATCCGGCGGGCGGACTCGCTGATGATAGCGTTCGAAGAAGTCGAATCGCAGCATTTACAGCGTCCTGTTGCTGCGTCTCGTCTGCGGATAGCAGTAACGACAAGACCTGTCCAAGTTCTTTCGTGGACAATGACCTACGCCCAATACCCATTGACAGGTTAGCAAGAAACTTTCGTGGCACGCACCCATTCTCTACGAGTTGTTGAATACGCTGAAAAGAGCCGAACTTGTCACCCGCATACACTAGAATGTCGAATGCCAATTCTGGTTGGGCCGATTGCAATTCATCCAATAGCTGCAAAGCCAATGAGCTGGGAGTACGATTCAAGAACGTAAATCCACGGACGTAGCCTCTTAAGAGCCCGGCGCCGCCCCGAGATATCGCATGGCGGAAGATAATCTCTCCGCAATCAAACGCGGATTCATGCTTGGCAATAGCGATCCCCAATCGTTCTGCCGCCGTAGCCTCGTTCGAATTGAGCCATTTAATGTGTTGTCCAAGATGCTTCACTGGATCACTTTGAATCCACTCAGCAATATCATCCAACTCGTCTCTACCAGTTGACTCTCTCGAAAAACGAGCATCCCACGGACTTCGAGAACAAATACTGCGTAAACGACCATCAGGGTCAGCAGGTCGTAGCGAATTCGCCCATTCCTCAACTTCGGAATCGAGCGCAGCCTCGTCATTCTCTTCGGGTTGGGCAGAAACGACGGCATCCCGTTCGAGCATTTCGTCGAACCGGTTTAGCAGTGCACGATTCTCCTCGTCCGATAGGACTAATTTGTTGAGTCTCTCACGCAACACGGAAGCGCCTAGAAGTTTCACAATGTGAGGAAGTGAATCAACGATAACATCGAATGCTAACTTTCGTGCGTGAGGGTGTTTAGATCCCATCGAGGCGATACAAATGTCAATCAACGAGGAATAGCACATTGCTTGCTCTTCGAACGACTTGGGCCGCCAATCCTTTGGACGTAGGCGACCGGCAACAATGGGGCGCCCAATCGTCTTCGAGTGATAACCATCTAGAGATGACCGTATTGCACGGAATACGAGCTGCAATTCGGTTACGTCGATTGACTTCGATCTTTGCTCCAGGACCTTCACCCTATCCTGAAAAGGCGTTGATGTTCCCGACAAGTAAACGGAAAAGAGATCGCACCACACACCGGTCGCATTATTGACAATTCCTTGCTCTGTTTCATTTTCTGCCAGTCTAAATAGTACTGACTCGCATTCGGCAAAGTACTCGGTGAATGCCGCCAAATCCTCCATTAGCCACACAAGTCTTCGACGACAACTTGCTTTTCTATTGTTCGACTGATCTGAGTTCCGTTGAATCTCGTCTTTGCTCGCATTGACAACTACGCGTTGTAGCTGAGAAAGTCCCTGCGTCGGTCTGATTTCAACTAGCGCTGCGGTCAATTCAACAGAGGCCGGGTCCGCGAGTGAACTTCCTTGGAGATTGTGGAACCACCAGCGAAAAAATGCTGAGAGACTCTCTCGCACCTCCTCATCGCCATACTTCGCGGCGCGATTTAGGAGTTGGTGCTTTTGTCCTTCGCTTAGGGAAGTGATAAATCTCTCGACATCGTTCATCACGAACGATCGCCAACCTTGATTGAAGAGAACTCGACAAACCACATCTGGCGTGATGTAGATATATCTGCCAGCCCTGACAACGAATCCCGGAACATCTCTCGTTTGATCTACGATTTGGTCCAATGTCCCCAGCTGTAATCCGACTTGATTACACAGCTGTTGGGCCTCATTTCGAAAATTGTCCCGAATGCCAATTTTATCAAATAGAGCGACTAACGACAGATAATGAAGTTGTTCAGGCTCCAGTCTTCGTTCAATATACGCGCTTAAATTAGCAATGTAGTTCGCATCGATTCCTGCAGACAATTCCACGTCATGTTGGCACATGTCTGCGGCAATACGGATGAAGCCTCCCGACAACTCAACATATTGCCTGCGACGATCACTCGGAACACTATCAAAATTTGCATTCAATATCTCTTCGGTGTTTCGCAAATCTCGGTCGTTGAGCATGTGAACACCTGACTGTGCTGGCAGCTGCCCAACTGTGTTATCAAGGCAGATCACGCGAACTCTGTCCTTGCAGCCACAAACCAGTTCGTTCAGTTCGATCCGGTCAGTCGGTGCACACTCGTCGGCAACAATGATGGCGGAAAGCCCATTGTTGACCGCGTACCTAATAGCGCGCTTTGTAACAGAAATGTCATCTGTGTAGACCACGAGTGACTTAGCATGTTCAAGTTCGGAGAGTGTTTCGTACACGAGACGAGTCTTGCCCACGCCGGAAGCTCCATGGACGCAAAGGCATGCTTGGGCACCTACTATTTCTTGTGAAAAGTCGACATGTGCGAGGATTTGTTTCCGTATCCGGTCCCACATCGAATACGGAACATATTGTCGCGTAACACTGCAACAGTTACTTTGCCAAGTTTCGAAGTGAAGAAGTTCCCCATTTGTGTCTCGCAACCAAATTGCGATTGCCGGAAAGCGCTCACACCAACCCGCGAGATGACCGCCGTGAACGATTCGGGGTCCGGGAGCATTGGGATTGATTGTCCTTACTTTTTCAATAAGTTGGGCTTCCCAGTCAGAAACCTTTTCAGGTGCAACATCGCCTAGAAGACATAGTCTGTAGCCATAGCCCCTGCGAATCAACTCCTGCGCATACGGTTTATCGAGTTCCGAAATTACGTCGTTTGTGAGTAAGCCATCCCTGCCGGTAATACTGACAGCTGCAAGAGCTTTATACTGCCAACAGGTCGGAACATTGAACCATCCAGTGCGATCACTTGGGATGGGGCCTCGAACCTCCGTGTCTACTCCGCCGTCGCGAATGTTCACGCGAAGCTGTGTCAGGATTTCCGACTGCGGCAAACCGCCCACGGCTGCCTCTGCTCGAATCAGTCGATCAACAAACTCGACAAATCGACCTCCTCCGCTTCCAGCGAGTTGCTGCAAATCGTTGTTGGTTATGTTCCACATTTTGGGCGCCCATGCCTTCTGCTGAGTCTGGCCGAAACGGCGCAAATTATACGGGCAGGTTCACAATAGAGGTAGGTGCAAACCCCACTACCGGCGTTATCCCAGCCGGCCGCGAAAAAATATGCCGCAATTTCAAGTTTCAGTAAACGTTCCGGCGCTGTGCGTTTTGGAAAACTTCTTGCGCCGGCCGCCGGAGGTCGCTTGAGGTTGTCGCTGGTCGAAAGACGCTCGACACTAGTTGGATGTCCTTTGGCGTTAATTGGACATAGGGTGTCGGTCAGCAGGCACCGAATAGGGTCTGACGTCTCGCGCCGTGCCGCGCGTTTTGTTGGGCGTGGCGCTCATTTGGAGGATGAGTTCGCCGCCGGCGACGATTTCCTTGTGGCGAAGATAGTTGCGCTCGAAGGGTTGGCCGTTCAGGGTGGCGGATTCGATGTAGACGTTTTCGGTGCCGTTATTTTCGGCGCGGATGGTGAAGCGTTTGCCGTTCTCGAGGTGGAGCGTGGTCTTTTCAAAGAGCGGGCTGCCGAGGATGTACTCGCCGGTGCCGGGGCAGACGCTGTAGAAGCCGAGCGCGCTCTGCACGTACCAGGCGGAAGTTTGCCCCTGGTCTTCGTCGCCGGGGTACCCATCGGGGCCGGCGCTATAGAGTTCGCGCATCACGCGGCGGACGAGCTGCTGCGTTTTCCAGGGTTCGCCGGCGTAGCTGTACAAGTACGGCATGTGCTGGATCGGCTGGTTGGCGTGGGCGTACTGGCCCATGTTGGCGGCGGCCATCTCGCGCATCTCGTGGATCGCCGCGCCGTAGCTGCCGACGCGGTAGGTGTTGGGCGCGGCGAGGAGGGCGTCGAGGCGGTCGCAGAACGCGCGGTCGCCGCGGTATTAGTGCAAGTCGGCGATCGAGTCAGTACCGTCGTAGGTGACCGCGAAAAAGACCCAGGTGTGTTTGTCTTCCCAGGTGTTGCCGGCGCTGCCAGTCCCCGTGTTCGTGCCGTTGACGGTGGTCCGAAGGGCGTTGCCCCATTCGCCGCGGACGGCGAAACCGACCTGCGAAATACCAGGATTGCAATTCACGTTGAAGCACACCGGCGACTGAAACGCGACCGTGCCACCGTTGCCGAAGATCTGGTCGCCATCGGTTTTGTACCAGCCGGAGACGGTCCACGACTTGAGTTGCGAGACGCTGGTGTCGCCTGGTGTTGAGCGCGATGCCGCCCAGGCCTTGCATCACTAGCGAAGCCGTGTTGTCGAAGGCTCGGTCGATGCCGAATTCGGGGTGACCGGCAATGTCGCCGGCCATCCCCAGGCCCGGGGCGCTGTGCAGACCGCTACTTCGCCGCTGAGGTCGTGAAACGTCACGGCCGGCGTACTGGCGCCGGTGCTGACGGACGTCGTGCCCGTGTCGTTGAAGCGGAATTCAACGATTTGCCCAACCGCCAAGGCCGGGGCGAGGAGAACACTCAGTCCAATCGCAGCTGCGCGACATGCACGCCGCCGCTCGAATTTGATTTCCATCGATTCCCTCATGCAACCGTCCCTCCAGCTGCTACAATCTCCACACGACGAACTCGCATCTTTACCGGGTGATTAATCTCGAAACAACTGCTCGACCGGCGGTTCGACGTGAAACTCGTGGCGTGTCGGTTACATGAGCGCTAGAGTCGGATCCGTCGACATGAAAGACCGCGGCGAACTTCGCCACTCGTCGAAATACCTGCCGCTTCGGATCGCTCTGCTCCTGACCACAATTGCAACGAGTTCTCGCTTGACGATTTTCAGAGGGCAAAGATCGCGGTGGTTCAGTTGGCGAGTTGCCTTGTGGCAAGCGCTGCTGCTAGTGGTCGTGACCAGCGGAGTTTGCCGAGCCGGCGAATCGGCGACGACTTGCAAACAGTTCTCAAGGTGGGGCGGCGAGACGCTGCAAATGATCCGCCGTGAGCTGTGGATGGAGGGCGACAAGCTGTATGCAGATCGCGCCGACGTGGGGAAGGGGCCGCTGCATCCAGCGTTTATGTGGGGCGCGGGCGTCCAGCTTTCGGCGCTGGCGATGGCTGCGCGCGTCGATGAGTCGCGATACTTGCCACAGCTCACTGACTGCGCCGACGCGCTCGACGTCTACTGGATCGAGCACAACGGCGTCGGTGGATACGACGTCCTGCCTCGTCAGCCAAATTCCGACCGCTATTACGACGACAACGCCTGGATCGTTTTGGCGATGCTGGAAACCCACGCGCTCACGAACGATGCCCGCTATCTCGACCGCGCACAGGCCACGATGAAATTCGTGCTTAGCGGCGAAGATGACCGGCTGGGCGGCGGCATCTACTGGCGCGAGAACACTCGCGACTCGAAGAACACTTGCAGCAATGCGCCGGCCATCGTGGGTTGCCTGCTGCTCTACCGGGCCACCAAGGACGGGGAATATCTGGCCAACGCCGAACGGCTCTTCGCATGGTCTCAAACTCACCTACAGGACCGGGACGACGGATTGTACTGGGACAACCTCCGCCTCGACGGCCGCATCGACCGCCGCAAATTCACCTACAACACGGCGCTCGCGATTCGCGCGAATTGTCTCTTGTACGAAGCAACGAACAACGCCGACTATCTCAACGAGGCCAAGCGGCTCGCCACGGCCGCCGCTGCACGGTGGATTGACAAAGAAACTGGCGCGGTGAAAGACGCCGGCCGCTTCGCCCACATGTTGCTCGAGGCCCTGCTCGCGGTCGATCGCACGACGGGCGAACCGCACTGGCGCGAAGTCGTCGACAAGTCCGTCACCTACGTGCACGCACACTTACGCGACGGCCGCGGCCATTACGGCGGCCGCTGGGATCGGCCGCCAGCCGAGCCGTGGCCGCGCAGCGAACTCCTGGACCAGGCCAGCGCGGCGCGGGCATTCTTCGCCGCGGCCTCAACGGACGCCAATTCCAACGCGGAAGAATCGAGCCGCCCGCCGCACCGCAACCCCAAGTGACGCCCGCATTTAGCGAGGGCTTGAACGCCCGCCACCGGTGCTCTAAAGTTGCCTTAGCGGACAGCCGATGAAAAACCGTCCGCGGCACGTCGTTTCGACGCGAACACTGGGGCGGTAGCTCAGTTGGGAGAGCGCTGCGTTCGCAATGCAGAGGTCGAGGGTTCGACTCCCTTCCGCTCCACTTCTATTTCCGTGTTGGGGTCGCGCATCGGTCGCGCTCGTGGGGTCGGCGCGTTTCACGTTCCGTTCGTTGTGAACTGAACGCCGGTTTCGCTCAGGGCGTTTCGCAGCACGCTGTTGCCGCCGTTTACGGAGAGCGTCTGACCGGTGACGAAGCGGGCTTCTTCGCTGGCGAGATAGACCACGCTGTGGGCAACGTCGTTCGGCGTGCCCATGCGGCGGGCTGGCACGCGGGAGGCGTAGTCGCGCATCGATTCGGTCGAGTAATCGGCGTGGCGCTCGACCGGGATCCAGCCGGGCGCCACCATGTTCACCGTGATGCCGGAGCCGGCGAGCTCGCGGGCGGTGCTCAACGCCAGGCCAGTCTGTCCGGCTTTCGCGGCGACGTATGCGCTGAAGGGCGCCGACGCCAGCGCGACCACTTCGCTGGTGATGTGGACGACACGGCCCCATTGCCGCTCTTTCATTCCCGGGAGGCAGGCCTGCATCAAGAGCACCGGGCTCTTTACGAAGTAGTCGAGCATCCGCTGGAAGAACGCCCAGTCGTATTCTTCAAAGGGCAACTCGGGCTGGCTACTGGTGGCGTTGATGACCAGGATATCGATCGGACCGAGCGACTCGGTGACTTCGCGGCACATGCGGCTCACGGATTCGGCGTCGGTGACGTCACCCTGGACGAGGCACGATTCGTTCGACAACTGCATCAGCTCCTGAAAAGCTTTTTCCGCGACGCGGTGGTCGTTGGCGTAGTTCATCGCGGTCCGCGCGCCGGCCTGCGCTAGCGCAAGCGCGATTTGCCGTCCCAGGCCACGGGTGCTGCCGGTGACCAGGGCGACGCGGCCATCGAGTCGGAAGGAATGTCCGTTGTTGAGCATATCGAGCGAACCTTTGTGAAGTGCTTTGACTTTAGGCGATGATTTCGGAAATAGGATCGACGGACTCGACGCCGACCAGCTTCTGGTCGAGACCGCGATAGAAGTACGAGAGCTGATTCGGGTCGAGGCCGAGCTGCTGGAGGATCGTGGCGTGGAGCCGCTTGACATGCATCGGCTTGTCGACGGCCGTGGAGCCGATTTCGTCGGTGCCGCCGACACTCGTGCCGCCCCGGACGCCGCCGCCGGCCATCCACATCGTGAAGCCGTATGCGTTGTGGTCCCGGCCGGTGCCGACCTCGTATTCGGCGGTCGGCTGGCGACCAAACTCGCCGCCCCAGACGATCAAGGTCTCCTCGAGCATGCCGCGCTGCTTCAAGTCGCGAATGAGCGCGGTGATCGGCTGGTCGGTCTCGGTTGCGTGCTTGGTGTGGTTGGCCACGAGATCGCCGTGCGCGTCCCAATTCTGGTCGTTGTGCGCGCCGCCGGAATATACCTGCACGAAGCGGACCCCGCGCTCAACCAGCCGCCGCGCGAGCAGGCAGCGGGTTCCGAAGTCGCGGGTCTCTTCGCGGTTGACACCGTACGCGTCGAGCGTGGCCTGCGTTTCTTGGCTGAAGTCGACTGCTTCCGGAGCATGCTGCTGCAACTTGAACGCCAGCTCGTAGGACGAAATTCGGGCCTCGAGGTCGTGCTGATCCTCGCGCAATAAATGGTGCCGCTGGTTCAAGCGGGCCACCGTGTCGAGTACGTCGCGCTGCAACTCGCGCGGCATATTTTCCGGCGGCGCGAGATCGTTGATCGGCGAGCCTTCGGGGCGGAACACCGTGCCGGCGTAAGTGGCCGGCATGAATCCGCTGGCCCAGTTTTTGGCACCGCTGATCGGGCCGCCCGAACGATCGAGCATCACCACGAAGCCCGGCAGATTCTCGTTGACGCTGCCCAGTCCGTAATTGACCCACGAACCCATCGCGGGATAGCCGCTCTGCAGCCGCCCGGAGTTCATCATCAGCATCGCGGAGCCGTGGATCGGCGACTCGGCGGTCATCGAATGCATGAAGGCAATGTCGTCGACGCAGGTGGAGAGATGCGGGAACAACTCGCTGACCCATTTGCCGCACTGGCCGTACTGGTGAAACTTCCAGCGCGGCTCGACGATGCGGCCTTCGTTCTTCTTGCCGCCGCGGCCGAAGGTGTTGACCTTGATCGTCTTGCCGTCCATGCCGACCATCGCAGGTTTGTAGTCGAAGGTATCGATGTGGCTCGGGCCGCCGTACATGAACAGGAAGATCACACTCTTGGCTTTGGCGACTTGCGGCGCCGGCTTCGGCGCGAGTGGATTCACCAGCGGGCCGCCCACGCTGCCGGCGGCCGCCAACGACGTGAAGAACCCGTCGGTCGACAGCAGCGACGAAAGCACTGTGGCTCCAAATCCGCAGCCTGTTTCCCAAAGGAATTCGCGCCGCGTGCGGCCGCAGAAATTCTGGTGCGTTTGATTTCGTTGAGTCATGGCGTCGACACCTCAATCCAGGTACACGAATTCGTTCAAATTGAACAACGTGAGACACCAATACCGCAGTGCGCCCTCGGGCGACTGACCGTGTTTCTTCTGCAGCAGTTCTAAGAGCGCGGCCGCGTCGGCAAATTCGTCGTCGGTCGGTTGCCGGCCGAGCACCAGGTAAAACGCGCGCGCCGCCTGCTCATGCAGGCTCGGTCCCGACTCCTTGATCACGCGATCGGCCAGCTTGGCCGCGCGATCGTGGGCGAATTTGCCGTTAAGTAGCGTTAGCGCCTGCGACGGTTGTGTGGTGATAAACCGCGCTTCGCAGCTGGCATCCATGTCGGGGAAGTCGAATGCGCTCAACAGAGGCGGCAACAGCGAGCGCTTCAGGAAAATGTAAATGCTCCGCCGGCATTGTTCATCATCCGTTGAATCGCCCCAACCGTTGCCGGGCTGTGACTGCGTGGCGAACACTTCCTGGGAAAGTTGCGGATAGAAACTCGGCCCGTACATCTTCTCATTGAGCTCGCCCGTGGCCAGGAGCATTGCGTCGCGGACTTCCTCCGCGTTGAGCCGCCGCAGATCGAATCGCCACATCAAGTCGTTGGTTGGATCGGCGGCGAGCGCTTTGGCGTTGCCATCGGACGACATGCGATAGACGTTCGACGTCATGATCAGACGGTGGAGCGGCTTGAGCTGCCAGTTGTGATCAATCAACCACAGCGCGAGATAGTCGAGCAGCTCCGGATGCGTGGGCGGCGTCCCCAGCTCACCGAAGTTGTTGGCCGAGCGGACGATGCCGCGGCCGAAGTGATGCTGCCAGACTCGATTGACGATCACTCGCGCGGTCAGCATGTTGTCTGGCGAGGCGATCCAATCGGCCAACACGCGGCGGCGGCCGGCAGAGCGGGCATTCTCCGCGGCCGGCGAAATCACGGGCGGCGGGTTGCCGAACAACTGCGGAAAGTGGAGCGTCGCTTCCGCTTCGGGCGCCGCGGGATTGCCGCGGGCGAGGATGTGAATCGGATCGGGGTGAGCGTTGCACCTGGCGAGCGCGAGCGCCATCTCCGGCTTGGGCAATTCATCGAGTTCGTGGCGCGCGTCGTCCAAGCGGTGCTTCGATTCTTCGTACAGCTGCCACTCGGAGGCATTCAGATACTTCGGCAGCTTCTCGTCCAGCACCTGCTGCCGCTCAGGTGTTTCGGTCTTGCGCTGATCGTCGGCCGGCATCCGCTTGATGCCGACCGTTTCCATGGCCACCGTCTCGCGCTCCACGTCCGCGATCTTTGCGCGGCGGGCCTGCCGCTCGACCGCCAGCTCTGAACTCGAAAAATCCCATTGGCTGTTCGTTTCCTGATCACCCCGCTCGCCATAAGGGGTCACGTCCGCGAAGAACGCCACCAAGGCATAGTAGTCGGCCTGCGGAATCGGATCGATCTTGTGATCGTGGCAGCGGGCACAACCAAATGTCAGCCCGAGCATTGCCTGGCCGGTCGTCGAGACAATGTCGTCCCAAGCGTCGTACTTAGCAAGCAGCGGGTCGGCGGCCTCATCGTCCCAAATGCCGAGTCGATAGTAACCGGTGGCGATAATTGAATCGTTCGTCACGGTGTCCAATTCATCGCCAGCGAGTTGCTCGCGCAGGAACTGGTCGTAGGACTTGTCGTCGTTGAACGAGCGGATCACATAGTCGCGATACTTCCAGGCGTTCGGCTTGGCGCCGTCGCGCTCGAAGCTGTTGGTCTCTGCGTACCGCACCAGGTCCAGCCAGTGCCGGGCCCATTGCTCGCCATAGTGAGGAGAATCGAGCAGCTTGTCGACCAGGTCCTCCCAAGCGGTCGGCGCGGTACTGTTTTCAAAGTCGCGGAGCTGCTCGCGCGTCGGCGGCAAGCCGGTGAGATCGTAGTATGCGCGGCGGGCAAGCGTGCGACGGTCCGCCGCCTGTGCCGGCTCCAGTCCATTTGCCCGCAACTTGTCGAGCACGAAGGCGTCGATCGGATTTTTTGCCCAATCGTCTTCGAGCTGGGGTGGCTTGTGCCGTTGCGGGGGAACGAACGCCCAGTGCTTCTCGTACTTGGCGCCGCCGGCGATCCAGCGCCGCAGGATTTCGATTTCCGCTTTCGAGAGCGGCTTGCCCTCGGGAGGCATCCGTTCAGATTCATCTTCCGCCGAGACGCGATCAATGAGCACGCTCTCGTCGACCTTGCCAGGGACGATTGCGTGACTGCCCGAGTCGAGTTCCGCGAGCGCGGCATCGCGCTCGTGCAGTCGCAATCCGCCTTCGCCGGTTTGCGGCCCGTGACAGGCGAAACAGCGGCGCGCCAGAATCGGCTTCACCTCGCGCGAGAAATTCACCGCAGGTGCTTCGGCCGCAGATGAATCGTGGACCGCGATTGCGCACAGCAAGCATGCCACGCCTCGCGCAGCAAACATGCCCGATCGAATTGTCGACGCCTGACGACTCATCGATTTACGACTTACTTCCTGGCCGCGCCGTTGGCGCTGCCATTGCCATTCAAATGACCGCTGCGAAACTGCCCCGGTGTCAAGCCAATCTCGCGCTTGAACACGACGCTCATATACTCAGGATGAACGAAACCAGCGAGGCCCGCAATCTTCTCGAGCGGCAAATCGGTCGTTTGTAACAGTTCTTTGCAGCGCTTGATCTGCACGTTGCGAATCTCGGCCTGCGGCGAGCGGCCCAGCAGCTTGCGAAACTTTTTCTCGAGCCAGCTGCGCGACACGCAGAGGTGGTCCAACAGCTCTTGCACCGTGGCCCCTTCGCAGGCCCGCTCGCGGATAAATCGCAGCGCGCTGACGATCACGGGGTCGGAAACCGCGAACACATCGGACGATTGCCGAACCGCAA
This sequence comes from Pirellulales bacterium, assembly GCA_050248495.1. Classification (GTDB taxonomy): domain Bacteria; phylum Planctomycetota; class Planctomycetia; order Pirellulales; family Lacipirellulaceae; genus DASYDU01. The sequence continues at coordinate 27,994 of JBFWSG010000021.1, read as the reverse complement.
CTCCCTTGGGCGGAATTTCAATTTCCCGAACTGACGGAACTTCGCCACGCAGCATCCGGTCGAGCCACGCCGCCGCTTCGTACCCAATCCGCTCGGGGTTGGGGATGACACTCGACAGCGGCGGGCTGCACAGGCTGCACAGCAACTCGTCGTTGTCGACGCCGATTACGGCGACTTCTTCGGGAACGGCGCAGTCCAGGCGGGCGCAGGCGTCCAGCACGTGTTGCCCGCGGAGGTCATTCGTGGCGAAGATTCCGACGGGTTTTTGCAGCGACTGAATCCACTCCAGCAGCCGGGCCTGGTCTTGTTTCCACATCTTCAGGCTGGTCCGCGGCAACTCGAAGACGCTGCACTGGTGGCCGTCGCTTTCGACCGCCGCCACAAAGCCGTCGCGCCGCTTTTGCGACCAGAGCTCCGACGTGAAGCCGCAGCAACCAAAGCGGCTGAATCCGCGCTCCAACAGATGATCGGCGGCGATGCGGCCGATCGTCAGGTCCGCCGAACCGATCCGCAAAATGCCGTGATGCGGCAGGATGTCTCCCGTGTCGACCGCAGCGATCTTGCGGCGGCGCAACACCTTGGCGGAGTCAGTGTCGACTTGCCGCGTGATGATGCCGTCGCCTGTCCAGCGCTTGAGCAAGCCGTTAAGATCGCTGCCCAAATCGTGCTGCTCGACGTAAACGCTCCAGGGCCGGTTTCCGCGCATATAGCGAGCGACGCCGTCAAGAATTTGACGACCGTAGACCAACGACGTTTCGACGTCGAGCGCGACTCGCGGATACTCCGCCATACCGCCAATCCAATGCCGCCGGCGGGTAGCCGGCAGCGCCGCGAAGAAGGGTGAAAAGCTCTCAATTGCCGTCGACGAACATTCTCGACAAAGTGGTCGGCAATTTCTCAGGTGTCAGACAAGCGTCGAATCGCCTACTACGGAAATCGACGAAAATGCTCGGACGATATGAGCAAATGTACTTCACGTGCGCCCGAAAATCCAGCTTCACGTAGCGGAAAAATGTCTCACTGCTGTCATACAACGGTTCTCAAAAACTTTTACGCTCCGTCTCATTGTTGCTTTTGCGCTTTGCAAACAGAATGAACTTCGGATGGTACGCATTCTCGCGCCGGTCGTGTGGAGTGCAAAGTAACAGGACGGTCTTATCAGCGATTCGGACGCCGTTTCGCTATTGTCTTTTGTCGTATTTCCTTTTCGCAGCATAGCGGTGATGTGCGTGTCTGGCGGTGCGCACGGCGGTCGTGTTGCGGGCGGTTCTGGCGGTTCTTAGCGAATGAAGTCCATGCTCACACGCCGTGAGGCGCTCCAGGCATCTGCGCTTGGCCTGGTGTCCGCGTCAATCGCGCTGAAGAACTCGGCGCATGGCGCCGAGTCTGCGCCGCAAGAGCTGCGAATCGATCTGCGTCCGGCGTTTGAGTTGTCGCCCTACCTGTACATGCAGTTCATGGAGCCGCTCGGCGCTACGGACGGCTCGGTCGAAGCGGCCTGGAATCATGACGCGCAGGCCTGGCGTGAAGACGTGGTTGAGACGACGCGCGAGCTCGAGCCGACGATGCTCCGTTGGGGCGGCATCTACACCGACTTCTACCGTTGGCGCGAAGGTGTGGGGCCGCGGGACCAGCGGCCAACGATGGTCAATCAGATGTGGGGCGGCATCGAATCGAATCAGGTCGGCACCGCCGAGTTCTGTGAATTCGCCCGCCGCATCCATGCCGAAACCCTGATGTGCGTCAACTTTGAGTCCGATGGCCGTGAGCAGTATGCGACGTATCACGGGAAATCGCGGACCGGCGATGCCCGCGAAGCCGCCGAGTGGGTGGCCTATTGCAACGACCCTGAAAACGCGGAACGCCGCGGCCACGGCCACCAAGATCCGTTCAACGTTCAGTTCTGGCAGCTGGGTAATGAAACGTCGTACGACAATCGGGGCTTCGACCTCGACACGACGATTCGCAAGACGAACGAATTTGCGCGGGCCATGCGGGATGTCGATCCGAAGATCAAGCTCATCGCCTGGGGGGATTCGGGTTGGGCATCTCGCATGGCCGATGAAACCGGCGATCAGGTGGACCTGCTCGCGTTTCATCACATGTTCAACCCCGATCGGCGCGACGAGCCGGTGCTCGAAGGCGAACGCTATCGACGCGACCCAGCGGCCACCTGGGCCACATTGATGGACGCCTGGAAACACAACGACGAAAAGATCCGCAGCGTGCGCGCGAGCCTCGACGGCCGTCAGATACCACTGGCGATGACCGAGTGTCATTTCGCCATCCCCGGTCGAAACCGCTGCGACGTGCTCTCGACTTGGGCCGCCGGCGTGTCGTACGGCCGCATCCTCAACAATCATCAGCGTCATGGCGACGTGCTGCGGATCGCCACGTCGGCCGATTTCTGCGGCACGCGTTGGCAGGTCAATGCCGTGATGATTCCCACGCCGCATGGCAAGGCGTACCTGCAGCCGGTGGCCCGCGTGATGAGGCTTTATCGGCATCACATCGGCAAGCACGCGCTGGCGGTCGAGAGCTGTCCGGCCGAATTGGACGTCGTCGCCAGCCGCACCGACAACAAATTGTTCCTGCACGTGGTCAACACTCAGCAGAGCGCCGCCGCGGACTTAGGCCTCAATCTCGGCGACGCAAAAATCGCCGCCGCCACCAGCTTCGAGATCGCCGATGACCCGATGGTCGAAGTTTCCGATTTGAACGACGCAAAGGTGATGCAGATTCGCCAGCGGACGCTCGGCAAAGACGGCCGTTGGAGCATTCCCCCGGCCAGCGTCTCGGCGATCGAAGTGGAGTTGGCCGCCTGACGCGACCACAGCAACGACATTCATGACTCGCAACGCATTGAGAAATTTGAGCTTCACACTGGCGTGGCTGCTGCCGGCGGTCGTCGTCTGGCCCGCCGCCGCGCGCGCGCAGCATCAAACATCCACCTTTTTCCCAATCGAGCTAAATCCGTCGCTGCCGTTCAAGATTCAGCTCAAGGAATACGACTTCGGCAGCGCCGAATTGCCGGGGCTGCACTCGTATGCCGCCGGCCACTACGACGGCAAGTGGGTCCTCATCGCCGGCCGTACCAACGGCGTCCACGATCTCGATCAGTCGGGCGAGGGGAGCTTTCCGGAGGAGTCGCAGAATCGCGACGTCTGGGTGATCGACCCCGTAGCGAAGCAGTCGTGGCATCGGTCGCTGGGTGATCCCGCCAACGCCGGCGTCGATCCCAGCTCCGGTCTCACCGCTGCACAAATCACCTCGCTCACGCCGACGAACAATGAATTCACCCAGCAGGGAAATCGCCTCTACATGGCCGGCGGTTACGGCCTGAACACTGCGGGCACGTTTACAACCTTCGACGTGCTTACTTCGATCGATCTCCCGGGTCTGGTGAATTGGGTGCAGACCGGCAGCGGCACTGCCGCCAGTCACATCCGACAAATCGACAGTGCCACGGCGTCGGTAACCGGCGGCGCGATGTACGAGATGGGCGGCCGCTACCACCTCGTGTTCGGACAGGACTTCGAGGGCGATTACAGTCCGCGGACCGACGGATCTTACACACGGCAGGTTCGCAGCTTCGACATCGTTGACGACGGCACCAACCTGGCGATTGCCAACGTTACGCAGACGGCACCCGTGTCCGCCTATCGCCGCCGCGACTTGAACGTCGTGCCAATCGTCGAGCCGGATGGCGCCGGCGGCACGCGCGAGGGACTCGTCGCGCTCTCGGGAGTTTTCACGTCCAGCTTTGGCGCTTGGACCGTGCCCGTGGAGATCGATGCCAATGGCACCCCAACCATGGCGAACCCCGCCCTCGCCGACACATTCAAGCAAGGTTTCAACGGATATCACTCGGCGAAGCTCGGTCTGTACTCGGAAGCCGCCGGCTCGATGCACGAGGTGCTGATGGGCGGCATCAGCGTGCAGTATCTCGACGAGTCGACCGGCATGGTCACGACCGACAACAACATGCCGTTCGTCAACGACGTGACGGCGGTGACGATCGACGCCGCTGGCAAATACAGCCAGCAGCACCTGGGCTTCTACCCGGAGCTGCTTGACGACGCCGGCATGCGCTGGCGGTTCGGCGCTAACGCCGAGTTCTTTGCCGCCGACGGCGTGCAAGCCTTTGACAACGGCGTGATCAAGCTCGACGCACTGGCCAGCGGCGCGCGGCTCGGTTACGTGTTCGGCGGCATCATGTCCAACGGACCACACACGCGCGGCTTCCCCGACGTCACGTCGACCGCGTCGTTCCGCATTTTTGAAGTCGTTTACAAGCAAGTTCCGGAACCGGCCGCCTGGCAAATGCTGGCTCTGGTTGGTTTGTTCGGGGCGGCCGTGCGGGAACCGCGCGGCCAGGTGAGGCAACAAGTGGTTGGCACAGAGTGAAGAGGTCAGTGCGCAGGCCAGGTGTAGGTCTGCGGTAACTCGGTTTTCCTTATCACGGGAGTAGTTCTCATGAAGCGACAACTTTGGCTGCTGGTGGGTGTGGCCATGCTCTTTGCCGCGTCGGCAGAGGCTGCATTGACTCACCGTTACTCGTTCAACGACGGAACGGCGAACGACTCGGTCGGAACGGCCCACGGCACGGTGGTCGGCACCAATGGCAGCATTTCGGGCGGAGCGCTGGTGCTCGCCAACAATGGCGAAGGTTCGCAGAATCCCGGCGCGGCGGGCGCCTTTTTGGACCTGCCCAATGGGCTAATTACCAGCTCGGCTGCAGCCAGCGGCGCCGTCACGGTGGAAATGTGGATCACGATGCAAGAAAACCGCGATTGGGCCGCGGCTTTCAGTGCCGGCACCAGCGTCCATGGCGAAAACACCTCCGATTGCTGCAACGACAATGAGCCGTATATCCAAGTCATTCCGCGCAGCGGCGACGGCGGACAAGGAAACGATGTCCGGGTAACCAGCAATTCGTACGGCGGCCCCGAGGGCTGGGTCGACGATTTGGGCGCCGCGAACGGAACCGACCTGGCCGTCGGACAGCAAGAACACTTGGTCTCGGTCTTTGATCAATCGGGCGGACTCCCAGGGTCGATCACCGTGTATCGCAACGGTAGCCTGATGGGCACCGCGGCGATGGCGGCCAATCTCGATCTCAAGACGTTCCTCCGCGCGGACAACACCGGCGGCGATGTCAACGTCTGGCTGGGCCGTTCGCAATGGCCAGACTCCCTGGCAGAAGCAAGTTACGACGAAGTTCGAATTTACAGCCATGCATTGTCGGCTAACGAAGCCGCGGCCAATTTTCGGGCTGGGCCGAACGCGGTCGTGCCGGAGCCGGCGAGCCTGGTCCTGATGGCGCTGGCGGTTTGCGGCCTGGCCGCGGGCCGACGCAGTATCCGGTAGTTAACGAAACGATCAGTGGTCGTCCGGGAGCCGGCTTCTTCGGGGGGCGAAGCCGGCTCCGGCGACCGATTCGATTGGCGGAACAGTTTTGAAGTGCGGAATTTGGTTCGACAAGCGGAATTTTGAAGAGCACCCCTCCGATGATTTGGCAACTTTGTAAGAACCTGTTGCGCGCGGCCGTCGCGTGCTTGTTGTTGGCAACCGCGAGCCAATCGCCCGCGGAATACAAAGTCGAACGCGTGGTGGCCGGATTGAACCAGCCGACTTCGATGACCCAGGCCCCGGGCGACAACAATTCGATCTACATCGTCGAGCGGGCCGACAACGGCAACTCGCTCGGACGCATTCGCAACTACAACCTGCAGACCGGCACGTTCAGCACGTTCCTCGACCTGGGTGGGACCATCAATTCCGACGGCGGTCTGCTCTCGATGAAATTCCACCCCGACTACCAGACCAACGGCCTGTTCTATGTCGTCTCGAACGACAGCGGCAGCAACCGCCTCGATGAATATAAAACGGTCGGCGGCACGCCGCAGTTTCAGCGCCGTTTGCTCGAATACCACAACCTCAACAACGTGTTCCACACGATGAACGAGGTCCACTTCCGCCCCAACGGCAACAACAACGAGTTGTTCCTCACTACTGGCGACGGCGGAACCCAGGCGGACGATCCGGATTACGACCCCGCGCTCGTCGAAAGCCCGGATTCTCCTTATGGCAAATTGATGAAGATCGATCTGACTGCCAGTTTCCCGACTCCGGCCACCGGACCGACGCACGCGGGCATCGACGTTGTCGCCTTGGGATTGCGCAATCCGTTTCGCTCAGGCTTCGACCGGCAAACTGGCGATTTCTACCTGGGCGACGTCGGCTTCAACACGGCGGAAGAAGTCGATTTCATTCCGTCCAGTCATTTCACCAACCCGGCCCACCCGATTCTCGACTTCGGCTGGACCGACCGCGAAGGCACGGTCGAAACGGATGCGCCCTACGCCGGCGGTCCCGGCTCGCCCGGCGACATTAATCCCATTTTCGACTACGCTCATTCCGGACAGCCGCTGCCCCATCCCTCATTGCTCAACGGGCAATCTATCACCGGCGGCTATCTCTATCGCGGACCGGTCACCGAACTTCAAGGCCGATACTTCTTTTCCGACTTCACTAACGGCAACGTCTACTCTGGCACGTTCAACACCAGCACCAACGTCTCGTCTTACAACGGCACCAACCTCACGAACCTGGTGAATCACACGACCGCCTTCGAAACCTCAATCGGCGGCGGCGCGAACATCCAGTATGTGACCTCCTTCGGCGAAGACAACACGGGCAACCTCTACATCGTGAAGTTCGGCAACGGCTTCTTCCCGCCGCTTGGCCAGGGCGAAATCTTCCGCATCACTCAGATTCCCGCCAACGCGCTCGAAGTCACGATCGATCGCGCCACCGGGGCCGTGACGGTTGCCAATTCGACTGGTGCGGCGATCAATTTCACCTCGCTCACGCTCAACTCGGCCACCGGCGCGATTTACGCCAACGGCCTCACGCCAATCACCGGCCACTACGACAGCGTCGGCAACGGCACTATCGACAACAATAACGCCTGGCAGATTACCTCCGCTCCCGGCAATACCGTGCAGTTCCGCGAAGCGTCGCTCGGCGATCAGGCCACGCTCGCCAACGGTGCGTCGATCACCTATTCGCCCAGCGGCGGCTGGATCCAATCGCCGGTCGAAGATTGGACCGCCAGCGTGCAACTCGCCGCGGGCGGCACGCTCGCAGCCGTGGTCCGCTACGTCGGCAACGGCGGCCACCAATTCGAGCGCAGCGATTTGAATTTCGACGGCAGCCTCACCGCGGCCGATTGGTCGGTCTTCATCGCCAATGCTGCAACGAATCTCGGCGGACTCAGCGTGGCCCAGGCGTACGGCCGCGGTGATTTAGATGGCGACAACGACAACGACTACAACGACTTCAAGCTTTTCAAAGCTGACTATATCCAAGTCAATGGTGCCGCTGCTTTTGCGGCACTGGTTCAAAATGTTCCCGAACCGGGGACGGTTTCGCTGGCCATGATTTGTTTGCTCGCTTGCGGCACAGGCCGCAGGCGTCGACTGCAACCTCTTCGGGATTCAATGCACACGATTCACTAGCACAGCTCATTCAGACGGAGGACTTTTGATGAAATCGAGCTTTCGGCAGGTAGGTTTCGACGTTAGCCGCCTGGCTCTCGCCGTAGTGGTGTCGACCGCTCTGGTCACACCCGCGCTGGCGGCCATCACCAACAAGTACACCTTCAACGACGGCACCGCCAAAGACTCGGTCGGCGGCGCCGACGGCACGCTGCTCGGCACCAACGGCAGCATCACTGGCGGTCAGCTGGTGCTCGCCAATGTTAACGAAGGATCGGGAAATCCAGGCACCGCGGGCGCGTATCTCGATATCCCCAATTTCACGATTAGTAACGCGGCGATGAACCACGGCGCGGTGAGCGTCGAAATGTGGATCACCGTTCTGCAGCACCACGATTGGGCCGCCGCCTTCACCGCCGGCACCAATTCTGGCAACGAAGATATGTCGAACGGCGGTGGCGACGAACCCTACATTCAGATCATTCCCCGCACCGGCGACGCCGGGCTGGGAAATGACTTCCGCGTCACGGCCAACTCGTACGGCGGCGACGAAGGCTTCATCGACGACTCCACGGACCTTGGCGTCGGCGTGAAGGAACACATTGTCGCCGTGTTTGATCAGTCGGGCGGCTTCCCCGGCGCGGTGCGGACCTATCGCAACGGCTTACTCGTACCGGCCGTGCCTACCGAAGGACTGGGCGGCGCGCTGCCGGCAAATCTCGATCTCACGACGTTCCAGCGCGAAGATTTCTCCGGCGGCGACGTCAACATCTGGCTCGGCCGGTCGCAGTGGGGCGACGCCTTGATTTCCGCTCGCTACGATGAGGTGCGGATCTACGATACGCCATTGAACCAGGCCGAAGTCACCGCCTCGTTCAATGCCGGCCCGGACCCGGTCGCCTTGCCGGTGCTGCGGATCGACCGCGCCACGGGGGCCGTCACGTTCGCCAACCCGGCCAGCTCGGCGTTCAATCTCAAGAGCTATTCGCTCACCTCCGCCTCGGGACAGCTCAATCCCACCGGTTGGACCTCGATCGACACCGGCAACACCTTTGATCCGGACGGCACCTGGACGACGTCGTCGTTGACGACCACCAACATCGCTGAAGCAGTCACGTCCGGCGGCACGGATGGCGGCGCCATCAATGGCAACACTTCCAAGTCGATCGGTTCAGCCTACTTCCGGACGCCGCTCGCGGGCGATGTGCAGTTCACCTACACGCTCAATGGTGGCATTTCCGGCACCGGCATCGTTGAGTACATGGGCACCGCGCCCAAGCGCAGCGATTTCAACGCCGATGGACTGATTACTCCGGCCGATTGGTCGACGAACTTCCTGCCGAACCTCGGCAAATCGTTCACCGGCGAGCTGCCCGTGGCCGCTTACCTGAAGGGCGACCTCGATGGCGATTTGGACAACGACTACAACGACTTTTTGCTCTTCAAGACGGACTACATCGCGGCGAACGGGGCCGGTGCGTTCCAGGCTCTGACCGGCGTGCCCGAGCCCTCCTCGTGCGTGATCGCGCTGCTGGCCTGGGTGGCAGTTGCTTGTGTTCGTCGTCGCTAGTGCAAAATCGCCCGGCACTCGTCGGGCGACATCGGTTCAACACATCACATTCAGCTTATTCATTCAATGGTTTCAACTTGGAGTTCTATGATGCGTCGAGAATCTTCTCAACTTGCGTTGCTGATGGCTGCGACCACTGTGGTGGCGGCCACAATTTTTGCACCAAATGCCGAAGCGGCCCTCCGCAATCGGTACAGCTTCACGACCGACGCCTCCGACTCGGTGGGCGGCCAGAACGGCACGCTGATCGGCACCAATGGCAGCTTTGCCGGCGGCCAGCTGGTGCTTGCCAATAACGGCGAAGGCTCGCAGAATCCGGGCGCCGCTGGCGCGTACCTCGACCTCCCCAATGGTTTGATCACCAGCGCCTCGGCAGCCGGCACCTCCGGCGCCGTGACGGTCGAAATGTGGATCACGATGTCGGCCAACCGCGATTGGGCGGCCGCCTTCACGGCCGGCACGAGCATCAACGGCGAGAACACGTCCGATTGCTGCAACGACGACCAGCCGTACATCCAGATCATTCCCCGCACGGGCGATGGCGGTCAGGGCAATGACTTCCGCGTCACCTCGAACTCCTACGGCGGCGGGGAAGGCTTCGTCGACGACCTGGACGCCGGCAACGGCACCGACCTGGCCATCGGCCGCAAGGAACATGTCGTGGCGGTCTTCGATCAGTCGGCCGGGGCGCCCGGCAACGTCACCGTTTATCGCAATGGCGTCTCGATGGGCACGGCGCCAATGGCCGCCAATCTCAATCTCAACACGTTTCTCAAGGCCGACAACACGGGTGGCGACGTCAACATCTGGCTCGGCCGTTCGCAATGGCCCGATTCGCTGGTAGCGGCGTCCTACGACGAGCTCCGTGTCTACAGCCATGCACTGAGCGCGAACGAAGCTCTTGCCGGCACTGTATACGGTCCGAACGTGATCGGTGCCACCGCGATCCCTTCGATCGAGGTCAATAAGACTTCGGGCATAATTACCTTGAAGAATCCGACCGCTTCGCCGGTGAGCCTCGAGTACTACTCGATCGCCAGCGCCGCCGGCGCTCTGAAGACCGGCACCTGGAGCAGCTTCGACGACCAGAATTACAACGCGGTCGACGGTCCGGACGGTGATGCGACCGCCGGCAACTCGCCGGGCGAAGGCTGGGACGAAGCGGGCGGCTCGAATGCCAATCAATTGATCGAGGCCTTCCTGGGCACATCCGGTTCAGTGTTGGCCCCGAACGCTTCGCTGAGCCTCGGCGGCGCCTACAACACGGCGACCTTCGGCGCCGCGGATGGTGATCTCGTGTTCAAGTTCGGCATCGCCGGCGGCTCGCTGATCACCGCCCCGGTGACCTATGTGAACACTTCGGTTCCGGGAGACTACAACGGCAACGGCGTGGTCGACGCCGCTGACTACACCAAATGGCGCGACACCCTGAACGTGAACGTGACCCCCGGCACCGGCGCTGACGGCAGCGGCAACGGCACCGTTGACCAGGCCGACTACACCTTCTGGAAGTCCCGCTACGGCAACACCAGCGGCAGCGGCGGCGGCAGCCTCGGCGGCGGCGCGGTCCCCGAGCCGGCTTCGCTGGCTATGGTGTTCGTGGCCGCGGCAGCGCTCGGCGTCGGCCGCCGTGTTCGAAACGAAGGATAACGGTTGCTGACACCGGCCCGTCCGCACCGACCAGGGAGGCAGGACGGGCCGGCGACTTGTCTATACAAGGCTTGTCTTGAAAAAGGATGGTGTTCCCATGAAACGTGCGGTGTCGAAGGGCTTCACCTTGGTGGAGCTGTTGGTCGTGATTGCGATCATTGGAATCCTTGTCGCGCTCTTGCTGCCGGCAGTGCAGGCCGCGCGGGAAGCGTCGCGCCGCTCGTCTTGCACGAACAAAGTCAAGAACATCGCCCTGGCCTGTCTGACCTATGAATCCGCCAAGAAGCAGATGCCTTATGGCCGCAAGTTCAACTATTGGGACACCTACACCTGGAGCGAGTTGATCTTGCCGCAGCTCGAAGAGCAGGCGGTCTACGACAACTATTGGACGCTGCCCGACCCCATGCCGCCCGGCAAAGTGGGAATCGACGCTTCTTCGAACGGCCCGATCGGCAACGATCCCAAGCTCCGCGCGGCGCGACATACACAGATTCAGGTCTACTACTGCCCCAGCGACCAGTCACCGATGGCCAACGAAATTGGCACGGATGCCTTCGGCTACTGGCGTGCTAACTACCGTGGCTGCGTCGGCGCGGGTTCGATGTATGGCGGTGCGCCTCAAAATCCGCCGTCTGTCTTGCAGCCGGCTATGCTCGATGCAGCCAAAAAAGACTTCAACGTGCTCATCGGGTCGTTCGGCGTGAAAGTGCCAGGAGGCGCGGCAGGCTATGGCCAGGTAAACGTGCCGCCGAACAAGTTGGCGCACTTCACGGATGGCACTTCGCAGACGATTCTCATTTCCGAATGCGTCGTCCCTACGGCTACAGATTGGGGCGGGCCGATCGGCGGCATTATCTACGGCAATATGGGCGGCTCGCTGTTCTCCGCCGCCGAGACTCCGAATACGTCCCTTCCCGACCGCATCATTGGGCCGTGCCCGCAACGTGACTTGATGCCACCCGACCTGGACTATATAGAGCCTTGCGAGTCTCGCGGCCCTCATCCAGGTGCCGGTGCCCCTGGAGGGACCCTCGCAACGTCTTTTGCTCGTAGTAAGCATCCCGGAGGGGTCAACACTGCGTACGCCGACGGTTCGGTCCGCTTTGTCACGAATGAAATCGAAACCGAGGTGTGGCGTGGACAAGGCACGCGCGCCTACGGAGACATTGTCAGTACACAATAATTTCATGCCCCGGAATCAGATGGCGCGAAGGCGCGCGATTCACCTGGGAGAGATTCTATGGGTCGAATGATTGGAATCAGTCTTTGCCTGCTAGCTGTGGAAATCTCGGGGTGCGGTAAGCCCTCTACCTCCGTCACTGGGGAAGTGACCTACAACGGCGTGCCGGTTGAGAATGGTTACATGGCGTTCAGTCCAATCGGGCATGGTCGTTCATTCGCCGCCCCGATCGCCAATGGACAATATTCAGTTGCGGAGGCGCTGCCCGGCAAGTTCACGGTGGTAGCTTCCGGGACACGCAAGCTCAATCACTACTCCAACTCGGCAGAGGCCTATGCCAATGCCAACCCCAACGCCGGCCACGTTGCCGAAGCGGCCGACTACATCGCTCCCGACGCCGAGGGTAACAGCAAAGAAATCGAAATCAACTCCGGCGACCAGCAGCTGGACCTCGCCATCACCGGCCCACCGATGCCGAAATAGCAGGAGACTAACCGCCGTTGGAGCATCCTTCGCCGCCGTCGCAGATTCATCCGAACAGAGATTAGGGAACGACATCCATGATTCGTTATGCCGTCGCCATCCTGCTGACCATCACGCTTTGGAGCACGACTGCCGCCGCCGAGTGGCAACCGGTCGAAGGTCGGCTGATGACCCGCTGGGCCAAGGACGTTTCGCCCGACAAAGCCTGGCCCGAGTATCCGCGCCCGCAGATGGTCCGCCAGGATTGGGCCAATCTCAACGGACTCTGGGACTACGCCATCGTAGCGCGCAGCGAAGGACAGCCCGCGAAATGGGACGGCAAGATCCTCGTTCCCTTTGCCGTTGAATCGGCGCTCAGCGGTGTGGGCAAGCCGGTTACACCGGAACAGCGGCTCTGGTATCACCGCACCTTCGCTGCGCCAAAGCTGGCGGACGGCAACCGTCTGCTGCTCCACTTCGGCGCTGTCGATTGGCAGTGCAAGGTGTGGGTGAACGGCAAGGAAGTCGGCGAGCACGAAGGGGGCTTCGACCGCTTCACGTTCGACGTCACCGACGCGCTCCATGACGGTTCTAGTAAAGACGGTGAAAACGAAATCGTCGTCGCCGTCTGGGATCCCACGGACACCAGCACGCAACCCCGCGGCAAGCAGGTCCTCAAGCCGAATGGCATCTGGTACACCGCCGTCACCGGCATCTGGCAGACAGTCTGGCTCGAGCCCGTGCCCGCCGCGCACATCGATTCGCTCAAGATCGTCCCCGACGTCGACGCGAGCAGCGTCCGCGTCACCGCCAACGCCACTGGCGGCAAACAGGTCCGCGTCACGGCCCGACACGGCGACAAAACCGCCACCGCCTCCGGCCCCGCGAATGAAGCGGTCGAAGTCAAGCTCGACGACCCGCAGCTTTGGTCGCCCGCCGCGCCCAATCTGTACGACCTTCGCGTCGAGCTGTTGGACGGCGATAAAGTGGTCGACACAGTCGACAGCTACTGCGGCCTTCGCAAGATCGAAGTCAAAAAGGACGCTGCCGGCGCCAACCGCCTGTTCCTCAACGATCAGGCCCTCTTCCAATACGGGCCGCTCGATCAGGGCTGGTGGCCGGACGGCCTCTACACGCCCGCCACTGACGAGGCGATGAAGTACGACATCGAGATGACGCAAAAGCTCGGCATGAACATGGCCCGCAAGCATACCAAGTACGAATGCGACCGCTGGTACTACTGGTGCGACAAGCTGGGCCTCCTGGTGTGGCAGGATATGCCCTCGGGCGACGCGGACAAAACTCCCGAAAGCCGCGCCAACTACCGCCGCGAGCTCAAGTCGATGATCGACGCACTCCACAACTACCCGTCGATCGTCGTGTGGGTCCCCTTCAACGAAGGTTGGGGCCAGTTCGAAACGCCCGAAGTCGTCGCCTGGATCGAGAAGTACGACCCCACGCGCCCGGTCAACGAAGCCAGCGGCTGGCACGACCGCGGTTCGAGCACCATTTCCGACATGCACAACTATCCCGGCCCAGGCATGCGGCCGCTGGAAGACAAGCGGGCCGTCGTGCTGGGCGAATTCGGCGGCCTTGGCGTGCCGATCGAAGGGCACACTTGGACCGACAAGGAGAACTGGGGCTACGTTTCGTACGCCTCGCCCGAAGAACTCACCGACGCCTACCTCGTCTTGATGAACGCGCTGCGGCCGCTCGTGGCCGAAGGGCTCTCGGCCGCCGTCTACACGCAAACGTCCGACGTCGAGATCGAGGTCAACGGCCTCATGACCTACGACCGCCAGCTGGTGAAGATGGACGGCGAACGGATCGCCGCCGCCGCCCGCCGTCTGTACGAAGCGCCGCCGCTGGTCCGCACCTTGGTACCCACTTCGCGCGACAATGTTGCCGAGGGTAACAGTGCGACCCAGTGGAAATACACCTTCGCCGCGCCCGCCGACGACTGGCACGACGCGAACTTCGACGACACCGCCTGGCAAACCGGCCCGGCCGCCTTCGGCACTTACGCGCCCGCCGGCGGACAGGTCGGCACACCGTGGGACACCAAGGACATCTGGATCCGCAAGACGTTCGACGTCGCCGACATCCCCGCCAACGAGGACACGTTCATCGTGCTCAGCCGCGACGAAGGCGTCGAGATCTACCTCAACGGCCAGCTCATCGCCAAGCGCGGCGGCCACGAGCCAAACTACAGCGTCATCCCGCTCCCCAATTCCGACAGCCCGCTGCTCAAACCGACCGGCAACACGCTCGCCGTCCGTTGCAGCCAGACCACGGGCGGCCAGCTGATCGACGTCGGCCTGATCACGCTCGAATCGGCAGATGGCGGCTGATCCGCTATAATCACAAAGCCGCCGGGGACTGTCGCGATTTTTCTGAGCTTGCGAGGAAAAATGGGACTGTCCCCTACGCTTCGTGAGGAGAGGCCGTTTTGAGTTGCTGGGTCGTTCGCGCGTTTGCCCTGTGCGTCATTGCGCTGTCGACCGTGCACTCTGCGCGATCGCAGACTGCCAGCGAAACGACTCGCCCGCTCGTCGACTACGTCAACACGCTCCAGGGCACGAACTCGCGCTTCGAGTTCTCGCACGGCAACACCTTCCCTGCCGTCGCCCTGCCCTACGGCATGCACATGTGGACGCCGCAGACCGGGCGCAACGGCGACGGCTGGAAGTATCAATACGAAAAAGACGCCATCCGCGGCTTCCAGCAGAGCCACCAGTGCAGCAGCTGGTCGAACGACTACGCCGTTTTCTCGCTGATGCCCGTCGTCGGTGAATTGACTGTCGGTGACAACGCCCGCGCCGCCCGCTTCCGCCACGAAGACGAAACCGGTCGCCCACATCTCTACGGCGTGAAGCTCGCCACTGGCGTCACCGTCGAGATGGCCCCCACGGAGCGCGGCGCGTTTCTGCAGTTTTCCTTCCCAGCGAAAGGCGATGCGTACGTCGTCCTCGACGGCTACACCGGCGAGAGCGCCGTCGCCATCGACCGCGAGCGGCGCCGCGTCAGCGGCTACGTCCGCAACGGCCGCTATCTTCAGCCGAACTTCCGCAACTACTTCGTCCTCGAATTCAGCGTGCCCTTCGCCGCCGTCGGCACCTGGCAACATGAGTCGCCCGACCGAGGCCCGAACGCCCTCTCGCCCGACGCCACCCAAGCCGAGGGCCGCGGCGTCGGTGCGTACCTCCGCTTCCCGCCCGGCAGCACCGTCCGCGTGAAGGTCGCCTCCTCGTATATCAGCCCCGAACAAGCCGAGCGCAACCTCGACCGCGAGCTCGGCCGCTTCGATTCGGTCGCCGACGCCTCCGCCGCGGCCGCCGACGTTTGGAACCGCCACCTCGGCAAAGTGGTCGTTGAGGATCCCGAAGTTTCCAATCTCGAAACGTTTTACTCCTGCTACTTCCGCTCGAGCCTCTTCCCGCACGCTTTCTTCGAGTTCGACGCCGCCGGCGCGCCCCAATATTTCAGCCCCTACGACGGCCAGGTCCACGCTGGCTACCTCTACACCGACACCGGTTTCTGGGACACCTTCCGCGCTCAGTTCCCGCTCCACACGCTGCTCCACCCCACGCTGCACGGACGCTACCTCACCGGCCTCGTCGACGCCTATCGCCAGTGCGGCTGGCTCCCCTCCTGGTCCTTCCCCGGCGAGCAAGGCAGCATGATCGGCAACCACGCCATCTCCCTCTTCGCCGACGCCTGGGTCAAAGGCATTCGCACCTTCGATCCCGCGGAAGTCCTCGCCGCCTACGAACACGAAGCCACGCACAAAGGACCCTGGGGCCCGGCGAACGGCCGCGAGGGTTTCGAGCACTACAACACCCTCGGCTACGTCCCCTACCCCGAGCACGGCGAAGCCACCGCGAAGACGCTCGAATACGCCTACGACGATTGGTGCGGATATCAACTGGCGAAAGCGGCTGGGGTCTGTCCCAATCTTTCCCTACCTGAAAAGAAAACAGACGCTGGGAAAATGGGGCTGACCCCTTCTCCCCGCGGTTTTGACGACTACGCCGACCGCTTCGCCCGCACGATGTTCAATTACAAGAACGTCTTCGACCCGTCGACCGGTTTCGTCCGCGGCCGCAATGCCCGCGGCGAGTGGCAACCCGCCAACTTCGACCCGACCGAGTGGGGCGGGCCGTTCATCGAGGGCTGCGCCTGGCACTGGCAGTGGTCGGTGTTCCACGACGTGTCGGGCCTCGTCGAGCTCATGGGCGGCGACCGCGCGTTCTGCGACCGCATCGACGCGCTCGTCGCCGCGCCCAACACGTACCGCGTGGGCACGTACGGCGCGGCGATCCACGAGATGCGCGAAATGGCCGCCGCCAACATGGGCCAGTACGCCCACGCCAACCAGCCCATCCAGCACATGCCGTACTTGTACTCGTACGCCGGCGAACCCTGGAAAACGCAGCAGCTCGTCCGCCGCGTGATGCGCGAACTCTATAGCGCCGGCCCCAACGGCTACCCCGGCGACGAAGACCAGGGCCAAACGTCCGCCTGGTACGTGCAGAGCGCGCTCGGCTTCTACAGCGTCTGCCCCGGCACCGGCGAATACGTCCTGGGCAGCCCGCTGTTCGAAAAGACGACTCTCCACCTCGAAAACGGCAAACGTTTCACGATCCGCGCCAATAACAACAGCCCCGAAAACGTCTACATCGAGTCTGCGACTCTCAACGGCAAACAGTTCACCCGCAACTACCTCCGCCACGAAGAACTCGTTACCGGCGGTGAACTCGTCCTCAAGATGAGCGCCGAGCCCAACACCACCCGCGGCAAGGCCGAGGAAGACCACCCCTATTCCGTCTCCGACAAACACTAATTTCAGCAGGTACCACTGCCCCAGCCAGTGCCGCGCAGCTGGAATAGGCACCAAACGTGGCATGAAAAAAGCGCCGTGCATGTGGGGAAACTTGGCCGGGAGCAAATGCTTCTCGCCGCGCCGCTGCCGCTGAAGAGTAGTCAGTTATTGAATTGGGCAGCTTAACTATGAAGGTTGATTCCGGTAGTCGTCGTGAAAACCGGGGAAAGTAATCTGG
Source organism: Pirellulales bacterium (assembly GCA_050248495.1). Taxonomy (GTDB): domain Bacteria; phylum Planctomycetota; class Planctomycetia; order Pirellulales; family Lacipirellulaceae; genus DASYDU01. The sequence continues at coordinate 10,570 of JBFWSG010000021.1, read as the reverse complement.
CGAGATGCCTGGCGATCGATTGGTGCCATCGGGGCGGGGGCTTCTGCGATCTTATTTGAGGCCGTGTGGCGGCGTTTGAATACTGTACAGATGGGATTTCGTGCGAAGGAAAAACGCGCCGTTGGCGACGGCCGGTGAGGCGAGGAAGCCGTCCTCGAGGGAATTGGTGGCGAGCCGCTTGAACTTGCGGCCGGGTGCGATGACCGTGGTTTCTCCGTCCTGGTTGAAAAAGTAGATGCGGCCATCGGCGTAGATGGGCGAGGAGGCGTGGCGGCCCCCAATGCGTTTTTTCCATTCGAGTCGTCCGGTATCAGAATTGACGCAGCTCACGACGCCGTCATCGTTCACCATGTATATCAGGCCGTCAACCAAGAGGGGCGACGAAGTCTTGGGAACGCCCGTCTTGAGGCGCCACTTGACGCCCGTGTCAGTCACGTCGTCGTGGCCATCGGTGCGCACGGCCCACAATTCGGGGTGCATCAGGCCGGTAACGATGTACGCGACTCCATCGTTGTAAAGCGGCATCGGGGCGACGGACCAGTCGTCGTAACGGACGCGCCACAGTTCCTTGCCGTTACGCGGGTCGTAGCCGAAAGTGGCTTTTGCGCCGCCGCTTACCAGGAGTGGCTCGCCGTTCGATTGGACGACGATCGGCGTGCTGTGAGCCTTGCGGAAGTCGCCGTCCTTTGCGAAGGCGGCGTACTTGGCGTACTCCCCGGTGGGGTGTTCGTCGTTCCACTCGACGTCGCGGTCGGTTCGCCAGACGGTTTCACCAGTTTCCTTGTCGAGCGCGGTGACGTACTGGTAGTCCGCTCCGTCGAACGTAAGGATGGCGAGGTTTTCGAAGAGTACGACGGACGACGACGGCCCGCGATAGTGTCGGCAGGGCATGTCGTCGCGCTTCCAGATAGTCTCGCCGGTGCTGGTGTCGAGACAGGCTGTGCCATAGCTGCCGAAGTGAACGTACACACGGCTCGGCTCGATGGCGGGAGAGCAGGCGGCATAGTTATTGACGCTGTTGCCAAGGGGATCGGGCTTCTCACAGTAGAAGAGGTGCTTGTTGTGGATGATCTCGCCGGTGTCGACATCGAGGCAGAGAGCGTAGAAATCGTGGCCGTCTCCTGTCGCGGTCGTGATCCAAACCTGTCCATCCATGATGACGGGCGTCGACCAGCCTTGATGTGGGATGGCGGTCTTCCAGCGGACGTTGTTTGATTCGCTCCAATCGAGCGGGAGTTTGGCATCAGCGTTGCTGGCGGCAGGCGCGTGGCCGTCGGCGGTGGGGCCGCGGAAGGCGGGCCAATCGGCGGACATGACGACGGCGGCTGGAAGCGAAATTGTCAGTGAGACCAAAGTCCAAATGCCGACGCGTCTACAAGTCGCCATGAGAATCCGCCTTATAAGTCAATTGAGTGTTTTGAGCTCCGAAACTCCAACGATCAGACTCAGCACGCCGGTGATCGCTGCGATGAAAATGATTGCACCGCCAGGCATCGAAACCGCATTTCCGTAACGATCACTCAAGTTGAGTTAGACTCGAAGAGTTGCAAGCCCAACAGCGCTGCAGCGGCAATCGAGCCGGCCATGAGAATTATCCCGATCTTGAGGCGTCCTTTGGCGAGTTGCCGCGAACACTCGTTCGCATTGTGTCCGAGTCAACCATAGTCCAACCTTGAATCAACTATATCCCAAATTCAGTCGAAATTGGACCCGATGTAGCCGCGATGGAGCATGTGAAAGCAATCTCCTATTTCGTCGCCGGCCGCCAGGCTTGCAGCCGGCTGTCGGTCAGCTTGCTCTGCAGAATCTGCGCGTGATACCGCTCGACCGAGGACTTTACCTCGTCGATGGCCACTTCGCGGGCCGCCCAGCCGTGGACCTCAACCGTGACGCCTTCGAGCTGCTTGTACGTTGAAAAGAAGTGTTCGACTTCACTCAGGTAGTGGGACGGCACGTCCTCGAAGCTTTGAATCTCGGCAAACATCGGGTCGGTGTTCGGTACGCCGAGCACTTTGTAGTCGTTCAGCCCGCGGTCGGTCATGCGGAACAGGCCGATCACCCGGGCCTCGACCAGGCAGCCGCTGAAGGTCGGCTCACTGACCATCACCAGGCAGTCGAGCGCGTCACCGTCTTCGGCCAGCGTCTGCGGAATGAAACCGTAGTCGCCGGGGTAGTGACTCGAACAGTAGAGGTAGCGATCGAGCTTGATCAGTCCGGTCCGCTTGTCGATCTCGAACTTGCTCCGCCGCCCCTTGGGAATTTCGATGATCGTGTTGACGACATGCGGGATGTCGGTGCCAGGCGAGACGTTGGCGTAGAAATCGAGGGAGCTCACGGAGGATGTTCCTTGTGTGGAGGGCGGGGGTGGCTACGCCTGACAAACGGTGCGATTCGGATTGCGATAGAGGATGCGGGCCAGCAGCTCGCGCGAGCCGCGTTCGCCGTTGCGGTCGAAGTGCCATTGGCGATCGGTGGGGAGGAAAGCGGGATCGTAAGGCCACTGGTCGAGCAGCTCCTCGCCGAGCGCTTCGGCCAGCGCCGACGAGTCCATCGTAACATCGCCGGCGCGGGGCGGGATGGGGCCGGCCTCGATTCGCGGGCAGCCGCGAAGGAGCTGCGGATCATACCCGCCGACGCGATTGACGACCTGAGCAATTTCGTAGAGCGAAAGGGCCCGCGGACCGCCGGCATGGTACAGGCCGGCCAGCTCCGAGGCCAGCACGCGGTCGTAGAGCCGATTGAGGCAATCGGTATAAGCGGGCGTGCGAACTTCATCAAAGTAGAGCGTGGCCGGGCGGCCGTGCTTGAACCGCGACTGGATCCAATCGATCGCGCCCGCGTGGCCATTGAAGCTGACTCCCATCGGCAGCGAGATGCGGAGGACGCAGGCCTGCGGCATCCAGTCACGGAGCAGCTGCTCGGCGGCGACCATCGTTTTGCCGTAAACGGTCACGGGGTCGGTGGGGTCGTGCTCCATGTAAGCGCGGCGAGCCGGGGCGTCCCCGCCCCCGATCTTCGGCATCGCACACGGGGTCGAGGACGACCCGGCTCGCGTGGTCCGTGTGTGAAGGTCCCCCGAGTACACCAAATCGATCGACAGATGCACGAGCCGCACGTCGCGTTCGACGATGATCGACAGCAGGTTCACCAGGCCTTCGACATTGGTCCGCCAAGCGAGCCGCGTGTCGAGCTCGCAGGCGCGCAAGGCGCAGTTGCCGGCGCAATTTAGCACCGAACGGAACTGGTGCTCGTCGAACAGCGCCCGCAGCTTAAGATGGTCTTCGGCGTCGCAGGCGACGACTCCCTCGCCGGTGAGCCGCCAGTTGTCTTCCTGACGAATGGCGATCACCTGGCCCGGGTACCGCGCGCGGAAATAATCGAAGGCGTTGTAACCCGCCACGCCAGCGACACCGGTGATCAGGAGGGGCAGCGGGATCGGTTCGTGGATGCGGGTGATCACTACGCGATTCTACCAGACGAGGATCACTCCGCAGAACCGCCGTTTTCAGGCCGCCCGCGGCAATTTGCGATGCCGAGCGACGAACGCGGCGTAATCCTCGGGCGTGTCGATGCCCGTGGCCGCGTGCTCGACGACGTCGATGAGAATCTCGCCGCCCGCCTGGAGCAGCCGCAACTGTTCGAGCTTTTCGCATTGCTCGAGCGACGAGGTCGGCAGCGATGCGAAATTCACCAGAGTGTCGCGGCGATAGGCGTATATGCCGAGGTGCTGGAAGAAGATTGCAGGGTTGTTGAAGGCCGGGGGCGAGGACGCCCCGGCTCGCTCGGAAGGTGGCGCATCGCGCACGAAAGGGATCGGGCTGCGACTGAAGTAGAGCGCGCGGCCGCGGCTATCGTACACCACCTTGACGCATGCCGGGTTGGCGAGCTGCTCGGGCGTGCGAATCGGCGTGGCGAGCGTCGCCATGCCGGCCGACGGATTCGATTCCATCATTTCGATGAGGCGATCGATCGCGGCGGCGGAAATCTCCGGCTCGTCGCCTTGGACGTTCACGAACAGGTCGGCCTGAGTGAGCCGCCGTGCGATTTCGGCCACGCGATCGGTGCCGCTTTGACAGTCGACGCTGGTCATCACGACGCTGCCGCCGAAGCGTTCGACCTCGGCCGCGATATCGGCATGGTCGGTGGCGACGACGACCGCCGACGGCCGCCTGGCCCGCGCTGCCGCTTCGTACGTATGTTCAATCAGCGACTTCCCCGTTTCGCTCAGCAGCATCTTCCGCGGCAAGCGTGTCGATGCGAACCGCGCCGGGATCACGACGACGCTCTGCAGCGACGCGTCGTTTGCGGATTGTGCTGGTTGGCGGGCTTGCGACATGGTTGCACCTGCGCGATTTATTGAACGATGTTGACCAATTCGCAGCGTTCACCGGTCGCTGCCGCGGGGCCGCTTTGATAGCGAATTCAGCCGAACGGCGATAGATTGAACGAGTGCGGGTTCCTTGCAGTTGATGTTGGGGGCAGGGCGGCGCGAGCGTAAAGAATTGGCCGGCGATTTATCCCGGCCGATACAATAGAATAGGCAAGTTAGAAAAACGAGCCAGGCGCCCCGCCCTTCATTCGAGGACACCAAACGCTATGTGTGGCATTGTCGGCTATGTTGGCCCCAAGGAGGCGGTTGATTTTCTGATCGAAGGACTGCGGCGGCTCGAATATCGCGGTTACGACAGCTCGGGCGTGGTGACGATCGACGACGCCGACCACGACGGCTTTCACATCACGAAGACGGCCGGCCGGATCGATAATTTGGCGGCGAAGCTCAAGAAGTCGCCGGCGCCGGGCCACATCGGCCTCGGCCACACCCGCTGGGCGACCCACGGACCGGCGACCGACACGAATGCCCACCCGCATCTGGGCGGCAGCGGCGTGGTGGCCGTGGTTCACAACGGCGTGATCGAGAATTTTCGCGCGCTGAAGCAGCGGCTGATCGAGGACGGCTACGAGTTCAAGTCGGCGACCGACACCGAGGTGGTCGCTCATCTGATCGCCGATGAGCTCGAGATGCTCGCCGGCGAGCGCGACGAGGCGGACAATTCGCTCGATCCCTATGCGCCGCTCGTCGAAGCGGTGCAGGCCGCGCTCGCGCAGCTCCGCGGCACGTATGGCCTCGGCATCATGTTTCGCGACTGGCCGGAGGTGATCATTGCCGCCCGGCTGCAAAGTCCGCTGGTGATCGGCATCGGCAAGGGCGAGCATTACATCGCCAGCGACGCCTCGCCGCTGGTGGGCCGCACGGACAAGATCGTGTATCTCGCCGACAACGAGATTGCGGTCGTCACCGATCGGGCGATTCGCGTAGTCCATCGCGACGAAGGCCAGGTCGAGCACGACGTGAAGCTGCTCGACACGGAGTCAAACCAGGTCGAACTCTCGAACTATCCGCACTACATGCTCAAGGAGATCTTCGAGCAGCCGGAGACGGTGCTCAGCGCGATGCGTGGGCGGCTCGACCGGGACCAGGCCACGGCGGTGTTCGGCGGGTTGAATCTGACGCCGCGGCAACTGCGGCGAATCGACCGCATCGTGCTCACGGCCTGCGGCACGAGTTGGCATTCGTCGCTCGTGGGCGAGTACATGATCGAGGCGTTCGCCCGGATACCAGTCGAAGTTGAATACGCCAGCGAGCTCCGCTATCGCAATCCGCCCCTCTCGTCGAACACGCTGCTGTTTGCGATCACGCAAAGCGGCGAGACGATCGACACGCTCGCGGCTTTGCGGGAAGTTAAGCGCAAGGGTCATCCGACGCTGGCGATTTGCAACGTGGTCGGGAGCACGATCGCCCGCGAGGCGGACGGCGGCATCTACTTGCACGCCGGGCCGGAAATCGGCGTCGCGTCGACCAAGGCCTACACGTCGCAGTGCGTGGTGATGGCGCTACTCGCGCTCTACTTCGGCCGGCTGCGGCATTTGAGCTTCGAGGCGGGGGTGCGGATTATCGATGAGCTCGAAGCGCTACCGCCACTCGTGGCCCAGGCGCTCGAGTCGAACCAGGAATGTCGCCGCATTGCCGCGAAGTACGCGCAGTGCAATAACTGGCTCTATCTCGGCCGGCAATACAATTTCCCGACCGCCCTCGAAGGGGCCCTCAAACTCAAGGAAATCAGCTACATTCACGCCGAAGGCTATCCGGCCGCCGAGATGAAGCACGGGCCGATCGCGCTGGTGGATGAGCACACACCGAGCGTGTTCATCGTGCCGCAGGGTTCGGTGTACCACAAAGTGATCGCCAACATGGAAGAGATCAAGGCCCGCGGCGGCCCGGTAATCGCGATTGTCAACGAGGGAGACTCGGAAGCGGCGGACATCGCGGATGACGTGATCCGCGTGCCGGCGGTCGCCGACTTCCTGCAGCCGATCCTCACGGTAATCCCGCTGCAGCTCCTGGCCTACCACGCCGCGATCATCCGCGGCTGCGATGTCGACAAGCCACGCAATCTGGCGAAGAGCGTGACGGTGGAGTGACGGTCCGACGATCGCCCGTTGCTTGGCGCTGCATGACCTCGATCTAACTTTCCATGCTGATGAGCGGCTATCGGGAGAGAGTTGGGAGCGGCCGATGGCGAGCCAAATCGACTTGTTCCTCGAATTGCTGCTGCGTAGCAAGCTAGCGGTCCCCACAAAGCTTGTCGAATGGTGTGCCGACTTCCCGGTCGCAAGACGCGATACAAGCGCACTTGATGATCTTTGCACCCATTTGGTCAATCGGGGCGCACTAACCAGGTGGCAATGCGACAAACTTCGAGTCGGTAAATTTAGGGGGTTCTTTCAAGACGGCTACTGCCTCCAGGACCAGATCGAGAAGGATGAAGTATCGACCACGTATTTGTGCCGACACGTTGACACCGGCCGTCACGTCGCCATGAAGGTGAAGGTTCTCGAATCGACCGAGAGTGGGCGAATCGAATACGACATTGTCGATCTTCCGGACGAATCTTCTGCGCGAGAATGAGTGATGCTACCGTTGCGCGGCAGTGTCAAGCTGCTCTCGCAAACGTCGCAATTGCTCATTTTCCGGTTCGACTTTCAACCACTGATCAATCGCGTCGCGGGCCAGCGCTTCATCCTGCAGCTGCTCCGCTAATTTCAGGCGCTCGGCCTGGAGCAGAACAAGAAATCGTTTGCGGTGGCTTGCAGGCCAGTTTTCGGGGAGCGGCTTCTGCGTTGCCTTGTCGAGCCTGCGGCGCGCGGATTCAAATTCTCCTTCTTGCCTATCGAGCTGGGCCTGGAACAGCTGCGGCACGGGGTGGTCCGGCTGTTCGTTCTCGGCCTCATTGAGGAGGACGCGAGCGCGATCACGGTCAACGTTAAGGCAATACACCGCGAGCAGGACTTTGGGCGGATGCGTGTAAGGCGCCAATTTGTGGGCTCGCTTGAGCAATTTCATGCTCTCTTTGAATTGCCTTTGGCGGCAACGGATCGCGGCGAATTTGAGCAGGGCGTTTGCCGAGTCGGGCGACGCTTCTATTGCTGACTCGCAAGCGGAAGCAGCCTCAGCGAGTTTGCCCTGGTTGAGGAATAAGTCCGCACGAGCCAGGGCGGCATCGGATAATTCGGGCGCTAGTTCCAATGCCCGCGAGAACGCTTCATCCGCTGCAGAGAATTGGTCTTGTGCGACGAGTGCTTTGCCGAGTCCGAACCACGCTAGCGGGTATTCCGCGTCCATCGCCAGCGCCATTCGCTCGCTCGCTTCGGCGGCCGCTGGATCGCGATCGGCCAACTGTGCCATGCCGAGGATCGCCGTGGTGTGCACTTCCGGCGCTCCGAGTTCGATGCGATCCTCCATCTGGCGCACCGCCTCATGTGGCTCTCCGAGTGCCAAATAACACGCGGCCAGTCCTTCGCGGCTCCAGGGGTCCTGCGGGTACAATTCCAGCGTCTTGTGGTATCCCACGAGCTTCGACCGGTTTTCCGCCGCTTCATATTCCTCCAGTAGCGCCGCCCGCTGATCGGCGTGGACCGGCGTCACTTGCAAATACACATCCTGCATTTCGTCCGCCGCGTTCGAGCCGTAGACCGTCCGCTCGGGCGGATGATGTCGATTGCGAAGACTGCCGTCGGTGTTGTCGTACGAGAACTCGGTGACAAGCTTAGTGCCACGCGGCAAGCGCACCGGTTCGACGTACCGATACTGATCGTGCCAGTTTTCGTCAAAGTGCTCGATCCAGAGCAGCGGCCGCGCGGCGCCGTCGGGCAATTTGGCCGTTGCGCGGACCTCTTTGCAGAGCGAATGGGCGTGCGGGAAGATGGAATGGACGTCGACGTCGACCGGCAGTGCGAACTCGTCGACGACTTTGTGACTTGCCTCGCCTGCCGGAATGTCGATGTCCCGACTGCCGACCCGCAAGATGACTGGCCGAACCGTCGGCGGCGCGTTGGCGAAATGAATGCCTACGCGGAAGCCGATCTCTTCCTGCTTGCCTGTCGGCTGCAAGTGCGTGTGCAGCACGAGGTGCGTCCGCGGCCGCAGCAACCAGGCCGAGCCGGCGAGACCTGGGTGGGGCGTCATGCCGGGGACCCAAGTCACGAGCTGTCCGTCTGGGTCGGCGCCGAAGGCCATCCCTTCGTAACCCGGCTCAGCGTCGGCCGCATCCCGCCGCACCGACTCGTAGCTGGTGTCGATTCCTAGCCGGGCATGATGGACGGCCCGCGGGTTGGTCGGTCGCAGCTCGATCGACTCGACCCACCGCGGCCCCTCGAGGTTGACCGGTAGAACGAAGTTGCGAAACCGGTCGCTACCCGCCGCCGCGAGCTCGAACGTCGGGATCGCCAGCTCCAAATCCGGCTTCCCCAATTGCCAGCCATCGCCGAAATCTGGCACGGGGGGCAAGTCGGCCGCATCGCCTTGCGGCGCACCGGCCGCGGCCCATGCGGCGAGCGTTTTGAGCTCGTCGTCCGTAAGACGCCGCTCGCCGACGAAATCACCGACCCCGGCATGGGGCGGCCAGGGCGGCATGAATCGCTTCTGTGTCACTTCGACCATCTGTTTCGCGCGCCGACGGGCGTCTTCGTAGCTGAGCAAAGAGAACGGCGCCGCCTCACCGGGCCGATGGCAGGAAGCGCACTTGGCGTACAGGATTGGCGACACGTCGCGGTTAAAGGTCACGTCGCTCGCCCGGGCGGCAACGTGCCCGCATGACCAGATTGCAAGGACAAACAGAATCGGCGAGTTCCGCATCGCTGAGCCGTTGCTATTTGAGGTCGGCGATGAGACAGCCAACCGCCTTGGTCACTGGCTGTGCGACCGACCGTCCCTCGAGCGTCGCGCGTATCGCATCCTCCAGATCGTGCGTCGTCGCCTCGGGGCGCGACTTGCCGAAATCGACAAACAGGTCGTTAATCCGCCCGCGATAGACGACGTCGTGGCTGCGATCGAACACGATGGCCTCCGGAGTGACGGTAGCGCCCGTTGCTGTGGCTAGCTCATGCTCCGGATCGCGGAGGGCGGCGCAAGGATAGTTGTACTCCTTCAGGTGAGTACGAATCGCCTCCGGCGTTTCGCGCGGATCAACATAGATCAAAGCGAATTCCACGCCGAGCGGCTGGAATTCTTCATACAGCCGCCGTACTTCCGGGGCATATCGATTCGAGATCGGGCAATCGGATCGCGTGAAGATTGCGACGACCGGTCCGTCTAGCCCGGCTTGCCACAGATCCCTTGGCCGGCCCTCAAGATCAATCAGCCGTACCGGGCCGTCTTGATGGGCCGCCGCTAACGCGACGACGCCGACCGCCGCCAACAGCGCGCACGCCACCTCAAAATAAGAGAAGAGTTTTGACCGCATGATGGTCAGCCGCACGAGCGCCCCAGGCCCCACGCCCGATTATACCAGCCGCCTGCGGGGAGCGTGCTGATACGGCTCATTTCCCACCGCGGCGACGGCGATCGAACAATGTGAGCGCGATGATCGTCTTCCCGTCGACAATCTCTCCCCGATCGATCATCGCCAGGGCCACTTCCCATGACAGCACGAGGTTCTCGATTTCTTCATTCGACTCCCGCCGCGGCTCCCCGGCGGTGAGCTCGCTGGCCGCGAAGATGTACATCCGCTCGCTGAGGATGCCGGGCGAGGCGTAAAACTGGGTCAATTCTTCCCATTTTGCCGCGCTGTACCCCGTTTCCTCCTCCAATTCGCGGCGGGCGGTTTCTGCGGGCTGTTCGCCCGGTTCGCGCGTTCCTGCCGGAACTTCGACCAGAGTTTGGCCAACCGTCAGCCGACGGCTCCGTATTAAACACAGATGGTCGGCGTCGACGAGCGGCAAAATGGCCACCGAGCCAGGATGCACCACGTAAGAGACGCTCGCCGGCGTGCCATCGGGTCGGGTGACGGAGTGTTTCACAACGCGAAACCGCCGGACATCGAGGAGGGTTTCGATCGTGTCGGACATGGCCCACCCTTCCTGATCGTTTCAATCGTTACCTGGCGCCGGAAAGCGGCCGAGTATTTGCCCGCTTATCGCCGGGCTGGTAGGATACAGTGTGCTGGCTGGAATGTCGACGCGCCGCTTCGTGGCAAACGGGAACACGTCGCGCGGCACGTCTCACGCGCATCGA
>JBFWSG010000020.1:0-94133 GCA_050248495.1 Pirellulales bacterium | reverse complement strand
ACGTGACCCCGGTCGAGTTCGCGGCCCGCTGCTGTTCTTCCGTTCGGCCTACGGCCTCACTCCAGAACAGCAGCGGAACTACCCTGGTACCTTCATAACACCTGGTACAGGAATTCAAAGCTGGTCAACCCGCACGAAACACAACGAGAGCAGGCGGAGCCGCGCGCTGGCGCACGGCTCCGCTTATTGAACTTCGTGGCGAACGTACTGAATGAACCGACTCGAAACGGCTCTGGCCCTAGCTGCGGCGTTTTCCGCAGACCAACAAGCCGACGAGGCCGATGCAGCCCAGCAGAGCGGCTGACGGTTCGGGAACCGTCGTCAGCTCGAGCGTCGGGCCAGCGTACGTGCTATTGCCAAAGCCGGCCCAAGTGGCGGCGGTCGAAGCCGTGTCGGCCGTCATTACCAATCGCAGCGGCGTACCGCTGTTGATCGCACCGAGCAGCGAGGTCAGCGCTCCGCCGCTGAAGCTCAGCGAATAGCTGTCGACCGCGCCGTTAGCGACGACGGCATAGGCGCCGTTGCCGACCAAGGAGAGTGGCGAAAGCACCGGGTCGACGGCTGCCGCACCGTCGTTAGACCCTTGATAGGCCACCGCGGGGGGCGTGCCGGGCTGGATACTGACGCCGGTGTTATCCGTGAGATAGAAGCTGACCGGACCAGGCATGCTGAACCCGGCGTTCGACTGGGTGAGCTTGAGCGTGACGCCGGAGACGCCGGTCACCGTGCCACTCGGAGCCGGGAACACGAAATCGGCCACGCCGAAGCTGGCAAAGGTCGTGTTATTGCTCCCTTCCAGGTTATAGAAATTCTTTCCGCTGGTACCGGACCGTGGGCCACCCGGCTGAACGGTAGCATTGTCGGTCGCTTCGACCGAAACGAAGGCGGCCCGCACGGGCGCCGACGCCATCACTCCCGCCGCAAGCAGCGCGAGCGAGAAAACCAGAAGTCGCTTCACTTTCATTAGACGCTCCTCTCAGTGCAAGAAATTGTCAACGCCTGAAAATGCAATTTCCACAACTCGTGGCCCGCTCCCCCTTCCATGGCGGGCCCAAAAGCCAGCTCTGCTATGTCAATCGCACGAGGAAAGGTTTACACGAATCGCGTGATGACGATGTGAAGTTTCAGGGCAATTTGGGAGAAGCAATCTAAACTTCTTTGCTCGCCATCAAGACACATCGACACTACGCCGACGCGCCGCGCCTGCGAGCCCCCGCCGCAATTGCCAGCGCCACCGACAGCAGCCCAATCGCTGTGGGTTCCGGCACAGCGTCGACGGCTCCCGCACCCGGACCGAGCATGTCGCCAAAATTCGCCTTCCAGAAGTCGTAGTCTTCTTGAGTGGCGACTCCGCCCGTCGGATCGTTGGGAATCGTGCCGCCGACTTCAAAGGCGTCGCGCCAGACGGTGTAGTCAGCGGCGTCGAGAATGTCGTTTTCGTTGTAGTCGCCCAGAAGGGCTTCTACTACCGGCTCGGAGAAAGCCACGTCCATACCGTTAAAGGAGGTATAGTCAGGACTGTTATAGAACACGGTGACATTTGCCTCATTCCAAGAGGCAATGTTGGTCGCGTCCGCCAACTTCATGATGATGTTGTCGCTAGAGCTACCTGCATAACCGGAGAAAAACAAATTGCCATCGGCATCCAAGGCGATTTCGCGAGGCTCGCGTACATTGGCCGGAGAAGGCGTGTTAGGAACGTCCAGAGTTGTGTTAAGCGAGATCGCCCCGGTTACCGGATTATAGTTGTAGGCAAAGAGCTTTGTTTCAAACCCGCTCGTCGTCACCGCGGCATAGATATGGTTAGGGTCAACAAGCGCGTTGTACTCCACATCCGTATTCTGGGCTGTGAAGGACACTTCATTATTGGCAATCTTCCAATTTGTCATCTCCGTCGGCAAGTATCCCGCCAACGTGCCATCTTCGCTCCCGCCGGCAATGCCCGAGACATCGACTGTGATCAGCTCGCCGAAGCCGCTAAACGCAACAACGGTCGTATCGTTGAGCCAAGCCGTTCCAGAGGTGGACAGCGGCCTCAGAGCGGTCAATGTGCCAGCACCACCGGTGCCATTGCCGAGTCCCGTGCGGCGTGCTCCTGAAACCGACGCGCCGGCGCCCGTGCCGACGGTCGCACCAGCGACGTAGTCGTGAACGTAGATTTCGCCGGTCTCGTAATTGGTCCAGGCTAAGTAGTTGTTACCAGGACTGAGGCTGACGCCGCCACCACGTTGGCTCAACCACGCACCGTCTGGGGCAGTTCCCTTCGTGCCGCCAGTCGCCTCAACAATGCTCCACACACTCTCACTTCCAGCCGAACCATCTGTGGCAAAGTTGTAGAGTTCGAAACCGGTATTCGCGTTGCCGAAATTGGCGCCGATCATGTTTCCTCGAGCGTTATGGCTGAGTCCACCGCTGTTGTCGAATTCAATGCTTTGGATAAAGTTGAACGACCAACCAGGACCGGGCCCCCACGTATTGCTGCTCTTGTCGTAGACTCGAAAGCTATCCGAGGCTTCGCTACGCCCCAAAACGATGTCGCCAACTCCCAACTGTGCGCGTGCCGGCTGAGTGCCCAAGCCGATTGAAATAACCGCCAGCGCGAAACTGACTCGGCTGAAAAAAGATCCGAGTGAAACCATGATGCCATTGCCTCCAGAAGTTAATGCCAAGCCGAGAGAGTCGACCAAGAGCCCTTCGCGCGGGAACATGGTGGCGTGCCCCTCTATCCGCCAATGCGCCTCGTCTCGAACCAAAAGTCACGACCGTCCGGCAACCAGGCTTTCGCAACGCTTCCAAGTCTTGGTATGGAACATGCGTGCCCCACAGTTCGTCGGTTGCCCGTAAATCCGATTCTCCTGTAATACCGAATCGATGCGAACAATGCAATTAAGAGGCCATCTTACCAATAGCCGCTTGTGGATTGCAGGAAAGCGGCGCAAAGATTTCGAGAAATTGCAAATTGAGTCCATTTTTGGTTGAGGAAATCCCTCTTTAGGACTGGTTCGTTCTCGTCGCAGGGAGTTGCAGTAATTCGGCGTCTGCCCGGAGTTTAAGCACCTCTGCCGAGACTGTGCATAACCTGTATGCACGCTGAGTGATCGCCGCCGCATCGCGGTAGCGATTTGTGTCCGTTATGATGAAGGGACAATTCTGCGCGGTAGAGAGGAAGCGTTGCGCAAACCTGATTTCCAGATGGATTGTGGCTTTGCTGAGTGCGGTTGGCCGCGGCCACGCGCGGCCTCAACGCGAGTCGCTGGAGCACGTGCCCTACTCAGCTGGGAGTTAATGATTGGAGAAACTCACAGGCAAATTGTGTGAGAAGTGCTACAAAGGATTTACGTCAGGCATCGCGTTCATTTACATTTCATCTGGGACAGAATTATTTGGAGAGTTGGAACTTGACGTACCAATACAAGAGTTGGGGCAAACCCATGTCATGTAAGATGCCTGGCAGGCAACATCGCGGTTTCACGCTCGTCGAGTTGCTGGTCGTGATCGCCATCATCGGGATCCTGGTGGCCCTGCTGTTACCTGCGATCCAGGCTGCGCGAGAGGCGGCGCGGCGCACGCAATGCGTCAACAATATCAAGCAGTTGGGATTGGCATCGTTGAATTTTGACAGCACGTTTAAGCATCTTCCCGTCGGCATGGAGTTGCACAATCCCGATGTCCTGGCAGACGCGACTTTTCTGATTCGATTGCTGCCTTACATCGAACAAACGGCGCTGCACGACCGGTGGAAATTTCCTGATCCTGCCTGGTCGGGCGGGCGGCCGGAAAACGCCTTCAACGGTGATCCGAACGTGACGGATAGTCCGGCCACTTCGCGGGCTGCGACCATTATTCCCGACTTCATTTGTCCGTCGGATCGGTTTGAACAAATCCAGTTTCAGATCACTGCCGGCGGCAGTCCGGCAAACGGCGCGATCACGGGGTACTACTCCGGCACGAGTTACGCCGGCAATTACGGCGAAGGATCCTACTATTTCGGGAACGCACTGCTGCCAGTGATCCCAAATGGGGTTTTGTTCATGACGGGAACCAGCACGTCATTATCGAAAACGAGTCCTTGCGCGGCGACGGCGGCCGAGCAAACGACCTATGTCTGCAATCACCAAGGCCTTTCGCCGATTGCACTGCGAAAAGTCACGGACGGCACCAGTCACACACTGCTGATCGGCGAGAAATTTCATGAGGACCTGCTGTTTGATAGTTGGACTTCCAATAATAGCGGCTTCAAGATGTACCAGGTCTCGGCGTGGGCGTGGGCAGGCGGAATCAAGGGGACAGCTCATATTTCCGGATCGGCGGCTGTGCCGATCAACTCTCAGGTGCAGGCGTTTCTAACCACTCCTTCCGAAACCTCGTTGCTTGCGCAGGACTCACGCTTCAATGCCTGGGGCAGCGGCCATCCCGGCGGCGCCAACTTTGTGTTCTGTGACGGCTCGGCGCGCTTCTTCAGCGACTCTTTGAGTCAGACAACGCTCGGCCAACTCTCCACGCGCGCCGGTGGCGAAGTGATTTCCGGGAACGATCTTTAAGGCGGATTTTGGCTTCACGATGAAAGCACAATTGTCGCTGGCGGTCGTTTACGCCATTGCGTTGTTGATTCCAGCGTCGTTAGTGGGCTGCGGCGGGCCGTCGTATCCGATGGGTGAAGTCGACGGGGTGGTGCTTATCCAAGGGAAACCGGCCAACAAGATCTTTGTGCAATTTGTACCGGATCGTTCCGGCGAGACGAGTCCGCTCCCATCAAACGGACAGACGGACGAGAGTGGACATTTTGTGCTGAATTTGATCGAGCCGGACGGCTCGATGGTGCCGGGTGCAGCCGTAGGGACTCACCGGGTGGTGCTGCGCGACCTAGCGGCCGCCGAGTCCGCCGGTGCTCCCCAGATTCGCTTGCCCGTCCAATATACGATGCCCGGGGCGACGCCACTCCGAGAGGAAGTCAAAGAAGGCAAACAAACGATTGAGATTCACGTGCCGCCGAGATAAGTTGAATCGAGTGGGAGTTGCGAGATGGAAGCTCTCACTCGTCCGTCAACCTCACCGGTTGCAACGCGAAATGTTTAGGAGTCTGCCTGCAATGAAAGCTCAATCCGGCCTGCAATACGGAGCAATTGGACGTCGCCGAACGATTCGTCGCATGGCCTTTACTTTGGTCGAATTGCTAGTCGTGATTGCGATTATCGGCATTCTCGTAGCACTTCTCTTGCCCGCCATCCAGGCCGCCCGCGGGGCCGCACGCCGCACTCAATGCGCCAACAATCAAAAGCAACTCGGGCTCTCTGCCATGAATTATCTGACGGGCAAGAAGAATTTTCCCGTCGGACTCCATGGTCCGTATATCTTTGCGACCGGTCGCGTGACGTTCAAAAGCCCGCAGACTGCATACACCAATGTGTTTATAGAATTGCTTCCGTTTATCGAGCAAGCCAACCTGCAAACAAACTTTGACCGGTCCCAGCCCACGGGAAATACGGCCGGTCCCAATACTAGTCCGGCCGGCAGTACAGACACCATTGCGGCGCAGATCATTCCAAATTTTCGCTGCCCCGATACGCGACTGCCACCGCAGAACGAGGTGACTGGGTTTATTTTTGGCACCAACGACTATGCTGGCAACGGCGGTACACGGATTTATCATCCGCAATCGGACACGCGGCGGAAGAACGCCGCGGCCAAGTCGATCAATGATGGACTTTTTAATCTGGTCGAGCCCAATGATTTAGGCATCGGCATTCGGCAAGTTACAGATGGATTGAGCAAGACATTCATGTTTGGAGAGCGGAATCACGAGGATCCCGAGTTTGATCGCATCTATCCGACCTACCCGTTGCCGCAATGGTGCGGTTGGGCGTGGACTTCCAATGTCGAGTCCGTCGGAGACAACCTCGGTCATTCGGCCGTTCCCATCAATTATGTGATTCCTGTAGGGGCCACAGGAAATGAAGTCAGAAATGACCGGCTCGGCGCCTGGGGCAGCTATCATCCAGGTGGAGCAAACTTTTGCCTCGCCGATTGCTCTGTGACTTTCTACTCCGACTCGATGGATTTGGCCGTATTGCAGGCGCTCTCGACGATCGCCGGCGCGGAGACGGTCGGACCCGAGTAGCTGACAGCCAAGGCAGCATTGAAGTTTGATTTCGATGTCGCGATTTCCTGGCCCGGTTTGCTTTGTGGCTTTGTTTTTAACGCTGGCTGCTGCGCCCGCCGCCCAAGCCCAGTTGCGTGTCGTCAGCTACAACACGCTGAAGAATCCAACCTCCAGCAGCGACGCCAATTGGAACGTCGTGCTGCAGGCCATCGGCGATCAGAGCGTGGGCGGCATCGCCAAGCGGATCGGCATCTTGGCGCTGCAGGAAGTCGACCAGGCCACCGCTGGCCAGAACGCCAAGAATGTGGCCACAATGCTCAACGGCCTGTACGGCGTGTCCACCTACCAGGCCTCTGTCGCGCCTTTCGGCGACGGCTTCAACCTGCAGGCCTTCGTCTACGATTCGAGCCAGGTCGATTTGCTGGCCACTTCGGCGTTCGACATCGGCACGCGCCCGTCTTGGCGCGGCCGTTTTCGACCGGTTGGGTACAGCAGCCCCGCCGCCGAGTTTTATGTCTATTCGTCCCACTTGAAGGCCTTTGACGGCTTCCAGTCGACGCGGGCGAACGAAGCCGCGCTGTTGCGCAGCAACGGCAATAACCTCGGTCAGGGCGCCAACATCATCTACGCTGGAGACTACAACCTCACAGGCGGCGCCAGCGAAGGAGCGTACGCGAACATGCTCTCCGCCGGCAACGGTCAGGCCATCGACCCGGAAAACGGCGACTTCGCCGATCCTCTCAAGAAGTCATATTCCTCATCCGCCCCGGGGTCGCGAATCGACTTTCAATTCATCACCAACGAGTTGGAGGATGACGAGGGCCTCGACTTGATCGACGGCAACTATCGCGTGTTTGGGCGCGTGTTGCGAGGTCAAAATGTCGTGACCGCGCCGACCCAGCTGGAGTCTGCCAGCGATCATCTGCCCGTCGTGGCCGACTACCAGTTGCCGGCGCTGATGCAGGCGCAGCTGGCGGCGGTGCCCGTCACGCTGCTGCAGGGTGCCGGCTATCTGCTCGACTTGAACGTCAGTAACATGGCGCCCGTGATCGCCGCCTTGGGCGCCGATGAGCTCGACTACACGCTCAGCCTCGCCGGAGATTTCGGCAGCCTGCTCGGCCCGGCCAGCGGCAGCGATCTGGCTCTGGGTTCTGGAAACTTGCACCAGATCGCCCTCGATACGTCGACTCCGGGGATGAAATCCGGCTCGATCCTCGTGACCAGCAGCAGCCCCGGCGTGCAGAACGGTTCGTTTAGCTTCAACGTCGCGTTCGAGGTGCTCGCCGCGGCGCTCGCCGGCGACTACAACAGCGATGGAACGATCGACGCGGCTGATTACTCTGTGTGGCGCGACGCCCTCGAAGTCCCCGGCAGCACGCTGCTTAACGATCCCACGCCGGAGACGGTCGACGAAGCCGACTACGCCTTTTGGCGCGACCATTTTGGCGAAACGCTCAGCGGTGGCGGTGCCGCGCACGACGCACTGCCTGCGCCGGAGCCCGCGACCCTGGCGCTCTTCGCCGTGGCGTTCGCGGGAATGCTGGTGCGGCGCAACCGCGGTGGTAGACGCGATGGCTAAGGCGATTGTGCTGCTGCTCGTGCCGCTGGCGGTCGCTGCGCGCGGCGAGGAAGTCCGGATCGCCACCTACAACTCGTCACTCTCGCCCGATGCTGAGAGCGGCCAAGAGAGCTTGCCTGTAAAACTGGCGAAGCCCGGCGACGACCGCGCCAATCGTGTCGCGGAAATTATCCAGCGGGTCAATCCCGATATTCTGCTCGTCAATGAATTCAATTGGGATGCCGAGGGCGCCGCTGCCGACGCCTTCGCCAAGAACTACTTGTGCGTCGGCCACGATGCGGCCCACACCGGAACTCCTTCAACGCCAATCGCATTCGCGTATCGCTTTCTGCCCACAGGAGCAAGTTCCCCCTTCAACACGGGCCTTCCCAGCGGCAAGGACCTCGACCACAACGGTCAGTCGAAAGGTGCCGGCGACGACTACGGATTCGGCCAATTCCCGGGGCAGTATGGCCTCTTGCTGCTCTCAAAGTACCCGATCAAATTCGACGAAGTCCGCACGTTTCAGAGTTTCCGTTGGCGCGATATGCCGGGCAATTTGATCCCGACGGAATTCTATTCGGACGATGAAGGGCATGCGCTGCGGCTCTCCTCGAAGAGCCATTGGGATGTGCCGATCGACGTGCACGGCCACACGCTCCACGTGCTGGCGAGCCATCCGACGCCTCCCGTCTTCGATGGCGACGAAGACCGCAACGGCCAACGCAACGCGGACGAAATTCGCTTCTGGCGTGATTATGTGACGCCGGGCAAAGGCACCTACATTTACGACGACCAGGAATTCGCCGCCGCGGGAAACACGGCTCCCGCCAGGCCCCACGGCGGGCTCACCCCGGGCGCGTCGTTTGTGATCCTCGGCGATCAAAACGCCGATCCGGTGGACGGCGCGAGCCGTCCGAACGCGGCCAATCAGCTGCTCAAGAGTCCGCGGATCAACACCTCGCTGACCCCTTCCGGGACCGGCGGGCCGCAGGCGAGCAAACTACATGGCGGCCGCAACACTTACCACACCGGCAACCCTGAGAACGACACGGCGGCATTCGGCAAATCCGGCAACCTCCGGGTTGACTATGTCCTTCCGTCCACGGACCTGAAATTGCTGGACGGCCGAATCTATTGGTTCGCCGACAACGAGCCGTTATTCAAGCTCGTGACGCACGGCTCGTTTCCGTCGGACCACCGGGCGGTTTACGTCGACGTTGAACTGCCGGACGCAAACGCGGATCCACACAGCACCGCGCCCACAGACGGACGATAAGATCGCGAGGTTTCTGCTGCCGTCCCGTTACTTTCGATTGCGGGCCTGAGCAACAACCTGGTCGATCCGCCGAGTGTTGGCCCAGTCGTCTTTGTAGTTCACCGCCACCAGTTTCGTGGCATCCGCGCCGAATTCTCCCTCCAGCCCCGTGCCCTTCAATTCAAAGCCGATCAGGGCCTCGCGGATCGCGGTTTGCAATTCAGGCGTGAGATTGTAGACGATGCCCAGCGTAGCCGGCGGGAATCGTTCGGAGGTGTAGATCGACTTGAACTGATCATCCTTGATGAGTTCCTGCTCCTTCATTCGGGCGAGAATATCGCTGGCGACCGGGGCCACTTCAAATTCCTTTGCCGCGATCTTGTTGATCGACACCTCATGGTCCTGCGAAAATCCCCATTCGTAGTCTCGATCGGGCAGCATGTTGTAAGGCTGGTCCATCAGCAACACCAGCGGCGCTTTAAAACCGGAGTTCGAGTCCAGCCGCGTAAACATCACCTTATGACCGCGGATGTCGTCGAGCTTCTTGATCTTGCTGTCGGACGGAACCAGGAATTCCATCGTGTATCCGTACGTGCCGTCCTCGCGCCCGAACGTGCAAATTGGCACGAAACCGTCGAGTTGCACGGCGGTCGGGACAATGCCCGTATTGAGTCCGGCGATGTGGACTTCGCCATTCTTGAGCGCGGCAAGTTGATCATTCACCGAGGTGAAGTGGACATACTTTACGTCCTTGCCTGTCTTCTCTTTCAACTTGTCGATCAACTCTTTCCATTTCGATTCTTCGATCCCTTCTTCTTCGCCGGCGATGAACGACAATACTAGGGAGTCCGGAGCGATGCATTTCGCCGGATCCTCCGGAGCATCCGCTAGCAGGTCGCCGTCTTTGTCGGGGAGCGCCATCTGATTCACCGCGGGAACCGACTCGGCCGTAAACATCCGCGACAGAATGTTGGGCGCGTTGTCGTCTCGCGCAACCGTGACCGACCGCGACGCCAGCGCGTACGCCGCGACGCCGACGACGGCGGCCGGAATGACAATCGACAGAATACGAGTGACGGAAACCGAGGGCTGTGGAGGATTGAGCTGGCTCATGGGTCTACCAAGGGGGCAGCAAGGCACTGCGTGCCCGATAATCGTCAAGGTTTGGGACAAATCCACACAATTTCGGCTGGCTTAGTTCACCGCCAAATCAATTAAGCCTGCGAAAGCGACAGACCAAATTTGACCGCGGAATCGCCTGTTTTTCAATCTACTTTTTTGCAAATCGGGTCTCGGGCGAGCTGCCACGATGATTCCCGATGAATTGGCTGAGGCCGGCGGGCAGTGATACTGTCCCGGTCGTTGGCGCGATGGCGCAAGATGCGGATTACGTGCGAATGACCGCTGGGTGACTGAGACGTGGCAGGCTGGCCTATGAGGCGCGGTCAGGCAATAAGCCCAACCAGGATAGCGAGGAGCGCCAAATCGCCGAGAGCAGTCAACTGGCGTCGCTGTGAGGAGCTTATGGACGATATTGACTGAAAGTGGGCGACACAAGACTCGAACTTGTGACCTCTACGGTGTGAACGTAGCGCTCTAACCAACTGAGCTAGTCGCCCGGGAGAGTGTGGCCCGCCAAACTTGCTTCAATTCGCTGGCGTCCGGCGGCCAAGCCACGATTTTACCCGCCCTGCGCGTGAGTGGCTAGACGGCCGAATTCGGCTCGCCCGCCAGGGTGAACCGTTCGAGTGGCAGCTCAGTCGCTGGGCGTCGGGTTCGGCGGCGTCGGATTCGCAGGCCCCGCCTGTTCTTCCGCCGGCTTGTCTGCCGCCGGCTTCTGATGTTCGATCCTTCCGTAGCTCTCGCTGCGAGGCGGGTCGGAGTAGATCGAGCTGTGCATTTCGTTCTCGAACTCGCGCATGCCCTTTTTGAACTCGGTCATGCTCTTGCCCAGCGAGCGAGCGACCGAAGGCAGGCGATTGCCGAACAGGATCACGGCGATGATCCCGACAATCAGCATTTCCGTGGGACCAATTCCAAACATCGACTTCCACTCCCAACGATCCGGCGTGCTGGTTCAATCGCGCGGCTCAAGCGCCAAACCCATCGACTACTTCTGTTCCAGTCGATCGGTCGAGCCGTCGTCTTCGTGCATGCCGCGCTTGAATTCGGTGATGCTCTTGCCCATCGAACGCGCGATGGACGGCAAACGGGTGCCGAAGAGCAGCAACATGATGCCCAACACGATGAGCAATTCTGTGGGGCCGATGCCAAACATGCCGGGCCATCCAGTGCGGCAGGCGTCGCCGCAAAAACTGTTTGTGCCGCGGCCCGAACCACTAAGTCACGGCGCAGCACAACGTTACAGTCAATTCTACAAGACGCCTGCCGGGAGTCAAACCGGCCGAAACCCGGCCTGTTTCACGCCAAAACTACCGCAGCACGTACGTAGGACGGCTGGTCACGATGTACGTCGGCTGGCCCATCCGCCAGGAGAATCCGGCGCCGTACGGCGATTGCCAGGCCGGGCCGTAGAGTGGTGTGCAGAAGGCGATCGGGGCCGCAGTCGGCCGGCTGTTGGACAGTCCGTACCAGGCCATGCTCGCCATGCGGGCGTCGCGCTGCGCGCCGCGGATCATCGCCCGCTGCTGAGCGATCTCCCGCGGATTCGGTTTCGTCGGCTTCGTTTCTTGTTGCGGGTGGTAATACCAGCTGTCGTCGCGCGCCTGCGGCTTGGCCTGGTTGACGGGCGAGCTGGTAGCTTCGACGGCAAACTCGTCGACCTCGGCCTCTTCGGCCCGGGCGGTTCCATTTGCAAAGCACAACGTGCTGACCAGTAGCGCTCCCAGAATCCGACGCATGTCGACTTACCCTCCCTGCTAGTATTGGACGGACCTTATCGACTGTGCGCAATAGTCCGACACAGAAAAACTTCGGCCAGCGAGGCCGCCGAGAATGAGGCCGAACGACGCGAGAGCTGTCCTCGAGCAACGCGCCCAGGCGACTTTGCGGGTGGGGCAAATCGTGCGCGTGATAGCAACGATCTTAGGCCGTCGTATGATCCGCGCCAGCATGGCGTCGCAGCTTCAGTCGGGCCCGGCTCAGCATCGGGCCGACGCTGTTTTCCGGCATGCCGACGACGTGACTGATTTCCTGGTAGGTCTTGCCTTCCAGATGATACATCCGGACGACCGCCGCTTCCGAGCCGCGCAGCTCGCCCAGCAGCCGGTCGAGCTCCTCATGGTTGCTGATCCGCTGCTCCACCTCGCTGTCGTCGGCGGCCGCATGGTGCACCATCTCGCTCAACGGCAACGCCGAGCGGCCTTCGACCAGCTTGCGGACCACCACGCGACGTGCGATGACGGTCAGATAGGTCGCCAGCGAGCTCTGACCGCGGAAGTGTCGCAGCACCGCCATGTTATTGTCGACGATCGCCAGAAACACCTCGGCCGCCAGATCTTCGCGGTCGGCGTTCGATAGCCGCAGCGAGCGGCACTGGGCGGTGTGGTTGATCACATGGACCACCAGGCCCATGTAGCGGTCGACAAAGTCTTCCCACGCCCGCGGCTTGTTGTTCAAGCAGCGATCCAGAAGATTGCGGTCAATATCCGATAGCGCCACGGATTACACCTCGTCGGGACGCTCCACCAGCGGGCACGCAGCCAAACAACACACGCCAACAGGCCCAGACAGGGTTGATAAGACATCAGTGCCGACAAGCACCGGCGCTTTTTCCGCGACCCAATCCGACCACGCAGCCCACCTGACCCGCAATCACGCGAACCAACCGCTCGCATGACGTCTACCATCAATAATAGGTAGGAACTACGGTCGGAGCAAGATTGCCGCAAGGGCTGGAAAATGCCTGCCTTGTGGCGCTTGACACTACAGATAGGCAGTACTAGGATTGCGAAAAATCGCCCCGGAAGCGGCATCCAAGTGCTTTGCAGGCAAGAACTTGCCAGCGTTTGGTCGATTGATAGATCGGCTGCCGCGACCGACAGACCGCCGCGTTCGCTTCGAGCACCCCTCGAAACGAGCCTTGGCTTTGCCATCATGGGAGACTCTGAGAAATGACGCACGTCGTTTGCGAACCTTGCTTCGGATGTAAGTACACCGATTGCGTGGTCGTTTGCCCGGTCGAATGCTTCTACGAGGGCGAACAGATCCTGTACATCCATCCGGATGAATGCATCGACTGCGAAGCGTGCGTCCCCGAGTGCCCGGTCGAAGCCATCTTCCACGAAGACAACGTGCCGGAGCAGTGGAAGGGCTTCACCGAGCTCAACGCCGAGATGGCGCCGCAGTGCACGGTGATCACCGAGAAGGCTGCAAAACCGCTCTGCGAGTAGCTCGCACCGAAGATCGCGCGGACGCGATAAATCGCTGCTGTGCGCCGACTTGCTGTCGCGCCGCTGCTTGCTGTCTTGCCGCTATTTGCCGTCTTGCCCCTACTTCAGGTCGACTGACCAGTAGGCGTTGTCCAGGAACGTCTTCCAGCTGGCGTACTTCGGGCTGCCCAGCTTGATCGTGAGTAGCGGGCTCGTCTTCGGCCGCACCGGCGGCTTGATCAATTTCATGCCGGCTTCGCTTGGCGTGCGTCCGCCTTTGCGGACGTTGCACTTCACGCACGCGCAGACCAGGTTCTCCCACGACGTATCTCCGCCACGGCAGGTCGGCAGAATGTGGTCCAGGCTCAATTCGCTGGTGGCGAATCGCTTGCCGCAATATTGGCAGTGATTCCCATCGCGGGCGAAGATGTTCCGCCGATTGAGCCGGACGCGCTGCTTCGGCACGCGATCGTAGTGCAACAGCCGCAGCACCCGCGGCACCTGGATCTCGAAATTGACCGCTTGAATCCAGTCCTGGTGCGGCTCCTTGAATTGCGACTTGAGGTCGCTCACTTCGCGCCACGACTCGAAGTCGTGGTTGCCCCACTGGCCGTCTTCGATGTGGATCACTTCCGCCAGCCGACGCATCAGCAGAACGAAAGCACGGCGCACGTCGATCACGTGGATGGCGACGTACTGGCGATTCAGCAACAGAACGCTGGAATTCAGGGCAGAGCTGGCGAAGGCAGTCATCTCACTCGGTGTGGGGAATTACCTGCGGTGATGGCGAACCAAGACCGATCGCGGCAACCCCGCAGGGAACACCGCGAGACTTACTATCATTTTAGTCCGCCCCGAAAGCCACGGCCAGACTGTATTTTTCACCTTCGCCGTCCCGCCCGGCGAAGCCGCCGCGCCCCGGCAAATCAAGGTCCGAATGCCGCTTTCAATCCGAGCAGGCAAAAAACCCAAACACAAATTTCATCGAGGGGCAGTGCCGGCGCAGCATGCAATCACCATGCCAAGCATCCCGGCACAAATCACGGGCAGTTGTCGCATTCTGCAACACCTTGGCGCGCTACATTTTGTACGCGAAATTTCCGCTCCTTTTGGGTTGCCCCGCGCTTCGAAACTTCATTACGATGAATCTTAACACGACGAATGTTCGTGCGTGCCTACGTCTGAACCAGGTGAACCAGTGGAAAGGATTGACCCCATGTTTCACTGCGACTGTCACTACACGTGCGATGTTTGCCAGCGCGAACTCGACGCGAAGAGTGATGCCCGCTACGTCCTGCGTATCACGCCTTGCAGCTTCGGTGAGGATGCCGAACGCCAGGTGGATGACGACCGCGACTATCTCGATGAGATCGACACGCGACTCGTGTGTGCGCACGACTTCGACGACGATCTGCTCGGCGAAGAAAGCGAAGAAGAGATCGAATACGATCTCTGCCCCGAGTGTCGCAAAAAGTTTTCGCTCGAATCGCTCGGCCGCCGCGCCGTGCCTTCGCTCGATTTCAGCGAGAACTGATGAGCGAAGCGCTCATTCGTTATTGAATAAATAAAAGCAGCCCGGCCGAGTTTCGACCGGGCTGCCCGCGTTTTCAAATTGCAGCTGCGACTATTGCTGGGCCGGCGTCGTGGCGGCAGTTTCGTTCGCCGGCGGCGCCGGAGCGTTCGGATCGAGTGTGCCGTCGATCGTGCTCTTGCGTCCGGTCCGCGCGTCCCACACGACGACTTCAAACTTGCCGCCGGCATTGCCAAGCGCGGCTTCCAGATCGTCGGCGCTCGGCACCGGTTTGCCGTTGAACGTGAGGATCACGTCGCCCGACACCAGACCCGCCTTTTCGGCGGCGCTGCCCGGCACGATGCGGACGATCACCTGGCCTTGCGATGCGCCGTACTCGCCCGCGTACGTGACGATGCCCAGCTCCGGCCAGTCGTCGGTCGGGAAGCCATCGTCACCGTTCTCCGCCGTGGCGTCGTCGGCATTAGATTCGTCCGAATCAGCCGCGTCGGACGTCTGATCGCCATCGTTGCTCACGGGCGTGACGTTGGTGTTGTTGTCGACGTACGTGTCGCCGCCATCGCCGTCATAGCCCCAGCCGCCCCAGTTGCCGTAGCCATAGCCGAGGCCGTAGCCCAGCGCCGTGCCGCCCCAGAAGCCCGGGCCCCAATCGCCGTGGTGCCAGCCGTGGGTGTGGTGGGCGTAATGATGATCATGATGGTGATCGTCGTGGTGATGGTCGCCGTGGTGATCGTGCGAGTGATGGGCGGTGTGGTGGTGCGACGGATGATACGGATGGTGGTTGTGGCCGCCGTGGTGCCCGCCCGCATGATGGCCGCCGCCGCCGTGATGTCCGCCGCCGCCATGCCCGCCGCCTCGCGCGGCCGCCGGTTGGACCATCGCCGCATACGCGGCGAGCGTCGCCACCACGACGAGCAAACGAATCAATTTGCGCTCTTGGAACATGCTTGGTTTCCCCTCGATTGATTGACCGGTGGACCCGAACGAATGCCGGTCCAGACGGACGGCGCAACCAGCGCCGCCGGTAGGGAAACATAGCTTATGGGTGGCCGATCGGTCGGCCGCACGGCCCCGTGTTGCTCTTTCGCCACCTACCGCCAGCGGAACCATCGCAGGGCCAGCACAAACGACACCGCGCCCCACGCCGCCATGATGCCGATTCGCTTCAACTGATCGGTGATCGGCAGGCCTTCGAGCATCACCGATCGCAGCGAGTCGATCAGCGGTGTGAGCGGCAGCAGGCGGATCACCGGCTGAATCGCCTCCGGAAACCGCTCTGACTGAAAGAAGATGCCCGAAAAAATCCACATCGGCACCATCACCAGGTTCATCAACCCCGAAACCATCTCGATCGTCTTCGCCCGGCTGGCGACCAACAGGCCGATCCCCGAAAACATCACCGCGCCGAGCAGGATCAAGAATACGACCGCCAGCAGGCTGCCCTGAATCACGACGCCGAACGCGAATCGCGCGAACACCAGCAAGATCAACACTTCGGGCACCATGAACAACATCCGGCTGACCATCAGCCCCGCCAGAAAATGGCTCTTCTTCATCGGCGTGGCGAGAAACCGCTTGAGCAGGTTGCGGCGCCGCATGTCGACCGTCACGAAGCCCACGCCCCACATGCCGCCGCCCATCAGGCTCATGCCCAAGAGACCGGGAATCAGGAAATCGATATACCGGCTCCCCGGCGCATCAACCGGCACAAGCTTTACTTCAGCCACGTCGCGGCGACCGGCAGCCCTCTGTAGTTGATCATCGACTGCGCTCCGCGCGAGCACGCTCTGCGGCCGCGTGGCGTCGAAGCGGTACTCATACGTTGGCTGCCCGCCGTTCGCCGCTTCTTCGACCGCCACGACAAGATCGGTCCGTCCCGTCCGCAGCCGACGCGCTGTTTCTTCTTCGCTCAGTACCTCGGTCTTGAAGCGTTCCGCGGCGTCCGCTTTGTCGAGCGCTTTCGCCGTTGCTTCCGCCGCCGGGCCGCGGACAATGTCGACCGAAACCTGCTCCACTTTCTGGTTGCGAAACGCGATCCCGAGCGCGAGCGTCATCAGGATCGGAAAGCCGTACACCCAGAACAGCGCCTCGGGCTCGCGCAGCAGCTCCCGCAGCCGGGCCAGCGTCAACTGCACCGGCGGCCAATAGAGCCACGACTCAAATCGATCATGCGCCATCGCACTCACTCCGCCCCCTGGCGAGCTCGCTTCAGCGAGCGGGCATGCGGGCATTCCAGCCCAATCACCGTTCACAACTTACTCTTTCACCCCCGCCGCTTCCTCATCTGAAAAATGCCGCCCCGCCAGCTTCACAAACACATCTTCGAGGCTGGCCTGTCGCGTCGTGAGCCCCGTCAGCTGCCCGTCGAGCTCTCGTACCCGCGCGAGCACCGCCGGCAGCGTCACGTGCAACTCGCGCGTGGCCAGGCTCACGCCGCCGTTTTCCAGCCGCGCCGAACTCACGCCCGGCAAGTCGGCAAACCGGGCGGCGTCACTTTCCGGCTCGCCACCAGCGCCGACAAACGTGAAATCGATGAAGTGATCGCCGCCCAGGCTGGCGATCAACCCTTGCGGCGTATCGAGCGCGATCACCTTGCCGTGATCGACGATCGCCACTCGGTCGCAGAGCCGCTCCGCCTCATCCATGTAATGCGTCGTCAGCAGAATCGTCCGGCCAGTCGCACGGAAATTTCGCACCAGCTCCCACAGCTGCCGCCGCGAGCTCGGATCGAGCCCCGTTGTCGGCTCATCCAGAAACAACAGCTCCGGATCGCCCACCAGCGCGCACGCCACCGCCAGCCGCTGCTTCTGCCCGCCGGAGAGGCTCGCCACCCGCGATTCCCCTTTCTCTTCCAGCGAGACACGGGCCAATGCCGCTTCGGGCGTGATGCCGTTGCGATAGAAGCTGCGAAACAGCGTGAGCGTTTCCAGGACGGTGAGTTTCTCCGAGAGCCGCGTCTCCTGCAGCGAGATGCCGATCCGCTGGCGAATCTCATCATCCTGCCGCCCCCAATGAAAGCCGAGCACTTCGACTTCGCCGCTGGTCGCCTCGAGCAGCCCTTCGAGAATTTCGATCGTTGTGGTCTTGCCCGCGCCGTTCGGCCCCAAAAGCCCGAAGCACTCGCCTTGCTCCACGGCAAGGTCCAGCCCGCGCACCGCCTCGACCGGCGGCTTGCTGTCGTAGCGCTTCACGAGATCTTTGCAGCGAATGGCCAGCATCATGGTTTCCGGTGGCTCGACTCGACGAGTTTGGCTCGACTGGCGTCGCCGCGATCAAGTACGATGAATCGACAGCCCGAATCGACAGCCCAATGTAGCGGAACGGACAGACCACGGCGACCCGCTCTCGATGCGACCTTTTCCCAATAGACAAGGCGGCCGCCGACCTTACTGGCGCAGCTTTCGCGCGTATTGGTATTGGTTCGCCGTCGCGCTGCTGCTCATCTTCCAGTGGTACGCATATCCGCCGCGGCCGGCCCCGCCGCCCAAACCCAGCGGCCGCGAGGTGCTCACCGAAGGCGTGCATCGCGTCCGCCGCGTCGTCGACGGCGACACGCTCTTGATGGAATCCGGCGCCCGCGTGCGACTCGAAGGCGTCAACACACCGGAAACGGTGCGCGAAAACTATCCCGTCGAGCCCTGGGGCCACGAAGCCAGCGACTACACCAAGGCCTTCATCCGCCGCGCCCACAACGACGTGAAGCTCACTTTCGGCAATGAACGCCTGGACGACTACGGCCGCTACCTGGCCTTCGTCTGGGACGGCGACCGCATGCTCAACGAAGAACTGGTTCGCGCTGGCCTCGCGGAGGCCCGCCTCGGCTGGAACTTCAGCAATAATCTCAAACGCCGCCTGCGAATCGCCCAGGAGGAAGCCCAGCGCAAGGACCGCGGCATCTGGTCAAACCACGCCCCCGCACCCGTGCCCCTCCTGCCGTGATAGAATGCACGTCGCCCCTTGTTCCCACGCTCCGCGTGGGAATGCCAGACCCAGCCGCTCCGCGGCGAGTTGCGGTGGCGACGCTGAAAGAACAGCAATGAAACGACGCAGAGCGTCTACGACCTTCATTCCCACGCGGAGCATGGGAACGAGGGCAGCCTTACGAACATGTTCCTTTCCCCGCGAATCTCGAGTCGTGACCTCGGCGAGCTCAGCCATCGGCTGGCCGTCGAGACCGAATCGGGCATCGACATCCGCCGCACCTGGAAGCGCGAGGCCGACTCGGCGCGACCCAGATACCGCGACGACTTCCGCCGCATCAGCGACGCCGTGAATCGCGGCGAAAGTCTCTCCTCGTCAATCGCGGGCACGGGCCGGCTCTTCCCGCCGCTGTTTCGCGAGATCGTCGACGTCGGCGAAAAGACCGGCACGCTTGGCCGCGTCTTCCACCGCCTCTCGGCCCACTATCGCAAAGCCGTCGAGATGCAGCGGCTGTTCTTGACGTCGATCGCCTGGCCGATGATCCAATTGGGAATGGCAATCGTCGTGATCGGCCTCTTGATCTGGATCCTCGGCGTCATCGCCACGCGGAACAACGGCCAGGCGATCGACATCCTCGGATTCGGCCTCGTGGGTAACCGCGGCCTGTTGATCTACACGAATTTCATCATCGCCGTCGGCCTCTGTATCGCCGGTATCGTCGTCGCCTTTCGCCGCGGCGCCTTCTGGATTCGTCCGCTGCAGCACCTGGCGATGAAGATTCCTGGTTTCGGCGCCGCGCTCGAAAAGCTCGCCCTCGCCCGGCTCACTTGGGCGCTCCACCTGACGATGAACGTCGAGATGGACCTGCGGCAGCTCGTGCCGCTGGTGCTCCGCGCGACGGGCAACGACTATTACATCCGGCACACCGACCAGGCCACGCGGCTCGTGGCGACGGGGCATCCCATTCACGAAGCCTTCGCCGCCACCGGCGCGTTCCCTGCCGACTTTCTGGACGCCCTGGAAGTGGCCGAAGAAAGCGGCGCGGTTGTCGAATCGATGGAGCGGCTCTCGAAGCGCTACGACGAAGAATCGCAGGCGGCGCTCAAAGTGATCACCATCTTCGCCGGCGTCGCCGTCTGGCTGATCGTGATGGGCCTGATCATTCTCTTGATCTTCCGCATCTTCGGCTTCTACCTGGGCACGATCAACGACGCCCTGAAGATGACGCAGTAGAGGTTAGTTGTCAGTGGTTAGTTGTCAGTGGAGCCGACCGACGACAAAACAACTGACCACTAGCAACTAACAACTGACCACTTTCCTACGGATTCAGCTTCATCCCGTTCTGCGGCTGCCGCGATTCCTGCGAGCGGATGATCTGGTCGTTGAGCTGCGTCCGCAGAATGTCTGCCTCGGTGATACTCAGCGCCGAGTATTCCTTCACCTTCTGGCCCGGCTTGTGGACCACTAGGATCGCCTTCTTCTGCCACTGGCAGATGAACTCCCAGTTCGGCATGCGGATGTTGCCGCGAATCGGGTCGGCCAGGTAGACATAGTCGCCGAACACGCCCTTGAGGACCACGAAGTGCTTGTTCCCGTTCGGCTCGATGCCCACGATCGCCGGCACCTTCATCTCGCGGAGCTTGTCGAACGTCGTAGTGCCGACCACCGACTGGTAGCCCAGCTTCACGGCCGCCCGCCGCAAGTCGCTCATCGCCAGGCCATTTTTGATCCGGTCTTCCGTCTCTGCGGCCGTGAGCATCAAGTCCAGCGTGGTGAGCACCTGGTCCTCGGTGACGTCGTCGCCCCAGTAGTAGCGGCAGATCGTGGCCAGGCACGCCGCGCCGCACGAATAGTCGCGCTGCTGCATCACGATGTTGCGGTTGCGAATCGCGACGTAATTCGGCACCTTGAGCTGAAACTGGTGCCGGCCGTCGCGGATTGGCGCCGTCTGACTGGGGTCGCTCTTTGCCGCGCGCAGCTCCCGCTTGATCGCCTGCTGCTGCTGGACGACCGTTTGCGGCTGCTGCTCCCGGTTGTTGTCGCGGTTGTTGCCAGAGTTGTTGTTGCCGGAGCGATTGTTGCTGCTGCTATTGCTGCCGCTGCCCGACTGCGACCGATCTCCTGGTTGCCGCGGCTGAGCCTGCGGCTGAATGTCGACTTCTTCTCCGCGCGCGCCGACTGCGGCCGACACCCCAATCAAGAGGGCCACCAGAGCGCTTCGGCTTCGTAGAGCAAGCAGGCGCAACATCAAATCCCCCACTCCCTGCTCCGTGCCCCATGCTCCCTGCTAATACGTCCAGGTGATGCCGAAATTCGACGAGATCGAATCGTCCGTGAGCCCGAAAGCCACGAAGGGCTCCACGATCCGATTGCAGGGCTTGGCCATCGTGACCGCCATGCGAATCGTCATCGGCTCCTGGATCGTGCCTTCGACCCGTTCGCCGTTCGCTTTCAGCTCCTCGATGTACGCGCCGAAGAATTGCGTACTCAGCGTCACGCGCTCGTTGACGGCGAAGCCCGCGCCGAGCGTGTAGTTGTATTCCATGCCTGGCTGGAACTCGATGCCGAGGAATTCGCGCTCGAACTGGTAGCGGGCGCCGAAGCCGTAGAACACCACGACGGGGTCGTACCGCGTTTGCACCCACAGCAAGTTGCCCGAGATCGCCCAGAAGCCATTTCCCAGCGACGGCGCGTTCGGCGAGATAGCGCCGACCACGCCGAACGGATCGCCGCCCGTGGGCGCGAGGCCGGCCACGGTGCCGATGAGGTAGGGGCAATCTTGGTAAGCGTCGCGCAGCTGCGAGGTCAGGCCGAAACCGACGTCACCCACGCCGCCGTCATTGTCGAACTCGTCCAAGTTATTGATGGCTGCCTGCACGTTCGCCCAGCCGACCGGCACCTGCACAAAGCCCTGCAAGCGCCGCAACAGGCCAACCCGCAGCTCCATCGGCACCGTCAATTCGCGGCCCTTGAACTCGACGTTGTCGACGCCAATCGCGTTCCCGCCGCCGTCGGTGAGCAGAATTGGAAAATCATTCTCTGTCAGCACGTACTGGAATCCGATGTCGAATTGGCGCTTGCCCGGTTCGAGCAGCACGGTTTGCGTGCGGAGGAAGTCGAGCGACGTGTCTTGCGGCGCAGTACCGATACTGCGTGCGCCGACCAGCGTGTCGCGCTCGTCTTTCTTCTTGCTCTTGCCGTCCGCGTCTTTGTCGTCGCCCGGCGCGGCGGACGAGTCGCCGTTCGCGTCGCCCGCCGTCGGGTCGGGCAGGGGTTCCTGCAAATAGGCGACTTGTTGCGCACCATTCGGCAGCGTGGCTACGTATGCGGGCGCTGCCGCGGGCGGCGGATCGGTCATCGTGAACGGATTGGCCATCAGCGGCCATTGCACCGTGACTCGTCCGTCCCAGGGTTGCGCCTTGGCCTTGGCCTGGGCGTCGATCGCCGCGTTCATCGGAGTCCGCAAATCTTCTGTGGTCGTCATCGACAGCTGCCGGCCAAGCGAGCTCTGGGCCAGCGCTTCAGGAATACTCTTGGGCCCCTCCGACGCGGCGACGACCGTAGTTCCGCCGCCCGCATTCGATTGCACCGCCGGATTCGTCGCGTACCACGGACGTAGCAGACCAGGCACGCGCTCCGACTCGGGCAACTCGGCCACTTGGGCGGCCGGCGGCGCGGACTCCACCGGCATCGCGGCCGTGGGCGAATCGTTCGTCATGGCAAACGGCCGCCACAGCGCCGAGAAGGCGCCGTAGGTCTCGGTTGGGATCGTCGGCACCGGCACCGCACCGGGCGGCAGCGGCGCAGGATCTTGAGCCGTGTGGACCGGTGTGTCTTTGTAGGCGGGCATGCCCGGTCGGCCGATCGTCATGCTCGCCGCGGGCGTCTTGGCGTCTTCGATGTCGTTGGCCGTCGGCCGCGGTCCCGCCGGCAGTTCCAGCGGAGACATGACTTCCATCGGCGGCGCGACTTCCATCTGTGCCGATGCCGGCAGCAACTGATTCGCTAGTCCGCTGACGTTCGCCGGTGCGGCCGCTCGTGGCGACGCTGCGTTTGGCGCCGGTTGGCGCGGCGGCGGATTCGTGCCCAGCAATTGATTCCATAGCGAGCTCCCCGCGGAGCTCTGCAGGGGTGGTTGCTGATTCCTGTTCGCCCCGAGAGCGGTGCTATTCAGTCCGGGCGTCGCAGCAGGCACTGCCGCCGGCTTGCCCTGCGCCCTCGCCACAAATGGATCTTGCGCCGCCGGCTGCTCACTGGACCCAAGGATCAACTGCCAGAATCGTGACCTCGGCTCGGGCGCCTTGGGCGGCGCGGCTGCAGCCGGCAGCGGATTGAATTGACTTGGTTGCGCGATCGGCGTCGAAAGCGGCGGCGGCGCGGCTGCTTGCGGCAGGCGCCGATCATTTCCACCCGTCGAGCCTGCCAGTCGTCCTCCCGACTGCGCCGGCGCCACATATTGCGGTTGAGTGATCAGTCCGGTGAGTGGCCGCGCGTTGGTTGTCGGATAAGGCAGCGCGCCGGGGGTAATCGATGAAGGCTGAGTTAATCCCGGTGCTTGTGCGTTCGAAGCCGGCAGCCAGTGCGGCCGGGACGTCGCCGAGAGCGGCGCCGCTGCATCGGTAATCGTCGTCGTGGCCGGCGGCGTGTCGCCGGAGGCTCCCACAGCAGCCACTGCCAGCAAGACGAATGTCAGGCCCGCGCGCAGCCAGAGCGCAGCGCTTCGTCGCGGTCCCCCTGATGAACGTTCTCTGCCGAGCATAGAGCAATCGTCAGTACGGTCGGAACGCCCATTCGCCGGCAATTCGGCAAGTTGGGAAAACATTCCGCATCGTATCGGTTCAACCGGTTCTTCCGTCCGCACCCCTGGCGCAGACTTTCCCGGCTGTAACGGTAGATCGGTCTGGGCAAAGCAGTTTCTTGATGACGATGCCGCGCCGCAGCGAGATCGGCGCCGCTAGCAGTGCGAAGCTCGGCAATTTGCGCGCGACGCTGCCGGTTCTGAGGACGCCCTAGAACCGTGCCAGGCGGCAGCCTTTCGCCAGCTTCACGTCCGCCGTGTCAAACTCTGCGGACTGTAACGGTTGTGCACGCGCGCGGCCAAAATCTCCACCCCATGCGCAAACTCAGTCGATCGATGGCTGTACGGCGGCAAAGTCTGCCGTTTGTAACGAAAGTCGCTGCTGTAACGGAAACAACTGTTGCAGCGGTCCTCCGGCCTGTAACGCTTATCTCAGTTCGCAACCATGGCCCGGAAGACCTGGCTTTCGCCACAATACCCGCTTTTCAATTCGACCCAGGAATCCTCCCCGGCAATCGTTGCACCGGGCCGCGCATGCACTGCAATTCAGCATGCCAGGCGGATTCGACTTCAGGAGGAACAATGAACATGAACGTCAGATTCGGTCGGAATCTCGTGCTGCTGGCGGTCGTCGCGGCTGCCGTTTCGGCGACGGCCGGTGCCGCCGATCCGAGCGGACCGGCGTTTACTACTCCAAAGTACGCGGCAGTCAGCAGTCCAACCGACAAGGCGGCCGAAGCCC
The DNA here is from genome assembly GCA_050248495.1 of Pirellulales bacterium. Classification (GTDB taxonomy): domain Bacteria; phylum Planctomycetota; class Planctomycetia; order Pirellulales; family Lacipirellulaceae; genus DASYDU01. Next base: position 69,894 of record JBFWSG010000020.1, on the reverse strand, counting down.
GCCGGCTGGCCGACCAGGCCGCGGTGCTCGCCCAGCGCGCCGCCCAACTCGCCGCCGAAAGCCAGGCCAGCGAGGGCGCGCCGGTCGTCAATCAGACGACTCCCTGGACTAATCGCGACGCGGCCGAAGTGCTGATCTCCGATGCCGAACCGCAACCGCTGCCGCCCGTGGCGCCCGCCGCCGCAAAGCCGGACGATACGGCCGCCGTGCCGAGCATCGGCTGGCGCAGCCATCGCGCGACGCCCGCGGCCGCGATCCGTTTCTCTGATCCGTCGGTGCCGGCGTCGTCGACTCTGCCCACAGCCGCTGCCCAGTCGCCGCAGGTGGCTGCCGCTCCGGTTCAAGCTGCTTCGACCCTAGCCTCGGAGAACTTTGAACTGAAACTGACCGAAGCGGCCCTCAGCTCGCAAGCGAATGCCGACCAGCAAGACAAGGTCGTGATGCAGGCGATTCCGGCCGTTTCGGAAAACCGCAATGTGGCCGCGCTGCCCGCTTCACTCACCCTCCGGCCGCAGTCCTCGCCGTCCGCCGCCGCCGAATCCTATCGCCTGGCGACCAACGCCAAGATCGCCGACGCCCGAGTCCATACGGCGGATAGCGAAGAGCCCATGCCCGCGCCGGAAACGCCCTACGCGAACGACAGGCCGCTCCACGTCGGCGAGGGCGAACCCTGCGAATGCTTCGACGGCGCCTGCTGCCCGCCGCCGCGGCCTCTCTTCTGGACCTCCGGCATCGAAGCCACGTTCCTGGCCCCCGATCTCAACGGCGGTTATGCCGACTTCAGCGTCGCCGAAGTTGCCAACGACCGTTTCAGCTATTTCAGCACCGACACCGACGACATCGACGATCTCTACGTCGCGCCGCGGCTTTGGATCGGCGTGCAGGGTTGCCTGTGGGGCGTCAACGCTCGTTATTGGCATCTCCGCGCGAACGAAGGCAGCTTCGACCCGACGCTCGGCAGCGACGGCACGTGGGATGGTCCCAACTGCGGCCAGACAGATTTCGGCTTCAACAGCTGCAATGACTTCGAAGCCTACACCGTCGACCTGGAAGTCACCCGCCGCGTTTGCCTGTACGACTGCTGGATGCAGTTCGCACTCGGCGTGCGTCACGCCGAAATCGAGCACGACGCCGCACTGAGCGCCGCAGCGCTGGCCGACGACTCCGTGATCTTCGGCTTTGCCAACGCCCACCGTCAGAGCCGCGGCACGGGCCTGTTGCTCGGCTGGTACGGCCGCACGCCGATCTTCCCTTGCTCGTGCGTCCACTGGTTCTATAACTTCCGTTGGTCTGCCCTCTGGGGACCGACCGAGACGGCCGCCGAAACCGGCACCCTCGTGACCCTCACCTCGACCGATCCCGACGCGGTGGCTGCCGCCGGCTCGGTGAACGGCGCCAACACCTGCGCCAACGATACCTTGTTCATTGGCGAAATTCAGCTCGGCCTCGAATGGGACTACGCCCTCCGCTGCATGCCGGCCAACGCCTTCTGCCGCCTGGCGGTGGAATACCAACGCTGGTCGTCCGGCACAGGATTCTCCCAGTCGAACTCGTTCGCCGGCGCCGGCATCGACAACAGCGGTGTCGTGACCACCACGACCCTCGGCGACGCGAACGCCCTGGCCGATGCTCCGGAGCTCGACCTTGTGGGCCTCGCCGCCAGCACCGGCCTCACCTGGTAGTGGCCCGTGCTTTAAGCGACCCACGGCACCGCGCAAAAAACAAAGGCGTCCTGCAAACCATGGGCTGCAGGACGCCTCTTTGCTTTGCAATCTTCTCTGTTCAAATCCGAAACTAGAAGCTCATCGACGAGCTGCTGCCGCCCGCGAAGACCAGCGTGCGGCAGGTGGTGGTCACGGTCTTCACGACGCCGCCGATGTCGACGGTTTCGATGTTCGTGACTTCCGAGCCGGCTTCCGAGTAGTTCTCGCCCGAAGCGCCGTACGGGCCTTCAGCGAAGTAGCTGTTCTCGCTGTGCGAGCCGCCGTCCTTCACTTCGATCGTGGCGAACGAGCTGCCGGTGGCGCGGGAGTAGGGGCTGACCTTGCCGCGCGGACCGCAGCTGCTGCAGCCCTTGCTGTGGTTGCCGCCGCGGAAGCCGTGGCCGCGAACCGCCAACGCATCGCTGTCCGACATCACCGACAGACCCGACAGGCCCATCGCCGAGAGGGTTTCAGACGAGATGCCTTGCTCGGCCCGAGCCGAACCGGCCAGCGCCACGAGCGCCACTGCCAAAGAAAGAATGTACTTGCTCATCAGGTGTCTTCTCCATGGAAAAGAGGGAGGTTTAGGGGAGGAGCGTTGAGCGAACCAGCTGCAGAACGACGTCGTTCCACGCGCTGAAGGCCTCCCGCACGCGTGTGATAGATTGTGATATTAGGCAAGCTTAAAAATTACGTCAACTACCCATATCACTCAGACAACGCACTTTTCTCAACCAGAATTATCCATCTTCACTACGGACGGAAAATCCCCGAGAACCGCGCGCGAAGATAGGGGATATAGCGGTTGTAACATCACGCGGAAGGGTGGAAATTCAAGAACGAATCGCGTCCGTGACTCACGTCACGCCAACACGATCTACACTCCACCCCAGAACCCGGAACCCGGCGCAATCCACCGCTTGCGGTTTAGTTAACCGGCGAGCGCCAACCCCTCACCGCAACCCCGCCAACTCCTGCAACAGATGCCAATTCTCCAACCGATCCTCGCGGGCCGCGAGCAGCGTCGGCGACGGATTTCCGTCGCGATCGAAGTGCTTGGAGAAGCGGCCTTCACTGCGGGCGAAGTCGATGAAGTCGACCACGTCGCCCGTCTTCGGATTGGTGTACCAATCGTCCTTCATCGCGGGGTTGCCCTGCAACGAGAGCCGTTTGCGAATCGTGTCCCCGGCGCGCGGATCGTAGATCAATAGCGGAAACGCCCGCGTGTCGACGGCCAGCCGCGCCTGCTCGCCGGCCATGTTGTCGGCAACGCCATGTTCCGGCTGGCAGGTTGTGTAGCAGGCCACGAGCGCGGGACCGTCGAACTCCAGCGCGCCCAGCACCGCTTTGTAGAAATGGTTCATGTGCGCGCAAGTGGTCTGCGCCACATACGTCCGTGGATGCATCATCGCGATCTGCGCGATCTCTTTGCGTCGCTCCTGCTTGCCGGCGATCGCCTTACCGTGGATGCTCATCTTCGTGTTCTGGCCGGTAAACGTGCTCGTGGAAGCCTGCCCGCCGGTGTTCGAGTACACCTGCGTGTCGAGCACGAAGCATTTCACCTGCATCCCGGAGGCCAACAGCCGCGAGAGCGACTGAAAGCCGATGTCGAAAAACGCCCCGTCGCCGCCGATGCACCACAGCGGCTTGTCTCGCCAGCCCATCTGGTCCCACCGCGCCCGCACGCCCATCGCGTCGGCCGGCGCATTCTCGAACAGCGAGTTGGTCCACGGCACGAGATACGGGTTATAGGGATACGTCGACGTGTAGACCGTGTTGCAGCCGGTCGCCGCCACGATGCCCCATTGATCGCCATACTTCGCGCCCGTCGCCGCACACATCATCCGCAGCGCCGTCCCCTCGCCGCAGCCGGCGCACGAGCCCGCGCCGCCGACGTAGACGTGCGTCTGCTCCTTGAGCATCATGTCCACCAGCAGATTCTCGTTGATGTAGCGGTTGTCGCTGGGGCCGACTTCCTTGAACAGCCGATGCGACTTGCGGATCCGGTCCATCACCGGCTCGCTCTTGGCAACCATTTTCAGCGCGTTGTCGTCGCAGACCGTCACGCATTCCGCGCAGCCCTTGCACTTCGAGGGGTCGATGATGATCGCGAACCGACCGCCGTCGAGCCCTTTCTTCTTCGGCCCCTCGTAATACTTCCGCGGCTTCGCCCATTGGGCTTCGAACATCGCCCGGTCGTCGAGGCTGTCGATCGCCGAGAGCTTGTCCTCCAGGTCTGATTCGGCGAGCACCTTGCCCAGAATCGCCGTGTCGGGGCACTCGGTCACACAATCCATGCAGCCCGTGCAATTCTCGCGGATGTATTCCGGAATCTCCGGAGCGACGTAGCTGAAATCGCGCAAGGCGGAAGTGCCCGCGGGGATCAGCGACCGCGCCACCGCCAGATCGGCCGGCAGTTCCTTCTCGCCTTTGCCCTCTTCATAGCCGCGGATCACCCGCTCGTTGAAGTCGATCACATCCAGCACCGGCAGCTTGACCTCGACATACGGCCGGTCGACGAGCGTCCCGTAGCAGTTGTTGTTATACGGATCGCGCTCGCTCGAATCATTCATCGAACAGGGCTTTTCGACAGTCGCCATGATTTCACCTGTAAGGAAGTGAGAATTGATGATCGATGAATGATGATCTGAAATCATCAATCAACGATCATCAACCATCAATTATCTCGCGCGGAATCTCCCGCATCTCGCTGAATCCGCGCTTTACGCAGTTGAGATTGTCCTGCACCACTTGCTCGCCGCGCTTGCCGAAATACTTGCCGAGCGCCTTCTCCACGCCTGCATACACCGCTTCGTCTTTCATGTTGCTGGTTTTGGCGTAGGGCGTGAGCTTCAAGAAGCCGCCCAGCAGTACGATGCCCTGCATCCGCATCTGCAGGTCCGCCTCGCTGGCCACGTCGCGGGCGATCTGCACCATGTCGATGTAATACACGTGGAGGTCGCGATCGCGAATCGTGTTCTTGTCGCGGGCCGGAATCCGCTGCCACACGTCCTGCGGATTGGTGAAATGGCTCTGCATGAAGATCGCCCCGCCCGGCACCAGCCCCACCAGCGGATTGCCGCTGAACAAGGCGTTGGTGTCGTTGAGCACTACAAGGTCGACGTACTCTAGCTCGCTGTGCGAATAGATGTGCGAGTCGGCAATCGTCAGATAGTAAGTCGTCGGCAGCCCCTTCTTCTCCGACCCGTATTTCGGATAGGCCTGCACATCCTTGCCGAACACCTGCCCCGCGATCGTGGCGATCACTTTGTTTGTGGTCACCGAGCCGAACCCGCCGACCGAATGGCCGCGCATCGAGAACGCGCCCGGCGGCCGCATGTCGGGATCCTCGCGCACCGGCAGCGACGTGGCGTGCTTGATGCCCACGGTGAAAAAATCTTGCGCGTCTTCCAGCATGTTCTCGAAGATCGCGTAGATGTCGCCTGGCCGCACGTCGCGGCTCCCCAGGCCGGCCGCACCCGAGTAAATCTTCGGAATACGGTCAATCTGTTCCTGTCCGTTTTGACCGATGACCGCATCACAGAACGCGGCTTTGATCTCGCGCGTCAGGTGGTTGCCGGTCGTCGAGAGCGGGTCGTCCATCCGCTCGATGATCGTGATCGCCTTGGCGTGCTTGAGCGCGTCGACGAGGTGCGTGGCCGGGAACGGCCGGAAGCAATACACATTGAGGCAGCCGGCGCGAATGCCCTTCACGTCGCGGAGCCAGTCGACGGTCGTCTGGGCAGTCTCCATGTAGCAGCCCATGCCCACGAGAATGTACTCGGCATCCTCGCAGCGATACGGCATCACGAAGTCGTACTTCCGCCCCGTGGCGCGATAGAATTTTTCGAACGCATCGGCGAGCGCCGGCTCCACCTGGTCGTAATACCAGCGCTGCGCGATCTTCCCCTTCATGTAAGAGTCCTGATTCTGCACGACGCCCGACATCATCGGGTTCGCCGGGTCCATCAGGTTCATCAGCTTGTCCTTGGGTGGGCCGACGAACTCTTTCATGAACTCCGGTTCGATCAGCCGCACGCTTTCGACCGTGTGCGTCGTGAGAAAACCGTCCTGGCAGCTCATGAACGGTGTGTGCGATGCCTCGGCCGCCCGCCGCGCGACGAGACACAAGTCGCCCGCCTCCTGGGCGTTGCGGGCGAACAGCACGCCCCAGCCGCAGTCGGCCACGCTCATCACGTCATCGTGTCCTGCGTGGACGTTGAGTCCCTGGCTCGTGAGCGCTCGGGCGCCGATGTTGAACACGACCGGCAGTCGCTTGCCGGCGATCGTGTAGAGCACCTCTTTCATCAGCACCAGCCCCTGGCCGGACGTGAAATTCGTCACGCGTCCGCCCGCCGCCGCGAAGCCCTCGCAGAACGAAGCGCTGGAGTGCTCGCTCTCCGGCTCGACGAACACGAGCTGGTCGCCCCACAGATTTGGGACGCCATTGACCACAGCGTTGTTGAACCCGCCGCCCATCGTTGTGGAACTGGTGATCGGAAACGCGCCGCAGCCTTGCGAGATCCGCGTCTCGACCCAAACGACCGCTTCGGCGCCGTCGCAAGTGGTCGGGATTCCCGTGTACTCGAACTTGGCCTGGGGAGCGGCACCAACCGACGGAACGTCAGTGATGCGATCAATCGCCTCGGTAGCCATCAGGGGCCTCCGATCGTGCTTCATGATGTGCGAAGAGAAAGCGTCCGGCCTTCAGCGAACCGAAGGACGACGCAACCGCCTTTCGAGCAAGGCGTGCCGCACCGGTGATGGACCTGCGAAGGGCCGCACCCGGCGCCGCATGCCCTACTCTTAACCTGTTCAATATAAAGTATAGGCGCAGGCAATAGCGGGCACAATCAATCTCCCGCGAAAAATTTGGCCGGACTGGGTAAGATACAGCCGGCTCAAGGGACATTTCCCATGCTCCACTCCGTCTCCGACCTCTGCCACGAGCATTCGCTCACAGTTTCCGAGCTCGCCGAGCGAGCCAATCTCGCCGAGGACCGCACGCTCTCCATCGTCCTCGGCCGCTGGACTCCCAGCCCCGCCGAGCGGCAGAAGATCGCCGCCGTGTTCGGCGTCGCGGTCGACGAAATCACTTGGGGTCACAAAACACCGATTCAGCATCTGTATGGTCACGGGCCAGGATAACGCTTCCTCTATTTTCAGGAACCCAATGCCATGCAAACTCCCATGCTCTCACTCTGGTTGCCGATCGTCGCTGCGGGCGTCGCGCTGTTCTTCGCCAGTTGGCTGGCCTGGATGGTGCTGCCGCATCACAAGAAAGAATGGACCGGCCTGGCAAATGAGGATGCCGTCATGGCCGAAATCCGCAATGCGGGCGTCGCGCCCGGTCAGTATGTGTTTCCGTACGCGGGCTGTGCCGCCGACATGGGCACTCCGGAGCACCAGGCCAAGATGCAGGCCGGGCCCAACGGCAACTTGATCGTCTGGCGCGGCCCATGCAATATGGGCGCCAACCTCGTGTGCACGTTCCTTTACTTTACCGTCGTCAGCTTTGCCATTGCCTATCTCGCGGCCATGGTCATTCCGGCGGGGGCCGACCGGTGGTTCGTGTTCCGCTTCGTGGGCACCGCCGCCATCATTGCCTACGGGTCGGCCAACATCCTCAACGGTATCTGGTTCGGCCGCAAAATGATCGGCGACATCATGGACGGCATTGCTTACGGCCTGATCACCGGCGCGATCTTCGCCTGGCTCTGGCCCGCGGCTGCCGCGGCGATGACCACATGAACCAGGATCACACCATCGAGCGCGTCGCCCGATGGCTCGCCGAGGCGCGCTCGGCAGTCGCCTTCACCGGCGCGGGTATCAGCACCGAAAGCGGCATTCCCGACTTCCGCTCACCGGGCGGCGTTTGGTCGAAGTATCGCACGGTGTACTTCGATGAATTCCTGGAGAGTGCCGACGCCCGGCACGAATACTGGCGGCAGAAGTGCGAAGCCCACCGCGAGTTCGCCGCGGCTGGGCCCAACGCCGGCCATCGCGCGCTCGCCGAGTGGGAAACGGCCGGGCGCATCCGCGGCGTCATCACGCAAAACATCGACGAGCTGCACCAGCGCGCGGGCAGCCGGAACGTGCTGGAGCTGCACGGCACGGCTCGCCGCGCCGCGTGCCTCGACTGCTCCGCGCGGTTCGACATCGAGCCGCTCGTCGCTAAATTCCTCGCCGACAACCGAGTCCCGCCGTGCCCTGCATGCGGCGGCCGCTTGAAGCACGCCACCATTTCCTTCGGCCAGTCGCTCCCCGCTGACGTTCTGATGAGCGCCAACCGCTGGTCCCGCGAGGCCGACCTGTTCCTGGCGATCGGCTCCTCGCTCGTGGTGACACCGGCCGCCGACTTGCCGCGGCATGCGAAAGAACGCGGCGCGCGGCTCGTAATCATCAACCGCGACCCCACGCCGCTCGATCGAATGGCCGACGCGACGCTGGGCGGCTCGATCGGAGAGGTGCTGTCGGCGATAGCGACCGCAAATTCTAAAGCTTGACTACACCCCCCGCTTCGGCCGCGGCACGCGGCCTTTCCATTGGGCTGGGTCGCCGTCTTTGCGCTTCTTGGCCTTCTTGCCCTTGCGGCCGCCCGGCTCGCGCTCTTTCACAGCATTCACCGGCTGACCGACGCTCTCGCGCATCTGCTCGATGCGGTCGCGGATGATCGCCGCCCGTTCGAATTCCATCGCGTCCGCAGCCGCGTACATCTCGGCCTCCAGCTCCGACAGGTACTCTTCGGTGATGTACTGCGTCTCGTCCGTGCGGCCGACCTTGGCATTCGCTTCGGCGTGAGCGGCCGCCGTCGCTTCGATGCCGGCGTACACGGCCTTCTTGATCGTCTCGGGCGTGATGCCGTGTTCCTCGTTGTAATCCTGTTGCAGCTTCCGCCGCCGCGCCGTCTCTTCGATCGTTCGCTGCATTGCGTCGGTGACCTTGTCGGCGTACAGAATCACCTTTGCGTTCACGTTCCGCGCCGCCCGGCCGATCGTCTGCATCAGCGACGTCTCGCTACGCAGGAAGCCCTCCTTGTCGGCATCCAGAATCGCCACGAGCGATACTTCGGGCAAGTCGAGCCCCTCGCGCAACAGGTTCACGCCGATCAGCGCCTCGAATCGTCCCTTGCGCAAATCGCGCAATAGCTCGACCCGCTCGAACGCATTGAGCTCGCTGTGGAGCCACTTGCAGTTGACGCCTTGCTCGGTGAAATAGTCGGCCAGGTCTTCAGCGAGCCGCTTGGTGAGCGTCGTGACGAGCACCCGTTCGCCCGCCGCCGACCGCTCGCGGATCTCGCTGAGCAGGTGCGGCACTTGCCCGCGGGCCGGAATCACTTCGATCACCGGGTCCAAGAGTCCCGTCGGCCGCACGACCTGCTCGATCACTTCGCCGCCCGTCTGCTCCAGCTCAAACTTGCTCGGCGTCGCCGATACGTACACCGCGTGCTTCACCCGCTCGCGCCACTCGTCGAATTTGAGCGGCCGGTTGTCGAGCGCGCTCGGCAGCCGGAAGCCGTGTTCGACGAGCGTCGTTTTGCGGTTGCGGTCGCCGGCGTACATCGCCCCGATCTGCGGCACCGTGGCGTGCGACTCGTCGATGAAGAGCAAGTAGTCGTCCGGAAAGAAGTCGAACAGCGTATTCGGCGGGCTCCCCGGCGGCCGGCCTGAAAGCGGCTGGCTGTAGTTCTCGATGCCCGGGCAGTAACCCATCTCGAGCATCATTTCGCAGTCGTAGCGGGTCCGCGCGCTGAGCCGCTGCGCCTCCAGGTGCTTGCCCTGCGACTTGAACAGCTCCAGCCGCCCGCGCAGCTCCTTGCGAATCTGATCGACGGCGCCCTCGATCCGCGACTCGGGGAGGACGAAGTGCTTGGCCGGATAAATGTAAACGCTCTCCAGTTTGTCGATCGTCTCGCTAGAGGTCGGATCGATGATCGAGAGCCGCTCGATTTCGTCCCCCCAGAACTCGATGCGATACGCAAACTCTTCGTAGCTCGGCCAGATCTCGACCGAATCGCCCCGCACGCGAAACTTGCCGCGCGATGGATCGGTGTCGTTCCGCTCGTACTGAATGTCGACGAGCTTCCCCAACACCGAGTCGCGGTCCACCACGTCGCCCACTTTGAGCCCGACCATCATCGACTTGTAATCTTCCGGCGAGCCCAAGCCGTAGATGCACGACACGCTCGCCACCACGATCACATCCCGCCGGCTTACCAGCGCGCTCGTCGTGGCCAGCCGCATCCGGTCGATCTCCTCGTTGATCGAGGCGTCCTTCTCGATGTAGATATCACGCTGCGGAATGTACGCCTCGGGCTGGTAGTAGTCGTAATAACTGACAAAGTAGCTCACTGCGTTGTAAGGAAAGAACTCCTTGAACTCGCTGTAGAGCTGTGCCGCGAGCGTCTTGTTGTGCGAGAGCACGAGCGCCGGCCGCTGCAGCTGCTGGATGACGTTCGCCATGGTAAACGTCTTGCCCGACCCCGTGACGCCCATCAACACCTGCTCACGCCGCCCGCCGCGCAGACCTTCCACGAGCTGCTTGATCGCTTCCGGCTGATCCCCCGCGGGCTCGAACGGTGCTTGAAGGCGGAATTCCATGCAATCGTATTCCTAAGCTTGGTCCATCAAATCGAAGTGACTGTCGTTTACTGAGTCAGAAAAACGAAAAGGAAAGAGAGCAATTCCCACCGCCAGTAAGTAAATGAGGTACATGACGCCGAGAACAAGCCAATCGGCCGGTGCGGCAACTTGTGCGAACATGTGAAAGATAATGAAAATGGCATCGACGAGCACCAGAAAGAAAATCGCAACCGCAAACAAAACCATCTGCCACTTGTAGTGCTCAACCTCTTCAAAGTGGCGGTTCCCAATTGCCACTCGCCAGAAGAACGCCGCGATTGGTACAGCGACGATCAAGATGATGTGTACGATCTCCAGCTTCGGCAAAACCAACTTAGCCAGCAGTGGGATGGCAACGATCGCAAACGGCAAAATGCCGTCCCAGCAAAACACCGTTCGTAACCATACTTGGTAGCGAGACATTTAACTTCCCGACACAGCTTGTGTCGCCCCCGCCACCTCTTCCTGCCCCGGCATCGGTAACAGGAACGGCGTCATCCTCTCCAGCGTCCGCGGACCAATGCCGTTCACGCGCAGCAAGTCCGCAAGATCGACAAACCGTCCGCCCTTCTCGCGGGCGTCGACGATGCGCCGCGCAAGCGTTTCCCCAATCTCTGGCACCTGCGCCAGCTCGGGCCACGTTGCCGCGTTGATGTCGACCTGGAACCGCGCCACGAGCGGCTCCGCCCGATCGATCTCGATCAAGCCGCCGCGCGGCCCGCCGGCCGCCAGCCAGTACACGCCCATCCCCACGAGCGCCGCGAGCACCAGCACCGCCACAGCCGCCTGATCCGCAGCGCGCAGCAGCGGCCGCCAGTTGCGACCTGTTGCATGATTTGTCTTGCCCGTTGCTGCCATCCCCGGCTCGCTGTCTGCCTGAAAGGCCAACCCGCCATTATTACGTCGCGGCACTGTTTTTCCCAGCCGCGGCCAAGATCGCCCGTTCTCTGGCGAATAGGCCATCGGACACACGGTCTCTCACGAACCAGGAGTTCAAAACATGAATGCCGCGCCTGCCGCTTCCGACGCCTATTTCGCCGACGAACCCATGGTGAGCGACAAGAACCGTCTGCTGGCGCTGCTCCTAGCCCTGTTGTTCGGCGTCTTCGGCGCCCACCGCTTCTACGTCGGCAAGATTCCCTCAGCGCTCGCCTTCATCCTACTGGACCTGACGTTCATCGGCTTTGCGGTCACCGGCATCTGGTCGATGATCGACGCCCTCTTCTTCGCCGCCGGCGAGTTCACCGACGATAACGGTGACAAGCTCGTGAACTGGCAATAGGTGTCCTCGGGTCGCAAGGCCTGCCGGATCGCTTGCCAACTCCAGCTCCATCCCGGAAGCGCCTCGACGTTAACGCTGGTAGTCGGGCGGTCTGGTCGTCGACCGGCGCTAGGCACGCCGTGCAACATCCAGATTACTTGGCAGCTCTCGCTCGGCTGCGACTCGAATTCCGGAGGTTTCGCTCGTGGGCATTTTTCGTCAGCTCGCACTGGCTCTCACCGCGCTGCCGCTGTTTGCGCTCGTCGCCGCGGCCGAAGATCGCTCGATCGACGGCACCGGCAACAACGTCAACACGCCGACCCGCGGCGCCGCCAACACGCCGATGGTCCGCTCTGGCTACTCCTCACAGTTTAAGGACAGCACCGGCGCGATGCTCACCGACGCCGACCGGGCCAATGCCCGCGACATCAGCAACGCGATCTTCGCACAGTCGGAGAGCTTGCGCAGTGCCCGCAATCTCAGCGACTTTGTTTGGGCCTGGGGGCAATTCGTCAGCCACGACACCGATCTGACCACAACGAGCGACGGCGCCGCCACCAATGGTTACGCTCCGATCGCAGTCAATGGCGCGAACGATCCGCTGGGACCGAACGCAATCCCCTTCGTGCGTGCGAATTACGAAATCGTCCAGGGCCGCGGCGGCGGGCGGACGCCGATCAATGAAGTGACCTCCTACATCGATGCGTCTACGGTTTACGGCTCCGATCCGACGCGTGCCGCCGCGCTCCGCACGGGTGGCGGCGCCGGAGCAAAGCTGCTTACCGGCGCGAGCGACTTATTGCCGTACAACTCGGCCGGTTTGCCGGTCGAAAACAACGGGCCGCTCCCGAACACGCAGTTGTTCCTTGCCGGCGATATTCGCGCCAATGAGAATGCGCTGCTCACCGCGCTGCATACGGTCTTCACGCGCGAGCATAATCGTCTGGTCGACATCATTGCCGCGCAGCAACCCGCCTTGAACGAAGAGCAGCAGTACCAGCTCGCGCGCAAGATCGTCGGCGCCGAGGTGCAGGCGATTACCTACAAAGAATTTCTGCCCGCGCTGTTGGGCACCAGCTCGAGCGTGCCCAAAGCGGAGCAGTATAACTACAGCGCCCAGCAAACCGCCGAGATCACTACGGCCTTCGCCCAGGCTGGCTTCCGATATGGGCACAGTTCCGTTTCGTCGCAACTGCAGCTGGTGAACGACGGCGGCGCGATCACGGGCACCCTCGCCGTTCGCAACGCCTTCTACAATCCGACGATCATCGGCAGCGATCCCCGCAAAGTGGACGAACTGCTCAAGGGCGCGGCCACGCAAGTCAGCGAAGAAGTCGACACACTCGTGGTCGACGAGCTCCGTAGCTTTCTCTTCGGACCGCCGGGCGCGGGCGGACTCGATCTGGCGGCACTCAACATCCAGCGCGGCCGCGACGTCGGGCTGCCCAACTATTTGCAATTGAAGAAGAGCCGCCAGGCGGGGCCTTTCCCGACGGACTTCAACGGCATCACGTCCGACCCGCAACTTGCGCAGGCGCTCTCCACCATCTACGCCGGCAACATCAACAACATCGACGCCTGGGTCGGCATGCTGGCCGAGGACCACGTGGCCGGCGCCAGCGTTGGCTCACTACTGAAGCGCGAGATCGAAGAGCAATTCCGCCGCCTCCGCGACGGCGACCGGCTATTTTATCGAGCGGACGTCGCCGGACTCTACACCGCCGGCACGCTGAACTCGGAGATCGCCGCGATCATCGACCTCGACAACTGGCGGCTCTCCGACTTCCTGGCCGCGAACACCGCGATCACCAGCTTCCAACAAAATGTTTTCTTCGTCCCCGGCACCGGCGATTTCAATGGCGACGGCCAAGTCGGCGCCGCCGACTTCACCGTCTGGCGCGACACGCAGGGCCAAACTGGCCCCGGCCTCGCTGCCGACGCCGACCACAACGGCCAGGTTGACGTCGAAGACTACAACCTCTGGAAACAACTCTTTGGCAGCCAGTATGCAGCGGCGGGCGGCGGCTCGATCACCTCGGTGCCCGAGCCACCACTTATCGCTCTCACTGTGATGTTCCTGTTTTTGGCGGCAATGGTAAGATCTCGTGTATCGTGCCGTCCGTGACACATTGTTGGCTACACGAGAAGTATGAAATTTGTGGACATATCCGAAGTGCGGAATCGAGTTCAGGTGCTCACCAAAATCGGCAATCGCGCCGTGCAGGATGCTCAGGAAGAAAACCGTTGCCGCGGCATCCCGAACGTCTACTCGATCAATGGTGTCCTCTACTGGGAACTCCCCGACGGCACCCTCTCGCGGACCGATCCGTACGTAGAATCTGATCAGGCAAAGTCGGCCGAGTCGTAATTCTCTGCTCATGGTGGACGACCCTTCGCTCAGTTCTTAACAACAGACGACTGTCATCGGTGGCTCGCCGAGCGCGGGCGAACCGTGCCAATAGAGAGCGACGACATCTCATCCGTCCGCTGCGCTTTTCCAACGTCTCCATACAAGTTTTTTGTTTGGGCCAGCCAACTCGCCACGTCAATGACGTTTGGCCAGCCCTGCTTGCTCTGGATCACAGAATTCAAAATCTGGCCATCGAGTGAGAACTGGGACTTGTTCGATCGTTTGCGCCGGAGCTACGGCGAGACCGCGTCATTAGGTGATCGTCCTGGCCAGTTGTTTACTGGCGACGAAAGCGATGATCTGACGAGCTTTCTCCAATTGAGTGCGCTATTCGGTTGGGGTGGCTATCTGCTCACCGAGGCTGACCAACTCAACGCCTTCTTTTCGCATCACGAGTACATCGACCTATTTGCCCACGACCATTTGCGAATCGAACAATTGCGAGATCGGCTCCCAACGTAGAAGTCACACAAAGAGTGTCCACGAGGCTGTTGTTCCCAAAGAGATTTGACTTGCTTCATCTGAATCGATAGCCTGATGCGCATGGCGAGCGTATATCTCGAGACGTCCATCATCGGCTATTTGACCTCACGGTTGAGTCGCGACCTGATTGTCGCCGCCCATCAGCAAATTACGCGCGAGTGGTGGGATTTGCGTCGCACTTCCTACGAACTCTACGTATCCGAGGCCGTCGTCGCGGAATGCGATTCGGGAGATACAGAGGCCGCTCGGGAACGGCTTCAGCAGATTGCGGGTTTGCCAATTCTGGACATTTCTGAAGATGCCGAACGCCTGGCGGAGCAACTGTTGCTGGGCGTGCCCTTGCCGGCCAAAGCACAAATCGATGCGCTCCATATGGCGCTTGCTGCCGTAAATGGATTGGACTATCTACTCACCTGGAATTGCAGGCATATCGCCAATGCGGTGCTCCAGACCAAGATCGAAGCCGTTTGTCGCGCGGCAGGGTATAATTCACCAATTATCTGTACGCCCGACCAATTGATGGAAGTATGAATCTATGTGGCAAGATCCGATTGTTGAAGAAGTGCGGAAGCGCCGCGAAGAATATGCGGCGAAGTTTAATTTTGATCTTAAGGCCATCTGCCAGGATCTGCGCGAAAGGCAAAAGCACTCCGATCGCAAAATCGTTTCGCTCGAATCCCACCGAACGGAATCGGAGTCTGTGAAGAACTGACTCTGTCGATCAGACGTTGCGCCGCGACTTCACCCAACTCGACTGGTCCCCTGCGATCGAAGACGATCTCCGCCAGATCGTGCGGCTCGCGGTCCGAGAGGATCTCGACCGCTTTCACGATTGGACCACGCACGCTGTCGTTGACGCCGCCGACTAAAACGTCTCGCGCGTCTCGCAGAGCCAAACCGGCCCCGGTCTCGCAGCTGACGCCGACGGCTCAATCTCCTCGATGCCGGAACCGGCGTCCGTCGGTCTCCTGTTCCTTGAAATCTTTGCGCTGCGTCCCTGTAGGTTAGGGCGTCGTCCGCTTACCATCGGTTGAATTGCAATGCACTGATCCCAAGCCTATGAGCTGCTGATGCAGGAACTAGCCCGCTATTGTAATTCGGTTTTACCCCTGGCAACATTGTTTGGCTCCGCTCCGATCGAACGAATTGTCACGGCACACGGCTAGGCCATTTCGACTAGCATCAGAGCGGTGCGCAAACCTCCGAAATGTAAGGACTTTCGACTTCGTGCGACCGCCTGCGGACCCAACATTTGGCATCCCGGACGGCTCGATCAGGAGCTGGTCGTTCGCCCAAATCGAACAACGCATGATATCACCTGTCGACGTCAACGGACGGATGCCGCTGGACTCTTTCGTCGCATCATCGCGACGACTATGCCCGCAAACGCGTGTACGACCATATCTCCCACGCGGCCGTGCGTTCGTGTCGCTTCCGAGCCTCTTCGGAAAATGGCATAGTCAGGACTGCGGCACCGAACGCCGTGCCATCGGCGGACATGTAAATGTCAACGACCCACGCCTCGCCGGCTAACTTCACAAGCTCCCGCACCTGTCCTGTCTCAATATCCAGCCGATACAGCCGGCCGGTGCTTCCCCCGAATACGACGCCCGCTGAATTAACTTCTTCCGCAATTGCCCATACTCGGATTCGCGAATTCGGATCGTCGGAAAACTCTGGAATATCACACCTGAACGTCGGCTCTAGCCATTCGGAAGCTGCATCGCGCGGCAATTTGGCCCAATCGTATACATGAATCGCCCCGTCCGCTCCGCAAAACAGCCATCGTCCATCTCGGCTGAAAGTCACGCCCCAAACTGTCGTGTTCGATTGGGGCGGTGCTGCCGGCATGTGCCCCTTAGCCCATTCCGAAATCTGGGATTGCATTTCCTGCATTTGCCTTTCCATCGCCTCCCGAAACTTCTGAACTTCGATGTCCGGCATGGCGCGCTGGCTGTCACGTCCGCTCGACGTCTGCAGCTTCTTAATCATTTTCTCCATTTCGACGCGCTGCATTCGCTTTATTTCCTCGATGTCGATTCCTTGCAGTTCTTTCGAAATCAAAGCTGCGGGTGAAATACTCCCTTTCTTGCCGCCCACGTAGATATCGCGCCAGTTTGCCTCCGAGTGCAGAGGAATAAGGCCGAAGCCTTGCCCAGCCACTGCGAGCCATTCACCATCGGGATGAAACGCCAATTGCCGTGCGGCAGGTCGCTCAACGGCACAAATTCGCACGTTTCTTTCGATGTCCGTGACGACGACTTGCTTGCGCGACGCATGCGCGACCGTTTTGCCGTCGGCTGATATCGCGACGGAAATTGCCAAATCGCTCTCGGGGATATCGCCTACGTGAGACCAGTTTCCATCGGCAACGTCCCACACGTGTACGCGATCGCCGGCCGACATTGCCAATCGCTTCTTTGACGCGTCGCTCGCTACCGCGGTCACATGCTTGGAAGTATCGAGCTCAAGCGAGCGCGCTCCTTCCCACGGGGGCTTATACACGGCGAACGAAACTGTCGCGTCGCGATGATCGGGCCACGCCACAACGAATCCACCGTCGATTGCACAACCGTACGGGCCTCCACCATGCTTCCGTTCATCACGCAATAACAATACGCCGTCGGATTGTAGCTGCTTCCTTTCCGCGTTGACCTTGCTGCGCATCTCGCGTGCCGTCTGCTTTTCAGCGATGACGCGCTCGGCCGGGACTTCTTCAAACAGCTCCCATCCCTCAATGTCCTCGATCTCCCCAGCTTTCAAGTACTCGTACGCGCTCAGAGCGTTTGAAATCTTGAGCACATTGGCAAACTCGGCCAATTGGTCGCTAGCAAAGAGTTCTCGTTCCTCACCGCGTACGAGTAACTTCGAGAGCTGCTTCACTTGCTCGCCCAAGATTGGTAGGAAGGCATCCGCATTTCCCGCCATCGCTGCGTCTCTGGTGCGATGCTCCTCACCAAAGTAGCCGGGCGCCGACCAAAAAGAGTCGACCAGCTTCCCGCGGATGTAAAACCAATAGGCAAAAATGTCGTCGTCGTGAACGACCAATTGCAGCACGTCAGCGTCTAATTCCTGTGCAATTGCCGCGCCGACGCGCTCACTCTGTCCATTCATGTCCGGATAAAGACCGACCCATCCGTTGATCACCGGCCCAACAAGTATTCGGTCGTGAAGTGCCCGCGCGACACTCTCCGCTATTGACTTGACGCTACTGCGGTCGTCCGTTCTCACTTGCACCGAACCATAGAAAGCGCCCATCCAAGACCTCCTCCACGAACTTTAGTCTGGGCTCAACCAGCGCACCCAATTACCGGACGAATTTAGCAGAGTTTCCCATGCGTGCAAATAATTGACTAGGTTTGCTCGGGGGACGGCAAACCAAGCCTCCGCGGAATAAATGTGCTGACGCTGTGTTGACCAACAACACTGGTTTGCACTTAGATTGGTGTCAGCAACGTGATATCGTCAATTACTTCCCACACGGCCCCGGCCAAAAACCACCTATGGAACATCCGTCCACTCAATGCTAGAATGCCGTTGTTAATTCGCCCTTTGGCAACACAGATTCAGACTGAATAGATGGCACGCGTTACTTACGAGCGGTCGCCGTATGCCGCGACGACGATGCCGGCCGGCTGCGCTCGGGTCTGCACGCCGCTCAACCGAAAACACAGGCTGACTTTGAATCCGTGGTGCAACTAGCTGCGATCAACGTTGAGAACGGGAAATCTCGGAGGTCTTACTTCGCGAGGTAGCGATGCCATCGAGTTGCGCCAACGAGTGATCGTCAACGCCAGCCGTCGGTCCGAAATTCTCCTGGCCGAAAAGGTTGTGGAAAATAGGCCACGGCTTCTGGTAGGGTGAATCCCGACGGGCGGCCAACACTCGCGTCGCTGGCTGGCCGGAAAACTAGTAACACGGCCGCGCACGCTGATTTCCCGCCACCGACAACTGACACCTCTCCCGTCCCCATGCCATCCGACTTCACCCAACTCGACTGGTCTCCCGCGATCGAAGACGATCTCCGCCAGATCGTGCGGCTCGCGGTCCGCGAGGATCTCGACCGGTTTCACGATTGGACGACGCTATCAATCGTTGACGCAGACCAGGAGGGCAGGGCGGTGGTGGTGGTTCGCAAGCCGGGCGTGATTGCCGGGCTGCGGGCGTTGCCGATCGTGATTGACGAGATGCACGCGGCGATCGACGTCGAATTGGAAGCTGCGGATGGCGACGACGTTGCGGCGGGCTCGACGGTAGCGACACTCTCCGGCTCGGCGCGTGATCTCTTGGTGTGCGAGCGGCCGCTGCTCAATTTGCTCGGGCACCTCTCCGGCATCGCCACGCGGACGCGTGAATTCGTCCGCGCGATTGACGGCACCAAGGCTCGCATTTATGACACGCGGAAGACGATACCCGGCTGGCGCCGGCTCGAAAAGTATGCCGTCCGCTGCGGCGGCGGGCATAATCATCGCACCGGACTCTACGACGCGGTGCTGATCAAAGACAACCATCTCGCACTGTTTGCCGGCGAAGACGTGGCCGACGAGCAACTCACGCCCGCCGACGCCGTCCGCCGTGCACAGGATTTTTTGCGCGAAACGGCATCGCAACGTGACAACGCCAGCGACGGTCCCAGCGACGGTCCCAGCGACGGTCCCAGCGACTACGGCGACATGCTGGTCGAAATCGAGATCGACAAGCTCTCTCAGCTGGACGACGTGCTGGCCGCCGGACCGGACATCGTTCTGTTGGACAACATGCGGCCGGATGATCTCCGCGCGGCCGTCGAACGCCGCAACGCCTCTGCGCCGGCGATCGAACTGGAAGCCTCTGGCGGCGTAAATCTCTCCACGGTCCGGGCGATCGCCGAAACCGGCGTCGACCGGATCAGCGTCGGTGAAATCACCCATTCGGCGCCGGCGCTCGACGTCGCCCTCGATTGGTTGCCGGCGAAATCGCGTTAGCTTTCCGCGCTCTTCTCGCAGCACATTCCGCAGCCGACCGTTGTCGTCACGCCTCAATCGCGGCAAACCGCGTGTTGCCAACTCGCCACATCCGTCGTCGCGAAGCGACAAAATCTCACGAGGGAAACGCATTTCCTCGCGGCTTGCTCGCTGCCTGCGCCGCCAGTTTGACTCATCGCCGAGGCGCACTATTTTTCACTTCGGATCGGCGCCTTTGGGGAGGGGCGTTGATCTCGGGCGCGGCGGGTCGAGCTGGGAGCTTTGAGGGGACCCCGCCGCGCCATTTTTTTCTCGCTCGATTACACCGGTGAAAAACGATTCTGCGAAAAATCCAGCCGCCGGCCCCGTGACAAATCGCCGGGTACTCGGTCTTTCAAAGTAGGCCCCGACTGTGCCCGCACGGCCGCTACAATCCGAACGGTAGCGGAAAACCGGGCAAATTGATTGACAGTCGGCAGGGTCCCGTTTATGATTAGGAGTTGAGGCGGAGCGATTATCCGCTTCCAGCTGTATTTTCAACAGGAAAACAGCGGGCAAGGTTGATTCTGCCCACCGTTTCGCGGCTTTTTTTAAGGTATTTGGAGCGACCTCATGAGTGTCAGATCGGCAGCGGCGAACTAAGTTCGCGTGTTGCTGGCCAGACATTCGAGACGCCGGGGTCCTCCGCTTCTCGCCGCACGGTTTCCCGTTCGCCAGCTCTGGTTGGCGGTCCGTACGTCGGTAGTTGATGTGGCCCACATCGGCATTCTCGCGTCGCGCATATTCTGCGCGCAAGTCGCGGCCCGCAGCGCCCTCCGGCACTGACGCAATTCGAGCAGTTCACGAACTGTCTCGTACTGCGCGCCTGGCCGGCGCGAATTAGTCTCTCGAGTCGCTCTCGCAGCCGATCTTCTGCCGCCAAGACCCGCGCGTTTCGCACGTGCGGATCAGCTCGCGGCAATTCACGCCCCTAGCGCGTGATCCCAAATACATCCACCTTCCCCGAAGTTTTTCGCGCTCGCGCCGCGGCGCGCGCGATGGTCGCCGACCGCTGCCATCGCGCATGCGGCCGACGCAGATATGCCCAAGGAACAGCACCATGATTCGTAATTACCTTCGCAGCTACCTGAGCAAGTTTCGACTCGGTCCGAA
The DNA here is from genome assembly GCA_050248495.1 of Pirellulales bacterium. GTDB lineage: Bacteria > Planctomycetota > Planctomycetia > Pirellulales > Lacipirellulaceae > DASYDU01. The sequence goes on along the minus strand of JBFWSG010000020.1, from coordinate 49,321 downwards.
AGCGGCAGCCTTCCTGTTCGCCGCCACGGCCGTTTCGCTTTCCCCCCTCGCCGCCCAGGCCGTGATCACCGACACCGACTGGAGCCTGAAAATCAGCGAGCGGGAAATGGCGTTTCATCCGGCCACGGACGTGATGGCCATGAAGACGCTGATGTGGGACCTGCCGTCCAGCCGGCAAGCCGCGCGGAATGTTCCGTTCATCTGCCTGACGAACGACTCCTCAACCGCCTCGATCAGTCAATTTAAGATGACGATCGGAGATGATCAGTTCCATTTCGGCAATACACTGTTTGGCACGTACGCCAAGCTCGGAAAGGACACGCCTGGCTTCAGCCTGTCGTCGACCGTGGAAAACAGTGGCGATACGCTGATCGTCAACATCCTCAACGGCGGCCTGGCTCCTGGAGAGACCGTCAATTTCCAAATCGACCTCGACGTCGACGCGGGCCTCGGCTTCTACAAGTATCCCGACTATCGCACCGTGCTGTTCGATATGAACGGCGACAACTACTACGATGGTTCGGCCATCGTCAACGATCCAGACAGCGATGACAATTCGCAGGTTACGCTCACGTTTGCACAGAGCGGTATGCCGTCTGTGACCACCGTGCCGACCGCGTTCCCCGACCCGAGCGTTGTCGATGGCTCGGCCAGTTACGTGAATCAGAATATTGCACGCTATGGGCAGAACGACCCGGTGCGGGCCTTCGTGCTCGAAGGCGGTGGCGTGGTTCCCGAACCGAGTTCCGTATTGCTTGGTTTGATGGGACTCGTGGTCACGTTGGGGCTGTCGCGGCGTCGCGGCAGCAACCAGTTGAATCGACGCACAGAATAATCGACGCAACAACGCACTAGATGTCGCTTCGGCATTCCAAAAAGTCTCCTGGCTACGGACGTCGCCGTCCGCCGCAGAGTCGCGCGCGGACGCGGCACCACGCGTCTCGTGGACGCTATCATGACAGCCGCCGCCGTATCGCTCCCTCGCGCCAGGCCAAGCGTAAGCTGCCGCCGCGCGACGACGGACGACGCTTCAACTACTGTCGCGCCGGGTGATCTGGGCGCTTGGCGGGCAGTCTACCGGCTGGCCCATTCGACTGGCTGTTAAACTTTGCGGGTTGGCGAAAATCTGCGGCTTTTGCCGCATATTCTCGATATTCCGCTTCTGCCGTTTATAACGAAAAAGAGCAAAGTACCGATTCTGACGGTACCGATGACGAGGAATGTTCGCAGGGGATGCGGAGCTCGCTGGATTGGCAGCGGCCCCAAGGTATCCCGCGATCAGCTGCCGCCGCAAGACGCTTTTCGCCGCGGCAGCAGACCCGCAATCTGCGACGGCTCGCACGCGAGCCTGACCTGGCTCATCATGGGGGGATTTGAGAATGACACGCTCTGTCATTACGGCTACTACTGCGCTGGCATTGCTGGCAATTGTTTCGTTTTTCACACCGGCGCTCGCGCAAGGCCCGCATGCGATGTCCGGCAGCTACATGTCTGCCGGCAGCGGTCCCGAAATGTATGGCGACGAGTTTGTCTCCGGCGGTTGGTCGCCTGGCGGCTGCAGCAGCTGCGGCGACGGCTCCTGCAACGACTGTTGCGACTATGGCTGCGGCGACGAGTGTGGATACGACTGCGGCGACGGCGGATCCTGGTGGGATTGCTGTGGCATCGTCGGCGGCAGGCCGCGTTGGTACTTCGTGGGAGACTATCTCTACGTTCGCGCGAGTTTCAGCGAGGCAGTTGCCTACATCGAACGTGACGACGAAAACCTCGACAATCGCAGCGACTTCCTGCATGAATTGAATTTCCAGCACGAATCGTCCTATCGCCTTGGCGGCGGTTATCGCCTCGATTGCTGCGACGAAGAAGTGCGGTTCATGTTCACGCGATTGAGCAGCGGCGCATCGGCGGTCGCGCCGGCCGGCTCGCTCGTGCCCTACGAAGTGATTGGCCCGAATGACACGTTTATCAATGCCGATGTGGACGTGAAATCATTCGACCTCGATTTCCGCAAGACGATACCGCTCGGCGGCCCGGCCTGCTGCGAATGCAGCGATTGTTGCGATCCCTGCGGCGGAGCCTGCGGCTGTGGCGACGCCTGCTGCGCTCCGAGCTGCCCGGCTTGGGACATCACCTGGTCCGGCGGTCTGCGGTTTGCAGATGTCGATTGGGACCGCTACTATGTGACGCTCGACGACGCCGAGATCTTCCGCGACGCTCGTCCGTCGCTCGACTTTACCGGCGGTGGTCCACGCGTTGGTTTGGAAGGCCGTCGCTACTTCGGATCGAATAACTGGTGCAGCATCTTCCTGCGAGGCGACATCTCATTGCTCTTGGGCCAGATGCAGGAAAGAATTGTCCGCACTGACGAGAACGGCTTCTTGACGTCGCTTACCGCTCGCGGCCGACGAATCATTCCCGTGACCGAAATCGAGGCCGGTCTCTCGGTGCAGGCCACGCAGGGTTCGCGCTTCTCGGCCGGCTACTTGTTCAGCGCCTGGCACGACCTCGGCTTCCGCGATCAATTCGATATCCAGACGCTCGTTGAATCGAACTCAACCGATACGGCGAACATCCTGGGCTTCGACGGATTCTTCGCGCGGGTGGAAGTGGGCTTCTAACAAGCCGCTAGTAATCCAAGCGGCCAAGGCGAACGGGCCGCGCTCCAAAAGACGTTCGCTTCGACTCCGAAAGGGTCGGCCTTTTGTCCGGAAGGCCGGCCCTTTTTTTGATGGGCGCACGGCGCAGGCGGGCGGCGAAATTGAGAGAAATTCGCCAGTCGATTAGCGGGCCGGCATGAAGCGGTCGCGGCGGGCGCGGCGCTGGGCGCGAAGGCGGGCGCGGCGCTTGGTCTCGCTGGGCTTCTCGTAGAATTCGCGGATCCGCATTTCCTTCTTGATGCCGCTGCGTTCGACCAGTTTGCGGAAACGGCGGACCGCTTCCTGGGCAGATTCTTTATCGCGTAACGTCAGTTTGACCACGCTTGCTCCGATTCGCTGGGTGGGTCAGGGGGTACGATCGTTCGGTTGACCGGACGGGAATCCGCCATTCTACCGCGGCCGCGGCGGGGCGTCCACGCCAGCGTTTCGGCCGGCATAACCGGCAAACTGGGCCCGCTTTGCGCCGCCCCGCGAATTTACGCGTTCGACAGCGCGCCCCGCGCCAAAATCGGTCGTTCCGCCAGGGTTTGCCAATCGGCGGCGTGCAACGGGCGGCAACGGTGCGGAGTTCGTAGCCGGCTGCCGGGAAGGGTGCCGATGGTGATTGGCGACACCCTTGGCCGGCTGCGCCGAGACTTTGACCTCCCGAATTCGGCGCAAAGTTGGAACCCCCCATGCCCACCTCGCAGGAATTGTTGGACCGTCTCGACTCGCGGCACGACGAACTGATTCAAAAGCTCGACGATCTGAACGCCGAGATCGAGGCGGCACTCACTCAGTTTGCCAAAGCCCGCAGCGACGCGGCGCCGGCGACCGAAATCGCTGGCGACACGAAGCCGAGCGCACGGCGGCAGCGCCGGGCTGCCTAGTCGCGGCTAGCCACGCAGGGCGGGGCGTTTGCTGGTGGTGACGCAAACGTCGGCCACCTTGCCGGAATCTTCCAGCGCGACGTGCTGCGCCTGCTCGCCTTCGAGGCGGTGGACGGCGAGGTGATACGCTTCGTCGACCGCCGCAAGGTAGGGACGTTCTTCGGGCGTGTGAGGTGTGCGGAGCTTGCCCCACGAGCCGTCGCCGAGGTAGATCACTCCGTGCTTGTCGTGGTGTCCGTCCACGAGCGGATGCGTCCGCTTGAACGTGTGATCGTGGTGCTCGAGCACGACGTCGACTTTGTACTTCTCGAAGAGCGGGCTCCAGTGCTTGCGCTGGTCGGCGCCCGTGCCCGGCTCGCCGTCTGGTCCCCACGGTTCGCGATGGGACGGATAGGCAGGCACGTGATTGGCGACGATCAAATGGGGGCGATCCTGCCGATCGGCGAGGGTCTGTTCCAGCCAAGACGTCTGCTCGCCGGCGACGGGTGCGATGTGGTTCGTATCGAGGAGCACAAGGCTCAGGTAGTCGCCGAAGTCGAGGACATTGAACGTGCGGTCAGCGAACAGGCCGTCGAAGAGCGCGAGATACTGCGGGCTGTCGCTGCGCTTGCCGTTGTATCCATCGACGACTTCGTGATTGCCGATGCAGGAGAGCATCGGGATCAACCGCCCGTCGGAGTCGACGAGCTCGGCATGGTAGTTTTGCAGGAAGGAGGTGAACGTTTCGGGCGATTCGCCGTTGTCGTAGGCCAGGTCGCCGGCGATCAGTACGAAGCGGGGATCCTGCAGGGCGGCGAGGCCGTTCGTCTTGATGGCGTGCTCGTCGATGCCGCTATCGCCGCCGCTGACGAATTGGATCGTGTTGTTGGCCTTGGCCGGCATCGTGCGGAAGCGATACGTCGGCGAGGCGGAGCCGAGTTGAAATTCGTATTCGCCGTCCGGTTCGAGGCCCGTCAGCTCGCAGCGATGGACTTTGAGCGTCGTGTTGGGATAGGGCTTGATGGTCGATGTGCCGCTAATCTTCGCGGCACCGTTTGCGACCGATTTGCAGTGGACCAGCTGGCTCGGATCCGATTCCGGGGCGAGCCATTGGACGGTCATCGTCGTCGTGGGGTCGCGTTGCCAGGTGAGGAAGAGTGTGTTCGGTTCGTAACCGTGCGAGCCAAAGAGCTGCTGCGCGGCGGGCTCGTCGCCGATGGCGGACGAGCAGGGCAATTTGCTGAGCGACAGGGCGGCTGCCGCGCTGAGCGACGACTGCAGAAAACTGCGGCGATGGATGGTAGTCATGAGGACATTGGGCGCAAGGATTGTGAAGACCGCAGGTAGGCTAGATGAAGATTTTACTTGGGCGGGGTGGTTGGGGAGAAGGTAGCGACGGACGGTGATTGTTTTGGTGACGCCTTCGAAGATGTCAGGGGTTTTTTGGGGTGGGGGCGGCGGGCTGAGATTGCGCGCAAAGACGCAAAGACGCAAAGACGCAAAGGGAGGGCAGGCGCAGGGGAGCGCGGGCTGGGGCGTTGGTAGGCCCATGCGTCTTTGGTTTTCGGTTGTGAGGTGTGGGTTTTATGGAGTACTGGGTATTCGGTACGGGGTAGTGGATTGGATTCTGGATTCTCCCGCTCGCTGAAGCGAGACTCGCCTGGTCGAGTGGGCGAGTACTGGTCGCTTAAGCGACCAGTCCGTCGGTTGAATAGTGCGTTGAAAAAAGTAGGAAGCTTCCTACGTCGGTGGACCGGGGGCGCTGGCGGGGTGCGCGTGGTGCCGCACCGGCGACGCTTTCTCGGTCCCTTGTCACTTACCGGAATCAGGCCCCTCGAGGCCCATGGGCGCGACGCGATTTTCCGGGAGGGCCCCGGGAAATCCCGCGTGGGAAACCATTTTCCCGAGACGGTGTGCACGCCGCCGGGTGTTGATCAACGGCAGCCAGAGGGCTCGTGACAGACGACTGGGGTGAGTATAGCAGATGTGTACGAACGTTCAATTACCGATTTTCGGCCACCGGGCGGGGGTGGGGTTTGCCGGTGAGCTAATCCGCCCCTCGGCCATGAGCTCGGGGCCGAATGGCAAGCGGAGGAGTTGGCGGGAGAGCGGAATGAAAGGCAAGTTGGCGGTGAGCCGCGTGCGTGGGTCGTTCAAACGCCGGCCGAGATGATGGCGGACTTAAGTGCTGGCGCGAGGGCGAAGTTGTTCGAGGCCAACAGTCGGCGGCGGAAGTGGAGGTGGCGGAGGCGAGTGATCTCGACCAGCGGACGCCAGACGAAGTGAGTGAGGCGGTGGCGGATCAGGAAGTACCAGAACCAGTTGGAGCGCTTGTAGAGATAGGACATGGCGAGATAGGGGGGCACGCTGTGCCAGTCGCGCGGGCGGCGGCGCCAGATCGAGCGATGGGAGAATAGCCGGCGGTAGCACCAGGCGTAGCCTGCGGCGAGTTCTGCGGGCGTCATCTGTTTCGGCTGGAACACGACGTGGGCGGTGTCGTAGGCGTCCCAATTCTTGTGGAGCAGTCGACCCGCGCGCTCCATTTCGTCGAACAGCGGCGTGCCGGGGTAGGGCGTGAGGATGTGAAAGGTGGCGCATTCGAGCCGCTGCTCTTCGATCCAGTCGACGGTGGTTTGGAACACATCGGGCCGGTCGTCGTCGAAGCCGAGGACGAAGCTGCCGTTCACCTGGATGCCGTTGCGGTGGAAGATTTCGACGCGGCGCGCGTAGTCTTCGGTGCGCGGGCTCTTCTTGTGGGCGGCGACAATGTTTTCGTTTCGCAGCGATTCGAAGCCGACAAAGACGCCCGTGCAACCGGCGAGCGCCATCTCGCGAACGGTGTCGGGATCGTCGGTGACGTCGATCGAGACAGCAGCGCTCCAGATTTTTTCCAATGGCCGCAACGCTCGGCAGAGCTGGCGGAGGTATTCGGGCCGCGAGCCGAGGTTGTTGTCGACGAAGACGCCGTAGGGTTGGCCGTCGGCCGCGAATTCGGCAACGATCTGCTCGACGTCGCGGCAGAGGTATGGCATGTGGAGGCCCTTGGTGGCGAGATAGCAGAAGCCGCAGCGGTTGTGGCAGCCGCGGGTGGCGATCAGGCTCGACGTGGTGAGGAAGCTATGCCGCGGCAGGAGTTCGCGTCGCGGCGCGGGGTCGTCACGATAGGGACGGCGATAGTCGGAATGATACCGGGGCAGCAAGTTGCCGGCGGCGACGTCGCGGAGGATCTGCGGCCAGGTTTGCACGCCGTCGCCGATTGCCAGTGCGTCGGCGTGCGGCGCGGCTTCTTCCGGGCAGGAGAGGACGTGCAAGCCGCCGAGGACGACCTTCGCACCGCGCTCGCGGTACCAGCGGGCGAGTTCGTAGGCGCGGTTGGCGAACGTGAGGTGGACGCTGATGCCGACGACCTGTGGAAAGGGTTCGTGAGGAGGCGGGCCTTGCAGCAGGTTTTCATCCCAATACTCGACCGTCCATTCGGGAGGTGATGCACCGGCGATGCTGGTGAGGGCGAGGGTTGGAGTGAGTACGTGTTTGCCGAAGCTGGCGTGGGGATCCTTCGGGTAGAAGGGATTGATGAGCAGCGCGTGAAGGTCGCGCGGCGGACCGGTGCGTCGAGTGGGATCGAGTGGCGGGGCGACACGCATCGGACGGGGGCACCAGCGATTTCGAGCAGCGTTCATGGCGACTCCGTTAGCTTTGTATTGCAAAGCAAATGGACAGGCAGAGACTCTGCCAACGATTCACGGGAAAACTACGCGGGTGACCAACCTGGAGAAGTTTTGCGGCGCGCGGTCGAAGCCTGCGGCTCGCGCGCGGCGGCGTCCGTGAGCACTTGCTCGAGCACGCCCAGATATTGCTGAAAGCGCCGGCGGCCCTCGGCGGTCATCGCCACGCTCGTTTGCGGCCGGCCGACCTTGGCCGAGCGATTGGTGACCACGAGCCGCGCCTCTTCGAGCACGGCCAGGTGCCGGTTGAGGTTGCCGTCGGTCAAAGAGCAGAGCTCCTTCAGGTCGTTGAACAAGAGGCCTGCGGGATGGGCCACGAGGGATGTGAGGATGCCGAGGCGGGCCTTTTCGTGGATCGCGCGGTCGAGGCCGTCGTAGGCGAAGCGGCCGTCGTCGGTCGATTTGGGTTTACGGCGCGGCGGCATGGCGATCAGTCCAATCGCTCGTCGGTGCGTTCGAGGGTGAAATACAGGATGGCGGCCGTGAGGAGTTGCCCGCCGCCGAACGTGATCCCCATGCTCCAGGGCGAGAGCGCGTCGGCGCCCTGTCCCCAGGTGAGGGCCAGCACGCCGCAGACGAGGTACCACGCACCGACAGTGAACACGGCGCGCGGCAACAATCGACAGGAGGCAAAGACACCTTGGCTGAACAGGATCGCCCACAGGCCGGGCAGCATCCAGGCCGACTCCGGAGTCCGCGCGGCGATGACCAGCGTAACGAGGCCGCCGGCCAAGAGCGCGGGCAGGAACTGTCCGACGGCAAAGACGGTCGTTTGGCGCGCAAGGGTCAGCGTCGTTCGGCGGGCTCGCGTCCAGATCTGGAGTCCGATAACGAGCACGTTGAGCATGGCGACGCCGACCCAGAGCGCCAAGTAGGTTGTCAACTGTTCGGTCGGTTGCGGCAGCCAGTCCGCCTGGGCGACGGCGGCCGCGAGACCAAGCAGCCCGGTCAAGGCGATCGTCGCGGAGCGATAGCCGCGGAAGAGTTCGGTTCGCGCGAGCTGAGCGCGGATTTCGGAGACCTGGGCAATCGCTTGACGGATTTCCATTGAATCGTTCCGTGAGCTGCGAAATTGTCCGCGGCGGTTAGCTCTGTATTGCAAAGTAACGATTGTTGACGGTGTTGTCAATGGCGCGTCGGGAGATCGGCGCGCCGGCCGGGACGCTGCCGAACGACACGGCAGGCGTCGTGATCGGAGCGGGGCAGTTCAATCTGTGGAAGTCGCACTTCGGGTCCATATCGAGTGGGTCCGTTTTGAACGGGGCGGGGGCGATGGTGTCCGCGGTGCCCGAGCCGGCGACCGGTTTGTCGCTGCTGGCGGGGGCGACGGCGGGGCTCGTTTTGTGGCGACGTTGCCGCTTCCGCGCTCGATAGGCCCTTTTTTCTTGGCAGTTCTCCAAGCGCTGGCCTATATTCAGGGTTTGACGAAGCGCGAAGGGAACTAGCCATGTACTTCTCACGATGCGCACCTGCTGTGATGGGTCTGCTGTTGGTCGCGGCGCGGCCGGCGGCGGCGGTGGACTATTTCTGGCAGAAGACGGCGGGCGGCGCGTTCGGGACGGCCGCGAATTGGCTGCCGGCGGCGCCGGCTGGTCCGGGCGGGGCGGCGGACACGGTGAATTTCAATCTCGGCGTGGCGGCCGCGAATCGCTACGTGGTGACTGGCGTTGCGGGGCAGAACAGCCGCCTCTTGGCGCGGAAGGATACGCTGCAACTGAACGTCGGTGACTACACGCTCACCAGCGCCGGCGTCGCGAGCCCCGGGTTCGTGGCGGGCGTGTTGAGCGGCGACTTGGGGGATGTGATATTGAACGGGCCGGCGGCGAGCGTGCTGCACACCGATGCCAGCAGCCTCGGCCTGGTCGCCGGCAGCAGCGGCGTCGCCACGGTGGACGCCATGCAATGGATCGGCACCGGCAGCCAGCGGGTGGGCGAAGCCGGCGTCGGATCGATGTTCATCCGCAACGGGGCGGACGTGACGCAAGGGAGCATCACGTTGGGCCACGCGACGGGCTCCGGCGGCACCGCGACGGTGCAGGACAACGGCTCGACTTGGAACACGGCCGGTGAATTGATCGTGGGGCGGCAGGGCGGCGGATTTGTCGCCATTCAGACGGGCGGTGACGTGACTAGCGGCTCGGCCACGCTCGGCTCCTTGACCGGTTCGACGGGTACGGCGATCGTCAACGGCGAAGGATCGAGCTTGACGGCTACGGGGTCGCTCGTGGTCGGCAGCGCGGGCGACGGCTCGATGCTCGTGCAGGTGGGCGGCGATGTTGTGAGCGGCAACAGCTACATCGCGCGGCTCGCAGGCGGCGAAGGCACGGCGAGCGTTTCCGGCGCGGGGTCGACGTGGAATGTGAACGGCCGCTTGTCGGTGGGCGGAGATTCCGGAGCCGGGGTGCCCGGGGGCGCGGGTACGCTCGACGTGATGGCGGGCGGATCGGTGACCGTCACGTCCGACATCACCGTGTTTCCGATGGGGCAGGCGCGGCTGGCGGGCGGCACGTTGTTGGCGGGCGAGATTCGCTTTCAGGGCGCGGGCGGGCAATTCGGCTGGACCAGCGGGACGCTGCAGCTGGGCGCGTATCATGGGAGCCTGGTGAATGCCGCCGGCTTGCTCGAAGCGCGCGGGCTGATCAGCACCGTGACGATTGATAACAATTACACGCAGCAAGGGAGCGGAACGCTGCGCGTGGGCATCGGCGGGCCGACACCCAACACGAGCTACGATGTCGTGAACGTGGGGGGCACCGCCGCGGTCGACGGCCTGCTGGAAATTCAGCAGGTCGCCGGATTCGTGCCGATGCCGAATCAGACATTCACCGTGCTCAACGCCGCGTCGATCAGCGGGGCGTTCGACAACGTGGCCAACGGTCAGCGGCTGCAGATCACCGGCGGCGCGACGAGCGGTTCGTTCGTGGTGAACTATGGAACGGGAAGTGCGTTCGACCCGAAGCGGATCGTGCTGAGCGCGTTTCAACTCACGGGCGATTACAACTTCGATGGGATTGTCAACGCCGCCGACTATTCGATCTGGCGCGATACGCTCGGATCGACGACCGATCTGCGGGCCAACGGCAACAACACGGGCGCGAGCGCCGGGGTGATCGACGCAGCCGACTTCGACGCCTGGAAGACGAATTTCGGCAAGAAGGCGACGGGGTTGGGAGCCGGGGCGCTCGACGTCGCGGCAGTACCCGAGCCGACGCTAGGGGCTCTGCTCGCCGTTGCGTCGGCTTGTCTAGCCGGTTTCAGAAGCAGTCGCCGGCAGCATTTGCCAATCTAATCGCTGCCAATTCCGCTCAGTCGGCCTCTGTTGCAATTCACGTCTTGGAGGCCGACTCGAATTCGTCGAGGCCGATGATCTCCTGCGCCGAGTCATCCGGAACGAGCAGGACATCGAGTTCTTCGGTGATCGGCCCGGAGGTGTCGATCACGACGGCGTTCGAACCGGCGAGCTGGCGCCAAAGCAAGGCCCCGCCGCCGAATGCCAGGACCGCTCCCACAGCCAGAAGCTTTGGCGGCAAATGCACAGCAGCTTGCCACTCTTTCGCTGTGTAGCCGAGCGCAATGGCCAACGGCTTGAACACAAAGGCCGTGGAGAAGTTGTGCACGGCGTGGCAGATGACGCCGGGAATGAGCGAGCCGGTGCGGAGCACCAGCCAGGCGAACCACAGACCGAGCGGAAGTGCGACCGCTGCCTGCCAGGGGTTCAAGTGAAACAGCGCGAAGACGATTGCCGTGGCCCAGACCGACTTGCGGATCGAGTAGCGTTCGAGATAGTCGCGGAGCAGCAGACCGCGAAAGAAGAACTCTTCGGCCAGCGGGGCCAAGATGACCATCGGTATGAACATCGTCAGAAACGGCACTTGCTCCGAACCGGAAGTCATGGAGCGGCGCAATGACTCTGGCATGGGAATCCAGAGGGCCATTTCGACCAGCAAGATGGCGGCCCCAAAACTGACCACGAGCAGCGCGGGAACAATGCGCCAGGGGAAGGCAAAACTGAATCGTGCCTCGCGAAACAACATGCCGGAACTCGTCAGGCCGACCGGGATTGTTACCGCCCAGGCGAGTAGCAGCGGCAGCAAGATCAGCGAGTACAGGTCAATCGGGATTGGGCCGGGATACAGCAGCAATGAGCAACCGATCATTTCCAGCACCATCACTGCAATGAACACCACGTAGAACAAAACGCAGAGCAAAAGCGACCGCTTGATGCCCAGGCCCGGGAGAGGTTGGCCTTCGACGAGAGATTTGCGGATGACGATCGACATGAGACTCCGCTACGAAATCGAAGCGAATTGCCGACCGGCAATCCAGCGAGGGAGTAACAAGCCGCCAGTATAGGTGAGGGCGAAGAAGGGCGTCAAATCTTCACATTGCAACAGCGCAAAGGCACGCGCAACGGCGTCGACTATTTCCGCCGATCGAGCCGGCCCGATTTGCTGATCGCTTTCAAGAGTCGCCAGCCGAGGAACATCGAGAGCGCCAGGCCGATGACGCCGGGGACGCTCACTTCGCGGATCGGCCAGACGTGTTGCGAGAGCATCAGCGACGAGCCGAGGAACAGCGCGCTGGTCATCATGCCGAGCGCCAGGCGGTTGACCGAGGGTTCGAGGCCGCGGTGGTCGAGGTGGACGTCGAACTTGCCGGCGTCGACTTGTTGCAGGATGTCGCGCAGGCGGCGGGGAAATATCTCGGCGAGCTGCTCGAATTCGGAAAAGATCCGCCGCATCTTGCGCATTTGGCGGGCCGGCGAGAGGCGCCGCTGCAGCATCTTGCGCTGGTACGGTGCAACGAGCTCCATCAGGCTGAAATGGGGCGCGAGCAGGCGGCCGGTGCCGTCGAGCATGATCAGCACCTTGATCAGCATCGCCAGCGACGAGGGGAGCACGATGTGGTAGCGCTGGATGATCTCGACCATTTCGGAGAGCGCGCCGGCGAGGTCGAAGGCGTCGGCCGGCTGGTTGGCGTAGTGGGCAACGAACTCGGAGAGGTCGACGCTGAGCGCGGCTTCGTCCAGCCCGGCGGGAACGGCACCAAGGCGAATCACGAGCGAGGTGAGCGACTGTGCGTCCTGCGAGACGATCGCCAGCAGCATGCTCTCGATGTCCTCGCGCATCTGCTCATCGAGCCGGCCGACCATGCCGAAATCCAGCAGGCCGATCGTGCTGTCGTCGAGCACGATGAGATTTCCCGGATGGGGATCGGCGTGGTAGAAGCCGTGCTGAAAGATCATCTCGAGGTACATCTCGGCGCCGTAGCGGGCGACCTGGGTGAGATCGCACTTCGAGTCGTCGGCCAGTTGCGGGTCGGAGAAGGGCCAGCCATCGAGCCATTCCATCGTGAGCACCCGCTGCGTGGAGAGCTGCGGATACTGGCGCGGGATGCGGACATGCCGATTGCGGCGAAAGTTGCGGGCGAAGAGCTCCAGGTTGCGGGCCTCACGCGAGAAGTCGAGCTCGCGGCGGACGACGCGGCGGAACTCGGCGACCATCGCCTGTGGGCGGTAGGGGGCGAGCTCGGGCAGCATTTCGGCGAGCTGCGCGAGGCCGGCCAATATGTCGAGGTCGATGTCCATGCGGCGCTGAATGCCGGCGTGCTGGACCTTCACCACGACGTCGGCGCCGTCGGCGAGCCGCGCGCGATGGACCTGGCCAATCGAGGCGGAGGCGATCGGCGCGGTGTCGAAATCGACAAACAGCGTCTCGAGCGGCGCGTCGAACTCGGATTCGATCGTCTTGCGAATGGCGTCGGTGGAATCGGCCGGCACCGAGGTCTGGAGCTTCTGGAGTTCTTCGGCCAGAGGCAGGCCGACCTGGTCCGGGCGCGTGCTGAGGATCTGGCCGAGCTTGATGAACGTCGGGCCGAGCTCTTCGATGGCGAGGCGGATGCGGGTCTCGCGGCTCAAGTGGGAGAGAGCTTCGCCGTCGCGCGTCTTGAGGATTCCCTTGACGACCGGCAGCTCGAAGCGGCCGATCCAACCGGCGAGGCCATACTTGCTCAAGATCGTAATAATCTCGCGCCAGCGATTGGCGTTGCGGTAGATTTGCGGGATGGAAGTGATTTTCATCGCGCGGGCGAGGCAAGAGTATTGGTGGGTCTCGCGGAGCTCGACCCACCCTACATTTACGACGGCGTCTCTATTTCCATCCTATTCACCAGTCGACTACACACCAATCGATTCGAGTGCCTTCTTTGCGAGCCGCGAGAGGCGGGCATCGTCGCAATTTGCAGCAACTGTGAGGGCTGAGACGGCATTTTTGGCCGCGGGGCCGATCTCGCCCAGGGCCCAAGCCGCCCGCTCACGGACCGGCAGCTCGACGTCGCTTTCCAGCACGGCCACGAGCGCGGGTACCGCCGGTGCTGCCGCCGCGCGGGCGCGACCCAAGAGCGTCACGGCCCAATACGCCACGTCGCCCGAACAATCGGTCGTGAGCGACATCAGCGGCTCGATCTGCTCGGGTGACGGCGGGCCGGCTTCTTCGAGCGCGGCGGTGCAGGCTTCGAGCACTTCCTCGTCCGGGATGCCGACCGTGCGGACCAGCGACACGATGGCGATCTGGGAGTCGTGCCCGCGGCTGGCGAGCTCATTGGCCGCGGCAGTTTGCGCGGCGGTGTCGGTGCTTTCGAGCTGGGCGATGAGTGTGGCGAAATCGGTGTTCATGGCACGTGTTCTCCCGTGGGCACGAGCCGGCCGGAGTCGAGCTCCATGCGCTGGTCGAGCGCGGCGGCGAGTGCCGAGCTGTGGGTGACAACCACCAGAATCGTGTTCGCCTCTTCCTGCAGTTCCAAGAGCAGCTGGGTGATCGAGGCCGCGGTGGTGCGGTCCAGGTTGCCGGTCGGCTCGTCGGCCAGGAGCAGCGTTGGCTCGCGGACGAGGGAGCGGGCGATGGCGACGCGCTGACGTTCGCCACCGGAGAGCTCGGCCGGGCGATGGTCGAGCCGCTTGCCGAGACCGACGCGTTCCAGCAGCTGCTGGGCGTGGCGCTCGTCGAGGTGCGAGGCGACGCCGTCGGCCAGGAACGGCACGAGCACATTTTCGAGCGCGGTGCATTGCGGCAGCAAGTGGTGCTCTTGAAACACGAAGCCGATTTGCCGGCTGCGGAAGTGGGCGAGCGCGGTTTCGTCGAGATCGAAAGGATCCTGGCCGGCGAGGCGGACGCTGCCGGACGTGGGCGGCTCGAGCGTGCCGAGGATCGAGAGCAGCGTGCTCTTACCGGAGCCGCTGGGACCGACGATGGCCACGTTCTCGCCGCGGGAGAGCGCGAGCGAGACGCCGTCGAGCACGCGGAGCGGTGTGCTCGGCGTGGGAAATTCCATCACGATGTTTTCGACGACCAGGTCGGCGCCGTAGTTGGCAGCGGGCATCCGTTCATTGTCGACGGAAGTGGCGGCGGGGCCAAGTGGGCAGTCATGGCCGCAGGTGGGTGCGAGAAGGGAAACGGCGAGCAAGCTCGCCCGCTAATTGGCACACTCAACGGTTAGATGCCGGCGAGAAGTTTCAATTCCTTCGCCAGCGAATCGGGGATCGGCATCGATTCGGGCGGTTTGCCGTGTTCGACTTTGCAGCAGACGCTGGTCATCGTGCCGTGGGCGACGTCGCGGCCGCCGGTCGAGAAGTCGAATCCGTAGGTCACGCTGGTGTTGCCGACGTGGCGGACCGTCACGGCGATGTCGAGCATGTCTTCGCAGCGCGAGGGGGAGTCGAACTCGCAGGAGGCCGCGACGCGCGGGAAGCTGACCGGCACGCCGTCGATTTCCGAGTAGACGCTGTAGCCGAGGCTCCGCAACAGCTCATGCTCGGCCGACTCCATGTAGCGGAAGTAGGCCGAAAAATGGATGATGCCGGCCATGTCGGTGTCGGCAAACTCGACCAGCCGCGACGTGTAGAAGGGGGTGGACATTGAAGGGTCGAGAGTTGAGTGTTGAGGGTTGAGAGTTGAAATGCAGCCCACTCAACCCTCATCCCTCAACTCTCAACACTATCAATCTCCGACGTACGGCAGCAGGGCCATGAAGCGGGCGCGCTTGATCGCGCGGGCGACGGCGTGCTGGCTGGCGGCGTGGCAGCCGGTCTTACGACGGCTGACGATGCGGCCATGGCGATTGGTGAGCTTCGAGAGCAAGTCGAGATCTTTGTAGTCGACGTACATCGGGCGCGGGGCCTGACCGTCGATGTAGATCGGGTCGCGCTTCGGAGCACGCTTGATGTTCGTCTTCCGCTTGTTCTGCTGGTAGCCGCCGCCACCGTGTCCACCACCACCGCCATAGGAATCGCGCGAATAAGCCATGATCGAGTCGAAACTTAGTGCCAAGGGAGCCAAAGGGAGGGCGGTGCGGCAACCGTGTGGGCCGCGGACCGACCGGAAACCCCACATTCTACAGGGGTTGTGGCGGCGTGCCAAGGCGCTTGAAATCGCCGGTGTGAGGTGAGTTTTTGGGCGCTGACCTTAGTGATGTTTACGGGTTTTGGCGATCTGGGATAGATTGCTGGCGCGACGCGGCTCGCCGCGGCCGCACCCTGATGGACCGTAATCCCGAGAGACTGGAGACCACATGAGACGCCCCCACCTTTTCGCTGCCAGCTTCGTGATCCTCTCTGCCGCTAGATTTGTTTCGCCGGTTGGGGCGCAGGCGATTCTCGAGCCGCCGCCGATAGTGACGTCGCCCACCTACATCGGCGTGCCGGCGCCGCAACAGGAAGTGATCACCGAGTCGCCGGGCCCGTCGTATGTGTGGGTGCCGGGACAGTGGGAGCGGAGTGCCGACGATTGGACGTGGAACGCGGGCGAGTGGGTGGAGCCGCCGTTCTCGAATGCGTACTGGGTGCCGGGCTACTGGCAGCATTGGGGCGGACAATATCAATGGGAGACGGGGCATTGGGCAGCGGCCGAGCAGGGCGTCGTCGTCCAAAAGCCGATCACCGTGCCGCCGGTGTATGAGCAAGTGCAGCCGGTCGCGCCGGCGACCACGGGTTACGTGTGGCAGCCGGGTTACTGGACGTGGCGCGGCACCTGGGTCTGGGTGCCGGGCGAGTACATTCAAACCGTGACGCCGAGCGCCGTCTGGGTGCAGGGCGAATGGGAAGCGGTCGACGGAGCGTGGCGGTGGATCCCGGCCCACTGGGCCACGGCCTGATCCGGACTACGGCCGTTGGCTGTTTTCTTTGGCACGCCAAGACGCCGTGGGGATCTCACGCAAAGGCGCTAAGGCGCAAAGGAAGACAGTCGTTCTGTATTACTTTGCGCCTGAGCGCCTTTGCGTGAGTTGCTTTGCTACATCGCTGCTATCGGCGGGCGAGGGCCCGGTGTAGACTTGCCGCGAGGTGATCCATTCGCGTTCCAGGCAGTGAATGGGCCCGTTCTCGAGGAGCGGCGATCATGCGATTTGCGTCGAAGTGGCTACTGTCCCCGGCAATCTTAACGGCTGTCTGGTTAGTCGTCAGTACTTTGAATTCCGCAGCGGCCGAACCGTTGCCGCAGGTTTACTACCGGACAGCGAAGGTCGGCGACCTCGACATTTTTTACCGCGAGGCGGGACCGAAGGACGCGCCGACGATTTTGCTGCTGCATGGATTTCCGACCAGTTCGCAGATGTTCCGGAAGCTGATTCCGGCGCTCGCCGACAAGTACCACCTGGTGGCCCCCGACTATCCGGGCTACGGCCACAGCTCGATGCCGCCACACGACAAGTTTGCGTACACATTCGATCATCTCTCCGAGGTGATCGACGAGTTTACCGAGCAGCTGGGCCTCGAGAAGTATGCGCTCTATGTGCAGGACTACGGCGCGCCGGTCGGCTATCGGCTGGCGGCCAAGCATCCGGAGCGGATCACGGCGATCGTGGTGCAAAACGGAAATGCCTACGACGAAGGGCTCGACAATGACTTCTGGAAGCCGATCAAGGAGTATTGGAAGGATCCCAATAACCAGCAGAAGCGCGACGCGCTGCGAACGCTGCTGACTTACGACGCGACCAAGTGGCAGTACACCGAGGGAGCGGTGGATTTGGAACTCGTTCCCCCGGACGGTGCGGCGGAAGATCAGTTCCTGCTCGACCGGAAAGGGAACGACGAAATCCAGCTGGATCTGTTCCTGAGCTACGGCAGCAACCCGCCGTTGTATCCCAGCTGGCAGGCCTATTTCCGCCAGCATCAGCCGCCGATGCTGATCGCCTGGGGCAAGAACGACAAGATCTTCCCGCCGGCCGGAGCGGAGCCGTACAAGCGCGACTTGAAGACGCTCGAGTTCCACCTCGTCGACGCCGGCCACTTTGCTTTGGAAACCAACGGTGACGAGATCGCCCAGCTGATGCGGGACTTCTTGGGCAAGCACGTGGGCCAGCAGTGATCGCTTGCGGAGCGCGGCGCGGCAAGCGCCGCGAAATGTAGAAGGGGCCCAGCGTGCACGAATTTCCCAGCGACGTCGCGTTCACTCCGGCGGTGAAGGCCATTCAGACGCAGAAGGGCTCGCGCAAGAGTTATTCCCAGATGGAGCGCGATCCGGGCTGGGAGACGACGGTCACGCCGGAGCTGACCGAGTTTCTGGCCGACTTGGATATGTTTTACCTCGGCACGGCGAATGCCGAGGGGCAGCCTTACATTCAGTATCGCGGCGGTCTGCCCGGCTTTTTGAAAGTGCTCGATCCCCACACGCTGGCGTTTGCCGATTTCGGAGGCAACCGGCAGTACATCACGCTCGGCAATCTGTCGGAGAATCCGAAGGCGTTCATCTTTTTGATGGACTACGCCCACAGTCGTCGCGTGAAGCTGTGGGGAACGGCACACGTCGTCGACAACGATGCGGAACTGCTCGATCGGCTCCGGGACCGCGATTATCCAGGCAAAGTGGAGCGGGCGATTCTGTTCCGACTCGAAGCCTGGGATGTGAACTGCTCACAGCACATTCATCCACGGTTTTCCCAGCGGCAGATCGCGCCGGTGATCGAGCAGCTCGAAGAGCGCGTGCGCGAGTTGGAAGAAGAACTGTCTAAACTGCGTGAGACGACGAATCGCCCGAAAGCGACTTGAGCGGCAACTCCATTACTATTTCTCACGCAAAGGCGCTAAGGCGCAAAGAAAACAGAAGGAGGTCGGGAGATACGCAGTCTCCCGACCTCTTTGTTTTTCGTCTTCTCTTTGCTTCGTCTTTGCGCCTTAGCGCCTTTGCGTGAGACTAAAATGCAGGTCAACTAGAATGCTGCCGCGCCGGCTTCGGCGACGGCGTGGTCCTGTTCGCCGCTGCCGCCGGAGACGCCGATCGCGCCGACTACTTCGCCGTTCTTTTTGAGCGGGATGCCGCCGGCGAAGATCATGATCTTGCCATTGTTCGAGGCGTGGATGCCGAAGAACTGGCCGCCCGACTGGCTGTGGGAGGCGAGGTCCTTGGTCGAGATGTCGAAGGCCCGCGAGGTGAAGGCCTTCTTTTGCGAGATGTCGATCGAGCCGATCCAGGCCTTGTCCATGCGGACGTGAGCGACGATGTTGCCGCCACCATCGGCGACGGCGATGTTCATCGGCTGGCCAATCTCGGTAGCTTTCTTTTCTGCGGCTTCAATGATCCGCTTGGCGTCTTTGAGTGTGACCATGACGGGTCCCCTTCTTGTTTAGATGTGGGCGTTTCCATTCGAGTCCATGAGGATATCTTCAGCGGCGTGGCGGGCCAAGGGGCCGAGATGCTTCCGAAGGGATTCGCAGAATTGGACCGACCACCTTAATTGGGCATAGATGTTGGCAGTTTTTCGCTCGCGTCGCAGCTGCGAGTCTTACGGCTGGGGAATCATACCAGGGAGCAGATACGCCTGTAGCAACGTCAGCAGGCCAACCAAGATTGCCAGTGCGATGCTGTGCCAGAAGACGAACCGCAGAATTTGCCCCTCGCCGCCGTGTTGGCCGGTGGCGGCCGAGGCGACGACGATGCTTTGAGCGTCGATCATCTTGCCCATCACGCCACCCGTGCTGTTGGCGGCGCAAATCAAGATTGGATTGAGCCCCAATCGTTCGGCAGTTACTCGCTGCAGGTTGCCGAACAGCGCGTTGCTCGAAGTGTCGCTGCCAGTGAGTGCGACGCCGAGCCAGCCGAGCAGCGCCGCGAAGAAGGGATACAACACTCCGGTTCGCGTAAAGGCCAGGCCGAGTGTCACGTCGGTGCCACTGAATTGCGTCGTGAAGGCAATCGCCAGCATCGCGGCGATCGTGAATAGGGGCCAGCGCAGGCGAAACAACGTATGCAGCAAAAGCTTCCCAAAACGATGCGGCGAAATCCCGAGCCAGAACGCGGTGAGCAGGGTGGCGACCATGATGCCGGTGCCTGTTGCGCTGAGCCAATTGAAGCGGAAGATGGCTGGTTTGGGCTGGTCTTCTCCGACCAAGACGGACGCATCCGGGCGAACTTGTTGATGCAGGAACGGCACGGGCCAGGCGGGTGCGCTGACGCCGGCGAGCCGGTTGGGGCGCTCCCACCATGGCTGACCTGCGATGTCGGCAACGATGTTTGCATTTGATTGGGGCGCGCCGCCATCGAGCAGCGTGCGAAACTGTGGCACTCCCCATAGAAACACGCAGGCCGAGAGAATGACCCACGGCATCCAGGCCCGCGCGACTTCGCGGCGGGAATAGGTGCGGGCAGTCGAGAGACCGGAATGCGGTTTGCTTCCGTCGTCCGAGTCATCAAAGCGCCACAGATTTCGCGGTTGCCAGAATCGCAGCAGCAGAGCGAGTGCGGCCATCGAGGCCACGCCGCCCGCCACGTCCGTCAGCGAGGGACCGAGGAAGTTGGAGATGAGGAATTGAACGGTGGCGAACGTGCCGCCGCAGACGAGCACTGCCGGCCAGACGCCGCCCAAGCCGCGCCACCCCGCCATCGTGCAGACCATCCAGGCAGGGACGATCAGCGAGAACAGGGGTAGTTGTCGTCCGGCCATCGCCGAGAGCTGCATCTCCGGCAGGCCGGTGACTTTGGCCAACGTGATGATCGGCGTACCGAGGGCACCGAACGCCACGGGAGCCGTGTTTGCAATCAGCGCGAGGCCGGCGGCATACAGCGGCGGGAAGCCGGTACCGATCAGGAGTGCTGCCGAAATGGCAACCGGCGTACCGAAGCCCGCTGCTCCTTCGATGAACGCTCCGAAGCCGAAGGCGATCAGCAGCGCTTGAATACGTTGGTCCGGAGAGAGCGCGACTACCGATGCCTTGACGACTTCAAATTCTCCCGACTCGACAGTCAGCACATAGAGGAACACCGCGGCAAACACGATCCAGCCGATCGGAAATAGTCCGAAGCAAGCGCCGTATCCGGCGGCTGCAAACGCGATTTGCCAGGGCATGCCGAAAATGCCAATGGCCACCGCCAGGGCTGTGGCCAACCCCGCTGCTGCCGAACGCGGCGCGGACCACCCCGCCAGTCCCAGCGTGCCGAGCAGCACCACTACCGGAGCCGCTGCCAGGAGCGTCGAAACGACGGAAGAGCCGGCTGGATCGTACACCTGGGTCCACGGCATGAATCGTTCCGCCTGTTACTATTCCCCGAAGACGCGGTGGCCGGCTCCTGCCAATCGACCGACGTACAGGATCTTTTTTGTGAGTAGCACGAGGATATCACTTTTCCGCGACAGGAACCAAGGGTTTGTTTCCCAAGCCGTGGCTGACTTTCCACCCGGTACAGGAGTACAATTCTTTCGGTTGGCACTTTGCGGCTTCTCTCGGTTACCGATTCCAATTCGATAAGGAGTCCTGGCGATGGCGACGGTCACGGAAAAGTTTGCGCGTCCTAAGATTCAGCAGACGGAATGCTTTATCGGCGGCAAGTGGGTGCCGTCGGCCAGCGGCAAGACATTCGAAACGGTTCATCCCGCCACGGAAGAGGTCGTTTGCCGGGTGGCCGAAGGGGACAAGGCAGACATCGACGCGGCGGTCGACGCGGCCCGCGAGGCCTTTGACAACGGGCCCTGGCGGACGATGGACGCCCGCGATCGCGGCGCGCTGATGTATAAGCTGGCCGAGCTGATCCAGGAAGAAGCCGAGGAACTCGCGGCGCTCGAGACGCTCGACAACGGCAAGCCGATCAAGGACTCGCTGTCGGCCGACATTCCGCTGGTGATCGACTGCCTGAAGTACTACGCCGGCTGGGCCGACAAGATCCAGGGAAAGACGATCCCGATCCGCGGCGATTATTTCTGCTACACGCGGCGCGAGCCGGTGGGTGTCGTGGGGCAGATCATCCCCTGGAATTTTCCCGCGCTGATGGTGGCTTGGAAGTGGGGCCCGGCGTTGGCGGCCGGTTGCACGATCGTGATGAAGCCGGCCGAGCAGACGCCGCTGACTTGCTTGCGGATGGCGCGGCTCGCACAGAAGGCCGGTATTCCGGACGGCGTGATCAACGTGGTGCCGGGCTACGGTCCGACGGCGGGCGCGGCACTGGTGCGGCATCCGGGCGTCGACAAGATCGCGTTTACCGGCGAAGGCACGACGGCGCGGATCATCCAGAAGGAGGCCGCCGAGTCGATGAAGCGGCTCACGTTTGAGCTGGGCGGCAAGAGCCCGAACGTAATCTTCGCAGACGCCGACTTGGATGCGGCGATCGACGGGGCGCACTTCGCGCTCTACTTCAATCAGGGCCAGTGCTGCTGCGCCGGCAGCCGGCTGTTTGTCGAGCAGAAGGTGTACGACGAGGTCGTGGACCGCATCGCCGAGAAGAACAAGAGCACCAAGATCGGCGACCCGTTCGATCCGGAAACGCAGCAAGGCCCGCAAGTCGACCAGGCCCAGTTCGAGAAGATCTTGAAGTACGTCGAGTACGGCAAGCAGGACGGCGCGAAGTGCGTCACGGGCGGCAAGCGGCACGGCTCGAAGGGCTACTTTGTCGAGCCGACGTTGTTCGCGGGCGTGACCGATGACATGCGGATCGCCCGCGAGGAGATTTTTGGGCCGGTGATGAGCGCGCTAAAGTTCAAGAACGTCGACGAGATCATCCAGCGGTCGAACGACACGAACTTCGGCCTGGCGGCGGCCGTCTGGACCCGCGACGTGGCCAAGGCCCACCGCTACGCGAAGGAGGTGCGGGCCGGCACGGTGTGGGTCAACTGCTACGACGTGTTCGACGCGGCGGCCCCTTTCGGCGGTTTCAAGGAGAGTGGCCTGGGCCGCGAACTGGGCGAAGCCGGGCTCGACAATTACACGGAAGCGAAGACGGTGACCGTGGCGCTGAGCTAACTGACGCGCGGATTTGCTCGGTACGAATCGATCGGGCGGTGTGGTACAATGTGACCGCACCGCCCGCTTCTTTTTCTCCCTCGGAACACGGCTATGATCAGGCGCATGCTCGCATCGACGGCGATACTCTCTGCCTTGGTCGTCGCGTCAGCCCTCGGTCAGGAGCTCACGACCAACGCGGAGCGCGACTGGAAGGCGATCCGCAATTCCGACGACACGCGGACCAAGCTGATGGCCGAGCGGTGGTTCAATGCCGTTAAACAGCAAGAATGGAGCGACACGAGCGGGAAGTTCAAGGTGAGCGCGAAGTACCTGGAACACGATCCGAACCTCGCCTGGGTCAAGCTGCGAGTGTTCCGCGGCACCGGCAAGGAGCGCGTGGTCAAGGACGTGCAGATTCCGCTCGACAAGCTCAGCAAGTCGTGCCAGGCCCGCGTGCGCACGATCAGCGTGCTGGCGGAAAAAGTCGCCGAGGCCAAAGAGGAAGAAGCGAAGAAGGAAAAGGAGGATGAGGAGAACGGCGAGTCGCCGGAAGGCCGGCGAGGCAGCGCGCGCGGCGAGCGGCCGGCTGAGCAGGATGAAATGCCGGAAGAGGCTCCGGGCGATCGGGGACGATTCGATGCGGGGCTCGCCGGGATGGATCCGCGCGAGGTCGTCGAGCGAAGCGAACCGGCGCCCGGCGGTCGCGGCGACCAGAGCCCGGCAGCGACGAACAATGGGCCGCCGCTGCCGGCGCTCATGCCCGGTTTACCAA
Organism: Pirellulales bacterium; assembly: GCA_050248495.1. Lineage (GTDB taxonomy): Bacteria > Planctomycetota > Planctomycetia > Pirellulales > Lacipirellulaceae > DASYDU01. The sequence continues at coordinate 26,120 of JBFWSG010000020.1, read as the reverse complement.
CGACGGCTGCGGCAACGCCAGCGGCCGCGACGTTGCCAGCGGCGCAAGGGATGGCTGCCGACAGCGCCGGGAGCGAGGCCTGGCGGACGAACTACGAGGCGTTCCGCGCCAATATCAAGGTCCAGAAACGCGGCTCGGAGATGTACTCCTTTGAATGGGGACCGATGACTGCGTTTGGGAATGCCTACCAAACGAATAAACGGTGGGAAGAATACGGGTCGGTCGGCCCCGAACAAATGGCGGAAATCACCGCGGCGCTAACCGCCATCGGCGAAGTCCAGTGGGAAGCGACCTTGCAGCAAGATCCACCGACCGATGGCGATTGGACCGCCGCGCTAGCGATGCCGCCGCTGCCGGAGCCGTGGGAGTTTTCGTACGTGCTCGATACAAAGAACGATCCGGGACCCTGGCAGCAGTTGAAGGCTGGGGATCGCGTGCGATTCACCGGGCGGTTCGACGGGTTCGACGAAACGTACGGGATTGTGCTGGCGATCCGCTTCCCGGCCGCCGCGACCGGCGAGTCAGCTGCCGCTGCTATGCCGGCCGGTCCCGCCACGGCTGATCCTGCTACCGCAACGGCCGAAGCGCCGCCGCTTTCGGACATACCCAACCTAATCGACAATGATCCTTGGCGGTTGGATTACGAAGCGTTTCGCACGGTGTTTGCGAAAGATGAAACGGGAATCATCTCCACACGCGAGCGCTGGCCGGGCGTGATTAATCTGCAGCTCTTTACCCCGGCCGAATTTCTACAGGGAGAGCAGGGCGGAGCGGAGCCAACGTACGTGGCCGTGCCGCGATTGGTGGAAGTCGGCGATTTCCTGTGGGAAGGCACGATTGCCCAGCAGCCCACGGCGGACGCCAATTGGGCCGACGTGCTGCAACTGGCCCCGCTGCCCGAGCCGCTCAAGCTGGAGCTCCGCTTGCAGGACGGTGGGCGTGCCGGCAATTGGCAGCAGCTGCAGGTGGGGGAGCACGTGCGATTTGTGGGGCGCTTTGTCGGCTATCGCGGTCCGTACGGCTGGGTTGCCGAGATTCGCATCCTCCCCTTGGAAAATCTGCGGCGCTAGCAGGCTCTCACCAGCTGTAATCTCGCGATCGGCGTCGATTCGTTCGACACGGCGCCGACATCGTTGCTAGCGAATTTCGCAGAACTCGCCTGCAATTTGGATTTCCGGCCGCCGCCGGCAGGGAAATAGTGGGGGCTTCAGGCAGAGTTTGCCGATTATTCCCGTTGTAAGGACTGTAGCGGTTGTACCGCCCCTGCGCGCGCGGCTGGGATCGCGCGGGGTCTCACGGGAGAAACATGGCAGGACGCAGGCCAAAACGGTGGAAGAATCGCGCCCGGTGGCGGGCCGCGGCGCAGGCCATTGCCGTTGCGCTCGTGCTGCCGGCGCTCGCGCGAGGTCAGTCGAACGCGGTCTACGCGCAGCCGCAGTCGGCCGCCGCGCAGCAGGCGGCCTATCAGCAGACGTCCGGGGAAAACGGCAGCCGGTATCGCGCGTTCCCGTTGAATCAGCTCGATCCGGCGACAGCCCAGCAGCAGCTGGCGCAGTTCTTTGCGGCGTCGCCGGGCGTGGAAGTCGTGGCCGATGCGCCGCGCAACCGGTTGCTGGTGCGGGCCGACGACTTGACGTTGCAGCGCGCCGGTGAGCTGCTCGCGCGGATCGATCCCCCGGCTGCCGCGCAGAATCCTGCCGCGGCGCCACAACAGCCGCAACCGCAGCCGATGCAGCAAATGCAGCAGCTCGAAGCATATCCACTCACGCCGGCGTCGCAGTCCATTCTTGCGGCCCTCGAAAAGCAGGCGGCCGGGCGGCCCGATGTTCGCGTGGCGGTTGATCGGCGGTCGTCACAGATTCTGGTGCTCGCGCCGAATTCGATTCACGCACAAGTTCGCGAGAAGCTGGCGCAAGCTGGCGCGGGGCTGCAAGGGCAGGCGACGCCGAACGTGGCGCCGGCTCAGGCACTGGCACAGCCAGTGGCACCCTTGGCTTCGGCACCGGTAACAGGACCTGCCTTCAACCAAGTCCCGACGAACGGGCCGCTGCGGTTGCAAAACTTGCGGGCCGATGACTTGCGGGCGCGCCTGGAACGACTGCTGGCCCGGCCGCTGCCGGCGAGCAGCGACTCGAGCGGCCAGTGGCAGACTTTTGAAATCGAAGCGGTGCCGGGCGCGGCGGTCACGGTGACTGCGAGTCCCGCGACCGGTGAGCTGCACCTCTCGGGTCCGCCGCAGCGGACGGCCGCCTGGCGGCAAGTGATCGCAGCGCTCGATAGCGCGCCGCAAGCCGCTGGCGGTGTCACGCAGCTGGTGGCCACAAAGCCGGCCAACCACGACCGCGTTCGGCAGGTGCTGCAGGCGATTCAATCGCAACCCTCGGGCGGCGGGACGCCAGGGCGGATGGCGTCGATGTTGCAGCAGGCGGAAGGTGCGGCGCCGGCGCAAGCGGCAGCGCCGGCTCCGGCCGGCGGCGACACATCGGTTCGCTCGACGGCCGCACAGGCTCAAACCGCGATCGACGCGGCGAACATCGCCCAGGCGGCGGGCGAACTGCTGGGGCCGGTGCAGATCGAATTTGTCGAAGGGCTCGACATCATCGTGCTCCGCGGTGCCGACCGCGACGTCGAACGCGTGATGAAGATCATTGAGCAGATCGAGCAGCTCAGCGCCGTGACGACGCCGACCGTCGAGATCTATCCGCTCAAGAACGTGAGCAGCGAGGCGCTGGCCGCGCTCCTGAACCGGCTGTACCAGCAGGTGCTCACCGCCCGCCTGGGCGAGGTGGTCATCACGCCGCTGGTGAATCCAAATTCGCTGTTGCTCGTGGGTCGGCAGGAAAACGTGCGAATGGCGATCGAGCTGATCGAGAAGCTCGACGTGCAAGTGGCCCCGGCGACGCGATACCAGGTGTTCGCACTCAAGAACGCCTCGGCGAGCGACGCCAAGACGATGATCGACCAGTTCCTCGGGCAAACGGAACAGCAGCAGCAAGGCGAGCAACAGCAGAATGCCGCGGCCCAGCAGCAACAGCCGACGCTGGCGACGAAGGCCCTGGTGGTGGCCGACGTGCGGACCAATTCGCTGATCGTGAGCGCTTCGCCGCGCGACCTGGTCGAGATTTCCACATTGGTCTCGAAGATCGATTCGCCCAGCGGGGCGGCGGTCGATACGGTCCGCGTTTTTCCCTTGCGAAACGCCGTGGCGACGGAAATGGCCGAAGTGCTCCGATCGGCGATTCAGGGACAGACTACGCAGGGCCGCGATCAAGCGGAGCCGGGTCCGGGCACGCGGCCCTCGTCGCTCGAGTTTCGTTACATTGGCGACGACATCCCGCGCGAATTGCGGGCCGGCGTTCTGACAGGCGCGCGGATTTCGGCTGATGCCCGCGCGAATTCGATCATCGTGACCGCGCCGGCCGACAGCATGGAGCTGATCGCCGCGCTGATCCAGCAATTGGACCAGTCGCCCAACGTGGCGGCCGAGCTGAAGGTGTTCACGCTCGAGAATGGCGACGCGGCGACGCTCGTCACCACGTTGCGGACGCTGTTCGGCGTGAGCGAAGACAACAACGAGCAGCAGGTCGGCGGCGTCGGCGCCGGGGGCCTAGTGCGGATGCAATTCTCGGTCGACGAGCGGACCAACAGCATCATCGCGGCCGGCACGCGGCAGGATCTGGCCGTGGTCGAGGCGATCTTGCTGCGGCTCGACGAGGGAGATGTCCGCGAGCGGGTCAACACGGTCTATCGATTGAACAACGCTTCGGCACAGGGCGTGTCGGAAACGCTCAACAGCTGGCTGCAAACGCAGCGGCAGGCCGAGTCGGATGCCGAAGTGGCGCTGAGCCCGTTCGAGCAGATCGAGCGGGAAGTAATCATTGTGCCGGAAATCGCCTCGAACAGCCTCGTGGTGTCGGCGACGCCGCGGTATTACGAGCAGATTCGCAAGATCATCGCCGACCTGGACGAGCGGCCGCCGATGGTGATGATCCAGGTGCTGATCGCCGAAGTGCGGCTCAACGACACGGACGAGTTCGGCGTCGAATTGGGCCTGCAGGATTCGCTGCTCTTCGACCGGTCGCTCCTCTCGGACGTGCAGACGCTGACCACCACGACGACGACACCCTCGTCGAGCGGCGGCAGCGTGCAGACGGAACAACAGAACATTATCACTGCCAACGGCCAACCCGGCTTCAATTTCAATTCGACGACTCCGCTGGGAAACAACTTGAGCACGACCGCCGTCGCCACGGCGAGCACGGTGGCGACCCAGGGCTTGAGCAACTTTGCGATGGGCCGGGGGAACAGCGATCTGGGCTTCGGCGGGTTTATCTTCTCCGCATCGAGCAACGGTGTGAACGTGCTGCTGCGAGCGCTGCAGGAAAAGCGGCGGCTGGAAGTGCTCAGCCGGCCGCAGATCATGGCCATGGACGGCCAGCAGGGTTACATCCTGGTCGGCCAGCGCGTGCCGACGATCACGGGCGTGTCGCTGACCGCCTTCGGCCAGACGAACGACATCTTGTATCAGCAAGTGGGCATCATCATGACCGTGGTGCCGCGGATCAGTCCGGACGGGCTGGTCGTGATGCAGCTCCAAACCGAAAAATCGGAAGTCGGACCGGAGGCGGAAGGCATTCCGATCTCGGTGTCGGCCGGCGGGCAGATCGTGCGGGCGCCGCGGATCAACGCGACGACGGCCTACACGACCGTAAGCGCGCTGAGCGGGCAGACCGTGGTACTGAGCGGCCTCTTGACGAATCGCCGCGAAGAAGTGCATCGCCAGGTGCCGCTGTTGGGCGATATTCCTCTGATCGGCGACTTGTTCCGCTACGACCGGGTGGCCGGACAGCGGACCGAGCTATTGATCGTGATGACGCCGCAGATCATTCACAACAAGCTCGAATCCGACATGCTCAAGCAGACCGAGTCGTCGCGCATGAGCTACATCATGTCGGACGTGATTAACCTGGCCGGCGACCTGGGCTTGCGGAGCCGCTGCGATCAGTGGAACGACGGCGAGATGGAAGCGGTCTACCCGACCTATGTGCCGGGCGAGGGCGAAGTGACGATCCCCACCGAAGGCGAGCTGCTGCCGACGCCAGTCACGGCACCGCCCTTGGAGACACAGTCGTCGGCGAAGTCGCCCGCGGGACCGAAGTTGGAGCCGGCGATGGCGCGACTGCCGAAGCCGACCACGACCAAGTGAAAAAAGGATTCACCACGGAGGCAGGGAGGACACAGAGGGGAATGACGAAGTCCTAATGACGAATGACGAATGGGTTTGCATTCGTGATTAGTCATTCGTCATTAGGCATTTCGTCGACTCTGTGGTGAAAACCAGGGTATGAACCGAGCTCAATCGTTCTATCAGCTTCAGCGTTGCGCGACGGCGCTCTTGGCGCTTGCGCTCTTGGCCGGGTGCCGCGGGCCGTGGTCCGAGGGTTGGAAAGTCTCGGACATGTGGAGCATGGACCACTCGCCGTGGAGCAGCGACGACGATAGTCCGCAAACGCCGCAGCGAATAGTCGGTTCGTGGACCGACACGGTGCTGCACACGTCCGGCAAGGAACCGCAGCGGGGCTTCGGCGGGCGGCTGATCTTCTACGGCGAGGAAGCGGAGAAGCCGATCCTCGTGGAAGGCCAGCTGGTGGTCTATGCCTTCGATGAAACGAACCGCGATCCGACGGACAGCAAGCCGACGCGGCGCTACGTGTTTCCGCCCGACCAGGTCGCGCGGCGAATGAGCAAGACGAGCCTTGGCCCGTCGTACAGCTTCTGGCTGCCGTGGGACGACGTTGGGGGTCCGCAAACCGAGATCAGCCTGATCGCGCGCTTCGAGCCGAAGAGGGGGGCGCTGATCATGAGCGAGCAGACGCGGCACCTGCTCCCGGGCGCGTCGACGCCGGCGGCGATCGCCAGCCACTTGGCTCCGAAGTTGCCGGAGGGCGTGCCTGCGGTTCCCGCGCAGCCGTCGTTTGCCTCGCTGACGGAACGGGCTCAGGCTGCTGCTGCGGCTGCGCCGAACGGCGTGCAACTGGCAAGTTACGATGCGGCCGCGGCGCAGAATCCGGCCGACGTCATCGGGCAGCAGCTGGCGCAAGAACCGGCGCGGCGGATGACGACGACTTCGATTTCGCTGCCGGAGAATTTCCGAATCACCAATAGTGGTTTGCCGCAGAGCGTGCGGGCCGGCGACGTGCAGCTGTCCGGTAACGTGATTGCCCAGCCGACCGCGCCGCCGCCGAGTCGAAGCGCCTTGGCCGCACCGATGGCGGTGCCGCGACCGGGCACCTTTCCCGGCGCGCAAGTCATGCAAAACGTGCAACCGTCGCAGCAAATGCAGCAGATGCAGATGACGCCTTCTGGCTTTCTGACGCTCCGCCAGTCGCCGCTAGGGAACGGGTTTGTGGCGCCCGTCGGCGGGCAGCAGTTTTCGCCGCAATTGCAGACGCCGAACACGGTCGGCCAGATCAACGTGCCGCCGGCCGCGCCGGTGATGCCGGGACAGCCGCCCCTTACAACGGCCTCAGGGTGGACGACGACTACTTACTCTGGGCCGGCGCCGCAGCTGGGTCCGCGGCCGGATCTGCCGCCACCGTCATCTGGTTATCCACCGCAAACACTCCCGGCTCAAGCAGCACCAGCTGTTCGATGACCATCCGCTGGCTTTCGCTCTGGGCGACGCCGCGCAAGACGACGGTGTCGCCCGCCATGTCGACTTCCGGCGCCGCAATGTTCCGCGGCGCGAGCGCCGAGGTCAGCCGCGCGCGGACTTTGGTCGCCGCCATGGTGGGTTGAATCTGTGGGCCGTTGAAGGCCACGTCGAGCCGCACCCGCACCGGCAACGCGGCGTTTTCTTCCTGCGACGAGTTGCGTCGATTGCGACCGCCGCCGCCGCGGCCGAGCGTGCGATTGAGCTGCTGGAAGAACTGGTTCGAGCTGCGGCCCATCTGACGGAAGACGTTGGTCATGTCGTTGCTGTCGCGGCCGATGAAGCCCTGCTGGCCGTTCTGCATGCCGTTCATGCCGCTTTGGCCGAAGCCGCCCATTCCGCTCATGCCACCCATTCCGGAGCCGAAGCCGCCCATGCCTGATCCGGAGCCCATGCCCATGCCCATTCCTGAGCCCATGCCCATGCCGCCGCCGCCAAATCCGCCCATGCCACTCATGCCACTCATGCCACTCATTCCCGAACCGAACCCGCTCATGCCCGATCCGAAGCCGCTGCTCATGCCGCCCATACTCATGCCGCCACCGCCGGTTCCGCCGCGCTGCTGAGCGGACGCGGGCGAGTTCATGATGAGCAGAACGGCAGCAGCAAGTCCGAAGAGCAGAACGCGGTTCATAGCGAAGGCCTCGATAAGCCGGCAACCGGCCGGGAAAACAGGAGCGCGGACGGCCGGTGCGCCGGGTTTCATTATAGCGTAGAATGGGGCCAAGATTTTAACCCCGCCGGCGAATTAGGGTTACGCCGCGTTGGCGGGCCTCGACACGCGATGGAGCCATTTCATGCGAGTTTTTCAGGCGAAATGCCGGTTCGCTCTCTGTGCGGTCGCGTTGGCGACCTCCTGGATGCTGGCTGCGGCGGCCGTGGCGCGGCCGTCGGCCTTGCTGCTGTTGCCGGAGGAAACGCTGCTGTTGGTGCGGACGCCCAATGCGGGCGATTTGTTTGAGCGGTTCCGCGATACGCAGACCGGACGCATGGTCCGCGATCCGCAGATGGCGCCGTTCGTCGAGCGGCTCTACGGCTCGGCGGGAGATCTGTACGCACAGAAGGTGGCGGAATGGCTCGGCGTGTCTTGGGAAGAACTGCAGAACTTGCCGCGGGCCGAGGTGGCGTTTGCGATCGTCGCGCGGCGGGATCATGCGCCGGCGTTTGTGCTGTTAATTGATCAAGGCGAGGAAGGGAGCGTCGCCACGAAGCTGCTCGACAACGCATTGGCGCGGCTCAAGGAAGATGGCGGCGAGACCACGACCGAGACGATCGAAGGCCAGGAGATCACCGTCGTCCGCGAGGGCGATAACCAGGACCACACGGTCGGGCTGTTCGAGAAGGATCACACGATCGTGGCCGCGACCGACCCGGGATTGATCCGCGAGATCTTGCTCCGTTGGAACCTGGACGACAGCGGCGAGAGCGGCGAACTTGCGTCCGATGAGGGAGAAGCTGCCGACGCGGGCGCCACTTCCGATACGGGCGAAGCGCGGCAATACAGCGGGCGCTCGCTGGCCCAGAACAACAAATTCGTGACCATCCTGCGTCATTGCCGCCGGGCCAACGATCCGCCGCCGAATATCGTCGCGTTCGTCGACCCGATCGGCCTCATTCGGCAATTCAACCGGAACAACGCCGGCATGGCGGTGGCGATGGCGACGTTTCCGGCGCTGGGGATCGATGGGATTTCGGCCGTCGGATTGACGATGACGTTTTCGACCGGGCGCTACGAGAGCCTGACGCACTTCCACTTGCTACTCGACAATCCGCGGTCCGGCGTGCTGCAAGTGATCGCCTTCGAGCCGGGCGACACGACGCCGCAACCTTTCGTGGCCGCCGACGTCGAGTCGTTCTTCACCTGGAACTGGAACGTACAGACGTCGTTCGACGTGATCCGCTCGCTCATCGATCGCTTTCAGTATGAGGGGGCGACCGACAAGTTTGTGACCAGCGAGATCAACGAAAAGCAGGGCATCGATTTCGAGCACGAGATCATCGACAACGCGGCCGGCCGGTTCAGCTGGATGATCGGCTACGAGCGGCCGGCGCGGCTGCAGGGGCAGCAGAGCACGTTTGCGATTCAAGTGGCCGACGAGGATCAGGCCCGCAAGACGCTGGCCAAGTTTGTCGAGAAGTATCACGACCACCTGGAGGAGCGGCAATTTGGCGATGTGAAATACTATGCGCTCGTGATCGAGTGGCCGGAGGAGCTGCGCAAGAACCCGCCGAATTCGCCCTGCTTCGCGGTCTTCGATGGCTACTTTTTCTTCGGCGGTTCGTGTCAGCTGTTGGAGCACGCGATCGCCGCCCGCGACGGCACCGTCGACCGGCTCGCCGACCAGGCGGCGTATATGCAGCTGGCCGCCGAGTTGCAGCAGGAGGCGCCGGGAGTGACGCCCGCGCTGATCCTCTACAGCCGGATCGAGGAATCGTTGCGGCAGTGGTACGACTTGCTGCAAGAGCCGAAGACGCGCGAATATCTCGACGAGCATGCCGAAGGCAATCCGTTCTTCAAGGCGCTGGCGGATTCGATGGCGGCGAACGAGCTGCCGCCGTTTGACGTGCTGCAGCAATACACGCTGCCGGGCGTCTCGGTGCTCTACGACACGGACACCGGGTTCCACGGCATCAGCTTCGCGACGCGGGATGAGAACTCGCCGGCGCCGCCTGAGCAGGGTGCAGCGAACTGACTATTCGTCGAGGACGGCCACGATTCTTGTCGGCGCACCACTGCCGCCGGCGATCTTCATGGGGAGCGCGCTCACGGTGAAGCCGTGGGCCGGGAGCTGGTCGAGGTTGGCCACGTTTTCGAGGGCCGGCACGCCGTCGCGGAACAGGCGGATGTGTGTGGGGTAGTCGCTTGTCTGACCGTGGTCGATGCTGGCCGTGTCGATGCCGACCGCGCGGATGTGGCGCTTGCTCACGAGCCAATCGGCCGCGACGGGATCGAGCCCCGGGAAGTGGAGCTTGGCCACTGCTTCGCGGCCTTGTTCCGCGGTGCCCAGATACTTCTCTCGATCGGGCCAACGCTTGCCGTAGCCGGTGTTGATCAACACGATATGATCTTCGAGCGAGACGCCGTTGAACAACTCCCATGACTGAAAGTCTTCGACGGAGACCTGGTAGTCGGGATCGGCCGCACACTTTTGCGAGACATCGACACAGGCGGCCGGACCGACGAGCCGGCGGAGGGGAATCTCGTCGACCGTGATCCCCGTCTCGTTGAAGTGCCGCGGAGCGTCGATGTGCGTGCCGCCATGTTCGGCGCAGGTGAAGCGATTGGCCGCGTAGTAGTAGCCTTGATCGGTGATGCCGTTCGCTTCGGAAACGAGCTTGAACCCGTCTTCGGTCGGCCAGTAGATGGTTTGGGCGTCGAAGGGGTGGGTGAGGTCGATCAGGCGATGCTCCGATCGTTCCTCCGCGTGCAAGTCCATTCCCCACCCCAGCATCACTGCGGTCACTAACCAAATCGTACGCATTTTGCCCACTAGCCCTTATTCTGTCGTTGCCCTCGCGCTGGCCCGCGAGATTTACTTGTCGCCTGTCACCTGGCGACCCATAATATTGATGGAGATCGCGCGATGGATACACCCCCCAAACTGCCGAACGATTGGCGCCAGTATATCGTCAGCACGCCAGACGTGCTGCGCGGCAAACCACGAATCGAAGGGACGCGAATTCCGGTGGCCCTCGTCTTGGGCTATCTCGCCAGCGGCGTCGACCGCCAGCAGGTGCTTGCTGAATTTCCGGACTTGCGCGACGAACATATTTCCGCCTGTTTGGAATACGCACGCGAGCTGGCGGAGTTTGAGGTGGCGGCAACGTGAACTTCTTCCTGGATCACTGCGTGCCGCGCAGCGTAGGGAGGATGCTCGCCGATGCAGGCCACGCTGTGACGGAACTGCGCGATTGTTTGCCGGCCGACGCGACGGATCCTGTGGTGATCGCCAAGGCCGAGGAATTGGACGCAGTGCTCATCTCGCTGAATGGCGACTTCGCCGATATCACGACGTATCCGCCAGGGCGACATCTTGGCATCGTGGCGCTGCAACTGCGAAATCATCCGGAGGCCATAGGCGCAATCATGGAACTGTTGCTGCGATATCTTGTGGCTTTTCCGGATCGCCGTGAGCTGGACGGAAAGCTCCTGATTGTTGAAGTACACCGAATTCGCGTTCGAACGTAATTGGCGCGACCGGTAATTCAAGAAACCGAAATCGCCCCGCATCATGTCTCGTACACTGTCCGATCGTGTTGCTGGCTAAAGCCACGTGCTATCGGAAAGCGGCCGGTGCGAGAACCGCCGGCCGGACGGGCCGGGAATACCCTGCGCTAAGCGACGAATTGCTGCACGACTACGCGGAAGTCGTGGAGGAGATCGGGTAGCGTGAGTTCGTCGTCGGCCTCGAAAATCTCATTCGCCCGTTCGGCGTGAAACGAATGGACACTCTTCGTTTCATCGTCCAGCACGCAAACACTGCGGACGCCCACGGCCAAGTATTCGGCAACTTTGGCGTGAAGTTCGCTCCAGCGGTCGTTGGGCGAGCGGACTTCGAAAACGAGCTCGGCCGCGACTGGCAATAAGCCTGCTGGCAGTGGGCCTTGGGGCACGCGTTCGAAGCTGTAGTAGGCGACGTCCGGACCACGGACCGAATCGGGATCACGCTCCGTGAGCATGCTGGAGTCGTTGCTGACGACGTGGCCGATCGGATGGTCTTCCAGATATCGCCGCAAGAGGTAGACGATCTGCGCACAGATTTGTCCGTGGCGCGGGCGGGCAGGGGGCATCGTGACCAACACTCTTTTCACGAGCTCGGTCGGCCCGTCGAACGAGTCCGGCAACGCCATGTATTCTTCGGCCGTGAGAAGAGATGTTACGGTGGCCATTGAACTTGGCTCCAAACCCGCGGTCGTACATGCCCCAAAGGATGTCGCCCCTAAATTTAGCTCGGTCGATCGAGCCGGGGCAATTACGTCTCGTACACGATCCGGCCGCGGTGCTGGCTGCGGCTGATGCGGTCGGTGGCGTAGAGGCCGGCGAGCACGAATTCGATGCAGCTGGCGCGGACGGCTTCGTCCTGGCTGGCGTTGACTTCGAAGGCCTTGTCCCAAATCGGGGGCACGCGCTTCACCAGCGTGGCGTAGTGGGACGAGGGAAGCATGTCGCCGACTTCGATTTTGACGCCTTGCGAGAAGATTTCGGCGATTTCAGCGAGGCCGTGTTTGTCGACGTACTCGGCGAACACGTTCGAGATTGCCTCGGCCACGACGGCGTCGAGCACTTGCCGCTCGCTCATCTGGTGGGAGCCCATCATGTCGAGCTCCAGCTTGCCGAGCGATGAGGCGTACAAATGGCCAAGATCGCTGATCCGCGGCACGGCAGGCCGCTCGCCAAGCACTGCCGCCCGCTGCCGCGCCGAGGCGACCATCGTGCGGTAGTTGGAGAGCGAGAGCCGCGCGCTTACGCCCGATTCCTGGTCGATGTATTTTGACTTGCGGGCACAGCGGCTGATCTCTTCGACGAGCTCCTTCATGAAGTAGGGAACGATCACGGGCAATGACGAATGACGAATGTCGAATGACGAATCTGGCCGTTCGTCATTCGTCATTCGGGTTTCGTCATTTGTTTCTTGTTCCACGATCTGGATGCCGAGGTCGCGCTCGAGCGGGTAGTGGGTGTGGATGATCGAGCCGATGCGGTCCTTGAGCTGCGGGATCACTTTGCCCGAGCGGTTGTAGGTGGCCGGGTTCGCGCTGAACAGGATCAGCACGTCGATGTCGAACTTGATGGGGTAGCCGCGGATCTGCACATCCCGCTCTTCGAGGATGTTGAAGAGTCCGACCTGCACGAGCTCGTCCAGCTCGGGCAGCTCATTCATGGCGAAGATGCCGCGGTGCAGCCGCGGGATCAGGCCGAAGTGGAGCGCGTCTTCGGCGCCCATGCTCACGCCACCGGCCAGCTTCGCCGGATCGATCTCGCCGATGATGTCGGCGAACTTGGTGCCGGGGGCGAGCCGCTCGGCGTAACGATCGTCGCGCGTCCACCAGGCGATCGGCACTTCGTCGGCCGGCACGCTTTCGACCAGCTGCCGTCCGCGCTTGGTGATCGGCCGATAGGGATCGTCGTGGATCGAGATGTGGGAATCGTCGATGTAGGGAATCGCTTCGTCGAGGAAGGTCGACATCAGCCGCATCAACCGACTCTTCGCCTGGCCCTTCTCGCCGAGAAAGAGCATGTCGTGCTGCGCGAGGATGGCGATGTTGAGTTCGGGGATGACCGTGTCGTCGTAGCCCACGATGCCGGGGTAGAGCTCCGCGCCGTTCTGCAGCTTGGCGAGAAAGTTGTCGTGGATCTCTTGCTTGACGGTCTTGGACTGCCAGCCGCTGGAGCGGAGCTCGGCCAGGGTCTGGGGTCGGATTGAAGTAGACAGGGACATGTCGATTCGCGTGGATGTCGGGTGATTGGCGGCGATTTGTACCCAAGATTATAGCGCAGCGCGGGCGGGCGGGGCAGGGATGGCAGTCTGTCGCGAGCTGGGCAAGCGTTGCATGGCACACGGAAAGCCGAGATTCGCCCGGCGGCGGCGAAGAAGTATCATGGCCGGCGGCGGTTCAGGATTCGCCTCTAGTAGCCAAAGGGATGGTGACACATGGCGGACTCTCCGGAAGCGGTCGAACGCGAGCGGCGCGGCACCTGGTGGCAGCGGTTCTTGATCTGGGTGTTCAGCGCGGCATTAGCGCTATTAATCTACTGGCTGCTGGGCTTCGTGCTGCAGGATATCGGCCGATTGCCGGGGCCCGATTGGGCAGCCCTGCAGGCCGAGAAGCTCGACCCCAAATTGCGGCAGACGGCCGACCGGTTGACGAGCGAGCTGGCGGACGTCGCGCGGCAAATCGAAAACGAAGAGCGCCGGCAGCGGCTGCTCCGCGACAGCACAGCGAGTTCCCAGAAGACGCTCAGCCAGCTGCTCGAGCTGCAGCGGATGAGCCTCGAGCAAAAGGCGACGCTGCCGGCCGAGCAGCAACAGGCGCTTGCCGAGAGTCAGCAGCTCTTCATCGACAACCAGAAGAAGGACCAAGAGCTCAACGAATCGCTCGCCGCGCTCTACGAGAAGCAATCGTCGCTCAACGACCAGCAGCGCGAGAACAACGAGCGGATGACCGAAGCGCAGCAGCCGCTGCAGCAGGAGTTCAACGAACTCGACCGGCAGTATCGTTTGAAAGTTGCGGCGATCAAAATCGCCGTGCTCACACCGCTACTCGTCCTGGGCGGTTGGCTCTTTGCCCGCTATCGCAATAGCGCGTACGCACCGATGGTCTACGCGTTCGGCGTTGCCGTGTTGGGGAAGGCGTTCGTCGTGATGCACGAGTACTTCCCGCGCGAGTACTTTCGTTACATTTTGATCCTGTCGGCGCTGGCGGTGATCGGCTGGATCCTGTTGCGGCTGCTCTCAATCATCGCCCGGCCGAACCGCGAGACGCGGCTCAAGCAGTACCGCGAGGCCTACGAATCGTTCCTTTGCCCGGTGTGCCAATATCCGATCCGCCGCGGCCCGCTGAAGTTCATGGCCTGGACGCCGCGGAGCCTGCGGCGGGCCTCGAAGCCGATCGCCGGCGTAAGCGACGAGCCGTACACGTGCCCGTCGTGCGCGACTTCGCTTTACGAAAAATGCCCGCGCTGCGGGGCAACGCGGCATGCGCTGTTGCCGGCGTGCGAACACTGCGGCGCGGAGCGGGAAGTGTGAAGTCGCTTGCGTTTATGCAGCCGGCATCGGACCGGCCGCAACCAGCTTCTTCAGTCGCGAATCGACTGTCAGGTTGAGGCCTTCCAGGGTGCGCGCACCGAGCAGCAACAGATCGCCGGGTTCCGCAAAGACGACTTCATCCACGGTAAAGGAATCTTCGACATACAAGATCGCAAAGCCAACTGAACGAGTTACAAGTTCGCCATTGGCCATCACAAATTGAAGATCCTTCTTTTCGCGTTCAATTCCTAAGTCTTCCAGGGTTCTCTCAGGAATCCAAGTGTATTCGCTGCCGGTGTCCACGAGCATCGCGTCCAAATCGGCACACCGCGAGCGCTCCACGATATTGGCAACACGACACGCGACTTTGAACGTACCCATGTGGGAAATCTCCACTTGCATTATACGTTCTACTCATCCGTGACGCAGCCTTCGCTCGCGGTTTTGACGTTCTTGATGTACTTGTAGAGCGTGCCGCGCACTGCTTTGTAGGGCGGGGCTTTCCATTCTTTGCGGCGTTTGGCGAGCTCATCGGCGGAGAGGTCGACTTCGATCGTGTTCGCCTCGGCGTCGATCGTGATCTTGTCGCCGTTCTTCACGAGTGCGATCGGCCCGCCGAGCTGGGCCTCGGGCGTGACGTGGCCGACGATGAAGCCGGCCGAGCCGCCGGAGAAGCGGCCGTCGGTGATCAGGGCGACGTCTTTGGCGAGGCCTGCGCCCATGATCGAGCCGGTGGGGGAGAGCATCTCGGGCATGCCGGGGCCGCCCTGCGGACCCTCGAAGCGGATGACCACCACGTCCCCCTTCTTGATCTTCTGGGCCTGCATTGCGTGGAGCATGTCTTCTTCGGAGTCGAAGCAGTTGGCGACGCCGGTGAAACGCAGGCCCTCCTTGCCGGTGATCTTGGCGACCGCGCCGTCGGGGCAGAAGTTGCCACGCATGATGCGGATGTGGCCGGTCGACTTGAGCGGATTCGACAGCGGGCGGACGACGTCCTGGCCCGCGGCGAGGCCGGGCAGGTCTTTCAGATTCTCGGCGATCGTCTTACCCGTGATCGTCAGGCAATCGCCGACAAGCAGGCCGTTTTCCAGAAGCAGCTTCATCACCGCGGGCGTGCCGCCGACTTTGTGCAAGTCTTCCTCGACATATTTACCGCTTGGCCGCAAGTCGGCGAGGTATGGTACGCGATCGCTCACGCGCTGGAAGTCGTCGATCGTGAGCGGCACATCGACGCTGCGGGCCATGGCGATCAGGTGGAGCACCGCGTTCGTCGAGCCGCCGAGGGCCATCACCACCACCATCGCATTCTCGAACGCCTCGCGGGTCATGATGTCGCGCGGCTTGAGATCCTTTTCGAGGCAGAGCTTGATCACTTCGCCCGCGCGATGGCATTCCTTGATCTTGTCGGGATCCGTTGCCGGGATCGAGGAGCTGTAGGGCAGCGACATTCCGAGTGCTTCGATCGCCGAGGCCATCGTGTTGGCGGTGTACATGCCGCCGCAAGCGCCCGCGCCGGGGCAGGCATGCCGCACGACTTCGCGGCGCTGGGCGTCGGTCATCTTGCCGGCGAGCTGGGCGCCGTAGCAGGTGAAAGCCGAGACGATATCGATCGGCTCGCCGGTCGAAGTATGTCCCGCGCGGATCGTGCCGCCATAGATCATGAAGCCGGGGCGATTCAACCGGCCGAGCGCCATGATCGACCCTGGCATGTTCTTGTCGCAACCGGGAAGCACGATGCAGGCGTCGTGCCACTGGGCGCTGCACAGAGTTTCGATCGAGTCGGCGATGATGTCGCGCGATTGCAGCGAGTAGCTCATGCCGTCGGTGCCCATCGAGATGCCGTCCGACACGCCGATCGTGTTGAACTGAAAGCCGACGAGCCCTGCCGCGAGGACGCCCTGCTTCACTTCGCGGGCGAGGTCCAAGAGGTGCATGTTGCAGGGATTGCCCTCGAACCACATGCTGGCGATGCCGACCTGCGCCTTGTTCATGTCGGCTTCGCTCATGCCGGTGGCGTAGAGCATCGCTTGCGAGGAGCCCTGCGTTTCCGGCTGAGTGACCTGGGCGCTGTACTTGTTGAGGGCCGACGTTTTAAGTGGCTGGGGCACCGTGAGCTCCTTGCGAGAAAGTCGATTAGCAGATAAAGCGACGATTTTAGCATGAAGAGGCAGCCGAGTTCCACGCGGTTCGCGCCGGGCATGAGGGATAGGAAACAACGCGAATTCGCCGGCCAGCCGGCGAGTGGGACAGATATGAAACGCAGCGGCCACACGAACGAAGGCTAGCTCGCCGTCGCATGCAGCTTCAGCCCCAGCGAGTCCAGTATCCCCCCACGGGTGCGCGAATCCAGCGTTGCCGCCGTTGCGAGGAATTGTTGGCAGGACTATCCTGATACCTATGATCCGAGCCTATGAAGAATTTGTCGAGCTGATTGCGTCCGGCGGCGGGCCGCAGGCGGTCGCGGGCTATCAGGCTTCGGTGGCGACGCAGGAGCGCGTCGCGGATCTGATTGCTCGGGAGAAGGCCGGAACGCTCGACGAGGACGAACGTTCCGAGCTGGATCAATATATGCAGCTCGAACACGTCATGCGCTTGGCGAAAGCGCGGGCGCAAGCGCGACTCTCTCATGAGTAGCCATTTCAGCGCTGAGTTGCGGCGGTCCGTCGACGAGCGCGCCGGCGGTGCATGTGAATACTGCTTGATCCAGCAGCGCGACACCTATTTCGGTTGCCACGTCGATCATATCATTGCGGAAAAGCATGGTGGACCGACAGAGCTCGACAACCTGGCGTTGGCCTGTGCCGTCTGCAATCGCGCGAAGGGAACGGATATAGCGTCGCTCGTTCCTGGCACCGATCTGCTGGTGCGTCTCTTCAATCCTCGACTCGATCGCTGGGACGCACATTTTCGAGTCGACCCCGACACGTTCGAGATCAAATCGCTAACAGAAATCGGGGCGGCCACTGCAAGGCTACTTGGATTCAACGAAATTGAACGCGTATTGGAGCGGCAGTCACTCGCAAGAATCGGCCGATATTCGGTGACCAGAGCACGGCCCAAGTGAACCTCGAATGAAACATCACCGTACCATCGTGAGTCTGGGCGAGGCGCTGCGGGGTGTGCGTCCTAGCTCGCCGTCGCATGCAGCTTCAGCCCCAGCGAGTCCAGCACCTTGAGGACGGTCGAGAATTCCGGATTGCCGTCGGGTGAAAGTGCTTTGTAGAGGCTCTCTCGCCCCAATCCGGTGGCCCGTGCAATCTTGGTCATTCCCTTGGCGCGGGCTACGTCGCCGAGCGCCGCGGCAAATAGCGCTGCGTCACCCTCTTCCAACGCCGCCTCAAGGTAGGCCGCCATGTCTTCGGCCGTTTCCAAATGGTCCGCGGCATCCCATTTCTTGGTCTTTGTCTTTGGCACTTTCAATTCCTCAAAGATTTCGCGCCAGCTCCTTGGCTCGCGCGATATCGCGCTGTTGAGTTCGCTTGTCGCCACCGGCGAGCAGCACGATCCAAACCTCGTCGTGTTGCTTAAAATAGACGCGATAGCCGGGACCGTAGTTGATTCGCAGTTCGGAGACGCCTTCGCCCACGGGCGAAACATCACCCGCGTTTCCTAACGATAAGCGGCGCACACGGACCAAGATCTTCGCGCGCGCCCGCCGATCGCGGAGTTTTTCGAACCAGTTGGCATACTCGTGAGTCTGGCGAATCTCGATCACCATGCAATTGTATCCTGTGGAATACAAAAGGCAAGTCGAGTCTCGCGGTTGCGAGGATGATATCCGCCACCTATTCTACTTCTACGGTGGACCCCAAACCTATGAAGAATTCGTCGAATGAAAGCGATACGGGTGGCAATCGCCCAGGTGATCGTGTGACCGGGCAGCGGTTTACAATCGTCGGACTGGGCGAGGCGCTGTGGGACGTGCTGCCCGGCGGCAAGGTGCTGGGCGGGGCGCCGCTGAATGTCGCCTGCCACGCGCATCACCTGCTGCGGGACGGCGGGGGCGCGGCCATCGTGGCGAGCCGCGTCGGCAGTGACGCGCTGGGCGACGAGGTGGTTCGCGAGCTCGGACGCCGGGGTATGACCAGCGACTTCGTTCAGCGCGATTCCGAGCATCCGACCAGCACCGTGAATGTGACACTCGCGGCTGGGCAGCCGACTTACACTTTTACGCCGGATATCGCCTGGGATCATCTTGAGTTGACGTCGGAGTGGATCGAGCTGGCCGGGCGGTGCGACGCGATCTGCTTTGGCACGCTGGCACAGCGTTCGCCGCAGTCGCGGCGGGCGATCTGGGAATTCTTGGATGCGGCGCCTCAGGCGCTTCGGCTCTTCGACGTGAACCTGCGGCAATCGTTCTACGATCGGGAGGGCATCGTGGAGAGCTGCCGCAGAGCCAAGATCGTGAAGCTCAACGACCAGGAGCTTGACACGATCGCGCTGATGCTCGAACTGCCGGCGGGCACGCGCGAGGCGCGGCTGACTCGCATGCGCGAGCAACTGGGGCTTGATGCGGTCGTGTTCACGCGCGGCGAACGCGGGACGCTGGTGATCCATCGCCACGGAATCGAGGATCCGCCGCCGGCGCGTTACCCTGCGGCGTCCAATGCGGATGCGGTCGGCGCCGGCGACGCCTGCACGGCGGCGATCCTGGTCGGCTGGCTGCTGGGATGGGAGCCAGCGCGGACGGCGGAGCTCGCCAACCGGTTGGGGGCCTTTGTGGCATCGCAGCCTGGGGCGACGCCCGAATTGCCGGCGGAGTTGGTCAAAGCGGTGACGGTCGGCTGAATGTCAGGCTTGTGGAATTTGCGGAACGGTTGAAGGAATCGCGTCACCATTCGAGGAGACTGAAACAAGCATGCCGCCCAAGGTTTTGTATTTCGATATCGGGATGGTGCTGGTCGAGTATAGTTACGACATCATGTGCGCTCAGATGGGGGCGGCGGCGGGCATCACGGCCGAGGCGGTGTGGGATGCGCTCTTCGGCAGCCAGGAAAACGTCACGGCCATCACGCGGTACGAGTCGGGCAAGTTGACCACCGATGAGTTCTTCGACCACTTCTGCCAGGTCACCGGTACGCGGCCCGATCGCAAGCGACTGGCCGACGCCGTGTGCGACATTTTTCAGCCGATCGAACCGATGTTCGAGCTGGTCCGGGAGCTCGCTGATGCCGGGAACCGGCTGGCCCTCTTGTCGAACACGAATCCGCTGCAGTGGAACTTCTTGCGCGACGGGCGGTTTCCGGTAATGGCGGTCGGCCAGGCGGTGAGCGCCTTCGACTGGGCGATCGTCAGCTATGAGGTTGGCATCATGAAGCCGGAGCCCGGCATCTACGAAGCGGCCGCTCGCCGCGCGGCTGCGCCGCCGCAGAATGTGTTCTTCACCGACGACAGGGCGGAAAATGTTGAAGGGGCGCGAGCTGCCGGAATCGATGCGGTGCAGTACGTCGACCGCGATTCGCTTGTCGCTAAACTGCGAGAGCGAAACGTGCCGGGCACTTAGCGTTGGCCACAAGCTCTTTTTCTCGCCAAGGCGCAAAGAAGCAAAGAGCGCAAAGAAATCCAATTGAATTTTGCCTTTGGTCTTCTTTGCGTCCTTTGCACCTTTGCGTCTTGGCGTGCTGATTAGGGCCTGCTGCCGCTAGCGTGTGCAGACCAGATTGAGCTACCAGATTGAGCTAGGAGGGCCGGCCGCGGGCGTGTTAGCATCCGTCGCATGCGAATTGGGATATTTCTGCCGAATTGGATCGGCGACGTGGTGATGGCGACGCCGGCGCTGCGGGCCGTACGGCAGCACGTTGGTGCCTCCGCACATCTGGTGGGCGTGATGCGGCCGTATGTGGCCGAGGTGCTCGCCGGCAGCAGCTGGTTCGATGAAATCGTCTCCTATGCCAAGCGGCCCATGCCGGGTGAGTGCAGCGCCCGTGAAGCGATCCGGCGGTTGCGTTATCTGCGGCTCGATCAGGTGCTGCTCTTCACTAACTCGTTTCGCACCGCGCTGATGGCCTGGCGGACCGGTGCGCGGGAGCGGGTCGGTTATCGCGGTGATTTGCGAGGCCTGTTATTGACTCAGCGTTTTGCCGTGCCGCGCGACGCGACCACCGGGTTGCCGCTGGCGACGCTCGACGCCTATTTGGAGCTGGTGCGACAGATCGAATGTGCGGCCGAGTCGCCACGGATGGAACTGGCGACGACGGTCGACGACGAAACGGCGGCCGACGGGGTTTGGCGGCGGCTGGCGTTGCCGCCGGGCGATCAAGTTGTCGTCTTCAACACCGGCGGCGCGTTCGGCAGCGCGAAGAACTGGCCGGCTGAGCACTTTGCGGCCCTCGCGCAACGGATCGCGGCGGATTGGAAACTTTCGGTGCTGGTGAATTGCGGACCCAAGGAGCGGGACACGGCGCACGAGATCGTCGCGCTCGCCCGCGATTCGCGCGTGACAAGCCTGGCCGACGAGGCGGAGCTGCCGATCGGGCTCACGAAGGCTTGCGTCCGCCGGTCGCGGCTGCTAGTGACCACCGACAGCGGGCCGCGGTATCTCGGCATCGCGTTCCGCCGGCCGGTTGTGACGCTCTTCGGTCCGACTGATCCGCGGCTAGTGCAGACTCACTACGAGCGCGAAACCTGCCTGGCGCTGGGGCTCGACTGCCAGCCGTGCATGAAGCGCGTCTGCCCTCTCGGCCATCATCGGTGCATGCGCGACATGACGGTGGAGATGGTTTATGCGGCGGTAGGTGGCCACTTGTCCGCGCCGCAGGAAAATGCCGCCTAGCGCGTTCGCGTGTAGGTTTCAGCTGCCGCGGTGAGGTTGACCGTTTTCGGCCGCGGCCGTGTGGCGTCGTTCGCCAGCGCCAAGCGCGGCTTCACGACGCGGCCGAGCACCAGCATCCGCTGCGGGTAGTCGCGAATCCGCCGCTCGACGCAGAGCGTGGCGACTTCTTCCCAGGCGAAAGGCAACATGCCGGAGGTTCGCGTAAAGGTGCGTCCGCGGCCCGACTCGCGCGAGTCGGCGGTGTCGAGCGGATGCCGCATGAAGCAGAAGTAGTCGACATCCGGCGGCAGGTCGTCGATGTAGGTTGGCCAGGGAAGCTCGGCGATCTGCTCCTCGTAAAAATAGGCAAAGCGATGGTCGATGGGCGTGAGGCTCACGAGCGGCTGCGAGTGGCCGACGATCTCGCGCAGCTGGGCGACGGCTGTCGCCGGGTCGCTCCACCGCGCGATGTTGAGGTTCATCAGCAGGCCAGCCTGCGTGAGGCCGGCGAAGCCGGCGATTCCCGCGACGGCGATCAATCGCAAGTTGAAGGTCGCCAGCCGGTAGCAACTCCATAGCGCCCATGTCGCTACGAAGGCCGATATCACGATCAGAATGCCGAACCAATGCGGCTGGTAGGCGGCGAGGGACCAGGAGGCAGGTATCCAGGCGACGACGCACAGTGCCGTCATCAGCAGGGCCGATACGAGCAGGAACTGGTGCCAGGCCCGACGCGGGTAACGGCCGAGCGCCGCGGTCGAGCAGCGCTCTACCGCCAGACCCACAAGCACGGCGACCAGCGGATAGAGCGGCATGAAGTACCGCGCTTGTGCTCCGGAGGCAAACCAAACTGTGGGGTAAGCGATCGCAATCGCCACCAGCGCGAACGAGGTGAGCGCCGATTGATCGGCCACGGCGTCGCGCATTTCGCGCTTGGCATACGCGAAGAGGATCGGCGACCAGGGGAGCAGGCAGACAAAGGTTTCGAGCGGATAGGCGACTACGTGATTCACCAGACCCGACAGGCGGACGCGATCGCTCGCCAGGCCTGCCCAGGTATCGAGCACGGCATCGAGGTCGGTGGCCAGGTAGAACGGCACCTGCCAGACCGCGACGACGGCGAGGAAAACCACAACGCCCACGGCGTACTGCCAATTCAAGAGATACCGCCAGTCGCGGCGAAAAAGCAGGTAGACGCCCGTGATGGCGACGAAATAGACGGGAGCTTGCGGGCCCTTGGTGAGCGCACCGAGGGCGGCCAATGCGAAGCCGATCGACCAGCTGGCCGCCGGGGGCCAGCCGCGCAAATAGGCGAGATGCCAGCCCATCAGCGACGCTCCGACCAAGAGCGCGAAGACCGCTTCCGATTCTCCCATGCGGCCGATTTGGAGCACCTGGGCCATCGTGGCGTAGGCCAACGCCGCGACGAACGCCGCGAAGCCCGAGACGAGCGAGCGCGTGTAGCCGTAGATCACGAGCGATGTGAGCAGCACTGCGATGACGCTCGGCAAGCGGATCGCCACGGCATCGACGTCGCCGCGGACATAACCGGTGGCGGCCATCAGCCACATCGTCAGCGGCGGGCGCTCCGGAAACACGGTGCCTTGCTGCCGCGGCACGACCCAGTCGCCCGTGGCCAGCATTTCGCGTGCGCCGCTCCCCCAGCGCGTTTCTTCGCCCACGAGCGGCTGGTCAACGAGCCGTACGCAGTAGAGCGTCAACACGACGAGCACCAGCAGCGCGACGGCGAGCGGATCGGACCAGGCACGCGAATCCTTGGACATGGCAGGGTTCCAAAGGGGGGAAGTGGGTCGGTGGGCGGACGATAGCAGGTGGCAAGAAAGCCGGCAAGTTCGACGCACTGCTAGCAGTGCCGCCGCCGCGCGAGTGCGATTGCGGTGAGGATGCGAGACACGTATGGTTCGCCGCTTCTCGCCCGCATTCTCAACTGCAGCTGCCCGGAATCGCGTGAACCACGACACGGTCATCGTCGTGCCTTGCTACAACGAAGCTGCGCGGCTCGACGTGCAGGCGTTTGCGGCGTTTCTTGCGCAATCTCGCGGCGTGTCGTTCGTGATGGTCGACGACGGCAGCAGCGACCATACGCGAGAGGTGCTGGAGCAACTGCGCGCTGCAGACCCGCGGCGGATTGCCGTGCTGGGGCTCGGCGAGAACGTCGGCAAAGCCGAGGCGGTGCGGCGCGGCGTGAAAGCGGCGCTGCGGCGGGCGCCGGCGATGATCGGTTATTGGGACGCCGACCTGGCGACGCCCCTCTCTTCGATCGAGAGATTCCGCGATGTGCTCGGACAGCGACCGGAGCTGCTGCTGGTGATGGGCAGCCGCGTCGGGCTGTTGGGCCGGCGGATCGAACGCAGCTGGCAGCGACATTTCACCGGCCGGGCGTTTGCCACCGCGGCGTCGCTCGTATTGGGGCTTGCGGTCTACGACACGCAATGTGGCGCCAAGCTGTTTCGCGTCACTCCGGAGACGACCGCGCTGTTCGACCGGCCGTTCCAGACGCGTTGGATTTTCGATGTCGAGATCTTGGCGCGGATGGTGGCAGCGCGAACGCGCAACGAACAGGGCGCCGCGGCCGACGTCATCTATGAGTATCCGCTCGAACGCTGGCAGGACGTAGCCGGCTCGCGGCTCAAACCGCGCGATTTCGTGGTCGCGGCAATCGATTTGGCCATGATCCGCCGGCAGTTCGCGCGTCGCCGTCCGGCGCACCCCGCCGCGAACGAGGCGGCGCTCCCGGTCTTCGAGCCGCAATCGATCGGAAGCAAAGCGGCCTGACGCGAGAAGCTGCCCATGGACGCCGAGCTGTACGACGAGCTGTCGCAATTTGAGGACGACCATTGGTGGTTCCAGGCCCGGCGGCGGATCGTCTGGTCGCTCGTCGAACGGTATGTGGAAGGTGGCATGGGTCGCCGCCTGCGAATTTGCGAGCTGGGCTGCGGCACGGGCGGCAATCTCACCGCGATCGCGTCGCGGCACGACGTGATGGGCGTCGAGTGCTCGGAACTGGCATTGGCATATGCCCGCAAGAAGCTCGGCAACCGCGTGCGGCAGGGGAGCTTGCCGCATGAAGTCGATTTGCCGTCGGCGAGCTATGACGTCGTGTTGCTGACCGACGTCCTGGAACATATCGAAGACGACAGGCGATCCGCCGAGACGGCCCTGCGGCTGCTCAAGCCAGGTGGAATCATCGTTGCGACGGTGCCGGCGTATCAATGGCTCTACGCGCCGCGCGACGCCCAGCATCGGCATGTGCGGCGATACAGCAAGGACGAGTTTCGCTCACTCTGGGAGCGCGAGTCATCGCAGATCGAACTGCTCAGCCACTACAACACGCTGCTCTTCGCCCCGGCGATGGCGGTGCGGCTGGCGAGCAAGTATCTCACCGACGAAGACGCCCCATCGGCCGGCGACTTGCACGTTCCGGCCGCACCCGTGAACCGGCTGTTGGAACACACAATGGCCAGCGAAAGCAACCTGCTCGGCCGCGTGCCGATGCCTTTCGGGATGTCCCTGGTGGCGGTGGTGCGGAGGTGTTTTTTCCGCTAGATGGCGCTGAATCGACTTGACTAGCCGCCCTCGGTATTACAAAATGTAATATGTGAGAGTAATTCACGGGGGAACGGTGAAGAAGTGGGCCGGTCAGTTCCCGGATGCCGCGGTTGCGCTAGCGGCCTGGCTAAAGAACGGCGACCGCGCCGCGTGGCGGAATATTGCCGAAGTACGGCGGGTCTATCCGCACGCTGATCCTGTGGAAGTGGAAAGCGGCCGGACGGTCGTGGTGTTCAATGTGCGTGGGAACCGCTACCGATTGATCACGGCAATCCACTACAACCGCCAAGTGATCTACACGCTGCGGTTCATGACCCATGCGGAATACTCGAAAGACCGCTGGAAGGACACGCTATGAGCACGGCAATCAAAACGAAACTTGATCGTCGGTATCTGGAACTGGTCCGCGTGTTTCCGCTGCGGCCGATCCGCGGCAAACGGGAACTGGAACGGGCAGCGAAGATCGCGGGCCACCTGGCAACCTATGACGAGGGGACGTTGCCGGCCGGGGAGCAGGACTATCTCGATGCGCTCACGGTGTTTATCGAAGACTACCAGCGGCGTCACCCAGTCGATCTGCCCGAGATCACGCCGCTGGCCATGCTCAAGCACCTGATGGAATCGCACGACATGAACATCAGCGACTTGGGCCGTATCATCGGCAGCCAGTCGAATGCGTCGCTAATTCTGTCCGGCAAGCGGGAAATCAGCAAGCGCGTGATGAGGCTGCTCGGCCGGCATTTCGGTGTTGATCCAGCCGTGTTCGTGGGGGCGTTGTGAAGGCCCCTCGATAACATGGGCGCAGTCTACAAATATGTGTTGATCAAATTCTCCAGCATCTCCTGCCGGCCACTGCGGTTTGTGGCGGCTTCGCCCTTGTCGAGCATGATCTTTTCGAGCGTGGCGAAGGTATGCTTGCCTGATTCGATTTCCTTGCCGAGGCCCTGGTCCCAGCTGGCGTAGCGGTCGCGGAGCAGTTCTTCGAGCTTGCCGTCTTCGCGCATGGCGGCGGCGATCTTCAGGCCGCGGGCGAAGGCGTCCATGCCGCCGATGTGGGCGTAGAACAAATCAATCGGCTCGAAGCTTTCGCGGCGGACCTTGGCGTCGAAGTTGACGCCACCGGTGGTGAAACCGCCGTACTTGAGCACCGAGTGCATGCACTGGCTGGTGAGATAGATGTCGGTCGGGAACTGGTCGGTGTCCCAACCGAGCAGCATGTCGCCGGTGTTGGCGTCGATCGAGCCGAGTGCCCCGGCCGAGCCGGCCGTTTCGAGCTCGTGCTGCATCGTGTGGCCGGCGAGCGTGGCGTGGTTGGTTTCCAGGTTCAGCTTCAAGTGGG